>PLNW01000118.1 GCA_003142855.1 Myxococcales bacterium
TTTTTGAATCAGTAGTGCTAAGGAACCGCTCGAAGATAGATTTTCTAGGTTGATCCATTTGGCGCCAGGACGTAGTTCCAGTCGCCGTGGAATTGGGCGAGCTTGATGTTGAGGGCGTCGAAATCGGCGTCAGCAACCTCGATTCCGGTGGGGTATGAGCGTTTGTCGAGCCTTGCTTTGATAGTCAGCCCCGTACGCGTAGTCGTGTTCGCGATGAGGTTCACCACCACATCGTGCGTGAGCAGCGGATGTCCTCGCCAGTTCTGCGAGATATGACAGAACATGCGGTGCTCGATCTTGTTCCACTTGCTTGTGCCAGGCGGAAAGTGCGAGACCGTAATGCGGAGACCGGTTTCGTCGGCGAGTTCTTGCAAGGCCATCTTCCAGCGCCGAGAACGGGCGGCATTGCTCCCGCCGCTGTCGGCCGTGATCATCAATTCGGTTGCATGCGGGTAGCGCCGCGCCCCCATGTGTTTCCACCAGGCTCGGACCGCTTCGACCGCGAAGTCGGGGGTGTCGTGGTCGATGCCGACGTTGACCCAGCCCTCGTTGCTGTTCACGTCGTAGACGCCGTAGGGGATGGCCTTGCCCACGCGCGGGTCTGGAAAGTCGTGCATCTGCACTATCTCGGGCTGGCCTTCCGGCCTCCACTCCCGGCCGGCCATCTTGTAGTCGCCGACCAATTCCTTCTTCTTGGTGTCGACGGATATCACCGGCTGTCCACGCTTGGCGAAGCGCTTGGCCTGGCTGTTGATGTGCTCGAACTGTGCATTGCGGTCGGGATGCTGCGAACTGCCTTCTCTCGTCTTGCGGTTGGCCTGGAGGCTGTACCCCTGCTCCTTGAGCAACACGGCCACAGTCTGCGGACTCACCTTGTGCCCACGTTTCACCAATTCCTCGGCGAGCTTCCTCGTGCTCTTGCATGTCCACCGAAGCGGCGACTCCGGGTCGCCCCTGGTCGCCGGCTCCACCAGCGCGTCGAGATCCGAAAGAAGTGTTGGGTCTTTGTCCCTGAGATGCTTGTCGCCACCGCCGGGGCGACGAATTCGCTCAGGCGACAGCGCGGTGCCGCTCTCACGCTGCTCGGCCAACTCGCCAATTCCCTTCACCACAGTGGGCCAGCTCAATCCCGTGGCCTCGACCACCCGGCTGATGCCGCCGAAGCCGATTGCGTCCGCTTCAGTGGCAGCCCAAAGCCGCCGTGTGCGCTCGTTCAGTACGCCACGCAACATCTCGTATTTCGTCCGGAGACGAGCGACGTCATCGATTCTCGCCATCCTCCATCAAAGAGCAGAGATCGTGGGAAAAGGCGAAAAACTTGCCCACCCACCCTCAAGCATTATCTTCGAGCGGTTCCTAAGGTTAAGGTAACCCGCCGATGCAACAATACGCGATACCCCCAAACAGCGTGGTTTCATTGTTCTGGAAACCGCAGTGACCGCCCGCTTCTCTCTTGCACTCACCTGCGACCGGCCCGCTCGGGGAACAACTGCGCTAATCCATTGGCACTGGCTGCGCACACGCCGCGTTCGGTGACTAGGCCAGTGACCAGGCGCGCGGGCGTGACGTCGAAGCCGGGATTGGCCACCGGACTGTCTTGCGGCGTGACCAGCACCGAGCTGGGCTTCCCGTCGGGCCCCAGTCCGCGCACCAGGCGTACCTCGTCGGCGCCGCGTTCTTCGATGGGGATTTCGGCGACGCCATCGCGGATGGTCCAGTCGATGCTGGGACTGGGCAGGCAAACATAGAACGGCACCTGGCAATCACGCGCGGCCAGCGCCTTGAGGTAGGTGCCGATCTTGTTGCACACGTCGCCCGTCGCTGTGGTTCGATCGGTACCCACGAAGCAAACGTCGACGGCGCCGTGTTGCATGAAGTGGCCGCCGGCATTGTCCACGATCACATGGTGGGGCACACCGTGCTGGCCCAATTCCCAGGCGGTCAGCGACGCGCCCTGGTTGCGCGGCCGGGTTTCTTCCACCCACACGTGCACCGGGATCCCGGCATCGTGAGCCTTGTACACCGGCGCCAGGGCCGTG
Source organism: Myxococcales bacterium (assembly GCA_003142855.1). Taxonomy (GTDB): domain Bacteria; phylum Myxococcota_A; class Polyangia; order Fen-1088; family Fen-1088; genus Fen-1137. The sequence goes on from PLNW01000118.1 coordinate 2,040, forward strand.
CCCCAGTCGACGGTGGCCAGCCAGCCGGCATTGCAGTGGGTAAGCACGTTCACGGGGCTCGAGCCCTTGCGCTTGACGATGGCTTCGATGATGCGCTTGCCATGCTCGCCAATGGCCGAACATAGGGCCACGTCCTCGTCGCAGATCTGAGCTGCGCGACGATAGGCGGCCTGGGCGCGCTCCGCGGGTGGCAAGCGGACCGTAGTCGTGCGGATTTCGTCGAGAGCCCAGCGCAGGTTGACCGCTGTGGGACGCGTGGCCAGCAGCTGCGCGTGCGCACGCGCCAGGCCGGTATCGCTGGCGTCCTGTCGCAAAGCCAGGGCCATGCCGTACGCCGCGGTGGCGCCGATGAGGGGCGCGCCCCGCACCACCATGTCGGCGATGGCCCTCACCGCGTCCTCCAGCGTGTACAGTCGCGCCAGGCGGAACTCGTGCGGCAGCAGCGTCTGGTCGATGACCTCGACCGAGACACCGTCGGTGTGCAAACGGATGGTGCGATGGGGGATGCCAGCGACGTTCATATTCAATCCAGGTATTTTGCGGTCAGTGGCCCAAGACGATCGCGCACCTCGCGCGAAATGCAGCGCCGGTCGCTCCAGATGGCCAACTTCAAGGCTTTCTGACAGGTACACGCGCTGGCTGGCAGTGCCGCGATGGCAGGCAGTCCGGCCTTGATCAACGTCAAGGCATTCTGTGTCGCGGACTGCACATTGCCGATGATTTCCTCCAGCAGGTGAATCTGATCCACGTCGGTGCGGTGCGCTCGCCAACAGTCGTAGTCGGTGGAGAGCGCCACCGAGGCGTAGCAGATCTCGGCTTCGCGAGCCAGCTTGGCCTCGGGCATGAGGGTCATGCCAATCAAATCGCCGCCCCACTGCCGGTGCATTTCGCTCTCGGCGCGCGAGGAGAACTGCGGGCCCTCCATGCACACGTAGGTGCCGCGCAGGTGGACCTTGACCGGCACGGCCGTGGCGGCATTGGTGAGCGCCGCGCGCAAGGCCGGGCAGAAGGGCGCGGCCATCTCCACATGCACGGCCAGGCCTTCAAAGAAGGTGTTGGGCCGATGGATGGTGCGGTCGATGAACTGATCGGGCAACACCAGATCGCGCGGCGCAATCTCCTCGCGCAAGCTGCCCACCGCGCCGCTGGCGATGATGCGGCTGACCCCCAATTCCTTGAGCGCGAAGATGTTTGCGCGATAGGGTATGGTGGAGGGATTGAGCACATGGCCTTCGCCGTGACGGGAGAGCAGCGCCACCGGCACGCCGCCCACTTCGGTCGTGAGAATGGGGGCTGAGGGACGGCCAAAGGGCGTGTCGATGTTGTGGGTCTGGCCCTTGCCGACCGTTCCGAGGGTGTCGCCAAGTCCTGTGCCTCCGATGATGCCGATCATGAAAACCTCCGTGGTTCGTCGAGGACACCAGGTTGCATCGCCCGGAGCGCCGGCGCAAGCGGGATGCTCGCGCAGCAAAGCCATGCACCGTGGCGGTGGGCGACCGCAGGTCGCCTACACAACACTCAGCTCTGGCGGGACGCGCGGCCGTAGCGGCGACTTGCGGTCGCCCTAGAACTTGTACGTGATCTCGCCGTTCAGCTTGAGGACTACATCCACGGCCCAATCCTCTTCTGGAAGTCGCCCGGCCATTTGCAGCTCAATCACGGTCTTGGCGGCGGACCACAGGGGCGTGATGTCGATGGGTTTCGGCATGCTGACATTGATGACTGAACTGGACGGCGCCCCATCGCACTGGTCATAGCTGACAAGCTCGGTGCTTTTTCCCGAGTCCTCGGAGTCCGCCATGGTCAGATGCGCGGCCTTGATGAAATCTAGGTTGTCGAGGCCGCCGGTGGCAGTGACTTCGACTTGGCGGACGAAGACGCGGGAATTCATGCTTTTGGCCCACGCGGTGTTGGATGACGAAAACGTGAAGGAGCTCGACACCGAGACATCGCCCGCCAGCTTGGCCTTGGGCACGCCCGGCATTCTCAGTCCGCGCTGTGTGATCTGGACCTCGGGGATGTCGGCCTCGACGGAGAAAGCGCAGGCGCTGGCCAGCGTGGCCAGGGCCGGGATGAAGGGGAGAATTCGAAGTGTCATGGTCAGCGCTTCACCAGATGTAGACGATCAGCCCCAGTTTGACCGACGATCCCACCGCCTTGACCGTCGGATCCTTGGGCACCACCACTTCGGTCGTGCCTGAGCCGGCGGCGCCTTGCGAGGTGGCGTTGCGGATGGCGGCCTCGACGTTGTGGATCTGGCCACGCAGGAAGGTGACGCCTCCGTGCAGGAAGAAGACCACCCTGCGTGAACCGAAGTCCAGACCCAGGTGCGCGTTCAGATAGTCGTAACCAACCCGTTCCAGCAACGGGCTTCCGTCGAAACTGCCGCCGATGACTTTCTTGGCCAGAGAGTTGGCGTTGCCGTCCTGATAGTGACCGTATTCGAAGCTGGCCGAGGGGCCGGCGGTGAAGGGCAGAAAGGTGATGCCCGTGCGCCAGCCTTTGCTGATGCCGTTGCTCCCGCCGCCCCCTGAAAGGCGCAGCCACGTCCACGGTCGAGCCACCAGCGAGCCAATGAGACCATCGGGCACGCCCACGTCACCCATCATGCCAAAGTAGGGCAAGCGCTGGGGCGAGGGAGGCGCGGCGGGAACGCTGACGATCGGCGCGTTTTCCCCCTTCTCGTAGTCTTCCCAGGCCCAGGCCGGCAGTGCGGCGCCGAGCAGCAGCGCAGGGACGACAACCAGGAGAAGACGCGACCTCACGATCTAATATATCGTCAACCATCACGTAATAGGCAATACTATTTTAAAGATAGAAAAGATATTCGGCGGTCGCGGCCGTTTGGCGCGCAACTGGCCGCAACTCTTCGGAAATTCAGCCGCCGCAGCGCGACTTGATAACGCTTTCGGTCAGCCGGCCGGCACTCAGCCAGTTTGGCAACGCTCGCGCCGGCGGCGGCGCGCGTCGCGGACGAAGAATGCCACGGTGCCCGCGATGCCGAGGACCGAGAGGATCGCGCCAACGGCGAACGTGCGCGGCCGATTGTAGGCGCGGATGTGAAACCTCCCTTGCGCGGGGAGTTCGATGGCGAGTTGGCTGCTGAGGTTCACGGTCTTGCCGACGTTGGTCTTCCAGTCGTCGTCGTAAACGGTATTAAGCAGCACGCGCGCGCCGGGGCGTTGGGCCACCACGTCGACGGTGAAAGTGTTCTGCGTGCGGTTCGCTGCCTCGATGGTCGCGCCGTCGTCAATCGCGCGCGCTTGCGGCAGGTCGCCCTCCCAGAGGTGTGAGCCCTGGCCAAAGCCCCACTCGTCATAGCAGGACAGCTCGCCGCGGTTCTGCGCGGGCTGATCAATGAAGCCTGCCAGGCCGGGCCCGCCGTAGTAGAAATGCGCGGCAGGCTCCTGCTTGGTGATGGGCGCCGACGTGAAGAACTGCGGGATGGTGTCGATGCCCACCCCGATGATATCGCCCACGCCCAAAAGCGCGATCGCGAAGACCAGGGTTTGCAGCGCGCGCGACCACGGAAGCGAGGGGACGAAGCGCTGCGCGGCCATGCGCAGCCGGTCGACTGCAACACCGGCGTAGGCGGCCAGGAACAGCGAGACCGTGGCGCGGAAGCGCGAGGGGACGCGCATCTCTTTGAAGGGTGGGACGTGCGCGGTCAACAATGACCAAGGCGACCATTTGGCGAAATGCCCGCACATCAGCACGAACGCCAAAGCGAGCAGCGCCGCCATCCACGCGATTTCCGCGCCGCCCACGACAAGCCCGAGCAGCCCGAGCGTGAGCACGATTGGCCCCAGGTAGGTTCCCCACTCGGTCCATACATACTGTTGCCCAACCACACCGCGCCCGTGCTGCCGCGCAAGGAACATCGCCTTGAGCGTGGGCCAGGTGATCGCGTCGGAGTCGTAAAGCGCCGGGCGGCTGTGCTGGTGGAGCTGATCGAGAACCGGCAAGAGGCGGCTGGCCGCGATGGTGAACGCCACCACGCCTGTGATCGCGCCTGCGCGCAAGATTCCCGGCAGCCGGCGCGGCGGCCACACGCGCGTGAGGGTCTCTGCACCCAGCAACAAAACCAGGTGCGGCAGCGGATACACTGCCCCTTCGTAGAACATCCAGGCAGCCAGCACGCCGAGCCCCACCGCGTAGCGCACGTCGTTCTCGGCCCGGCGCCACAAGAGGAGCGCGAGCGGGAAGAACACCCACGGCACGAAGGTGAAGTGCCCACCCGAGTAGTGCTGTTGATGGAACCCCGAGTACGCCCACGCCGCGGCCGCGACGAAGGTGGCAGCGCGCGAGAGCTTCACCTCGTGTCGCGCGAACAGCCACATCGAAGCGAAAGCGAAAGCAACGTGCGTGATCACCCAGAAGTAGATGGAAACCGTGGAGTTCACGAAGAAGACGATCCACAAGAGCGGCGCGCCCGCGAAGCCCTGCGGGTTGTCCCACAGGGGATAGCCGCCGCATTCGTAGGGATTCCAGAAGGGAAACTCGTGGTAGCGCACGATGCTCGCCCGGCCCGCCTCGAGAATCTTCTGGTACATCATGCCGTCCCCGTTGGACGGGTGCGGGTACGCGGCGAGCATGGACGACCACGCGTAGATGCTGAGCCCGAGCGCAAGCGCGGCCAGCGCCAGCGCGCGCAGCCACCCGGGGCGGAGCGGCTCCTCGTCGTTCACCGACACGCACTCCGCAGCGAGAATGCGGCGACCAGCGTCGCAGCCACATTCGACAGAACAAGTCCGCGCCACTCGACCGGGCGGCCGCTGTCGCCCGGTCCGTCTGCTGATGACAGCATGTCAAGCACGCGCGGCAGTCTACCGCATCACGCCTCTCGCCTAGTGGGAGAAGTAGTTCGTCTCCCACAGGTCCGTCGACAAGCGGATGAGGCGATTCGTCTGGGGGTCGTAGCCTTGTATGGGCTGGCAGTGCAGATGGTTCCACTGGCAGGCGCCGGCGACCGCGGCAAAGACTTCGGGATAGCGGCAGCTGAAGTCGCTCGGGCTCGAACAACGGAGCTGGATTGGTTCCCGCACCGCCCTTGCAGTCAGTTCTTGCAGGTACGCGACAGGCTTGTCCCCGAGCGGTGGAAACCCATCCCCGCGGATGCGGGCGGCGTTCTCCGGAAATACATACAGGTGGTGCAAGGGCAGAAGCAGCAACCCGACGGCGAGTGCGCGAACCAGCCACGTGCGAATTCGGCCAGGCCCGAACTCGCGCCAGGCCAGGGCGTAGAGGACGTAGAAAGCTCCCAGCGCCGGTGTTTGTCGACGAAGACCAGGAAGATTGGTGGCCATGGCACTTATTGCCAAGGTCGTGAGAATCGTGAGCCAGGCCAGCCCAAGCAGCAGCCGGAGCTTGCGTTGGCGGACGGCTAGCGCGGACGCAAGGATTGCCAATCCCGCCGAAATGGCCGCCAGTCGACCGGAGAACTCTACATAGGGGAGGTCCGTGAAGTAGTAACTCTCCCCTTTGAGGAAGAACTCGCGAAAGGTCTGACTCAGGTTCGCGAGGATGAAGGTGAGGCTCGTGTTGAAGCCTTCACTGCCACCGCGAAAAGCTCCCTGGTAGAGAATCGAAGGGTCACGCAGAAAGGCTGCGAAGCCGCCGAACGGGAGCACGAAGGCGAGACCGCCGATGAGCAGACTGACGGCATAGATCGACCAATGTCTGTGGGCGCAGAATTGGCGGACTCCGACGAGGTAGGCGATTCCCAAGGCTGGCAGCAACAGGCCGAAGGCAGGGTAGGCCAACGAAGCGACCATGGCCAACGACCAGAAGGCGGCCTGCAAGACCAGGCCCCTGGCCAGACGCGCGCAAGGGAAAGAAACCAAGAGTACGATGCCGATGGGAAGCAGTTGCACTTCCAGGCCGAACTGGGCCTGCATGGCGTTGAAGTAGAGCAGGGTGGGCGAGAGGGCAACGGCACACAGGGGGATGACCGCGCGTCTCATCCCCAAGAGACGTTTGAGCAGCCATGCCGCGCTGGTCATGGACAGGACGTGCAGGGCCAGGCGAGCCCATCGCGTGAGGTGCAGGTGAAACCCGAAGATCTTGTACAGCCCAAGCAGGAACGCGTACCAGGAAACGTTGGTCGAGCCACTGTCGTACAGGGTCCGATGGGCCAACCAATAGGGATTCCGCACCGACTCTGACATTTCCTCGTAGGCGATGCGGTCGACGAGTCGCCACATCACCAGCGCCTGCCCCAGCGCCAGGACAAACGGCAGTGACCAGAACAGCACGATCCAGACGGTGCGCGTCCTGGATTCATGCGTGTTGGGCGGCTGCGTTTCGGGAAGCAAGTCTTGCGGGTTCAACGCCACGCCGGCTTCAGGCTGTCTTGATATTGGCCGCGGTTTGCAGCTTCAGCTCTTCCACAGCCATCTCGCGCATCTTGTACTTCTGTATCTTGCCGGTCACCGTCATGGGGAATGTGTCCACGAACTTCCAGTAGCGCGGGATCTTGTAGGTCGCGATTTTGCCCTTGCAAAAGGCGCGCAGCTCGTCGCCGGTCACGCTGGCGCCCGGCCGCAACTTGACCCAGGCCATCAGCTCCTCGCCATACTTGGCGTCGGGCACGCCAATGACCTGCACGTCCGCGACCTCCGGCTTGGTGTAGAGGAACTCCTCCACTTCGCGCGGGTAGATGTTCTCGCCCCCGCGCATGACCATGTCCTTGATGCGGCCCACGATGTTCACGTAACCGTCGGCGTCCATAGTCGCCAAATCGCCGGTGTGCATCCAGCGCGCGTTGTCGATGGCCTGCCTGGTGGAGTGCAGATCATCCCAGTAGCCCAGCATGACTGAGTAGCCGCGGGTACACAGCTCGCCCACGGCGCCGCGGGGAACCACGTGGCCGGTGGCCGGTTCCACGATCTTGACCTCCAGGTTGGGGTGAACGCAGCCCACCGTGGCCACGCGCTTGTCCAGAGGATCGTCGACTTTGCTTTGCGTGGACACCGGCGAGGTTTCGGTCATGCCGTAGCAGATGGTGATCTCGGGCATGTGCATGTCTTTCTGCACGCGCTTCATCACCTCGATGGGGCAGGGCGAGCCAGCCATGATTCCGGTGCGCAGACTGGCGAAATCCGTCCTGCTGAAGTTGGCGTGCTCCAGCTCGGCGATGAACATGGTGGGCACGCCGTACAGTGAAGTGCAGCGCTCTTTTTCCACGGTGGCCAGCACGGCGCTGGCGTCGAAACCCTCGCCCGGAAAGATCATACACGCGCCATGGCTGGTGGCCGCCAGGTTGCCCATGACCTGGCCGAAACAGTGATAGAGCGGCACTGCGATGCAGATGCGGTCGTTCTCACTGTACTTGAGCGTGCGGCCCACAAAGTAGCCGTTGTTGAGAATGTTGTGGTGGGACAGCGTGGCGCCCTTGGGGAAGCCGGTGGTGCCGCTGGTGTACTGAATGTCGATGGGGTCGTCGGGATCCAGAGTCTGTTCGCGGTGGGCTAATTCTTCCTCGGAGACTTGCTTGGCCTCTTCTCGCAGGGTGCCCCATTCGTCGTCGATGACCAGGGCCTGGATGTGCGCGGGCAGTCGCTCCTCCACCTCCTTGAACATGGACACGTAGTCGGTATGGCGGAACGCACGCGCCATGATGAGCAGCGAGCAGCTCGATTGCGTGAGCACATGCTCCAGTTCGTGGCTGCGGTAGGCCGGGTTGATGTTGACCATGATGGCGCCAATGCGCGAGGTGGCGTACTGAGTGACCACCCACTCGTAACGGTTGGGCGCCCACAGTCCGACCCGATCGCCCTTCTTCACCCCGCGCGCCATCAGCGCGCGCCCGATGACGCCGGTCTCTTCCCAGAGCTGACGGTAGCTGGCGCGATACTCTTGGTGGAGCGAGACCAGAGCCTCGCGATCGCCGAAGCGTTCCACCGTGCGACGCAGATTGTCGCCGATGGTGTCACCCAGCAAAGGCACAGACGTGATCCCGTGGGAATAGGATGGCTGCATGGAGGACATGGTAGTGCGGCTACCAGTGGGCTCGCAAGGGGTTCGCGAATCCTGGGATTCGCTGCGCTGCGTGTCTCGATACTGCTTGGTGTGGGGGACAAAGCAGGGCGAGTGACGAGGCGTGTACCTTCAGATGCCGAACCCGTTGCACCCGACGGAGCTTGCACGCCGCCGCTGAACGGTAGGGCGTTCGGCAGACAGGGCTCAGCGGTAGACCTCTTTGCGGTTGCCCACCTTCACGATGATCACCGATTTCGTCGAATCGTTGATCTCGTAGAGAATTCGGTAGTCCCCTTGGCGAATGCGGTACTTCTCCGCGCCGCTGAGCTTCTCGCAGCCGTGCGGTCGTGGGTTGCTCGCGAGCAGCTGAATCTTCGCGACGACGCGCTGACACTCGGCCTTGGGAAGATCGGCGATCTCCTTGGCTGCCGAGCGCTTGACTTCGAGCCTATAGCTTTCCACGTCGCTTGAGGTCGCTCACGAGGTTCTCGAAGGAAGAGGTTGGCTCCTTCGCTCTGATCCGGAACGCCTCAAGGTCCTCGGCGTCTTCAGCCAATCGAAAACGAACAGCGTCGTTGACAAGTTCAGACACCGACACATCTGTCTCTGCGGCCTTCACGCGAAGGGCGCGATGCAGTGTCGGTTCCAAGTACACCGTGGCTCTTTTTGCCTGTGCCATAACGGACAGCATGACGCCATAACGTTGTAACGTCAAGATGCGGAATGCTGCCGAACCCGCCGATGACTGGCAATCCCGCCGCAGGGACATCGGTGCAAAATCGAGAGGCCGATTCCGTGGCGGGCTTGCAGCTGAATGGCAGATCGTTCAACGGACAAGGCACATGCAACGGGTAACGGAGCACACGCACGATCGCATCGGGGGGGATACGTTGATCGAAGGATGTCGGATCCCCGTCTCGCTGCCGTGACATGGGGCCAGCAAGGCCCTTCGCCACGTCACTGCCACTGCCCCTGACACCGCCCTGTCCCGGGCCACATGGGCGACCGCAGGTCGCCCCTAGCGACGACGGCCCCGGCCACTGCCGCCCGCACCTGCACGGCTCCCACGTGAATCCCAGGCAGGTCGCGTAAGCCAGAGCAGCAATCAGCTTTCGTCGAGAAACGCCAGCACCTTGGCCAGGAACATCTCCGGTGCTGTGGTCATGGCGGCATGACCCTGGCCGGGCAGCAGTTCGATGCGGCTGTTCTGCAAAGCCGCATGCGCTGCCATGGTCGAATCGTGCATGAAGCGTGGGCTTTCCGTGCCGAGCAGCAGCAGCGTCGGTGTCCGCACCTTGGCCAGGCGACTGGGGTCGAAACGATAGGTTTCCGCCATGCGCACCTCGCGCGGCAGGGTGTGCGCGGCCTGCATGCGCACACGCCAGGTGGATGAGCGGCGCAAGGACTGCAATTCCGCCTCGCTCACCCCAACCACCTCGCGCAGGAAGAGCTCCACCAGAGCATCGCGTTCCCCGCGCTGGAGCAGTTCATCGAGCCGCTCGGGTATGTTAGGCCCGAAGAGCGGCCCGGGGTTGCCCACGGGAAAGGGTGGTTCATAGAGCACGAGCTTGTCGATGGCTGAGGTCAGGCACGAGGCCTCCATGGCGCACACGGCGCCGTACGAGTGGCCCAGCAGGTGGACCGGCCCGCCAGCAGCCTCGACAACCGCAGCCACGTCCTCGAATTCGCGATCAATGGAGTAGACGGGGGCGTCCCCGCTGGCCCCGCGGCCGCGCCGATCCATCATCAGCAGCGTGAATCGTTGAGCCAGGCGCACCACGCTGGATCCCCAGCGGGCGTGGTCGAGCGACGACCCGTGCACCATGACCAGCGGCGGTCCGTGGCCGCGTTTCTCGTAGGCGATATTGGTTCCGTCAGGGGATCGGACCTGGTGCATCGAATGCATTCTTGTGTGCTGACCTCGCGAAGAGTTGTTTCGGGTGGTGCGAATCTACTTGTTCCGCAGCGCGCGGCGCTCGTCGCGATGGGCGTGGTGGTCTTCGCGGTGATGGTGCCCGTGCAGTTCCTCGCCGGGCAGGCGTGTCTCGATCTGCACGCCGCCGAACACCACGCGTCCCCGCACTCGCAACAGTGGCGCCGACGGGTCGGGACTCGCAGGCGTGCGGTTGAGGCTTTCGAAGCCGCCGAGGATCGCCACTCCGTGGCACTCCACTGCCAAGGTTGGGGGCACGATGATCTGCACGCCGCCAAACACGGCTTTGACTTCCACGTCAACGACACCGTCGGGGAATAGGGCATCGCGCAGATCCACCTGCGCGCCACCGAATATCGCCCTGATCTTGAGTCGGCGGGGCAGGGATTGCGGTCCAGAGAACTGGCTGCCGCCGAAAATGGCGGTGATTTCCTCATGCTCGCGTGCATCACTGGTGTGGGCCAGAGCCTCCGTGCGAACTTCCCCCTCTGGCTCCGCCAGATCGTCCACCAGTTGGTTTATCGCCGCGAGCGTGTCCCGCTCATGCGCCAAGGTCAGCCGGCGTTCGAATTCTTCTATGTTCAGGCGATCGTGCGCGAAGGCGTCGGACAAACGGGCGACGACCTTTTCGCGTTCGGCGACGAGGGTTCGAGGAGCAAGGGCTTTGGCAGGAGGATCGGCCATGGACGCCATCATAGCGCCTATCGTGGGTGGTCGCGATGAATGGACGCGACAGAACCCGGGTCGACCCGCTCAGGGCTGGGGTTCGCCAGTCCGTTTCTCTCGTCGCCACAGCGCCGCAAGGTCGCGCGCGCCGTGGACCAGACCGAGGATGAGGATCTTCTCGGTGGTGACCTGATAGATCAGTCGGTGACAGCCGAGGAAGATCTCTCGGATAGCCTGGTCCTCGAACTCGGGGACCACGCGGCCACGGTTGGCGAACTCGGTCAGGGTGTCGGACGCCTCGAACGCTTCTCGAACGAACCCGCCGGCATAGCGGGCGCTGTCGCGGGCGATGTACTCCGCGGTCGCGCTCAGATCTTCAAGCGCGGCTTCGGTCCAGCCTACTCGCCGAGCCACTTGGCCATCCGTCGCCTGGCCTCGTCCTGGTCAACAACGCGCCCGGCTTCAGCATCGCGCAGGCCGCGTTCGATCTTCTCGCGGACGTAGATGTGGTACTGGATGTCTTCAAGTGAGGCGTTGTCGGGCAGGTCATCGAGAAGCCGGCGGACAGTCTCTTTTGCGGTGTGCATGGCGGCACTCACGAAGACAGGATAGCGCGGTTCGGGCCTCGGGGACAGGTCCAGTCGTGCTCACGCCGTTTCTCCCTGAAATCGCCCTGCCAGCAAGAGCGGTGGTACACTTCGGGCATCTGATCAGCTAACACTCACGAGGACCACCACCCCCTGGCGCAGAATTTCGACTTGGTCACCGCACACGCGGGCGAGGGTGCTGGGCTGGCCGCCGGGGGTGGTGCCTCCGTCGAGGATCAGGCAGCTCTCCGGGGCGAAGTAAGCTGCGACCTCGCTGACTGTGCGAGGTGGCGGTGAGCCGGCGGGGTTGGCGCTGGTGGCGGTGATGGGCCGACCAGCCGCAACGACCAACGCTTGCGCGAGCGGATTGGACGATACACGAACGGCCACGCAGCCATCGGCCACGATCGACACGGGCAAGCCTGGCCGCGCCGGCAACGCAAGAGTCAGCGGGCCGGGCCAGTGCTGCGCCATCAGGCGTTCGGCCAGTGGCGAGATTTCGCTGCACAAAGAGGCCAGCATTTCGCGGCCGGATATCAGCAATGAGAAAGCCTTCTCGGCTTCGCGGCCCTTCAATGCGCGCAATTTGGACAATGCGCTCTCATTGAGCGCGTCGACGGCCAGGCCGTAGAAGGTTTCGGTCGGATAGGCGACGACCTCGCCGCGAATAATCGCGGCTGCTGCTGCGGCGACGTCTACCACTTCTCGCGCACTTCGGCGTCGGCCTCCAGCACCTTTTGCAACCGCGCCTCGCGTTCGGCGGTCACGGCTTTGGCCAGCGCGGGATCGCCAAGCGCAATGATCTGCGCGGCCAACAGGCCCGCGTTCTCGGCGCCGCCAATGGCCACAGTCGCCACTGGAATTCCTGGGGGCATCATTGCAGTCGACAGAAGCGCGTCCATGCCCTGCAGGCTGCCGGACACAATGGGCACGCCGATGACTGGGTGAGTGGTGTGGGCAGCCACTGCGCCGGCCAAATGGGCTGCGCCGCCTGCGCCGCAGATGAAGACCTTGGTGCCTGCCTTGGCTGTCTCGCGCACATAGGCCGCGGTCTGTTCAGGGGTGCGGTGGGCCGACAGGACGCGCACGTCAACACTGAGGCCGAGCTTGCGGCAGACCTGCGCAGCCGGCTTCATGATCTCGAGGTCGGATTTCGACCCCATCAAGACGGCCACGTCGTTTCCCAGTTTTCCGCTCATGTTCGTCCTCGCAGGCCAATGTCTTTTCGATAGTGCATGCCATCCCACCGAATACGGTCAATACCACTGTAGGCGCGCGCTCGCGCTGAACTGAGATCCGCGCCCCGCGCGGTCACGCCCAGTACGCGGCCGCCACTGGTGAGCAAGCGCTCTCCCTCGCGCTTGGTGCCGGCGTGAAACACGACCAGATCGGTGCCTTCGCCGGCAAGCTGTCCGTCTTCGGCGAGGCCGTCGATGGCGTCGCCGCTGCGCACCTTGCCGGGATAGCCCGCGGCTGCCAGCACCACGCATACCGAGATGCTGGTCGACCAGGTCGGCGAGCCGGCGGGCAACTCGCCCTTGGCCGCGGCCAAGAGCCAAGGCAAAAGGTCATCCTCCATGCGCGGCAACACCGCTTGCGTCTCGGGATCGCCGAAGCGACAGTTCCACTCGATGACCATGGGCCCGCGATCCGGCGTCAGCATCAGCCCGCCATAGAGCAGTCCGCGGAACGGTCGGCCCATGGCCGCCATGGCGGCTACTGTGGGCGCGAAGATGGTCTGGGCGATGCGCTTGCTGAGAGCCGCATCGACGAGAGGCGACGGTGAATAGGCGCCCATGCCCCCCGTGTTGGGACCGCGATCGCCCTCGAACACCGCTTTGTGGTCCTCGGCCGTGGCCAGCAGCACGAAGCGTTCGCCGTCGCACAGGGCCATCATGGAACACTCGCGGCCGGTGAGGCGTTCTTCAATCACCACGCGCGCGCCCGCGTCGCCGAAGCTGCGGTCCAACAACATGGAACGGACAGCGGCCTTGGCTTCCTCGTGCGAATTCGCGACGACCACGCCCTTGCCCGCACACAGTCCGTCAGCCTTGACCACGACGTCGCCCGGCTGGCGGTCGATGAAGGCCTCGGCCGCCGCGAAGTCGCTGAAGCTGTCGTAGGCCGCGCTGGGCACGCCCGCGCGTTTCATGAGATCTTTGGCGAACTTCTTCGAGCCTTCGATCTCGGCCGCAGCCTGCGACGGGCCGAAGAACGGCATGCCTTTCTTAGCGAAGGCATCGCCCAGTCCCTTGGCCAGGGCAGCCTCGGGGCCACACACCACGAAATTGATGCGCTCGCGCTCGGCCAGGGCCAGCAGATCGTTCACCGCCTCGGCCCCCACCGCTGCCACGCTGACCTTGCCGGCCCCGGGTCCCTGGCCGCGACCGAGGGCTTCGATGCCGGGGTTGCCTGGTGCAGCCACCAGGTGATGGCACAGCGGACTTTGCAGCAGCTTCCAGGCCAGCGCGTGCTCACGCCCGCCTGAGCCGACGAGAAGAATCCTATTTGCCATTCGGAGACTTGTCTGAGGGATCGACAGTTGACAGGGCGGGCTTGCCCGCGCTTCGCGAATCCGGCTGCACCGCCCCGCCAGGCCGCGCGTCGAGCATGAAGTGCGGCTCGCGAATCACGGCGAAACGTCCGCCCAACATGAACGCCGGCGTTCTGACCAAGGGTGGTGAAACCACCGGTGGCACCCAGGAACGCACCACCGGTTCACGGCGACTCGACGCCTGCCTGAACGGGAAGCCCTTTGACGGTCGAGTGTAGATGGTCATCTGCCGCCTCCTTCCTGACCTCGCCAAATTGGATGCTGCAAGCGATGTGGTTAGTGTCGGAAGTGACGCTCGCCGGTAAAGACGAGTGCAATCTTGTGCTCGTCGGCCGCGGCAATGACCTCGGCGTCGCGCACGGATCCGCCGGGCTCGATGATGGCCGTGACCCCTGCCTTGGCTGCCTCGTCCACGCCGTCGCGGAAGGGAAAGAAGGCGTCCGAGGCGAGCACCGAGCCGGCCAGAGGAGAGCGCGCCTTGGACACGGCCAGCTTGACCGAGTCCACGCGCGACATCTGGCCCGCGCCCACGCCCAGAGTGCGGCCGCCGCCCACGAACACGATGGCGTTGGACTTTACGTGCTTGGCCACGCGCCAACCGAAGTCGAGGTCGGCCAGCTCCTGCGCCGTGGGCTTGCGCGCGGATACCACCTTGCCGGCCGAGGCTGCCGAGGTGGTGGTGTCGCTCGATTGCACCAGCATGCCACCCGAGATGGCGCGCATGTCGAGCTGCCCGGCCGCGCCTTTCGCCAACTTGGCGCGCAGCAGGCGCAGGTTCTTTTTGGTGGCAAAGACCTGCAAAGCCTCGGGCGTGTAGTCGGGCGCCACCACGCATTCCAGAAACCCTTCGCCCATCATGCGCGCCAGATCAGCGTCGGCAGTGCGGTTGAAGGCCACGATGCCGCCAAAGGCAGACACCGGATCGGTTTCCTTGGCCAAGCGGAAAGCTTCGTTCACGCCCTTGTCGGACACGGCAATGCCGCAGGGATTGGTGTGCTTGATGATGCACGCGGCGGGTACTTCAAACTCTGCGCACAACTTCATGGCAGCGTCGAGGTCGAGCAGGTTGTTGTAGGAGAGTTCCTTGCCTTGCAGAACCTCGGCCTTGGCCAGCGACATCCCGGACGGCGCATCCCAGGAATAGAAGGCGGCCTTCTGGTGCGGGTTCTCGCCGTAGCGGAGCACGCGCTCCAGGTGCAGCGACGGGTGCATGGTGGTCGGGAAATCCGAGGCGACCTTGCCATCGTCCCCGAGCCGGCCCAGGTGGCTGGCGATGGCGCCGTCGTAGGCAGCGGTATGGGCAAAGGCCTTGCGGCAAAGCTCAAAGCGCAGCTCGGCCGAGATCTGGCCCTTGCTTTCAATCTCGCCCAGCACGCGGTCGTAGTCCTTGGGATCGACCACCACGGCCACGCGTTCGTGGTTCTTGGCCGCCGAACGCACCATGGCCGGGCCGCCGATGTCGATGTTTTCGATGACTTCGTCGAAGGCAGCCCCGCGCGCCACGGTTTCGCGGAACGGGTATAGGTTCACCACGACAAGATCGATGCGGTCGATCTTGTGCTCCTTCATCTGCTTTTCATGCTCCGGCGTGGGCCGGCCCAGAATGCCGCCGTGCACGCGCGGGTGCAGCGTCTTGACCCGGCCGTCGAGCATCTCGGGGAAGCCGGTGAAGTCGCTCACATCGCGCACGGTGAGCCCGGCCTCGCGCAGCGAGCGCGACGTGCCTCCGGTCGACAGAATCTCGACACCCAGCTTTGCCAACCGGCGGCCGAGTTCCACAACGCCGGTCTTGTCCGAAACCGAGATGAGGGCGCGCGTTACGTTGCTCATGGGTCGGTTTTTATCACAACCACGGCCGCGCTTGGGAAGCACGATGAAAACGCAACCAGGTCAGCAGGTTGGGGGCTCACGGTTGGGCGACACCGGCCATGCGCGAAAGTTTTCTGTAACGTCACTTCCGCGTTACCAGCGCAGGTCAAGCTAGAAGGCAGGAGGTTCCATGCATGTCATAACCGACGACAATCCTCGCCAAACACCGAGCGAGCCCGCGCCCGGCGACCAGCCCGTGAAAAGGGCGCCACCACCCAAGGCGAAAGAGAACCCGTGGGACCATGAGCCCGTCGGGCCAGGGGGAGACTATGACGACGACGATGAGGTCGCGGCAGATGGGATGTGCGATGACGACAACGATGTCTCGTCTGTGCCGCAGCTGCCTGCGCCGCTCAGCCTTCGAGAATCGGCGCTGTGGGAGGAGGCCATCGCCCGAATCCGCGCCGCGAAATTCCGGGGCGAGTCTTCCTAGGTCGTCAGCGATCCGCCGGGGATCACGCGCCCAGGGCGCGCGCGATGAAGTAGGTGATGGCGGCCATGAGAGCCGACGCGGGAATGGTGAAGACCCACGCCCACAGGATGCGGCTGGCCAGGCCCCAGCGCACACGGCCGGGGTTGGAGACAGAGCCCACGCCCACGATGGCGCCGGTGATGGTGTGTGTGGTGGACACGGGAATGCCCAGCTGCGTGGCAATGAAGATGGCCAGCGAGCCGCCGGTCTCGGCGCAGAAGCCGCCAAAGGGACGCAGCTTGGTCAGGCGCATGCCCATGGTCTTCACGATTCGCCAACCGCCCGCCATGGTGCCGAGTCCCATGGCCGCGTGGCACGAGAGAACGATCCACAGCGGGAAGTGCGACGCGCTGGGAAAGGTCTTGCCCAGCAGCCCCTGTGAGTACAGCAACACGGCGATGATTCCCATGGTCTTCTGGGCGTCGTTGCCGCCGTGGTTGAGGCTGAAAGCCGAGGCCGACAGAAACTGCAAGCGACTGAACCACCTGTCCACCCGGCCCGGAGTCTGCCGGCGCAGCAGCCACGAGCATCCAATCATCAAGATCGAAGCGCCGAGATAGCCGAGCAAGGGAGAGATAAGGATGAACGCGGCGGTGGCGCCGATCTTGCCCCAGCCCAGGATGCCGAGTCCCGCCTTGGAAACGCCTGCGCCGATCAGCCCGCCCACCAGCGCGTGCGACGAGCTGGACGGCAATCCCCACCACCAGGTGAGCAGGTTCCACGCGATGGCCCCGGCCAGCGCGCCGATGATGACCGCCATGTCCACCACGGCGGGGTCGATGATCCCCTTGCCGATGGTGCTGGCCACGTGCAGCTTGAATAGAGCAAAGGCGATGAAGTTGAAGAAGGCCGCCCACAGCACCGCCCGGAATGGCGTGAGCACGCGCGTCGACACGATAGTCGCTATCGAATTGGCCGCGTCGTGAAAGCCGTTGATGAAGTCGAACGCCAGCGCGGCCAGCACCACCACGGCGATGAGAACAAAATGGCCAACACTCATGGCTGGATCGCGCCTCCGCAGACGCTGCGGTCACGCTGACCGCGGTCTCGCGCATTGGCTTCGCGGGCGGACATGTTCTGGGACCCAGTGAGCCAGTCTTGGGCGTCGCTCGCGTTACAGTTCTGTGACGATTGTGTGACAAAGAAGTTCCGATATGGAGGCGGCCAAGCGGCGTGGCAGGATGGCTATGGGCACCCACACTCCGACTCTGCGTCCTCTCCTCTCACCTCAGTGTTCTCGGCGGCAGGTTGCTATCCGTACGAACTCGCTACATAGGCCGCATCCACAATGGTACAAACAACCGGCTAATGGCGCGCATACTCGTAATAGAGGACGAAGCGGACATCAGGCAGGTTCTCGAATACAACCTGCAGCAGGCCGGCCACGAGGTGACCGGCGTGGAACACGGGAGTGCGGGACTGGCGCTGGCGCGCGAGCGGCCGCCGGAACTGGTCATGCTGGACCTGATGTTGCCGGACATGTCTGGTCTGGACGTGTGCCGGGCGATGAAGGCCGACGCCCGCTTGCGCCACGTCGCCGTGATCATGCTGACCGCGAAGGGCAGCGAGATCGATCGCATTGTCGGTCTGGAACTGGGCGCTGACGACTACGTGACCAAGCCCTTCAGCGTGCGCGAGGTTTTGTTGCGTGTGCAGGCGGTGCTGCGGCGGGCGTCCAGCAGTGGCGAGGCCGACGCCAGCGAGCCGGTAGTCTTCGGTCGTTTGCGCATCGACTACACCGCACATCGCACCTGGGTGGATGACCAGGAAATCTCGCTCACGGCCCTGGAGATGCGACTGCTTTGGACCCTGTATCAGAGGCGCGGTCGCGTGCAGTCGCGCGGCACTCTGCTCGACGATGTTTGGGACGCCGATCCCGAGAACAACACCCGCACCGTGGATACCCACGTTAAGCGTCTGCGCGAGAAACTGGGCGCAGCCGGCGACTATGTCGAGACGGTGCGCGGGGTGGGTTACCGATTTGCGGCCGAGCCAGGGGCAAGGTCGTGAAGCTCGGCATTCGCGCCAAACTCTTCACGGCATCGTTGGCGCTCATCGTGGTTTCGCTGGCCGCGGGCGAGCTGTATCTGCGGCCGGCCATTGAGAACGATCTCATGGCGCGTATTCGCGCTGACCTGTCGGCTCGCCTGGCATTGGTGGCTGAGCAAGCGCAGACGCTGGCCGCGACGGGCGACACGACCAACTGGGAATGGGACGCCCTGGCCGATCGCCTGGGTCCCCTGGCCCACGCGCGCGTGACCTTCATCGACGGGCGGGGTGTGGTGAAAGGCGACTCCGAGCTGTCGGGCGAGGCCCTCGAACGCGTCGAGAACCACGGCAGCCGGCCAGAGGTCAGGGCGGCGCTGCAAGGGCGGAGCACCGACGAGGTGCGCTTTTCGGCCACGCTCGGACGACGACTGCTCTACACGGCCACGCCGGTCGCGGGAGCAGGGAACATGGTGGCGCGCCTGAGCCTGCCGCTGGCGGAGGTCGACCAGGCCGTGGCGCGGCTTCGCACCATTCTCATCATCGGCGGGTTGGTGGCGCTGCTGGCAGCGGTGATGCTTTCGAGCGGTGCGGTCGTGCTGCTGGCGCGCGAACTCCGCCACGTGACAGCGATTGCCCGCCGCATGTCTGCTGGTGAGCTCGACCTGCGCAGTCGCCTGGACACACATGACGAGGTCGGGGAGCTGGGCCGGACGCTGGATCATTTGGCTGAGAACCTGTCGCGTTCGCTGCACGAGCTGCGTGACGAACGTGATCTGCTCGGCCGCATCCTCGAGGCCATGCGCGAGGGTGTGTTGGTGCTCGACAGCGAGCGGCGCATCCTGCGCTTCAACGGATCGTTGCGGGAGATGTTGCTACTCGACACCGCGGCCGTGGGCCGCCCAGCCATCGAAGCGGTACGCAATGCCGAGCTGCAGACGCTGGTGGATGCGGCGATTGCCGGTCAGGAACCAGTCACCGGCGAGATTGAGGTGGCAGGTCTGAGGCCGCGGAGTTTGCTGGTCCATGCCACGCGTCTCTCGGGCGAGCCCCGCTGCGTCCTGGTGGTTCTCTTCGACGTGACCGAAGTGCGGCGACTGGAGACCGTGCGCAAGGACTTCGTGGCCAATGTGTCGCACGAGCTGCGCACGCCCATCGCGGCGGTCATGTCCGCGGCTGAGACACTGAGGACAGCGGCGCGGACAGACCCTGCGGCAACCGGATCGTTTGTTGAGATCATCGAGCGCAATGCCCGCCGGCTGGGCGATCTGGTGCAAGACTTGCTGGACCTGTCCCGAATCGAATCGAAGGAATTCCGTCTAGCGGTCGACACCTTCGATCTTTCCCACGTGGTGGCCAGAACCCTGGAGTTCCACGAGGAGCGAGCCACGCCCAAGCGCATGCGCATGAGCGCAGCGCTACCGCCGCAATTGCCGGCGGTGCGCGGCGACGCCACCGCGCTGGAGCGCGTGCTGTCCAACCTGATTGACAACGCGGTCAAGTATTGTCCCGAGGGCGCCGCCGTTGTCGTGACGGCCGAAGACCTGGGTGGCAAGCTCCGCGTGACGGTCAGCGATGACGGCCCCGGCATCGAAGCCCGGCACTTGCCGCGACTGTTTGAGCGCTTCTATCGCTGCGATCCGGGGCGCTCGCGTGCCATGGGTGGGACCGGCCTGGGCCTATCCATCGTCAAGCACCTGGTGGAAGCCATGGGAGGAAGCGTGCAAGTTGAGAGCACGTCGGGGCAGGGCACGCGGTTCAGTTTCACGATTCCCACGGCGGTTTAGCGGGCCGCGACGGCGGATTACGTTGCCGGCGTGTTTCCAGCGAGTGAATGTCGGCCACACACGC
Source organism: Myxococcales bacterium (assembly GCA_003142855.1). Classification (GTDB taxonomy): domain Bacteria; phylum Myxococcota_A; class Polyangia; order Fen-1088; family Fen-1088; genus Fen-1137. The sequence continues at coordinate 21,938 of PLNW01000118.1, forward strand.
ATTCAGTATCCAGCACGTCTCGATTTGCTTCTTTGGCGATCGACATTCAAGATGCCCCTCATGAGTTCTTGCGGACGTGCGTTCTGATGCGCGAGGTGAGCATCGGCGAATGCCTCGATCAGTACCAGTTGACTGACGTGCTGGCGCGCAGTGGAATGGCGTCCATCTTCAAGGCCACTGACAGCGCGACCGGGGCTACCGTGGTGCTGAAGATCCCCCACCCGCAATTCGAGAGTGACGTGGTGTTTTACGAGCGTTTCCGGCGCGAGGAAGAGTTGGGGCTGCGCCTGGAACACCCCAACATCGTGCGCGTGCTGCGGCCCAAGGAAAAGAGCCGCATGTACATCGTCATGGAATTCATCGAGGGCAAGTCCCTGCGCGTGCTCATGCAGGAGACGCGACCCATGGCCACAGACACGGCGCTCGGTCTGGTGATCCAAGTGTGCGAGGCGCTGGCCTACATGCACGAGCACAAGGTCGTCCATCGCGACATGAAGCCGGAAAACGTTCTGGTCACGGCCGACGGTCGCGCCAAGATCCTGGACTTCGGGATTGCCTTCGACGCGTCGGCGCGGCGAATGACCTGGGCTGGCCTGTCCAACACCATCGGCACCCCTGACTACATGGCACCGGAGCAAATCGGCGGCCGGCGCGGCGATGCCCGCACCGACGTGTACGCGCTCGGCACCATCTTGTACGAGATGCTGACAGGAGAGTTGCCCTATTCCAGCGCCAACCCTCACGCTCTCCTGCGCGCCAAGGCCAACGAGGAGCCCACTCCGCCAAGCTACTATGTACCCGGCTTTGATCGCTCGCTGGAGGCCATCTTGCTCAAGGCCCTGGAACGCTCGCCGCGCGATCGCTACGCCGGAGCGGCGGAATTTCTGGCCGATCTACGCAATCCCGCGGCGGTGCCGCCCTACGACCCGGAGACAGGTCGCGCCCGCCGCCATTTTTCCATCCCTCGACGCGTGCTCATGCCAATGATTGTGGTGTTGGTGCTGGCCGGGCTCACTGGGCTCATCTGGTGTAGTCATCCGCACCGGACCGGCTCGGGTCGCGCCAGTCAGAGCAAAAGGAGCATGTAGCATGTCAGCGTTCTCCCTCGAACACGCGCTCAACCTGGCCTGGGTGCTGCTGGGCGCCTTCCTGGTCATGTTCATGCAGGTCGGCTTCGCCATGATGGAGACGGGATTCACGCGCGCCAAGAACGCGGTGAACACCATGGCCATGAATATGATCATCTATCCCTTGGGGGTGCTGGGTTTCTGGCTGTGCGGTTTTGGCTTCATGCTGGGGGGAGTGCAGGGCTGGCCGACGCTGGGGGCGGCGCTGGCTCCCGCGCACGAGATCAGCCTGCACATCGGCGGCCACGGCTACGGCATCATTGGTGCCGGCAAATTCGCGCTGGTCTCGGTGGCCAATGATCCAGTCAATCTGGCCATGTTCTTGTTTGCGGCCATGTTCATGGACACGGCCGCCACAATTCCCACGGGCGCCATGTCCGAACGCTGGAAATTCCTGCCCTTTCTCGTCTACGGCCTGTTCATGTCCATGTTTCTGTATCCGCTCTACGGCAACTGGGTCTGGGGCGGCGGCTGGCTGGCACAAATGGGCGCGAATTGGGGACTCGGGCATGGTCATGTGGATTTCGCCGGCTCGTCGGTGGTGCATATGACCGGGGGAATTACAGCCTTGGCCGGCGCGATGGTGCTGGGCCCGCGCGTGGGCAAGTACCGGCGCGACGAAACCATTGCGGCGATTCCCGGGCACAATTTGCCCATGGCCATGGTGGGCACGCTCATCCTGGCTTTTGGCTGGTTCGGTTTCAACACCGCTTCGACCTTGAACGCCAGCGACGGTCGCATCGCCATTGTGGCCAGCAACACGCTGCTCTCGTCGGCCGCGGGCGCCATCGCCGCCCTGGCCACAGCCTGGTATTTGTCGCGCAGGCCCGACATCGGCATGGCCTGCAACGGCATGCTGGGCGGCCTAGTGGCCATCACCGCGCCTTGCGCCTTTGTCGGCCCGGCCGCTGCTGTGCTCATCGGCGCACTGGCGGGACCGCTGGTTGTCCTGGTGGTGACCCTGCTCGAGCGCCGCCTGCGCATCGACGATCCCGTGGGCGCTATCGCGGTTCACGGCGCCTGTGGTGCCTGGGGTGCCTTGGCACTGGGACTTCTGGCCGACGGGAGTTACGGCGAGGGCTGGAACGGTGTGGCTGGCCCGGTCCGCGGTCTTCTGTTCGGCGACGCCAGTCAATTTCTGGCGCAATTGATTGGCATCGCTACCAATGCGATTGTGGTTTTTGCGCTGGCCTACGCATTCTTCCGCTTGCTCGATCGGGTCATGGGCAACCGCGTGCCATCCGAAGTGGAGTGGACCGGGCTCGACTCGCTGGAAATGGGTTCGCAAGCCTACCCGCACGCCTGAAAGTTAGCTGTTCCCCCTGCGGGGGCTTCGGGACGGACAACCCACCCCACCTCGCCCCGCGCGCTTCGCGCGCGCCCTCGTCACCACAGAGACACAGAGGCCGCAGAGGCGGAGGAGAGGAAGGGAAGGGTTGGATACAGCGCAGCCACAGTCCCTTCTTCTCATCCGATCTCTGTGCCCTCTGTGCCTCTGTGGGGAATAGGTAGCGAGTCCCGCAGCGCTTGCATGACGTCGAGCAGACAGAACACGCCAAAGCCGCGAAGTTCGAGCAGGCTGCCGTAGGTCCAACCCTCGCGGTGAGCGGCGCCCGGATCCTGCTGCCGAAGGGCATTGCTGGTGCGCGTGTGCAGGCGGTCGCCGAATCGGGCGGCAAGCTCGCCGGGAGAGGGTGTCGATTGAGCGAGAAACTCGGGCGGCAGGAATTCTCGGTAGGCCGCCGTCGGTCGAAAACCCGTCAACGCGAAGAATGCCTCCACAAAACGGGCGGTGTCTTGCGCGCGCTTCTCTCGGCGCTCGGTGGCTTTTTCAGCAATCATCGGGCCGTCTGTCTAGAGAGCATCGTGGCCGCGTTCCCCGGTGCGGATACGGATGACGTCGACCACCTCACTGACGAAGATCTTTCCATCCCCGATCTCGCCTGTGCGTGCAGTAGCCTGGATCGCTTCGACGATGGGCTGCACCATGTCGTCGTCGCTGACCATCTGGATGCGAACCTTGGGGTTGAAGTCCACGGTGTGGCGCGAACCGGGGTGGGAATCCTTCTCGCCGCCGCCACGGCCGAAGCCCCTCACCTCCGACACCGTTAGACCCTGGGCGCCCACCTGGCGCAGCCGGTCCTTCAAAGTGTCCAGCTTGAACGGCTTGACAATCGCCTCGATGTTCTTCATTACAGCAAGCCTGCTCCGGACTATGTTGCCGGTGTGTTTCCGGTGGGCGAAATTTCGGTAACCGACCCGGCGCGGGCGGGAAGCTCTGGGAGGGAACACTTCCCGCCTGCGCCGGCCGAACACTGACTAGAAATAGGCCAGGAAGGCGACCAGGCCCGTGAACTGGTTCTTGCGGGGCGCGTCGCCTTTGGTGAACAGATACTGGTCGGCGAAATCCCCGCGCAGTTCCAGCCGGGTCTCGAAGTGCTTGGCCACAGTCAGGCCGCCCATGAGTGTACCTTCGTAAAGTACTGCATCGCCCGTGTAGGCGGTGGCGGGCGGCGTGACCGCGAATCCCGAGGTGTAGCCGCCACTCTTGCTCGACACCAACTCGAACCTGGCAGCAACGTTGAACAGGTCGGTGAAGGCGTACTTCCCCATGGCCGCTGCTCCGATCCAGTACGGGGTGCCGGTCTTCAGGTAGTCGATATTGAGACCGACAGACGCCTGGCCAATATCCTTGGTGACCACGCCATCAATCAGAATCGTGACGTCGCCGCCTGACACGGTGCCTGCCACGGCTGGCACGGGCCCTTCTTTGCCGATGTAGGTGGTCAGCGACGCATTCAGGCCAGAATCCGGCGGGGCAAAGGTTGCGTTGGCACCAAAGGTCTTGCCGATGTTGTTGTCAGGATCATTATTCCAGCCGTTGACCAGGCTGGCCTGCAGCTTGAGCGAAGGGTTCACCGTGGCATTCACGCGCAGACCCGTGTGCAAGAGCGGAACGCCGTAGAACAACATCGAGCGGCTATAGAGCCAGTTCTTGTTGGACTCGATGACCTCGGCGCTGGCCGTAGTCACGAAGCGACCAGCGTCCACGGTAAGCCACTTCGTCGCTTTGACCGTGGCAAAAGCCTGTTGCACGAGGAAGTCATTGCCGTACTGACTGGTCGTCAGAGGGCTACCAGCCGCACTGGTTCCGGCGCTGGCCCCGTTGATGATGGCGGCCGTGTGGCCGGCGCCCAGGTCCATGCGAAAAGCGACATACTCCGTGTCCGCTCCCACGCCCAGCTTGGCGTAGTTGAGCGAGAAGCTGTTGGACGCCACGTCGAACTGACGGGGCCCCCCTGGGGACTGAAGCGAAGGCTTCCCCGTAAAGTTGTACATGTAGTAGGCGTCCACCAGGGCTTCCCAAGTGAAGGCGACGGGCGGAACCGCCGCCGGTGCTGCGGCGGCCGCGGGTGCGGCCGGTGCTGCTGCACTCGCCGGCGCAGCCTCGGCAGGTGTAACCGGCGCAGGCGCGGGCTGGGCGGGCGCTGCGGCCGGCGCATCGGCTGGCGTCGCTGCCTGCCCGAATGCCACCAGTGGACTCAACCCAATTGCGACCGTAACGACAGAAGCGAGCAAATTGCGCATCTCTTTCTCCTTGTTTGCGAACACCTGACGAATAGAAGCAAACAACAATCGCAACTGCAATGGGGCCGGGCGTGTATTTGCCGCACTTTAGCCGGCGCGAAACCGTGGGGAAACCTAGCGTTCTTGCCTGCGTTTCCTCACCTGTCTTTCGGGGCCGATCTCCTGTGTTTTCCGAGGGCAGCGGCTGCGTAGGCAAATCATATGGGTAGGTTGAAAAGCGAGACGGTCATAGAATGCCAGCGCCAATCGGTTGCGGCGATCGGTCAGCAGTTGCAGGCGCGCCAGACCATTGGTCCGCGCCCAGTGCGAGAGGCTTGCCATCAGCGATGTCCCGATGCCGTCTCCGCGCAGGTCGTCGCGTACCACCACGTCCTCGATCCAGCCCGAGCGTGCGCCTTCTACAGTGGACACGACAATCTGAACCGTGGCCATTCCGACGACTTCTCCTAGCCTTTCGGCCACCACGACGTAGGCGCGGCCACGTCGGGCGGCGCCCAGAAGCAGGCGCAGGCCGCGGGCATGCCGAGCCGGCCTGACCTCGAAGTCGGTCTCGATGGAGAAGAGCTGACAGAGAAGCTCGACCAGGCCCGGCAGATCGGTGATTCGGGCGGGCCGGACGGTGACGCTCACGGTTTCCGACACAAGAGAGGATTGGGTGTGGCTGAACATGATGGGGCTCACAAATGAAGCGGGGTCTTGGCGATGGCAAGAGTCTTCAAGCCGGTGATCACGCTGCGGGCTAGAAGCAAGACTTCGTCGACGGTCAATGCGCGCTTCTCGCGGCCGGCCAGCTCACGTATGCGGTCGAGGAGTTGTGCGGCCACAGGACGTTCCAGGTGGACTCCGTGCCGGCGCAGAACCGCCATGACCGCCCAGGTGCCAGAATGCTTGCCCACCACGAACTCGGGCGTGGCCTGGCCCACGTCAGCAGGATGGATCAGCTCGAAACTGTCGCGGTCCTTTTCCATGGCCGCACAGTGAATGCCCGATTCGTGCAGAAAACTGGCCGCGCCGGTCACGGGCTTGGCCGCAGGAATTGGCCGGCGAGATGCCTCCGCAACCATGCGCCCCAGCAGGGTCAGGCGGTGCGGGTCTACTCCTGGGTCGAGTCCCAGCGTCAGGCGCGCAGCCATGACTACTTCGTCGAGGCTTGCGTTGCCCGCGCGCTCGCCCAGACCGTTGACCGTGACGTCGGCCGAGCCTGCGCCACCTGCCAGGGCCGCCACTGTGTTGGCCGTAGCCATGCCCAGATCGTCGTGGGCATGAAACCCAATGACCGGTCCGTGGGCGCGTGCCACCACATGCGCCACCAGACGCTTGGCCTGCAAGGGATTGAGCAGGCCTACGGTGTCAGCCAGACGAATGCGATCCACGTTCGCTGCGCAGGCCGCGTCCACGAAGCCGTCGAGAAAGTTACGGGTGGCGCGACTGGCATCCTGGGCTGCAACCGAAACGAAGGTGAAGTGTGCGCGCGCTCGTTGAGTGAGCTGACACACGAGTTCCAATATCTGTTGCGCTCCCCCACCGAGGCTGCGCCATTGCACCGGCGAGGCGGGAAAACTGATGTGCACCCCATCCACAAGGCACTGCTCGGCTGCTTCCAGATCGCGCAGGTCGGCTCGGCACCACACCGAAAGACGGGCGCGCAGGCCGAGTGCGGCTACCGCGTTGATGTCGTCGATCTCGGGCTGACCCATGGCCGGGGTGCCGACTTCGATTTCGGGCAGCCCGGCGTCAGAAAGGGCGCTGGCGATGCGCAGCTTTTCCGCGCGCGAAAACACCACACCCGCTGCTTGTTCGCCGTCGCGCAAAGTGGTGTCGATCAGCCATAGATCGGCGCGGCGGCGATCGCGGGATGTGCTATCGGCGGGCGGAAGAGATTTCACTTTCGCTGCCCCTTCTTGTCCCTCATCCACAGCCTTGCCCTGTGCCTGCGCAGCCGTTGCCGCAGCCTTCGAAGCGCCGGGCCATGCGGACCGGCAGGGGCGCGTCGCGGAACATCGGCTCCAGAGCATCTTCGATCAATCCTTCGGCCTCGACCACACGCAAGCCGCTCGACTCCAAGGTTCGGCGAGGAATGGGACCAACACCAGCAACCAGCACGGCCTTGCAGTCGGCAAGACAAGCAGCCAGTTCGTGCCAGCGTTCAACTCCTCCGCCCGAAGGCGGCGCAGGCCGATTCTCGACCAGGCGAAAGCCGCGCCCTTCAGGCGCGAACACAGCGAAGCTCTCCGCCTCGCCCAAATGGCCGTTGATGAGCAACCCCTCGCGCGTGGCCACCGCGATGTTGGGACGCGCAGCAGGTGCGGCCGAAAAAGTCAGTTCGGATGCCGCACGAAGGGCAGAGAGCGACGCTTCTGCCGTGCCCTCGTTGAGCAGTCCGCAAGCGTCGGCGCGGCAACGCGAACAGTGTTCCATGAGCGGCAAGTGGGCAGCCGCCCCTGCGCGGACGCGGGCAACCACTGCCGGATCCGGTGCCGGCAGATTGGCAAAGGGCGTACACGCAGCTGGAATGAGCGGCACGCAGTTGAACAAGTGCGCTCCTCGGCGTTTCACTTCCGCGGCGATGTCCGGGATCTGTCCGTCGTTGACGCCCGGGATGAGAATGGAGTTCACCTTGATCAGGATGCCGGTGCCGCGCAGAGCCTCCAGCGCAGCCAGCTGCCTCTGCAACAGTAGTGCCGCGCCGGCCTCCCCACGGAGCACACGCTCGCCGTCGCGGACCCAGGCGTAGATGCGCGCTCCGGTGGCAGGATCCAGGGTGTTGATGGTGATGGTCAGGTGGCTCAGCCGCAGGCTCTGCAACTCGGCTGCGTGCTCGGCCAAAGCAAGACCGTTGCTGGCCAGGCAAAGCAGCAGGTTGGGGTGGTGCGCGCGCACCAGGCGCAGCGTCTCCAGAGTGGCGTCTGGGTTGGCCATGGGATCGCCGGGACCCGCGATGCCGACCACGGCCACATCCTGGCGCCGCGCTACCAACCCATCGAGATACGCCGCTGCTTGCCTGGGCGAGAGCACGACGCTGGTCACGCCAGGACGACTTTCATTGGTGCAATCGAAGCGCCGGTCGCAGAAATTGCACGAGACGTTGCACGCCGGAGCAACCGGCAGGTGCACGCGCGCCCAACGCGCCCGCGCCTTGGGGTCGAAGCAAGGATGGCGGGCAAGCTCGGGACGCGCGGCGTGCTCGGGATGCTTGCGTATGACGGTAAGGGTACTCATGGCGTCGCGGAGGCGCGGGCTGGTTTGCTATGGAACTACTGCAAGTTGTTGGCCAAGGACGATTGCCCGTCGTCGGTGGCAAAATTGACCTCGCGCGCGGCCATGGCGGACGTGGCCCGACATTCGCGTAGGATTCGGACTGATCGGACTACCGCCGCGTAGCTCTGGCAGGTAGCGCAGCCGGTCGCCTCACAGAACCGTGCGCACGCGGTATTCGCCGCCGATGACCAGGTATTCTTCCTCGCCTTTCAGGATGCTTTCGGGCAACAAACCGCTGAAGAAGAAGACCTTCACCAAGGGCACACGCACCCGCCAAACGGTGGAGCCGAATTCAAAGGCCCGTTCCTCGTCCGGTATGAATGAACACAGGTTGTTCAGGCGGACGATGCGTTCGCGCCGATCGATGATGCTGACTGCGTGATAATCATTGGGATCGCAAGTGCCACGATAGAGTTGGAACCAGCGCTCGCCAGGATACCGTCGCGCCAACTCGTATTGGCAGAACGCATACAGAACGTCGAGCTGCGAATTGATGGCGTTGGTGCGCTCGCTGCCCTTCATGCGATCGGTGGCAAAGGCCATCTGGTCCTCCGCGTTGCCTTCGCGCAACTTGCCGCGATGGAAAGTCGGCGGAATCCCCATGCGGCTTTCCACCCACGCCTTGAGCACCGCTGCTTCGACGGAGTTGGAGTCCACGCCCCAGCCGCGCAGGAAGCGCAGGTAGCTATTGCGTAGGCTTCTGCGCGCGTTGTGCGTGTCGGCACCATCCCACTGGTGCAGGAGAAATTTCACTGACATGTATTCGTTGAACACCCGCGCGCGTTCCGTCACATCTTCGATGGCGTCAAGCTTTTCGAAGAGGAATCGATTGGACTGCCGCACGCCCTGGATCTCGAATTGGCGTGGCGCTTCGTTGAATTCCAGGCTGCCGAGGAGCCAGGCCGGCAGATCGCACAGATTCCAGGTGTGTCGCATTCACATCACCACGGGCTGACGGTGTCCAAGGGGCGAGCGTTCGAACAGATGGCCCGAAAGATCCTGAATTTCACGCACCAGGGCCGGGGCGAGTTTGGCGACCCAGTGCCGGGGAACCTGCTCCAGCCCATAATAGGCGCCAGCGATGGCGCCGGCAATGGCGCCAGTCGTGTCGGCGTCGCCGCCTTGGTTGACGGTGGCCACCAGGCACTCCTCGAAACTGTTCGTGGACAAGAAATGGTGAAGCACGGTCTGCATCGTGTCGACCACATACGCGGTGGAGAGTCCGCGATAGGGCGAGATGCGGAAGGTGGGGAATTGCACGATCACGTCGTCCACTTCGCGCCGCAAGCGTTCGCGCGGCTGGCCGGTGCACCCCATGTGAATGAGCCGGCCGACGAGCACGCAGGCGGCGTCGGACAGAGGATGATTGTGCGTGATGTGGCCCTGCTCCACCGCCCAGCGTTCAAGCAAGCGGCTGTCGGCCAGGGTGGCCAGTGCCACCGGCGCCACGCGCATGGCTGCGCCGTTGCCGGCATCGCCTTCATTGAAGGGACCGGTCAGGGTTCCGTGGTTGATGTAGCGGGCGATGCCGCGGCGGCAGGTGTTGCCCACGTCGACGGGCCAACTCTTGAACCAAGTTGCAAAGCGTTCTGCGATGTCGGCCGGCGACCAGCCGACGGCCGCCAAGGAACGGGCCACACACAGGGACATCTGCGTGTCGTCGGTGACCTCGCCTGGTTTCAGCTTGAGCCAGCCGCCACCCACGATCTTGCGAAGCACTCCGTACTGCGCGCGGATTTCGGACTGCGTGCAGAACTCGACGGTGGCGCCGAGTGCATCGCCCAGCGCTGAGCCAAGCAGAGTTGCGTAGGCGCGCCCCCGCACGTCAGCCAGAGCGGCGGGGGAGGTGGATGCTCCGGTGGACGGCACCGGCGTGCCTCACAGATAGGAGAAGCCCACCGGCGAGGCATCCTGCTGGCGTTGCAGGAGTGCGTTCACCAGTTCATCGAAAAGCCGCGTGGTGCCCCGGTAGCCGACGTGCAGAATGCGGCCAGCGCCGAGGCGATCGTGTATTGGAAATCCGATGCGCAGCAGGGGAATACCGAGCGCGTGCGCCATCCGGTAGCCCTTGCTGCTGCCCATGAGCAGATCCGGCTTGTGGCGTTCGCAAGCGGCTCCGATCGATTCGAAGTCGGTGTCGTCGAGAACCTCGTCCACCGAGCCAGCGGGCAGGGCAGCCAGGGCCTCTGGCAGGGCACGGTTGCGCGCTCCGGTTGCGCAGAACACGGGGCGGGCGCCGATTTCGAGCAGGAATCCAGCCAGCGCAGCCACGAACTCCGGATCGCCGTACAGGCCCACGCGCGCACCGAAGACATACTTGTGTCCGTCGGCGTAGGCGTCGAGCAGCCGACCGCGTTCCCCGAGCAGCCACGCCGGCCGGCCCGCGCCCGTCATGTCGGCTAGGGATTCGATCATGGCGTCAGTGGCGCGCACCCCGATGGGCAAGCCCAGAACACGAGCGGGCGCTCCGCGTTCTGCCAGCAGCCTACTGGCGCGCGGGGCGCGGCCGGTCAGTGTCAGGTCGATGCTGCCCAGTGCGCGAGGCATGGATGCGATGTCGACCGCGCGGGTTCCGCCATCGGGCAAGGCGCGATATTGATCCAAGATCACTCCATCCAGCCGATCCGCATAGTCGGGGAGCACAGTGGCGGCCACCGCGAACCCGTCGACAATTTCACGGAGGTGGCGCAGATCCGCTGGCGACACCAGCGGCGGCAGCAAGTTCACCGCGCGCAGAGGTGTGCCCTGGTCGCAGGCCAGCGACTTGACCAGGGCGTACACCATGGAATGGAACCCCTCGACGTGGCCGTCCTTGTAGCTGGGCGTGGCGGCGTGAACCAGGGGCAAGGCGCTACCGGTGCGAGTGCGATAGCGGGTCAGCAGCAGCGGCACATCGTCGCCGATGGTCTCGGCCAGGCAGGTGGTGGCCACGGTCACCAGTTCCGGGCGATACTGTTTCAGCACGTTGTCGAGAGCCCGGCCCAGGTTGTCCTCGCCACCGAAGACCGTCTGCGCCTCGCCAAAGCTGCTGGACGCCACGTCCATGGGCTCGCGAAAATGGCTGATGAGGTAGCGACGAATGTAGGTCGCGCAACCCTGCGCCCCGTGCAGCAGGGGAATCGCGCCGCGCACGCCCGCTGTGGCCAGGGCCGCTCCCAGTGGCGCGCACAGGGTGCAAGGGTTGACCGTAGCATCGGGCTTGGCCGAGCTGTGCACGCTCGGTGCAGTCGTCTTGACGGCGGCGCAGCTCATCGCTTGTCTCCCATTGGCATTGCGGCGGTTCGCATCCGGCGCGGCATAAGGTTCCAGATTGGGCTGGTGGCCGTGGCACGCACCTCGCGAGCAAAGGCCAGTGCACCGTCGAATCCCGCCAGCGCGATCTTGCGCTCGTGGTTATGGTCGCAAAAGCCAATGCCCAGTTTGTAGGCGATGGGGCGTTCTTTCACGCCGCCGATGAAGACGTCGACGTCCTGCTCGACGAGAAACGACGCCAACTCAAGCGGATTGGTGTCGTCCACGATGACCGTGTGTTCGTCGCACACGGCTTGCAGTTCTTCGTACTCTTCTTTGCTGCCGGTCTGGGTTCCTGCCAGCACCACCGACACGCCCAGTTGGCGAAGCGCCCGCACCAGCGAAAACGCCTTGAAAGCCCCGCCCACGTACAGCCCCGCGCGCTTGCCCGCCAGATCCTGCTTGCAGACGCGCAGCTCGGGCAACACGCGCGAGATCTCGCGGCTGACCAGGGCACGAGCCCCTTCCATGATCTCCGGGCTGTTCATGTGCTCGGCCGTGCGATAGAGCGCGTCCGCCGTGTCCTCGATGCCGAAGAAAGACACGCGAATGAAGGGAATGCCGTAGCGTTCCTGCATGGCTTTCGCGAGCGGGGTCATGGAGCCCGCACATTGCACGACGTTCAGGCGGGCGCCGTGAGCGCGGCGGATCTCGTCGACGCGGCCATCGCCAGTCAGCACGGAAACCACCTCGACGCCCATTTCTTCGAAGTACTTGCGAATGATCCAGCTTTCGCCAGCCACGTTGAAATCGCCAAGCAGATTGATTGACTGCGGTGTCACGGCCGTCGTGTCGCCCGTGCCTATCAGGGTCAGCAAGGCGCCACAGGCGGCGTTGTAGCCGTCGCGCTTGGTGCCACGGAAGCCCTCGGCCAGCACGGGAATCACTGGGATCCCGACGTCAGCCTCGACCCGTTTGCACACCGCCGGCACGTCGTCGCCGATCACGCCCACGATGCAGGTTCCGTAGACGAAAGCGGCGCGGGGCGCGTGCTGGGCGATGAGCCGACGCAGGGACGCTTCCAGGCGTTGCTCGCCGCCGAAGACCACTTCGCGCTCGCGCATGTCCGTGGAACAGCTGATGCGATGAAGTTCCGGCCCCGAGGACAGGGCGCCCCGGATGTCCCAGGTGTAGGCCGCGCAGCCCACCGGGCCGTGCACCAGATGAAGCGCGTCCGCGATGGGATAGAGCACGACCCGGGATCCGCAGAAGGTGCAGGCGCGCTGACTGACCGAGCCGGCTGCGCTGGCCTTGTTGCAATCGAGCGCGACCACGCCGCCGCGATTGTTGCGCACGACCTGGGCGCGGCGTTCCTTCAGCAGATCGAAACTCATCGTTCACGCTCCAGAAGGGCGACTGCGGATTTGCACAAGATTGCGTCCCAGACCCGGTAAGGGCGGCTCTGTCGAATGGGTCGGATTGGCGAAATGAGCGTGTGCGTCGGCCAGGGCTCGTTGGTACCGGCGTTCACGCTCGGCCTCGCTCATCGACGTGCCCTGCGTTTCCATGCGTTGCACCTCGATGCCGAAGCGCCGAAGCACGTGCAAACGGTGCACAGCCATCACCCGTGGATCGAAGGTCACCCCAAAGCGTGCGAAGACGTCCTCCGCGCACTCGACCTGGGCCAGTTCATCCGCCAAGCGCATGACCATCACATCAAAAGCGGCTCGAAGCTGAAGGCCTTCTTTGAACAGGTGCGGCCGCAGGCTTCGCAACCAATGCAGTTGTCCGGGTTCTTCACGCTGGCAAACATCTTGGCGGATTCCTCCTCGTCCACTTCTTTGGGCGCCAGCACCTCGTGGGCGCATATCTTCATGCAGCGGCCGCAGCCGATGCACTTGTTGTCGTCAACGGCCTTGACGAACCTGGGCGTCCATTCTTGCTTTCCACGAGTGATTCCAGTCAGGTAGGCCATGAAACTCTCCTTTCCTTCATGCGGGTTGGTCGAGCGAGGGATCGGGTTCAGGGGCCGCCAGGCCCATGGCCTTGCGTAGCCAGGGTGCGGGATGTCCGCGCAGAACGCCCTGCAGGCGTTGCACGATTTCAGCGACAGGCGTTTCTGCAGCCGTTTTGATGGGATGAATGTGGCGGGCCACCAGCTTGGCAGCGGCCGGCCCACCGATCTGCGCGGTACACACGATAGCGCAGTCCACGAGGAGGTTGGCGCGCGCAACGATGCGATCCTCCTGACCATCGCGGTCAGGAACAGCGCGGCCACCTAGGCACCGCGCCCTGTCCGGGGCCACTTCCCAGACGAAGAATGCCTCGCTGCTGCCGAAGTGGCAATCGACGCAGATTCCATCGCTGCTGGTGAAGGCAACTTTCATGGCGGACTCCTTTTCAGCGCATCATTTCGAAGAAGCGGTCCTCACAAGTCTCGTCCTTGATATCGATGAACTTGTTGCAGATCTCGGTCGTCATGTTGATGACGCCCTGGTAGCCGATGATGGGACGGCGGTGCAGGTTGACCCGGTCGAAGATGGGGAAGCCGAAGCGGAAGAGCGGGATCTTGGCGTCGCGCGCGGCAAACTTGCCGTGCGTGTCGCCGATGATGGCGTCCACCGGATCGGTCATCAGCAACGAGCGCAGGTGCCACAGGTCGCGGTTCATGTAGATCTTGCCGGCCTTGCCGTAGGGCGAGCCGTCGAGCAGAGCCTGCAACTCACGTTCCAGTTTCTTCGAGCCCTTGGAGCACAAGATGTGGACCGGCGATGCCCCCATCTCAAGCAGGAAGGCGACGAACCCAAGCAGCGGGTCCGAATCGCCGTACACGGCGAACCTCTTGCCGTGCATGTATTGGTGTGCGTCGGTGATGGCATCCACGGCGCGTCCGCGCTCGGCCTTCAGCGACGCGGGCACGGGCTTGTCGAACAGCTCCGACAACTTGAGCATCAGCGCATCGGTCCTGGCAATGCCAAGGGGCATGGGAATACTCGCGTGCACGCCGGCGTACTGTTCCTTGATCCACACCAGCGTTTTCGACGTGGCATAGGGCGCGACGGTAAGCGTGGCCTTGCCGTTGATGGAATCGGCCGCGTCGTCAAGTGGCGTGCCGCCCGGATAGATGCGGTAGGTGCCATCATTGGGCGAGTCGAAGACCTCGGAAATATCGGCCAGAAACGTGAAGGGAATGCCGAATTCGTGAAAAATCCGCTTGTACTCGCGGTAATTGCCGGTGTTGGCATCAAAGCCAGCCAGGAAATTCAGCTTGCCGGTGCAGCGCCCCTCGATGGCCTTGCCTTCGGTCAGGGTCTGCAAGATGGCGACGAGCATGGAATCGTAGCCGTGTACGTGCGAGCCCGTGAAAGACGGCGTATTGGCATGGGGCACGAGAAAGCCGGGCGGGACGCAATTCTTCTGGCGGGCATTCTTAATGAACGCGCTCACGTCGTCGCCGATGATTTCCGGCATGCACGATGTGAAGACTGCGATCATCTTGGGCTTGTACAGTGCAACGGCATTCTCCAGCGCCTCGTGCAGGTTGTTCTGTCCGCCGAACACGGCGCCGTCTTCGCTCATGGCGGAAGACACGGCTGGCGCTGGCTCGCGGAAGTGCCGGTTGAGCGTCGATCGGTAATACGAGGCACAGCCTTGCGAGCCGTGTACCAGCGGCAGCGTTTCGGCAAACCCATGCGCACACAGCTCGGCGCCCAGAGGCTGACAGGCGTGCGCGGGATTAACCACCAGGGCCTGACGGGCGAAGTTCTTCAGTTTGTAATCTTCGGTGTTGATCCATGCCGCCACCCGTGTTTCGTCTTCAGGCGAAATGCCAGTGACCGGCTTCACTTTCAATCCCAGTTCGTTCGACATGCTGCTCTCCTTGGCCAGGGTCCAATCCGACCCATGACATAGGGGTTTTGATCGCGATTCAGAACGGCGCTTTTACGAGCTTCCAGGTGGGACTGTTCACCGCCATGTCAATGTCCCGCGCGAACACGGGGAAGCCCTGGTAGGCGTGGTACGGTCCTGAGTAGTCCCAGCTGTGCATCTGCCGGAAGGGCAGGCCCATCTTCTGGAAGAGGTATTTCTCCTTGATTCCGCTGCCCACCAGGTCGGGCTTCAGCTCGTGCACGAACCTTTCCAGTTCGTATTCGCTGGCATCGTCGTAGACCACCGTGGCGTCCGGCATCTCAGGATGGGTGCGCTCGTAGTCGTCCCCGTGCGCGAATTCGTAGCCCGAGCCCACCACCACCATGCCCAGATCCTCGTAGGCGCCGACCGTGTGTCGGGGCCGCAGACCACCCACGTACAGCATCACCTTCTTGCCCTCCAGGCGTGGCCGATATTCGTCGAGCACGCTCTGCATGATGGGGTCGTACTTGGCGATGACCTTCTCGACGTTCTCCTTGATGCGGTCGTCGAATCGCTCGGCCAGTTTGCGCAGACTGTTGCGAATCTTGGTCGGGCCGAAGAAGTTCAGCTCGATCCAGGGGATGCTGTACTTTTCCTCCATGACCCGCGCCATGTAGTTCATGGAGCGGTAGCAGTGGATGATGGCCAGCTTGACCTTGTGGGTGGCAGCGATCTTTTCAATCTCCCCGTCGCCGGTCCAGGTGGCCTTCACATTCAGGCCACACTCTTCCAGCAGCGGCTTGACTGACCAGACGTCACCGCCGATGTTGTAGTCGCCGATCAACGCCACGTCGTAGGGCCCTGCCTCTTCCGTGAATTCGCGTGTCTCGATCACGTAGTCGCGAATGGTGTCGTTCGAGATGTGGTGGCCCAGGGACTGCGAAACGCCGCGAAAGCCCTCGCAGTTGCACGGGATGACCGGCAACTCCAGTTCCTGCGACATGCGCTTCGCCACAGCATTGATGTCGTCACCAATAAGGCCGACTGGACACTCAGAGAGCACCGAGATCGCCTTAGCCAGCGGGAACAGGTCTTTGACCTCCTTGAGCAGCACGGCCAGCTTCTTGTCCCCGCCGTACACGATGTCCTTCTCTTGAAAGTCCGAGGTCATCTGCATGGCGAAGTTGGAAACACCGTTGATGCCGGACATGAGATTCCGCCGCGTGCCCCAGGAGTACCATCCACAGCCCACTGGCCCGTGCGACACGTGCACCATGTCGCGGATCGGTCCCCACACCACGCCCTTGGCGCCCGCGTAGGCGCAACCGCGCGCGCTCATGACCCCCGGCACGGTCTTGCGGTTTGATTTCACGCACGCGCTCGTGGCGGTCGGGTCATTGGGCGCCAGGTGCGGCGCCCGCTTGCCCCTGGCCTTTTCTGGATAGGCCTGCAGCGTCTGATCGATCATGGCCTGGGTGGACTCGCGCGTGATGCCGTCGACCTTCTTGACGGTTACTTCGGACATGGCGGGCTTCCTTTCCTTTCAGGTGCGGCTCACGCGCTGGCAGTTTTGGCGACGCCGACATTCGGGTCGTCGTCTTGGATGATGCCGAACTCCATCAGCAACCCCTCCAGTTCCTCCATCTGCAGCGGCTTAGGCACCACGAACATCTTGTTGTCGGCGATCTTGCGCGCCAGCACGCGGTACTCCTCGGCTTGCTTGTGCTCCGGCGAATACTCGATGACCGTCATGCGCCGTAGCTCGGCCCGTTGTACCTCATTGTCGCGCGGGACGAAGTGAATCATCTGTGTGCCGAGCCGCTTGGCCAAGGCATCGATCAGGTCGGCCTCGCAATCGGTATTGCGCGAATTGCAGATAAGGCCGCCCAGTCGCACCTTGCCTGAAGTTGCGTATTTCAAGATGCCCTTCGAGATGTTGTTGGCCGCGTACATGGCCATCATCTCGCCCGAGCAGACGATGTAGATCTCCTGCGCCTTGCCCTCGCGGATGGGCATCGCGAATCCGCCGCACACCACGTCGCCGAGAACGTCGTAGAAGACGTAGTCGAGATCCGGTGTATAGGCGCCCTCGGATTCCAGGAAGTTGATGGCGGTGATGACCCCGCGTCCCGCGCACCCGACGCCCGGCTCGGGACCACCTGACTCGACACACTTCACGCCGCCATAGCCGACCTTGAGCACTTCGCTGAGTTCCAGATCCTCGACGGTGCCGCGCTCACGGATGAGGTCCATGACCGTGTTCTGGGCCTTGGCGTGCAGCATGAGCCGGGTGGAATCCGCCTTGGGGTCGCAACCGACGATCATGACCTTCTTGCCCAGCGCAACCAAACCGGCGACCGTATTTTGCGTGGTAGTCGACTTGCCGATGCCACCTTTTCCGTAAATTGCAATCTGTCTCATGGTGTCCTTCCTAGTGTGAGGCCTGGTAACGGCAGCTGACCAATGCAAGCGACTTGCCAGAGGACTGGCGGAGCCGACGCTCGAGCGGAAGTCCACAGGACTCTGGCACTTTCGTGCGTGCTCAGCGCGAGATGCCCGGTCGCGGGAAGTGAGGAGGCTACATTCGCGTAGGATCAGCCGTCGACGGGACACCGTCGCGTAGGGGCAGGCTCGAACGGGAGGTGCGGCTTGTCGCGAGCGCCCGTCGAAGCTTTCCCACGCGCGGACGAAAGCCCATCGGCGGGACGCGCCGAGACCTGCTTCGCGGGTTTCTCCAGGAGCAGGGTTGTTTTCTTGGGAACATTTCGCTCCTTCTCATTTACGGGGAGTTTCTAATCGGTTAACTTTTCACAGAACCGGAGGAGTCGGCTTGACAGCAGCACGCCTGACACAAAGAGTTTGTGGCGGAAACTAGTGCGGCAGACGCACGCGGAAGCGCGCGTCTGCACAGCCCATCGCCTGCAGGGAAGGACTAGATAATGGAACTCAGCGCGAGAAATCAGCTCAAGGGGAAGATCAAGGAAATCGTCCGTGGTGCCGTGATGGGAGAGGTCATGGTGGATGTCAACGGCCAGACGATGACGTCTTCCATCAGTCTGTCCTCGATCGATCGCCTGGCGCTCAGGATTGGCGACGCGGTTCTTGTCGTCATCAAGGCCACCGACGTGATGATCGGAAAGTAGGACCGCGCCCAAACGGTTCATCGCATGCGGTCTTGCGGAGAGTGAAAGAGTAGGGGGCGAGCCGTTCTGCCGGCTTGCCATTCTCAACTTGAGACTACTGCTGTTGGTGACCGAGATGCCACCCTGGCCATCGGCCGCGATTTCGGCGACGTGACCCCGCTACGCGAAGTGATCCTGGGCGGCGGCCGTCACCTGTACGTGGCAGTCGACGTCGTGCCATCAGAGGGGTAGGGACTTCGCAAGCCCATGACCCCGCCAGACTATTTCAAGCGACCTTGGCGTGTTCGTGATGGTGATCGCCAATTGCCCTGTAGGGGCGCTCGCCGATTCGTATGCGAATGGTCTCCGTCACCGGGTAGATGGAGATGCTGCCGCTGTCGATCTCCCCTGGGAGAGCGGTGGACACGATGGCGTCCACAACGGGATTCACCATATCCTCCTCGACCGTCATCTGAACTCGCATCATTGGTGTGCAGTCGATGACGTAGGAGGAAGCGCGATAGATTCTCAGCCTACCGTCGCTAATCCCACAGTCCGCGACCTGCGACAGGGTCATGGTCTTGACCCCGACCTGTCGGATGCGTTCCTTCACGTCCTCGAGCTTAGATGGCTTGATAATGGCGTCGATGCATTTCATGGTGTCGCCTCCTGACTGTCAGCAAAGCAGACTGAAGCGCATTCGACAATGGGCCAGGACGCGAGTTTCCGACGGATTTGCCGGGAAGCAACCGCAGCGAAACGCCCGAAACAATGGCGTGACAATCCGTTCGCAATCAGGAAGCCTGCGCTCTGCTGGACGCCAGCTACGAGGAGCGCCGCAACTTTTCCAGGTCGACGCGAAAGCGCTCCACGCGAAGTCCAATCATCCGTTCCGAAATACCAAGCTTGCGTGCCGCTTCGGCCATGTTGCCCCGGGCGCTCTTGAGTGCCTCCACGATCATCTCGCGCTCCACGCCGTCCAGGGTGGTGCGTAGTTTGCCCCGCATGGGCGTGTGGCTCGCCTCCGCGGTCTGCAAGGTGGGAGGCAAATGGTGGCCGTGGATAACCCCATCCGTGGATAGCAGAACCGCACGCTCAACCACGTTCTGTAGTTCGCGCACGTTGCCGGGCCAGTGGTAGGCGACCAGCATGTCGATGGCCGGCGTGGAAATGCGGCGCACAGGTTTGTTGGCCGCTTTGGCGAAACGCACGACAAAATGATCAGCCAGTTGCAGTACATCGGTGCGGCGATCACGCAGCGGCGGGACATACAGGGGAAAGACATTCAGCCGATAGAAAAGGTCCTCGCGGAACTGGCCCTGTTGCACCAGTTGCTCCAGGTCGCGGTGGGTCGCGGCGATGATGCGAACATCGACGTGCAGGACCTCGTTGCCGCCCAGCCGCTCGAACTCCTTCTCTTGCAACACGCGCAGCAGTTTGACCTGCGTGGTCAGTGGCAGATCGCCGATCTCGTCGAGAAACAGCGTGCCCCCGTTGGCCAGCTCGAAACGGCCCTTTCGGCGCGCCACGGCGCCGGTAAAGGCGCCGCGCTCGTGACCAAAAAGCTCGCTCTCCACCACGCCGTCAGGCAGCGCACCGCAGTTCACGCGCACGAAGGGCTTGTCGGCGCGGGGACTGTTGTAGTGGATGCACTGGGCGACAAGCTCCTTTCCCACCCCGCTCTCGCCGCGAATCAGCGCCGTGGTTGGGCTGCCCGCCACTTGCGCAATCTCGGCTAGCAGGCGGGCCATCGCAGCCGAGTTGCCGATGATATTGGCGGGACGAAAGCGTTGGGCCAATTCGCTGTGCAGACGCGCGTTTTCACGTTCCAGCGACTCGTATTGCTCGCGCGCCGCCTGCCGCATGCGTACCGCCTGCGCGAGCATGGAAGCGATGATGGTCAGCAGCCGGACGTCCTCTTCGAGGGAAACCTCGTCGTGGGACAATCGATCCACGCTGAGCGCTCCCACAACCTCTTTGCCGTTGATAATGGGAACGCAAATGAAGGAAACCTTGCCGCCTTCGCTGGTGCGGTTGCGGCGCCGCGCGCGCGTGCGATCGAGAAACAGCGGTTCGTCGACGACGTCCGGCACGATGGCGGGCTCGCCAGTCGCGATCACCTTGCCGGTGATGCCTTCGCCGAGAGCGTAGCGGCCGCGTTCCATCTCGTGCGGACTGAGCCCGAACGCGTCCTCGATGACGATGGCGCCCGTGGCGCGGTTCAGAATCGTGATAGTCCCGCGCAGCATGCCCATGCGGGCTGCCATGCGCTGCAGGACAGGCCCGGTGACCTCATTGAGAGCGACGGTGCGCGTGAGCTCTTCACTGACCTCGAGAAGAAGGGCCAGATCCTGCCTGCCACGCGGCTGGGGATTTTCTACAAGTGCGTGCATCTTCAGTTGCGCTGTTGGGGACCATTGAAGTTATGCGTTGTCCGCAATTTCACCTAGTTGAGGACGGACGAGCCGCTGGAGGTCAGGGTTCTTAAGTCCTCCCTGTGAGCAAGCCGTACTATTGAGTGTACCAGAAACATATGGCCGTTGTGTTTCGCGAAGGTGAAAGGTTGGTAAAGCGCCGCCAGGGCCAGATGTGGGGACAGAGGGGGTGCATGCGGGAAACAATGCCGACGCGTGGAGACAGACGATTTTCTGCTAGGCTGGCGCTGCTTCGCGGTCGCGCCAGGCATCGAATCATGCAGACCTCTCCTCTCACCGTCCCCGCCTACGCAGTCCTTCCTTTCGTCATGGTCTTGGCGGGAATCGCCATCCTGCCGCTGACAGTGCCCGCGCTGTGGGAACGCAACCGGAACAAGGCCATATTTGTGGGGATTCTGGCCACGCCTGTGGCCGTATGGCTGCTGGCCCGAGGCCCTGCGTACCTATGGAATGTGGGTTGCGAGTACTTCTCGTTTGTCTGCGTGGGGAGCGCGCTGTTCGTGGTCACTGGGGGCATTCACCTCGGGGGCGACCTGCGTGCGAGCCCGCGCAACAACACGCTGGTGCTTGGCATCGGGGCGGTTCTGGCGAGTCTGCTCGGGACCACGGGTGCCAGCATGTTGCTCATCGGCTTGCTTCTCAGGATGAACGCGCAGCGACGGCACACCGGTCACATACCGTTCTTTTTCATCCTGCTGGTTGCCAATGTTGGGGGACTGCTGACTCCTCTGGGTGATCCGCCCCTGTTCTTGGGATTTCTGCGTGGCGTGCCTTTCCATTGGACGCTCCGCCTGTTTCCCATCTGGCTGGTTGCCGTGGGCTATTTGCTGGGAGTGTTCTATTGGCTCGATCGTCGGGCCTGGGCTCGCGAGGCGCCCGCGGACATCGATCGCGGCGCGGGCCAGGTGGTGCCGCTTTCGCTGGAAGGTCGGCTGAACCTGATCTGGCTGTTGGGTGTGGTGCTCTCGTTTTTCCTGCCGTCCCCGGTGCGGGAAGCGGCGATGATTGCCGCAGCGGTTGGGTCGCTCACTTTGGGGAGCCGCGTGGGACGCGACCGGAATGGATTCACGTTCGCTCCCATGACCGAGGTTGCCGTGCTCTTTGCTGGGATCTTCGTGACCGTGGCGCCCGCGCTGGCGCTGCTCGAACAAAAGGGTTCTGCTCTCGGTTTGGTGAAACCTTGGCAGTTCTTCGTTGCTTCGGGCGTGCTCTCCGGCGTGCTGGACAACGCGCCCACCTACCTGGCGTTCCTTACCGCAGGGCAAAGCACGGCCAGCGCTTTGGGCCTGCCCGCCAGTGTGGTGGGGGTACCGGGCAGCTACCTGGCAGCGATCAGCGCAGGGGCGGTTCTCATGGGGGCCAATACCTATGTCGGAAACAGCCCCAATTTCATGGTGAAGTCGATGGCGGAAGCCGCTGGCTACCGGATGCCCAGCTTCGCCCGCTACGCGATGATGGCTATCGCGGTGTTGCTGCCGGTCTACCTCGCGACCGCCCTGCTGGTCGCGAGGTACTAGGCGGCCTCAGCGAAACCAGCGTCGCACACGATCGCCGAGTCCGCCTAGAGGCTCCAGTTTGGCAGACGCGCGAGTAATACGCACCACAGCTGCCGTCACGTTATCGAATGCGCCGATGCTGTTGGCGGCATCGATGAGCGCGCGACAACCGCTCGCCGCATCCAGATTCTCCACCACTCGCGGAAACTCGCTCTCGTCCAGGGAGTTATACAGGCCATCGCTGCACACGATGAGAACATCATCCTGCACCAGTTCGCGCGTGATGCGATCGACTCCCACGATGAGTTCGCGTCCCACGCTACGGGTGAGGACGCAGCGATCGGGATGATTGCGCAGGCGTTCCTTGCTCATCAGTCCCAGACTGGCACTGGCGCGCTCGGCGGCTACCGTGTGGTCCTTGGTCAACTGCAGAATCTGTCCCTCGCGGATAAGATACAGTCGGCTGTCGCCCACGTGGGCGGCCAGGGCCTCGCCTCGATCGAGCACGAGCGCGGTCAGCGTGGTGCACATGGTGCGTAGCTGCGGCACGACCACGGCGGTATCGTAGATTTCGATGTTGGCCTGCTGGACGGCACGCACCAGCCGTTTCATCGTGGCCACGCCCGGCCCTTGTTCTTTGAAGAACCGCACCACTACTTCTGTGGCACGCTGGCTGGCGACCTCGCCGCCTTCGTAGCTAGACACACCGTCGGCCACCGCAACCAGGCCGCATTGGTCGCTTTCGCGATGGGTGACACAGGCGTCTTCGTTGTCGTTGCGTTCAGTTCCCGGATGGCTGACGGCTGCCATGTCGAAGGCAAAAGCGGCGGCCGCCGACGGCGATGCGGCGTTTGCAGGAGGCATATGTGCCTCCTCTTTCGGAGCACCAAGCTCTTCGTCTTTAGCGACTGACATTCAAGCCTCGATCTCGGTCATTGTACCCGCCTCTCCTACCCAAGCGTGCGTCGCCCCCACGGGAAAGGAGCGACGCACGCACCCCCGACTCCCCCTATGCTGGCACGCGATCCGCCGCCACCCCGGGCTTGTCCACCATCACCGCGCGTGCCTTGGCCTTGCTGTTGCGCAGGAAGTACACCGCCCCGTACACACCCCACACCGCGCAGGCTCCAAGAGCAATATACGGTTCCTTCACACTCATGCCCGCCACCATGAATGGCCCCACCAGGTAGAACAGCATGCAGATCAGATTGGCCACCAGGCCGAACAGCGGGATGAACAGGTGTTTGAATCCGTTGAACGACTTGTGCTCGCGGAATGCCACCATCGCCACGATACAGGTCATCATGTACAGCATGAAGGTGCCGAAGTTGCTGACCAAGGTCACGATGACCAGCGAGTTGGGCAGCTTGGCGTATGTCTCGGGGCTGAATACGCCGAAGCCGTACCAGAGGTTCTGGAACTTGGGCTCCAAGGCCGACGGGGTGGTTCCACCGAGGTACAGTGACACAGTGATGATGCCAATGACCGCCGAGATGGCTGCCAGGGTCCAGATCGACCGATACGGTGTCAGTGTCTTGCCGTGCAGCAGGCCGAAGTGCGAGGGCATCTCCTCGTCGCGGCCCATGGCGTAGGTCACGCGCGCCCCGGTGCTCAGGCAGGACAGGGTGGTGCCAATGAGAGCCAGGAACACGGTGAGCGCCTGCACAAGCATGAAGGCGCGGCCCGCTTGATAGCTGCCAAAGAGCCAGGTGCCTACGATGACCATCATGTCGCCCAAGGGCGCGCCCGAGCCGGCCGCATTGGTCATGGTGTAGCCCTGATTGAGGAAGTAATTGGCTGCGAAATACTCAATCAGGTAACAGAAGATCCCCTGAATCCCCAGCGACAGCAGCACCGCCCGTGGAATGTCTCGCTTGGCGTTGCGGGCCTCCTCGCCCATGGAGGTGACTGACTCGAAGCCGACCAAGATGAGGATGGCGATGCAGGCCTGAATGACGATCAGGGAGAACCCGTGGGGCGCCGGCACCGAGGAAGCCCTCTCGTGGAATTTGAAGTGCGGGGTCAGGTCAGCCGGATGGTCGGCATCCACAGGTTCCATCTTCATGGCCTCGCTGGTCGCGTAGGTGATGGTGAACGGTACCGGCTTGCCGTCCTTCATCTCGGGCACAGGCATGCCATCATCATCCATCTTGGGCGCCGTGACCGGCTGACCGGCGGGGTCCAATTTGGGCTTGCCATTCTCCAGCACCGGCTCCTGCATGACGTTGTAGTCGACCGGGATGCCATTCACGAGCTGGAAGGCCCGCGAGCCCTCGCCGTGGTGAACCCGGTACGAGATGGCCATGACCGAGAAGACCAGCAATGCGGTAATCTGCACGATGTTGATGAGAACGTTCACGCCAGTCGTCCCAGTCACGCCTCGGAACGCGATGTAGGCCACGCCAAACGCAAAGCCCACGCAAAAGAGGACCATGAAGACGGGACTGTTGATGGACCCACTGAAGGTATTGGGGAAGAACTGGTTGAGCAGATAGCCACTGAGAATGGCTGTCACCCCCACCATGCAGCCCGGGTACACCCAGTAGTAGAGGTGGCTCGCCCATCCGGTCATGAACTTGGCAATGCGCGCAAAGCGATAGGCCTTGGTGTGGTTGAGGAAGGCCTGCTCGGCGAAGAAATACGACGACCCGGCTCCGGGATAGAGCTTGGACAATTCAGCGTAGCTGATGGCCGTGGCAAAGCACAGGAGCAAGGCCGCAACGATGCCGAACCACATTGACGAGCCGGCCAGCGGCGCGCCGTATAGGGACTGCATCTGATACGTGAGCCACAAGAATGCGCCTGGCGCAATCAGCGCCATGGCATTTACGGTGAGGCCCGTCAGACCCAGTGTGGGTCGAACAGAGCCTTTCCCAGCACTGCCGTTGCCTGTTGCCGATGTTGGTTCCATGTTCTGTTCCTTCTTTGCTGTTGCGAATGAGCGCCAACACATTTTGTGTTCGTGATTATTCGCCGTTGCTATGGAGCAACTATACTCACAGTCGGTTAACAACGTATTTCACTGGGGCCAATTTGCCGTAACACTGTGGACGAGATTTGCGCGCGCTCGACCGTCGCTATCTGGTCGAGATCAGGGAGGATGAAACCGTCGAGCCTCGGGTCGGTCATCTGGGCGAAACAATCCGGATGCACGGCAGAAGGAACCGTCTCGGTTGCGCCCGAGCGTCCTGGCGGTGTCGAGGGCAGGCTCCCCACCGGGTGGGCCCATAGGCGTTAAGCGGATCAACGGCGGAATGAGATGGCCATTCGTGATTCGAGGACACAAGCCTTCGATTGGTCACCCCTCTCCCTTTCGGGAGAGGGGCTTGGGGGTGAGGGCAAGGCTTTCTCTGAGCCGGACGCTGAAGTCAGGACGGTGTTGTGGGTGTACGCGCGGCAGGATTCGACGTGCAAATGCAGTACCCTCACCCCAGCCCTCTCCCAGAGGGAGAGGGTGGTCTACCCCAGCTCTTCCGGCGCAATTCCGCCGCTTAATGCCTATGCCGCCCCGGGCTGGGCTTCACGCACAAGTTGCGTCGTTGTCACCAGGCCGTCACACGAGATGGGCATGGTGCGGGCAAGGAGATTGCGATGCACAAACCACAGGCTCAAAGCAGACGGATCCAAACGCGTGGCAGAAGCATTTTGGGTGCGATTACCCAGGGATTGGCCGTCGCCATAGCGCTGCTGGCACCGCTTGCCACGGCGGCTGGCGAGATTACGGTCAAGGGCTCGGACACCATGGTGATCCTGGGCCAGCGCTGGGCCGAGGAGTACATGCGCGCCCACCCGAGCGCGACCATCCAGGTGACCGGCGGTGGCTCGGGAACGGGCATCAGTGCGCTCATCAACGGCACCACTGACGTGTGCCAGGCCTCGCGAGCCATGAGCGCCGCCGAGAAGGAAAAGTTGCGGGACCGCTACGCCACGGTGGGCGTGGAAATCCCGGTGGCGCGTGATGGACTTTCCGTGTACGTGAACGCCAGCAACCCCCTGGGCGAAATCACCATGGATCAGCTCAAGCTGATCTTTACCGGCAAGGTGACCAACTGGAAAGAGCTGGGCGGCCCGGACGCGAAGATCGTGGTGTATTCGCGCGAAAACAGCTCGGGCACCTACGTGTTCTTCAAGGAGCACGTGCTCAAGAACGCCGACTACACCGTGCGCGCGCAGAGCATGCCAGGCACGGCCGCCGTGGTGAATGCCGTGGCCAAGGAGAAGTTCGGCATCGGCTATGGCGGCGCGGCCTACGCCAAGGGTATCAAGGTACTCAAGGTCAAGAAGGACGCGGAGAGTCCGGCCATCGCCGCAGACGAGTCGCATGTGAAGGACGGGAGCTACCCGCTGAGCCGGCCGCTCTTCTTCTATCTGCGCAACAAACCGACTGGGGACGTGGGCGCGTTCGTCGACTGGGTGCTGTCAGCCTCGGGCCAGGCCATCGTGACCAAGGTGGGCTACTACCCCTTGAAGTAGCCCGTTGTCACACGACTGTCACAATCCGGTCACACAGGCGTTTCGCGGCGCTGCTCCACTTTGACTAGACATGGCGACCATGAGCGGGCAGTCGTCGAAACCTCAGCCCGGCCGAGTCATACCGGTCGGGCTGGCGCCGCCGCCGCGCCCGACCCTGCCACGCCTGGGACCGCCGCCACTCCAGCCGACTGAGCGGAAGGGCCATGGGCAGGCCGAGCGACCTCGGCTGGCCAGCCGGCGGCCGATACTCCACACGCTGGCCGAGGCAGCGATTCGGGTTCTCGCCTTCAGCTCCATCGCTGCGGTTGTTCTGATCTTTGTCTTCATCGGCAAAGAGGCGTGGCCGCTCTTTCACGACTCTGCGATTTGGAAAGAGGTCACGCTGGCGAAGATGTGGTTCGCGCAACAGTGGCCCGGATACGACGCGGCCGAGCATGTGTGGCAGCCGGTTTCCGAGATCCCCAAGTACGCGGTCTGGCCCCTGGTGGTCGGGACCCTGAAAGTGACGTTGGTCGCCATGCTGGTGGCCGTGCCGCTGGGCGTGGGCTCGGCCCTCTTTGTGTCGCAGTACGCGGGCCGCCGATTGCGCGAGATCATCAAGCCGACGGTCGAGTTGCTCGCGGGCATTCCCTCGGTGGTCCTGGGTTTTTTCGCGCTCATGGTGATGGCCACTTGGCTGCAGCACGCTCTTGGTCTCGATTCCCGTCTTAACGCTTTGGTGGCCGGCGTGGCGCTGTCGTTCGCCATCATCCCTGTGGTCTTCACGGTCAGCGAAGAAGCCTTTGGCGCTGTTCCGCGCAGCTACGTCGAGGCCTCCACGGCGCTGGGCGCGGCCCGCTGGCAGACCATCGTTCGCGTGGTGATTCCGGCTGCCGGGCCAGGCGTGGCGGCCGGCGTCGCGCTGGGTCTCGGGCGCGCGGTGGGGGAAACCATGATCGTGCTCATGGCGTCGGGTAACGCCGCCATCCTCTCGGCCAACCCGGCGGATTCGGTGCGCACGATTTCCGCCACCATCGCGGCCGAGCTGGCCGAGGTGGTATTCGGCGGCGCGCACTACACGGTACTCTTCTTCCTGGGCGTGTTGCTCTTCGCGTTCACTCTCGCCACCAACTTGCTGGGCGAATTCGCCATCGGCCGCATGCGACGGCGTCTGGGAGGTGTGGCGTGAAACGTCGGAGAGTGGGCGACGTCGCGTTGTCGCTGGGCACTGGCCTGGCCGCGGCCCTGGTGTTGCTGATAGTCGTCGTGATCCTGGGCGACGTTGTCTACAACGGCGCCCCGCACATGACGCTGACCTTTCTCACTCAGGCGCCGCGCGACGGGATGACGGCTGGTGGAATCTTCCCCGCCATCTTCGGCACCGTGGCGCTGGTCGTGTTGATGACCCTGGCTGTTTTGCCGGCCGGTGTGGCCACGGCCATCTATCTCTCGGAATACGCCAATCCCGGGTCGCGCCTGACGCGTCTGGTGCGCGTCGCGGTCAACAACCTGGCCGGCGTGCCCTCGATTGTGTTCGGCCTTTTCGGCCTGGGCTTCTTTGTTCAATTCGTGGGCGCTGGCATCGACCGCGCGCTGTACGGCGGCCAGCGTGTCTTCGGGCAGCCAGCCCTAGTTTGGGCTGCGCTGACCATGGCGGTTTTGACCCTGCCAGTGGTCATTGTGGCCACTGAGGAGGCATTGGCCGCCGTCCCGCGCGAGTTGCGCCTGGCATCCGCGGCGCTAGGGGCCAGTCGCCTGCAAACCATCGTTCGCGTGGTGCTGCCGCAAGCCCTGCCCGGGATTCTGACAGGCGCCATTTTGGCCATCAGCCGCGGTGCAGGCGAGGTCGCGCCCATCCTGTTCACTGGCGTGGCCTATTTCCTTCCGAAACTGCCGCGAAGCTTGCACGACCAATTCATGCAGCTTGGCTATCACGTCTATGTTCTGTCCACGCAGTCGCCCGACGTGGATGCCACGCGGCCCATCCTGTACGCCACCGTGCTGGTGCTGCTGCTGCTGACCTTCGCGCTCAACGCCACGGCTGTGGTGGTGCGTTCGCACATGCGTCGGCGTTTCGCCGGAGCCTCCTCATGAATGGCGATGCCAGCACCGACGCAGCGAAGATCAGTCTGTCAGTGCGCGACCTGATCGTGTCCTACGGCGACAAGCGTGCCCTGGGGCCGGTGAGCATGGAGATCGCCGAGAAGCATGTGACCGCGCTGATCGGTCCCTCGGGCTGCGGCAAGTCGACCTTTCTGCGCTCGCTCAACCGCATGAACGATCTGGTGCTGGGCTGCCGGGTGCAGGGCGACGTGCGCCTCGACGGCCAACCCATCTATGGCCCGGGCGTGGACCCAGTGGAGGTGCGGCGGCGCGTGGGCATGGTCTTTCAGAAATCGAACCCATTCCCCAAGACCATCTTCGACAACGTGGCCTACGGCTTGCGCATTGGCGGCATGAGGGACCGCGCCGAGATCGCGGGCCGGGTGGAACGCGCGCTGGAGCGAGCGGCACTGTGGACCGAAGTCAAGGATCGTCTGGGGGAAAACGCAATGGGACTGTCAGGCGGCCAACAGCAACGACTGTGCATTGCCCGCGCTTTGGCCGTGGAGCCGGAGGTTTTGCTCATGGATGAGCCCGCCTCGGCGCTTGACCCCATCGCCACCGCGCACATTGAGGAGCTGATTCACGAACTGGCGCGCGACTACACTGTGGTCATTGTCACCCACAATATGCAGCAGGCTGCCCGCGTGTCCGACTACACGGCGTTCTTCTACATGGGCGACATGGTGGAATTCGCCAGCACCGACACAATCTTCACTCACCCCAGCCAGCCTCGCACCGAGGACTACGTCACGGGCCGCTTCGGCTAGGAGGGGACATGCGCGCACGCGAGCACACAGACCAGGAATTCGAACAGGAACTGCGGCATCTGCGCGAGCAGCTTCTGCTCATGGGCAGCCACGTCGAGGGAATCATCAGCGCCAGCCTGCGCGCCCTGGTGGAGCGCGATTCGGAGCTGGCACAGCGGACCATCGAAGCCGACCGCGTGGTCGATCGGCTGGAGATCGAGATCGATGGCCTGTGTCTACAGATTTTGGCGCGCCGTCAGCCGGTGGCCTCGGACCTGCGCTTCGTCACCATGGTGCTCAAAGCAGTCACCGACTTGGAACGCATGGGTGATTTGGGCGTGAACATCTCGGAGCGCGTGTTGGAACTGAACAACGAGACTCCGCTCAAGCCCTACGTGGACCTGCCGCGCATGGCAGACGAAACCCAGATGATGTTGCGCGAGGCCCTGGACGCGTTCGTGGCCAAGGACGCGGATCGCGCCCGCCGGGTCATTGCCCGGGATCAAATCATCGATGACCTCTACGCCCAGATATTTCGCGAGCTTCTCACCTACATGATGGAAGAGTCGAAGAACGTCTATCGGGCCACGCGCTTGCAGTCGATCGCCAAGTACCTGGAACGCATTGCCGACCACGCCACCAATTTGGCCGAGCTTGTCGTATTCATGGTCAAGGGCAGCGACATCCGCCATCCCGACAGCCGCACCGAGGGCGACAAGAATTAGCCGGCCGCCGCCGACGTCCACGTCGGCGGGTGAGAGACGGCTGTATGGCGGCAGATGACGATCAGATAAGCTGCGGGACCGCCGTCTGCGGCCGACCGTCGGTGCCCACAGAAGCCCGATCCGTCCCTGTACTTTTTGCTTGAACTGCCTACGAGTGCTGCAACGCCTTGTTCGGCAGCGCTGCGCCTTGTTTCATGCCCAGTTCTCGACAGTCAGTCCTGGCACTTTTGAGAAGTGCCGCACATTGTTCGTTACCAGCGTGCATCGCAGTGAGACCGCATGCGCGGCGATCAGGACATCAAACTCTCCAATAGGTGTTCCTCGTTCGGCAAGCATGCTACCGATCCGGCCGAACTCGGCTGCGGCGACTTCGTCGAATGGCACAACTTCGATGGCGGCTGCGAATGTGTCGATGAGACCGTGGAGTTTTCGTGATCCCTTTCTGTCAGCTCCGTATCGAAGTTCAGCGAGTGTGATCGCGCTGATGCGGAGGTCCGATGGATTGCATTCTCGGATGCGCACGCCCACGTCTCCCTGACCGCGAAGCGCATAACTGACACTGTCTGTGTCGAGAAGGTATTTCACGATTCGAATGGGTTCCTTCTGGATGCGACTTTACGTACGGGCGGCTTGGGGATGTCATCGTGCCATGCGCCCAAGCAGGCTAGAAACTCCGGTGGCCACTCGTCAGCGGGTTCAAGAATGACCTGCTTCCCCACCTTCCGGACGATCACCTGGTCCTGATCCTCCTTAAAACGACAAGACTTTGGCAGACGCACAGCCTGACTGCCTCCGTTCTGAAAGATTCTCGCTCTTTCGCCCATGAGAGTAAGTATATATACGGGTATATACTTGTCAAGACTCCGCCGCTATTCCACGTCCCACGTCTGCCGAACGATCTTCTTAACACTACTGATTCAAAAA
>PLNW01000108.1 GCA_003142855.1 Myxococcales bacterium
ACGCGCAAGCTGCTCATCAAGCGCGGGGACACCTGGGAGCCGAAGACCGAGATCATCGGGCCGGGCTACTAAATACTCCATTCGATCGAAGGTACACGGTCACCGGTACAATTCGCCGCGATCGAGAGAGTCCAGCGAGATAACCGGCGCCGCGGGCAGCGACGCAACCATGCGGTCGAACTCCGCAACAGCCTCACGCGGTGAGGTTGCCGTCGGACGCGGCAGGAAGATTACCTCGGCTTCGCCTGCCGGAAAATCGTCGGGAAGGCGAACGACGACCTGGTGATCTTCTCGGACGGTCACGGTCGTCTTGTGAGCATGCATGCCCCATAGCTTACCAGAAGGCGCGGCGGTCCACACGCCGGCACCCTGACCCTCGCCATCGGGCTGGGCTTCAAGGAAATCGTTAGTCGATCCTGGGAGCGGGTCAGGCGCCATCAGAGGACTGGAGAATCACTGGCCCACGCTGATTCCTGGGCGTCAGCGCACCGCCCCCTCACGCTGTACGCGCGCGTGNNTACAAGGAGTCGGTTACCGGCGAGGCCGTCTGGCCCGAGATTCTGGCCACCCCGACCTGGCACCCGGCGCCGGGCATTCCCACCCGCAGGCTGCTCATCAAGCGGGGGGACCTGTGGGTACCAGGCGCTGGCTCAAGCGCTACTCACGCCGAGACTGCGACGAACCGCCATGGTGGGACTGCACGCCAGTTTCACGATCAGATCGGACAAGCTGTTCAGCGATACGTCGTGCCCTTCCATGATTCATTTTCCAGCGCGCGCAGCCAGGTGCGCGGGATAGCCGACCTATGGTTCCACAGTGGCGTAGACTACCCAGCATGCTCCGCAGCGACCTTTCAGCGAGCCGATCATACAGCCGGGCGGGCCGATCGGGCGGTCACTCGGGCCTTCAGGGGCTGCGCCAGTGTCGCACCCGCCTGCGTGAAGGTTCACTCGACCAAGAAAGATGCGCTTCGAATCGTTTGTCCACGACGGAACATTGGCACCTCTCTCTTGCGGTCGTAATGGTCTTTGCGGCCTGTGGTGGAAGAGGTGGACTACATGCGGCCCGGACGGACGGTGCCCAAGGCGGAGGTACAGAACCGGATGGCAGCGCAGATGGAGCCGGAGAAGCTGTTGTTACCGCGCGCTACACATTGACCGTGTCCTTCGCGGGCAGCGGTGATGGAAACGTGGGTATCCAGCCGGGCAACACGACTTGTACCGCACCGACGACATGCACGGCGACGTTTGACAGCGGCACTCACGTCACGCTGACTGCCAAGTCCACCAACACCGGGGCAACGGTTGCGTCGGTGCTGTCGGGATGGAATGGCGCCTGCGCCGCGAATGGCCCCAACCGACTCTGCTCGTTGACGATTGGCTATGCCACCTCGACGACCGCAAGGTTCGACAGTCTGCCCGCAAATCTCGCCTTCGTCACCTCAAGTACCTTTCTTGGCAATCTCGGGAGCGCGTACGCATATCAATCACAGTGCAACCAGCTGGCAACGGCCGCCGGCATCAACAATGCAACGAATGATGCGTACGTCGCATGGATGGCTGCCAGCGACTATGTTCCGGCGACGCTGCTCGGGGCGACCCGTGGATGGGTACGTGCCGACCTCCTGCCATGGATCGACAACATGGCGACGGCGCTCTACACCGGTGCGGTCTACTACCCGGTGGCCTACGATGAGAATGGTCAACGAGTCATCGCCGATACGCTGTCGGGCATGGGAGGAACCAGCGCTCTCTACGTCGGCGAGAATTGCAACGATTGGACGGACGCGACCCTCGATACCTCGCACGGCAGCACCCATGCGGGAGGGAAAGGGTGGACAAACAACAATGTCGGAGTTTCATCCTGCGGTATTGCCAGCCGCGTGCTCTGCGTGATGAAGGGAGCGAATACGCCGGTCACCGTGGCACCCGTGGCGGGCAAGAAGATCTATCTGAGCAAGTCAGCCTGGATCCCTGGCGGTGGTCTCAGCGCCGCCGACGGCAAGTGCCTGGCCGACGCGCCAGCATCGGTAACGGCAGCAAAGGCAGTCCTCGTCGCGTCCACGCGCGCGCTTACCGATGTCCACCAGCTCGATGCCGAAGAAGGTGCCGCTCTTGAGCTTCTTCTTCTGTGCCCGATCAAGCGTGTGGTGCTTGGCCAGGTAGTCATGCGCCGCGAGCAGGAAGCCGCCGGTGCCGCACGCTGGATCACAGATGGCCTGTCCAGGTTGCGGGGCGATCACGTCCACCATCGCGGCGATGAGCGGTCGCGGCGTGAAGTATTGTCCCGCTCCTCCCTTCACGTCCTCGGCGTTCTTTTGCAGCAGGCCCTCGTAGGCGTCGCCTTTCACGTCGGCGGACAGACTGGACCATTGCTCTTTGTCGATCAGGTCCACGATCAGCCAACGGAGCTTGGCCGGATCTTGGATCTTGTTCTGCGCCTTGCGGAAGATCACCCCCAGCATTCCGGGCCGCTTGCCAAGTTCTTCGAGGGTCTTGCGGTAGTGGGCTTCACCACCGCTTCCAATTCCTCCACCACGCTCAACCGACGTTCCACTTCGGCGACGATTCGCGTCTGTTCGGAGACGGGCGGAATCGAGACGTCAATGGACTTGATAATGGTAGTGTTCAAGTTTGGCTGTGCGGCGCCTTGATTCACACCACGAAGGCGCTCTGTCTGGGTGCGGAGGAAATAGAGCAAGTAGAGTTTGAGAGGGTAGGGCACATCAAGGAGCGCAGCCACGCCGTCGTTGATACAGCCTCCGATGAGCGTGATCTTCGGGACGCCCAATGTTGCTCCGCTGTTGGTGAGCAGCAAGGTCTGCGGCTGGACATAGCGGCTGTGTTCCCGACCGAGGCTGTTGAGCGATGTAGGCACTGATTGCAGATAGGGACTGTTGTCGGCTGTGAGCGGGCCGACGGTGATCCAAGGGACGTCGCCGCCGAAGTACCTTGGGTCGCCCGCAGGTCGTGGAGACGCACCTCGGACGACCTCGGAAACTTGTTCAATAGTGGCCCACGTCCAGCCTGGCGGAACAGTTGGAAGACTCTTGATGTCCGGGGCGGCGGGCTCGCGATATGTGCCTCGGCCTTTCCAGTTCTTGCGGCGGTCGGTGAGAATGCGGGCGAGGAGGGCTTCGCCGGTTTCAAAGGTCGATTTGCGCTTGCCGGTCTTGGCGAGTTCGGCTTCGGTGGGGACGAGGTGGCCTTCGCAGGCGGCTTTGAGGACGGCGGCGCGGTAGCGTTTGAGGTTGGCCTGTGCCCGCCGCAACGCCGCCACCCCCGCCTCCAGCCGCGTGAATTGCTTCTCAATCTCCGCCACAATTCGCTGCTGGTCGGGCGGGGGCGCCAGGGGAATGGGCAGATCGCCGACCTTGTTCACGCTCAGCGTGTAGAGCCCAGATGTGGAACTCGCCACTAGTTCGACAAAGTGGCGACCGCTCGGCGATTGCAGCCAATGGAGGATCCATTTGGGCATGCCACTGTGAACAGGTCGAACTTTTATGAGATGATTCTGATGCACGCACGGAGCAATCGAGCCATCCCAAATCGCCAACCGGCCAATCTGGTCCTTGCTGCCGTTACCCTCGACGATGAGGAGGTCGCCGGCTCGAACGAGCAGCTTTGGGAGTTCGGAGTCTTCAACGCCGATATGTTCAATCTCCCGAAGCCGCAATTCGTTCGCATACACATTCGCGACGCGAAGGTATGGAAGTTGCTTAGGGAGTTTCGCTCGCTTGGGATTCTTCGTCAGACCGCCAAACATGAAGCCTAGTTGTTCGAGACGAGTCCAGATCCAGCCATTCGGGAGCGACGGGAGACTGGCATCTTCGGGCGGGCCGGGTTCCTCGTATCGACCACGTCCATGCCAGTTGTTGCGGCGCTCAGTGAGAATGCGGGCGAGGAGTTCTTCGCCCGTTTCGGGTGCTGATTGTGCGGCAGCGGTCCGGGTCGCCCTCACTTCCGTCCCTCGATCTGTCTTCGCGTCTCTTCCAGCTCGGTGGAGAGAAGCTTTTCATTCGGCAGTGCCGTGAGGTACTCGCGCACGAGCAGCTTGTTGGGCAAGGCATCGGTGGCGTAGTGAACCAGGGCCTCGCTCTTTCCGCTGCATAGGATTATGCCGACGGGCGGGTTCTCGCCGGGCTGCACCCAGTGTTCGCGGGCATAGTTGAGGTACATGTGCATCTGGCCGGCGTCAGCGTGGGTGAAACGCCCCAGCTTCAGATCGAAGATGACCAGGCAGCGCAGGCGCCGGTGGAAGAAGAGCAGATCTACGCGATACCATTCGTCGTCGATGCGCAGGCGGCGCTGGCGGCCGACAAAGGTGAAGTCGTTGCCCAGTTCCAAAAGAAAGGTTTCGAGGTGGCGGATGAGGGCATCTTCCAGGTCGCTCTCGGAATACTCATCGCGCAGGCCGAGAAATTCGAGGACCAGGGGATGACGAATTTCCTCGACGGCGCTGACGGCATCGCCGGGCCGCGCTTTGCCGCCCTTGGTGAGCATGGCGGCCTTGTTGCGCGAAAGGGCCGTGCGTTCGTAGAACTGGCTGTCCATCTGGCGCTGGAGCTGGCGCACAGACCAGCCGCCACGCAAAGCCTCCGTCTGGTAGAAGGCGAAGGCTTCGGGCGAGCGGCTGCGGCCCATGAGCAGAACGTAGTGGGACCAGGGCAGCGGGAAAGCACGGGCCAGATCGGCCAGAGGCAAGGACAGCGATTTGCCAGACACCGTCTGGCGAATCGAGGAGCCCCGAGATACGAGCGACAGTGTCGCTCGTATTGGGCTGTCCGAAGATTTGAGCGACAGTGTCGCTCGAATCTGGTCTGCCGGCGCTGCGAGATAGAATTGCCTGAAGCGTCCGAGGTTGAATCGAGAAAAGCCACGACCAAACCGGGCGGTCAGGTCGTCGGCTAACCGCTGGAGCACTTCTTCGCCATATTCGGCGCGGACCTTGCCAGCCTGCTCGAACTCGACGATCCGGCGCCCTACTTCCCAATAGGTCGCCGTCATGAAAGCATTGACGGCGCGAGCACTGGCCCGACGCGCGGATTCCAGCAGCTCGCTGACACCGCCGAGCAAGTCCGAATAGGCACGCGTTGCCACGGTGTCTTTCTTCGTGATGATCTTCTTCATGCCGCCAGCACCTCGTTAAGTTCCTCCAACAGCGCGGGCAGCTTTTCACCGAAGAGTTGATACACCTTGCCCAGACCGCCGCGTTGGCTGAACGGGGCGAAGTCGAAATCGTCGGGCTCGATGGTCAGGCTGGTGGCGATGTGGTCGCGGATCAACCGAAGCCAGACAAGCTGCTCGGGTGTGAATACGGTTCCTGTCTTGGCCTTGCCCGCAAGCCATTCATCGAACCGCTCGGACACGGAATCGGCAAAGGGTGCCAGCACGGGCTGTTGTTTCAGGGCAAAGCGGACCAGGGCGACGAGATCGGCAAAGCGTCCAGCCTGGGTACTTCCCTTGACCTGGTCGGGCGCAGTGACGGCGAAGGCGTCCCAGAGCCGATCCTCGGTCCACGTGGCGTGCTGGTCGCGCAGTTTCTTCTCCAGCTCCTTCAGCATGGACTCACTCAGGCGCTGTTTGAAAGGTCGGCTGTATAGGATCTGCAGGGCGTCGATCTCGGTCTGGTGTTGCACCAGGTAGTCGCGGAATTCTTGGACCAGGCCGGCGGCCTTCGCCTTTGCGGCCTCGTCGAACCCCTGGCTGAGGACCTCGTCGGGCGTGTAGATGTCCAGGGCTTGCTCGGTTTCCCTCTTCAGGGTTTCCAAGGTCTCACGCAGGGCGGGTTTGTCGAAGGGGGCGCAGGCTTCGGCGATGAGCTGCTGGCGGGCGACATCGAATTGCGCGGGGGCGATCTCTTGCACCTCGGCGCCGGGGCGGCCGGTGGCGTGCTCGGCGATGGCATCGGGATCGAAGGCACGGAGCAGGGCTTCAGCCAGGGTGGCAGGCGTTTGCCCGCCAGAGGCGGTGCTGATCTGCTGGCGCTGGGCAGGTTCAAGCTCGCGGTCGAGCCGGGCCAGTCGGGCGGCCAAGGTAGTCAGCGTGTCTTCGTCGCGGCCAGCCGGGAACAGGACCCGCTGGAGAAGAGCCTTGAGTGGAACCGTGGGCTGGCGGTCGAGCGGACGAGATTCGGTCTTGTCGCTTTCGCACACGCCGACGGCGTCCACGATGATGAAGCGAGTCTTGCTGCGGGCGTCTTCCCCGGACACGGATTGCAGATCGGTGGCAGAGAGGACGCGGGTGCCACGGCCCTTCATCTGCTCGAAGTAGACGCGGCTGCGGACATCGCGCAGGAAGATCAGGACCTCCAGCGGCTTGATGTCGGTGCCGGTGGCGATCATGTCCACGGTCACCGCGATGCGGAGCGTGGGCGAGAGGCAGAATTCCCTGATGAGTTCCTCGGACTTGGCGGGCTTGCCCGTGACGGGGTGCTTGGCCTGGTAGGTGATCTTCTTGCAGAAGTCGTTGCCTTTGCCGAAGACCTCGCGGCACAAGTGGACGATGTCCTCGGCGTGGGAATCGTCCTTGGCGAAGATGAGCGTCTTGGGCAACAAAGTACGGCCGGGAAAAAGCTCGGTGAAGACGACGTCGCGGTAGGTGCGCAGGATGGTGCGGATCTGGTCGGGTACGACCACGGAGCGGTCGAGATCCTGGGGCGTGAAATCGAGATCGTCAGCGAGCACGGCCTGGCGAACAGCGCGGGACGCCTTGCTGCGGTGGTCGATGAGAAACCCCTTCTCGATCTTGCCGCCCCGCTCGGTGACGCGGGTCTTGATGCGATAGACGTCGTAGCCCACGTTCACGCCATCGGCGACGGCACGCTCATGGTTGTACTCGGCCACGCGGTTCTGGTGAAAGTAGGCGATGGTCTGTGGGGCGGGCGTGGCGGTCAGGCCGATGAGGAAGGCATCGAAGTATTCCAGCACCTGCCGCCAGAGGTTGTAGATCGAGCGGTGGCACTCATCGGTGATGATGAAGTCGAACTTCTCGATGGGCACTGCCGGGTTGTAGGCGACATCACGGGTGCGGGTGCTGCCCAAGGCGGCGGCCAGCTCGGCGCCGGAAAGATCGTCCGCACCTTCCGCGAGTTCCTCGCCGCGCAAGATGGAGTAGAGGCGCTGGATGGTGCAGATGGTGACGCGGCAAACGTCGTCGACGCACGCAAGCAGTTGGGCATCAATCTGCTCGCGGGCGCGTTGTTCAGGGTTCAGGTCGGGCATGAAGCGCTTGGCGACATCATAACCCATCGCCGCATTTTCGTGCTCGCCGTCGTCGGCGACTGTGGAGGAGATAAGTAGTCGGTAGGCGGGACAGGGATTGTCTTCCACCGAACCGTGCGGGCATTTCGGGTCTTCGTCGAGGGGGCAAGGCGGACGGGACGTCGGGTCTAGCTTGGCTACGATTGTCTACCGGCACCGAAACTCACCTGTCTTGTTTCTCGTCCTTGAGGCCGGCGTTCAGCTCCTCTTCCAATTGCTCGACGGTTGGCAGGCTGGTGTCGAGGGGTTCAGGAAGAGCGCGCAGGAGTTGGTACTCGGCCACGCCCATGGGTTTGGCCATGCCAGAGAGAGCATACTCGGCGACCAACTGGTTCTTGGTCTTGCACAGAAGCAACCCGATGGTGGGGTTGTCGTCCGGGGCTCTGATCTGGGCGTCCACGGCCGCCAGGTAGAAATTGAGCTGGCCGGCGTGCGCGGGCGCGAATGCACCGGCCTTCAGCTCGACCACGACGTAGCGTTTGAGGCGCGTGTGATAAAAGAGCAGGTCGATGAAGAACTCGTCGCCGTTCACTTCCAGGCGCTGCTGACGGCCGACAAAGGCGAAGCCTGCGCCGAGTTCCAAGAGGAAGCGCGTGATGTGGCGAACCAGGGCGTTCTCGATGTCGCGCTCGTGGGCCTCGTCGCCCAGGCCCAGGAAGTCGAAGTGATAGGGGTCCTTCAGAATCTCCTGCGCGAGTTGCACCTGAGGTTCGGGCAGTCGCTGCTTGAAATTGGTCACGGCCGCGCCCTCGCGGAGGTGAAGCTGGGCCTTGATGTTGGCTTGCAGGGTGGGGCGGGACCAGGCACGCTCGACGGCGCGGATGGCGTACCATTCGCGCTGGTCTGGGTCCGCGACCTTGGTCAGCAGGGTCACGATGTGGAACCAGGGCAATTGGTCAGCAGGTTGCTGACCAATTTGAAGCGATGGGCAAAGCTCGGCGAAGTACCTCATATACTTGAGGTTGGAGGCAGACAGGCCCTTCATGTCCGGGAAGGCCGCACGCAGGTCGGCGGCCAGGCGGTCAATGACCTTGGCGCCCCAACCCTGGCGGCTTTGGCGGGCCAGGATCTCGCTGCCGATGTGGTGGTACAGCCGCATCAGCTCTTGGTTGACGGCCAGGGCGGCTTGCGTCCGGCTGCGCTGGATACGTGACTTCAGGTCCGCCAACCAGCTGGCGTAGTCGGCAGGGATAAGCTGGTCGCTCATGCGAGACATGATAGGGCCGGCCAGCGGGATCTCAATCTTCCGCAGGGTGCTGCAGGCTGCGGAAGAGACGCGCAGTTGCACGGCTCGTCGAATTCGGTAGGCGGGACAGGGATTGAACCTGCGACCCGGCGCGTGTAAGGCGCCTGCTCTGCCACTGAGCTACCCGCCTGGGCGGGGCACAGTCTATACGGAGCCTCGTCAGAAGGTAAGTCGAAGCCCACCACCGCCGGGAAAAATCAGCAGGGTCAGTGCGCTGCTGGTGTCATCGGCCGGGTGGTAGTAGCGAACGATACCGTCGACCACCCCGTAGATATAGGTGGCGGCCAGAACGCCCGCGACGGGGTACTGTGCAATCTTCAAGAAGCGCGCAGCGCTGTCGTGCGAGCCGCCCGGTCCGTAGGTGTTGTCAGGGTTGTGCCACGAGTAGAGGAACAGCCTGCTGGTGACCAAGGCAGCGAGAGAGGCGACCTCCAGGCTCCCGACGATCCAGCCCTTGACCGAGTCACCGTTTTGAAACTGGCCCACCGGCGGCAGGAAATTCCAGATCAAATGGCGGCTCGCCTGTTCCCGCGCCATGTGCTGGTGCCGGATGTTCTGGAAGAAGGCGACCACCTCGGGCCGGGCGGTGGTGGGGTCCAGGCGCGCCTTGGGATCCAGGCGCAGCAACTCCGCAAAAGCATTCTCGGCCCCCAGTTCCCGATTGGTCAGGAACAGCCCGATCCCGAGGAAACGCAGAGCCCGCGCGCGCTGCTCGACGCTGCTGGGCAGGGTGCCTTCTGCCACCGGCCGGGCCGAGTCCACAACCTGGACCATATCGCCGTAGGCGTAGGCGGCCTCGGCACGCACCAAGGCGGCAAGAGCGTTGCTGGGCGGCTGGGTCGCTTGGCTTTCGTGCGCAGGGGCTGGCGTCTCATCGGCGCGGGCCACGCCGGGCGCAGGGGCGACGATCAGCAGGGCCGCGATGGGCGCGAAGAGGCGAACGGAAACCATGCTTGCGCTCATCCCCCGGTCGCTGGATCGAGCAGATAGACGCTGTAGCTTCCGTCGGGCAAGGTGGTGAACTCGACCAGGGGCGGGGGCAGGGTCGCGTATGGATTGTTGGAATCCACGCAACCTACGATGCCGGACTGTTCGCAATAGGCCTGCACCATGGCGCCGCTCACGGGCTGCCCACTGAAGTTGACGACGCCGCTCACTCGCAGGCCAGAAGGCAGGGTGTGGTCGGGGAGATTGGCGTCCTGGTCGGTGGTGGTGAAACCGGAAATCGGGATGCGGGTGGGCAGATTCTTTCCGGCAGCGGGCACGACCGAGAAACCGTAGGTTCGTCCGGGGTCGGCGAGAAACTGGTAGCTGCCGTCGCTGGCCACCAGGGTGGAGTAAACGCTGCCGAGCACATCGGTGCCCGTGTCGGTCGCCACCAGCTGGGCTCCATTGGCTGCGTCAGCCGGCAACAGGCGACCGCTGAGTTGGACCTTGCTCCCAAGATTCACAGAGCGCGCCGTGCTGGCAGCCGCTCCAGCCAGAGCGACGTTCGTGGTCGTGATGCCCGCGTTCGCCAGACCGCTGGGCGGTACCAGGGTCGCGACGTAGGCGACCTTGGGAACGTTGGAGAAGACCACCGAGCCGTTGGCGTCGGTCGTGCCGTCCTGGCGCACGCTTCCTGAGATGGCTCCGCTCGAAACACCGGCCACAGTCAGCGTGCCCGCGTTGGGCAAAGCCCCGTCCTGCGATTGCAGGCGCACCGTCACTCCGGATCCGGCCGATGTGCTGCCGTCGCTCAAGAAGACTTGAAGGGTCAGCGTGGTGGTGCTGAGCGTGGCCCAGGTGAAATTGACGCCAGCCAGGCTGCCGCCGTTTGCGGACCCGCGCAGGTCGATGGCATTGGCGACGGTGACCTGAGGCAACGAGGTTCCTGAGGGTGGAACCACCACGGCAGAGAACAGCGTGCCTGTGCTGGCGCGCAGCGAGTACGCCCCGGTGGCATCGGCGATGCCGACGGTGGAGGGCAACGGCAGCGTCACGGGAGGGTTGGCATCGGCATGCAGGAGGATGCGCGCACCGGCAGCGGGACCGCTCGGGCCGCGCAAGGTGCCTGTCAGGGTCACACCTGCGGCCACGTCGAAGTCGCTGGGACGGAATCCTTGCGCCAGCTTGGGAGCGACCAGGAAGGGGGGAAGCTGGGGCGCAGTCCCGGCCTGAGGGACGACCAGGACATCGTAGGTGAGCGCCGGATGGAGCAAGGCACTCATGGCTTGGTCGCTGGTGCTCGCGCCGTCGATGGTCCAGGTCGATCCATGGGGTGAGATGCGGACAAACGACGGAACGGCCACAGCAGGGAGCCCCGCTTGCGGCACCGCCATGGGATCGATCGACACCACGTACCCGTGCACCAACTGAACAGTGTCCTGGCGGGTTTGACCAGCCTGAAGCATGAAGCTGGCGTCCTCATAGGGCACGGCATCTTCGGTCGGGCACCAGCGAGAGGCGTCGGTGGTGCAGGTCTGGCCCGAGCCGGTCGACACGCTGGGTGGCAAGACGCGCAGGAAGAACACCTGCGACCGGTCTTGTGGCTTGACCGCGGTGGCCGAGGCTTGGCCTTTGCACGATGGGGTCGCAGACACGCTGATCTCGTAGTTGCCGGGAGTGAGAAGTGGAAACTGGACGCTCTCGGTGGTTGTGTCGCTGGTACCGGTGGGCGTGGTCGTCAAGACGGTGCCGTCGGGCCCCGTGACTGTCCACTGCCAGTTTGGCTGTGTCGGGGTCGAAGATCCCCAGGCGATGGTGCCTTTCACCGTCAGGGTAGCGCTGTCGCCTGACAACAGGTTGAGGAGACTGGGCGCAGAGATATTCACAATGCACGAGACAAGCGCATCTGGGGGCGCGGATGCTGGGGACGCGTCATGTGGGACTCCCGCATCTGAGCTGCCCACTCTGCCGCCGGCGCTGCTGGCTCCTCCACCCGAGGTTGCGCCGCCGCCCGGTGGGCGTGTTGCACCGCCGCTCGGAAGACCCCCTGCGCTCGCGACCGCACCGCCCGTGCGTGCCCCGCCCGCGCCGGTCGCGCCGCCGGGGGCGTAGGTGAATCCGCCCGCGCTGGTCGCGCCGCCGGCCGCCATGGTGGCACCGCCAAAGCCGGACACGCCGCCGGCCAAGATGCTGGTGGCACCGCCAGCGCCAGGCGTACCGCCAAAGGCGCTGACCCCGCCAGTGGGGGCACTTTCGCCACCAGCAGCAGAAGTGCCGCCCATGGCAGAGGCGTCGACCAAGAGGCCAAACCCCGCGTCTGCTGCGGAAACTCCACCATCGGCAGGGCCGTTGACTGCCGAGTTTCCGCTCGCTCCCGCGTTTGTCGTTCCACCGGAGCCCGCGTTTCCTGTCGAACTTGTGTGCGACGACCCACTGCACCCACCCAGCACCACAAGGATCCAGGCGACAGCAGGGACTATGGATTGGCAGCG
This sequence comes from Myxococcales bacterium, assembly GCA_003142855.1. Classification (GTDB taxonomy): domain Bacteria; phylum Myxococcota_A; class Polyangia; order Fen-1088; family Fen-1088; genus Fen-1137. The sequence goes on from PLNW01000108.1 coordinate 11,927, forward strand.
ATTCATAGGAAGGACACCGTCCATGTCACCCACTGGGCGCAGCCAGGGACCAGCTCGCAGCGATCGGCATTGGGGTCACAGGAGCTGAGGTTGCGGCTCACGCGGTCCTGGTACTCGACCCGAATCTGGATCACGTCACCGATGACAAACACGCCGGGGCCGAAGTCCATGCGGTTCGAGTTGTTGCGGGGCATGCGTAGGAACGCACCATTCGTGCTGGTGCGGTACGACCAGATGAAAGTGCCGGTAGTGGGTCCCGATCCTGTGTAGGGATCCCCATCGTCGGAGACGTTGCTGACCTGAAAGGTGAGGCTTTGATCTGCAAAGCCGATGGTGCTCAGCGTAGTTGGGGAGAATCCCACGATGCAAGGGGGCTGGTCCGTGGCAACGGCCACGTCCCGTGAAACTGGCGCGCTGGCCACATGGCTCGAGTCCTTGGCGGTCACCTGGACGTGGTAGGTGCCGGGGTTCGCCGCCGTGAACGAGCAGATGGCCGGCGTCTGCGGCGAGGGGCAGGTTGTGACCGAAAGGTCGGTTCCGTCGGGCTGCGTGACCTTCCAGACAAAGCTCAGGGTGTCGCCATTGACCATGTCGGGGTCAGTGGACTGGGCCGCGGAAAACGTGAGGGTGCTGAACAGCGGCAGCGGCGTGGTGGTCGACAAGGGGCTGGTTCGTTCGATGAAGGCCGTGGGTGGCTGGTCCTGGGCGATCATCACATCAAGCGAGTCTGAGTTGTCCATTTGGTACGCGTCCGTGGCTTTCACCTGGACGTGGTATTTGCCGGGCGTCGAGGCCGTGAACGAGCAGATAGCTGGCGTCTGTTGCGAGGGGCAGTCTGTGGCCGAAAGGCTGCTGCCATCGGGCTGGGTGACCGTCCACGTGTAGGTCAGGTGTTGGGCATCGTCGTCGTCGGGATCGCTGGACCCGGTCGCAGAGAAGGTGAGCTTGCTGAACAGAGGCAGGATAGCGTCAGTTGACAAAGGGCTAGTTCGTTCGATGTTGGCGACCGGCGGGCGATCCGTCACATCGAACACGCGCGAAGCCGTGGCCGTGGCGCCATAGCGATCCGTGACCCGCACCACGACGCAGACCGAGGCAAGATCCTCGGGCGTGTAGCTACACCGGTCGTTGCCGGCTTGGCTTGTGCGGCATATCGGCGTGCTGGCTGTCGCGTGGTCGCAGTTCCCGTCCGCTCCCAGGTACCAGGCGATATCCAGCGAAGCGGTGGACTGGTCGGGATCGTGCACGTTCGCGGTGAGGGTCACGGCCTGGCGGTACAGCGGCTGGGCGGGCCCGGTGATTTGCACGGTGGGAGGCATGTTGATGGGACCAGTGTCGAGGAGGCAGTTCGTCGAGCCGCCTGCCAGGAGGGTCAGCAGAAAGAAGCTGGTCCTATGCCTAGCCACGGCCCAACGCTATCACAGTCCAGTGCTTGCAACGAACAGGCCAACGCGTTTACCCCGCGGTGGCGGGACGGCAGAGCCATATAGTGAGTCTTTTGTGAAGGTAGCCGGATCTGGGTGTCGTGGTTCGGGCGTCTGTGACGCCGACACACCGTCGCAGCGCTGGCCTCCCTACTTGTGCGCCGGATCACTGGGGACGCGCGAGGATGAGGGTGCCATCCTTTTGCGTCACAGTGCGCTCGACCTTGGCACCCGGAGGCAACTCGATCTCGCCGACCAGATCCTTGGGCCCACCCTTGTTGCGCGCGCAGAAGATCTTGTGTCGGCCAGGCGCCACGTCTTGGTAGCGAGGCATGAAGACGGAGGCAGGCTCGGCGTCCAAGCTGGGGTAGCAGATGGCGCCGGTGGCGAAGAGCTGGACCACACCTGGCCGCTCCACGGTCGCGGGCGTTGCCGACGGTGGCGCAGGGGCAGGCGTCGGCTGCGCGGCAGAAACAACAGTCGGAATCACTTCTGGCTGCTGAGCAGCGTTCGCCGCCGCCAGACTCGCGCGCCGAGTGACCTTCGCCTTTCCGACGGAAGGCGACGAGGGATGGACAGTCGGCGTGTGGCCGGGTGCGCGTGTCTGTGCCTCGACAAAGGGCGCCGACGCAGTCCCGCTCAACTCGGCTGCTGGCGCGGCTGGAGAACCCACCGCTGCCATGGGCCGGGTCACAGTCTGCACGGGAGGGACCACGGCAGCGGGCTTTCGCCAGGGTGGGTGCCAGGCCAGCCACGTGGTTGTGGCCAGGACCAGGCCCGCCACGACGAAACCCGCCACGCGCAGAATCGTGCGTCCCGCCGACAGTTTCTTGAGCAAGGCATTCGCGCCCGCATGGCTGGGTACATACGCGGTCGCTCGTCCGATCTCGGCCAGGGCGCGTGCCAGCTCGCCCCGTCGTGCCCGCTGGCGTGCCTGGGCCACGGCCGCATCGGCAATCCTGGGACGAAGTTCGGCTTCGAACTGGACCGGATCGTCGAGAAAACGCCGCAGTGCCGGCTGCTCAGGCACAAGTCCCGCCTCGCCAGCTAGCGCGCGCAGGGCGCTGGCCAGCGCGGCTGCACTGGGGTAGCGCGCGGCCGGGTTGGGTGCAAGGCAGCGTAGAACGATGCTCTCGAAGAGCGGCCCAACCGTGGCCGCGATCTGGGCAGGACGACGGAACATGCCGCGCGCGATGCCGGCAATTACCGAAAATGGATCTTTGCCAGGGAAGGGCAAGCACCCGGTCGCCATCTCGTAAAGCAGGACACCAAGCGCCCAGATGTCGGCGCCCGGGCCCACGTCGTGCGCGCGTGCTTGCTCGGGCGACATGTACGCGGGCGAGCCCACCAAGGCGCCGGACGCCGTCATGGTTTCCAGGCCCGTGATATGGGCCACGCCGAAGTCGGTGATCACCACGCGGCACCGGTCGTCCCTGTGCTCAATCAGCACGTTGTCGGGCTTGACGTCGCGGTGGACGATGCCGTGGGCATGCGCCGTCGCCAGTGCTTCGGCCAGCGGCAGCGCGATGAGCGCGGCCACCTCGGGCAAGAGGCGCGCCTGTCGTTCGTCGAGCATGCGGCGCAGGGTCGGGCCCGCGATCAGTTCGGCCACGATGTAGCTCGGTTCTTCAGCGGTGGCTTCTATGAAGTCGTAGATCTCGACGATTCCGGGATGCTTGAGCGCGGCGACCGCCTGGGCCTCGCGGCGGAAGCGCTCGGCCCCTTGGCCACGAGTGGCGACGGTCATGCCCATGACCTTGACCGCCACTTCGCGACCGAGCTGGGTGTCCCGGGCGCGGAACACGCTGGCCATGGCCCCGTGGCCGAGCACGTCCAGGAGCAAGTAACGGCCCAGCGGTGTGCCCACCTTGGGCGTTCGCGGAGGAGTCGACGGGCCCGCTGCCCCGCCGGCCAAGGGCGGCGTCGTCGAGGGCGAGTCGAGCGGCCCGGTCAAGAGGTCTTGGGCGGGGTGCCTCCCGCCCCCCCCGGTTTGCCCAGAGCGGCCTGCGCTTCGCCCAGCTTCTGCGCGATAAGCGCGGCGGCTGGTTCGAAGGTGCGCGCGAAGTTGAAATTCATGATCGCGCCCTTCCAGTCCTTGCGTGCCAGGCAGATCATTCCCATGCGGAAGAACTTCTTGGCCTCGGGATGCTTGAGGCTGTCTTCGGGATTCTGCAGGCCGCGCGACTCGCGGTCGGTAACCGTCAAACGTTTCTTGCCCTGGTTGAGCGCCCGCTCATAGGCGGCGCGCTTGTCCGGCGTGGTGAGCACCCGGTAGCCCTCGCACACGCGCGCATAGATGATTTCCAGCTGCTCCTTGAGCGCCCGATCGGCAAGGGTGTGGTAGCGGTCGGGGTGCAGATCAGCGGCCAGACGATAGAACGCGGTCCGCACCGCGGTTTGGTCCGAGCCCGAGGGCACGCCCAGAAGGTCATAGTAGGAAAGCTGATCCAGCCAGGGAAAGATCTGCCGGACGAATGCGGCCAGTTGCTCGGTGGACATCCCCGCCATGGGTTACGCCTCCGGCACTTCCGGGAGGTTGCTCGCCTCCTCGAACTTCTGTCGCTCCGCCGCTTCTTGCACCTCGAACTCGCTCATGGCGCCACGCACGTTGACCGCCGCTTCACGGGCAATCCCAGTCGCGCCGTCGCGTGCGCGCACGCGCAAGATGCCGTTGGTGTCGACCTTGAACGTCACCTCGATTGAGGCCTCGCCTCGCCGCGCCGGCATCAGGTCGGTGAGCTCCAGCTCGCCCAAGGGCACGTTCTCGTCGAAGCGGCGCGATTCTCCCTGGCAGACCTGGATGCGCACCGAGGACTGATTGTCAGACGAGGTGCTGAAGATGCGCGTCTGCTCCACCGGCACGGGCACATTGCGATCGATGATACGCTCGGCGAAGCCGCCGGTGACGGCGATGCCCAGCGCCCGGGGCGTGACGTCGAGCAAGACCGCACGGCTGGGTAGGTTCTCGCCCGCATTGGCCAGATTCTCGGCCTGGATGGCGGCGCCCCAGGCCACCACCTCGTCGGGATTGAGGTCCGTGCGCGGAGGCCGACCGAAGTACTTTTCCACTTCGACGCGCACCATGGGCACGCGTGTGGTTCCCCCCACCATGATCACCTCGTCGATCTGCGACGGCGCGAGCTGCGCGGAGGCGAGCACGTCCTGGCAGGCTTGGATGGTGCGGCCCACCAGCCCGCGGATGGCGGTTTCGAAAACACTGCGCGCGATGTGGAAGCGCAGGGCGAGGGGCTCGCCTGTGGAACCGATGGCGATGTTTTTGAGGTCGCCGCGGGCCTCGGGGAAATCGGACAGGTGGCGCTTGACCTGCTCGGCGGCAATGAGCAGGCGCGATCGCGCAGCCTGATCGCCGCGCGGATCGATGCCGTGCTCGGCGTTGAACAGCTCGGCCAGAATGTTGAGCAGGACGCTGTCCATGTCGTCGCCGCCCAGAAAGGTGTCCCCGCCAGTGGCCAGCACCTCGAACACGTCGTTCTCGACCTGCAGGATGGTGATGTCGAAGGTGCCGCCGCCAAAGTCGTAGACCGCAATCCGCTGCGACATGTTCTGACCGAGCCCGTAGGCCAGCGCGGCCGCGGTGGGCTCGTTGAGCACACGCAGCACGTCGACGCCGGCGATGCGTCCCGCGTCCACGGTCGCGCGGCGCTGGGAGTCGTTGAAGGTGGCTGGCACGGTGATGACGGCGGCGTTGACCGCCTCGCTCAGAAACATCTCGGCGCACTGGCGCAGATAGCCCAGCAACAGGCCAGAGACTTCAGGAATGGTGTAGGTGCGATCCGGTCCGATGAAGACCGCTTGCTCGTTGTTGCCCTCCTTCAGCCCGTAGGGTAGGCGCAGCAAGGCTCTTTGCACTTCGTCGGAACGGAAGGGCAGGCCGATGAGGCGCTTGGCCGAGTAGACGGTGTTCTTGGGGTCCACGATGCGACGGGCGACCGCTTCCACGGAGAAGCACTTGAGGCCGTCGGGAGAAAACGACACCACCGACGGGTGAAGGTATCCCTCCTGGGAGTTGGGCACCACGACCACCTGCCCGTCGCGCACGGTGGCGACCACAGAGTTGGTCGTGCCCAGATCGATGCCAATGACTGCCATGGAAGTGACTGTGTGCGGTTGGGGACTCGGAAGTGAGTCTACCAACCATCTTACATCAGGCGCACCGCTCGGCTCCAGACTATGTCATGGCGAGACCGTTCCGACACCTGCCGCGCGATCTCTTACACCGGGTGGAGTTCTTTCAGGTGGCGCACTCTAGCGACGACCCGTTGCCTGGTGAATTGATTCTTTTGTCAATTTGTATCAGTCTCGCTTATGGTGGTTTCATCCCGGATCAGGGAGGCCTCATGGACTTGCACACCCTCGAAGTCTTTCGTGCAGTCGCCAGCGAGAAGAGCTTCTCGCGTGCGGCGGCTCGCCTGTTACGGACCCAGCCAGCCGTTTCCATGGCGGTGCAGCGCCTGGAAGCTGAGGTGGGCGAGCCGCTCATCGATCGCGCGGGCAAGCAAGCGCGTCTGACCGATGCCGGCCAGGTGGTGTTCGACTACGCCCGGCGCTTCGACAACCTGCGGGTCGAGCTCGGCGTGGCCCTGGCCGAGTTACGTGACCACGGTGCGGGACGGCTGTTCATCGGTGCCAACGAATCGACCACTTTGTACCTTCTGCCGCTCATCGCGCGCTACCGCAAGTTGTATCCGCGTGTGAAGGTGCAGGTTCGGCGCAGCCAATCCAGCCGGATCCCCGTCGAGATTCTGGAAGGCGACCTGGAGATGGGCGTGATCAGCTACGAGCCGCAAGATGACCGGCTGGTGGTGCGCATCCTCTACACCGATCACCTGGCCTGCGTGGTTTCTCCCCAGCACCGCTTCGCGCGGCGGCGCTCAGTTTCTATCGCTGACCTGGGTGCAGAGTCGTTCATCGCTCACAACGAGATGTCGCCCTACAAGGAGGTCGTGTTGCGCCAGTTCGAGCGGCTCAAGGTTCCGCTGCGACAGGATGTGGAGATGCCCACGGTGGAGGCCATCAGCAAGATGGTCCGGCGCAACCAGGGGGTGGCTTTCTTGCCCCGCATGTGCGTCGAGGAGGAGATCGCGCAGGGAACGCTGCGCGAAGTGCACGTGACCGACTTGCAGACCGAAAGGAAAATCCGACTGGTGTATCCCGCCGGGCGGACCCTCAGTCACGCCGGCCGGGCGTTCCTCGATCTGCTTTGACTAGCCATCGTCCCCCTCGTCGTCGCTGCCTGCCGCCACGCCGGCGCGTTCCAGCGCCCGGTAGAGTGTGCGGCGGTCAATGCCCAGACGCTCGGCCGCCTTTTTCTTGTTGCCGCCACATTCAGCCAGGATGAGCCCGATGTAGCGCTTCTCCAACTCCGACAGGGTCGGGCGATCATCGAAGATTCCGCCCGGCTCCGCCGGCGAGCCGCCATAGACTTCCACGGGAAGATCCGAGGGCAGCACCACGTTGCCCTTGGCCACGGCCACCGCGCGTTCAATGGCATTTTCCAACTCGCGAACGTTTCCGGGCCAGGAATGGCGACAGAGAACCTCCAGCGCTTCCGGCGACACGCTTGCCTCGGACCGACTCTCGCGGCGAGCGATCTTGGCCAAGAAGTGGCGCACCAGAATGGGGATGTCACCGGCGCGCTCACGCAAGGGAGGCATGCGCACGGTGACCACGTTGATGCGGAAGTAGAGATCTTCGCGGAAACGGCCCGTCTTGACGTCCGCCTCGAGGTCGCGGTTGGTGGCGCACACCAGGCGCACGTCGACTCTGATGGATTCGGTGCCGCCCACGGGCCGCACCTCACCGTCCTGCAGGACGCGCAAGAGCTGAGCTTGCATCTTGGGGCCCATGTCGCCAATCTCGTCGAGAAACAGGGTGCCGTCGTTGGCCATCTCGAAGAGGCCGCGCTTGGCGGCCACCGCGCCGGTGAAGGCCCCTCGGGCATGACCGAATAGCTCGGATTCCAGGAGCGATTCGGACAGGGCTGTGCAATTCACCGGCACGAAGGCTTTGCCGGCGCGGGGCGAGCGGGTGTGGATGGCACGCGCCACCAGTTCCTTTCCCGTGCCCGATTCGCCGACCACTAGAACCGTGGCCGTCGTGGGGGCGACCCGTGCGACCAGTTTGTAGACATCGAGCATGCGGGGGCTTTTGCCTTCGATCTCGGCCACCTGTGCCGCGCCCGTCTTCGGTGCCGCCACCGCCTCGGCGGAAAGGCGTCGGCGCTCCAGCGCGCGGGCCACGGTCTGGCGCAACTCTTCGACGTTGAAGGGCTTGGAAACGTAGTCGTAGGCGCCGTGTCCGATGGCTTCCATGGCGCCGGTGACGTCGCCGAACGCGGTGATGAGGATCACGGGCGTGCCCGGAGCCCTTTCGGAAAAGGCGCGCAACACGTCCATGCCGCCCACCCGTTCCATGCGAATGTCCGAAACCACAAGATCATATCGTCCCGACGCCGCCCGTTCGACTGCGGGCGCGCCGTCGTCCACGGCGTCGACCTCGAAGCCCTCGGCACTCAAGATCTCGCGCAGAAGGTCGCGTGCGACGGCGTCGTCCTCGACCACCAGAACTTTGGTCATGCTGCTCCTCCGGCCGCGGCCCGTGGGGATGCTGGTTCGGCCTGCGCGTGGCGGGGCAAACGCAGGGTGAAAGCCGAGCCTTGGCCGGGCGTGCTCTGCACCGCAATGGTGCCGCCCAACGCTTTGGCCAATTCGCGGCAGATGGCCAGGCCCAGTCCGGTGCCCTTGCCCCGTCCCTTGGTCGTGTAGAAGGGCTCGAAGATTCGCCGCAGATCCTCGGGTGCGATGCCGGTTCCCGTGTCCCGCACCGTGATGAGCACATGGTCATCCTGCGACTGCGCTGTGAGCGCGACGAGCCCGCCCTGTTCCACCGCATCCAGGGCATTAGAAAGCAGGTTGATCACGATCTGTCGCAGCAAGCCTGGGTCGGTGACGAAGTCAGCCGGATCGTCGGGCACGTCCACGTTCAGAGTCTTGTTGCTCCCCGACTCGCCTCCGCGCGTGACCTCGACCGCCTCACTCAAGACCTGGCGCAAGGAAACCAGCTTGCGTTCCGCTTCCAACGAGCGCGTAGAGTCGAGGTAGTCGCGCACAATGCGGCCAATGCGGGCAATCTCGCGCGTGGACACGTCCAGGCGCTCACGCAGGTTCGGGGATAGATCGCGCTGTGACAAGGCTAGCTGCAGGTGGCCTGACACCGACGACAACGGTGTGCCGATCTCGTGGGCAAGCTGCGCCGCCAACTGGCCGAGAGCGGCCAGGCGCACCTTCGAGGCGTTTTCACGGCGCAGCTCGTTGAGCAGGCGGTTGAGTTGCTCCAGGGCCATGTTCTTGCGGGACAGATCCTGCGTGGCCATCTCAATCTCGCGCGCGAGCCGCTGGTTGAAGGCGTGGATCTCTCGGTTGGCGGTGGAAAGCTGCTCCAGCATTCGGTTGAAGCCGTGTGACAGGCGGCCGACCTCGTCGTTGGTGTCCATCGGCACTCGTCGATCCAGGTCGCCAGCTTCCACGTCGCGCATGGCGCGCGCGAGAATGTCGAGGCGCCGCAAGACCACGCGGTCGATGATAAAGCCAGACAACAGCATGAGCACCAAGAGCTGGCCAAGACCCAGCAGCAGCGACCAGCGTTCCGTCACCTTGATGACCGACTGGACCGGACCCAGGCTCCAGTTCATGCTCAACACGGCGGTCCACGGTCCCTTGAGGTCGACGTTGCGGGTCACTACGTGCAGGTCATCACCCACAGTGGCCTTGCGCGCGGATGAGATGATGGGTTCGCGTGGGATGGCGCCTAGACGTGTGATCTCCGTAGCCTCTCCTCGCTGAGCAAAGATGCGCGTCGCGCTTTCGCGTTCGATGACGAGTTGCAGACGCTGGATGCGCGGATGCCGGCTGGTGTAGTTCGAGAGAGCGATGGCCAGATCGCGATCCTCGGCATCGGCGTCGAATCGCTCCAGGGTCTGCTTGATGTCGTCCGCGATTTCGTCTGCCGAGGCGAGCGCCTGACGGGTCAGTTCGCGGCGCATGGCATAGATGCGCAGCCAATAGGTTGCGCCCGCGGTCACGAGAACACTGACCGCGACGAGCAACCAAACCTTGGTTCGGATGGTCACGCGCAAATCCTAGGGGTGGTTCCGCGGGCGCAAACGCCCGCCGACACCAGAATAGCAGCCGGCAACAAAAAACCCCCGGGGATCATCCCGGGGGTCTTTGCGAAGAAGCGGGACGGCCAGATGACTCCGGCCGTCCTGCATTCTTTCCAGGAGTCGAAGTTCGTTACTTCGCCTCGGGAGCGGCTTCCTTCTTCTCGTCGCCCTTCTTGTCCTTCTTGCCCTTCTTGCCCTTCTTGCCCTTGGCTGGCTTGGCGGTGTCACCAGCAGCGGCCGGCTCATCAGCGGCGGAGGCGAGGGTCGTGGTGGCAGTCGGGATGATGAACGCAATGGCGAGGAGGATAACGCGGGTCAGCTTCATAATGATCTCCTTGTCGTCTTCTGTTTTCTGGCCTTACGGCCGGGATCTATTCCCCATCCTTGCAGCCCATGTGCCACGCCGTGTGCATAATCAGAATGTAGTAATTCTGAGCAGTTATGAGGTTCCGGATGCAGGATGGCAGGACGGGAGTGAGGCGATTTTGCTTGCGCGAAACCGACCGTGTGGCGATGTGCCGCATGGGCAACAACGAGCCCGCGCCAGCCGTCGAAGGTCGCAGACTTGGCGGTGAATTGATCGCGGTCGGCCACGACCACGGCCACGAACCACGACCACGACCGCCACCGCAGCCACTCGGATTCTATTTCTGGTCGGTCTGGGTCAGGATGGCGATGTTCTTCGCGCCCGCTCTCTTGGCGATGGCCATGAGGTCGACCGCCTCGCCCAAGAAGACGTTCTTGTCTCCGCGCAGAAGGAGCGTTTCCGAGCCGACGTCGTTGAGCGCCTTGCGAATCTCTTGTTCCAAGTTGGCAACCTCGACCTTCTTGGAGAAGAGATACACCTCATTGCTCTTGGTCACGGTCAAGATGGGATCGGTGCGCTTCTTGGTCACCGCGCCCGCTGAGTTCGCCTTGGGCAGCGCCACCTTCACGCCGGTGCGCGACGTGATCTCCGACTCGACGATGGCCGTGGATGTGACCATGAAAATAATGAGCAGGACCAAGAACACATCGGTGAGCGGCGTGATGTTGATCTCCGCCACCACGGTCTCGCTCACGTCGGCCTCGCCTCCGTCGGCCGCGCTCGCGTCTTCTATTTGGATGTTCATCCCCATCGCGCAGGGATTCTACGAAGGAGAGGTGTTCTTCTCTGCCGGCGAGGAAGCCGAACCGGGCAGGGCCGGGGGAACCTCTCGGGTTTTCGCGTACTCGCCCAGCGCCAGCAGGAACTCTTCACAGAATATCTTGTACTCGACGGCGATAGCGCCCACCCGCGAGACAAAGTAGTTGTAGGCGATGATGGCGTAGATGGCGACCAGCAAGCCCGCGGCTGTCGCCACCAGCGCGGCCGCGATTCCTTGTGACACAACCTTGAAGCCGCCCGTGCCCGCGGTCGACATGGATTGGAAGGCCTTGAGGATGCCCACCACAGTGCCAAAGAGCCCGACGAAGGGCGCGGAGGAGCCCACGGTTCCAAGTGCCCACAGGTAGCGCTTGAACGAGCCGATGGCGACCGTCCGCTGGGACATGACGGATTCGGTGGTCTTGTTGGGCGTCTTGGCAAATACGCGCAGGCCGCGGCCAAAGACACCGGCCAAGGGATCGTTCGAGGTTTCGCAGAAGGCGTGGGCCTTGGGCAGATCCCCGCTTTCGATGGCGCCGATCACGTGGTTCTTGAACACCTCGGACTTGGCCAGGACGTTCCACAACGCGTAGACGCGTTCGCAGATGATGGTCAGGCCGGCGACCGACCACAGCAGAAGGAGCGACAGGATCATCCACTCGTCGTGGATCAGGTTGGAAATCGTTTCCCAGGTCATGGATGCGACACCCAAGGGTGCTCGGCGAAAGTCGCTTTGTCCAGATCTCCTCTGTTTCGTTTACAATGCCGGCATGCCTCAGGCCACACAGGGCGGCGGTGAGTTTCGCCTTCCGCGCAAGATCGCGGCGGCCGAGCTGTTCCTGGGCGCGATCGAGGTCACGGTGTGCGCTCCCCCTCTCGTCCTGTGCGCGCGCGCTCTGCCCGACCGCTGGCTGTGGGCCAAGGTGCTGGTGCCAGTCTTGCTGGCTGCCTGGACCGCTTCGCTGTTTCGCTTGGTGGATTTGTTGCGATCATTGACTGAACAGTTGGCCGTGCTCCAGCGTGGCGAAAAGGCCAAGGCGTTGAACGCGGACGTCACCCGTCGGGCGCTTGCGCGTGCGCCCCGTGAGAGTGCTGTCGTGCACTTTGCCCTGTGGACCGGGTTGGCGCTGGTCCTGGCGGGTGCGGTTTTCCGTTCGGGCGGGCGTGACCCGTTAGAAGCTGCGGCGTTGGCCACACTCGGTGTCATTTCGGCCGCGGGAGTGGCAGCGGTGCGCCTTCTGATTCTTGACCGCATCTTGGGAGCCGTCCGGCCCATCCTCATGCCTCAGCTTCAGGCCATTCAGGCTTTCGTGACTGACTACCGGGGTTGGTTCGCCTGCGCCGTCTTGGCCACGCTGGCACTGTCGCACGCGTTGCTGGCACTCATGGCCTATTCGCTGCTACGGTTGCCGGGGCTGGCTCGAGCGGCTTTCCCCCTGTGGGCGCTTCTGGTTGTGGCGGCACTGGTCTGGTGGCGTTCCTTCGTCCGTCGGGCTGCGCCTATCGAGCAGTACTTCGACGCAACTGTGCGCGCGCGCGGCAGCAAAGGCCCGGCACGCGACGAGCCCAAGGCGATCGCGGCCTTCGTGGCGGCGCAAGCGCTGCCCTACCGACTTTCTGCTTGGCAGGCCTTGTCCGTCGGACTGGCCGGGGTTGTGGCGTTCACCGCGGCCTGGCCGTGGCCGGGCTTGCATGGTCCTGTGGTCATGCGGATGATCGTCATCCTGGTCCTAGTCGCGAGCGTAGTCGCCATCTATCAGAGGATCGCGCTACAGGAGATCCTGCGGCCGCTGTTTCGCCATCTGGGCTCGCGCCATTTGCTTCCGCCGGACCAGGTCCGCTCGCCCGTCGGGCTGCGCCTAAAACTGGCCGTGTTCTTCCTCGGTGTGTGGGGGTTTGGCGTCGGGTTTCTCTGGCTCTTCCAGCAGGCCGCGCCCAGCGGCAGTGCGCGTTTTGCCTTGGCCATTGGCATCGTACTCGCGGCTGGTGTGGTCCTGTTCGCGGTGCGCGAGGTGGTAGTCCCCCTGCGCGCTTTGGAGGAGCGTTCGGGGGAAATGTCAAAGGGGCAACTCGCCCGACCGGTCCCTCCTTGGGGCGAAGCCGACGAGCTGGGGCGCCTGGCCGTGATCTTCGAGGAGATGCGGCGCTCGCTGCGCGACCGGCTGCGTTCGACCGAGTCAATCAACGTCGACTTGGAACGCGAGGTGCGTCGGCGCACCGAGGCCCTGGAACAGAGAAACGCCGAGCTGCACGACGCGCTGGAGAAGTTGCGACGGGCGCAGGATAACCTGGTTCGCAGTGAGAAACTGGCGTCCATGGGCCGGCTGGTTGCGGGAATCGCACACGAAATCAACAATCCGGTCAACGCCGTGATCAACTCGCTCGGGCCGCTGGAGGAGGCGGTGGGGCGCATTGCAGCCGTCGAGCCTGGCGGCCCCGTCGCGAAACTCGCCGCCGAGGCAGCGGAGATTCTAGCCGTGGTCCAGCGCGGGGCCGCGCGCACCAAGAGCATCGTGCAGGCCCTGCACGGCTACGCCCGGGGCGACGAGTCTGTCGAGCGGGAGGTCTTTCTCGCTCGCAGCGTGGACGACACCCTGGGGTTGCTGCAGCACCGGTTGCGACACGTGCAGATCATCAAAGAGGTGGACCCCGACGTTCGCGTTCGCGGCTTTCCAGGCCAGATAGACCAGGTCCTCATGAATTTGCTGACCAACGCTGCGCAAGCCATGGGTGATCGGGGCGGAACCATTCGCGTCAGCACACAATCCCGCGACGGCCGCGTGTTGCTCATGGTCAGTGACGACGGTCCCGGAATTCCCGCCGACGTCTTGCCGCGGATCTTCGATCCGTTCTTCACCACCAAAGACGTGGGTGAGGGCTCCGGGCTAGGGTTGTCGATCGTCCACGGCATCATCGAGCGCCACGGCGGTCAAATCGATGTGGACAGCAAGCCAGGGCAGGGGACGACCTTCACGGTTTCTTTCCCGCGTCCGGGTGGTTAGCTTTTCCACCGCCCGTCGTGCTTTCTTTGGCGGGCAACTTGTGGATCCGAGCTAACAGTTTGTGAGCGCGGTCCGGTTGCCTTGATGTGGTCTGGCCGTCGGAGGGCGGGGCGGGGCGAAAACTTGACGGCCGAGTCCGGCGGGATACGGTGTGTGTAGGTATAGGTAGTTCAAAACTATCAGGCCAAAACGGGGCAAAATATGGCGACAGCGAAGAACAAAGGCGAAGCGCCAGGACGCGGCCGCGAGGTCATGGGGATTGGGCTGCTGGGTCTCGGGGTTTTTTGTGTGGTGTCACTGGTGTCCATGCAGGCCGGACGCGGACGCCTCATGGGTCCAGGGGGCGCTGCTGCCGCGACCGGCCTCTACTCATTGATCGGACTGTGCGCCTATCCTCTGGTGGCCGGGGTCCTTCTGCTCGCGGTTCGCATGTGCCGCGCTCGTCGTCTCATCGAAGACGTGGTGGGCGCGCTGGGGTTCGTGGCATTGCTGTGTTCAGCGGCCGTCCTTCTCCACCTTCCCTTTGCCGGCGAGCCGGTCACCTTGCGCGGCCCGGGCGGGATGCTCGGGCAATGGTTGGCGGAGACCGGCGCCAGCGCAGTGGGCGGCGTGGGCGCGGCCCTGGCCGCGGCAACACTGCTTTCGATTTCGCTGATCCTGCTCACCCATGTCAGCGTGGGCGAGGTCTTCACGGCGCTGGCTTGGGCTGCGCGCGGCGCAGGTCGCGCGATTCGGGCCGTCGCTCGCGCTACGGCCTGGCTGGCCGTGACGGGGGCGCGCTCTTTGGGACGCATGGTCGTGGCCATGTTCCCAGAGAAGGGAGAGGCCGAGCGGGCCGAAGACTTCGACCCGGTCCAGGCCGAAGCCGGCTGGGATGAGATTCCGGACGGGGATGTACCCTTTGCGGCGACTGTGGTGGCGCCAGTCGAAACCCTGCGCGAAGGCGACAGCGACGTGCACGGGGCGGACGATTCGGAGGCGATGCTCGGCTTGGCCGAGCCCGGCGAAGGTCCGGACGCGATGCTGGACGAGGCACCTGTGGCACACGAAAATGAGGAGCGGCGGGCGATGGCGGCCTTGGTCGCTGAGGTCGCGGCGGTCGAGTGCGCGGCCCCGCTCGAGCCGGTGGCCGAGCCCAAGCAGCCGCAAGTCGAGGCGAGGCCCGAGCCCTGCATCGTTCCGGCCGTGACCGCCGCGTTGGAGGAGGGCGCGACCGAGAAGAACCCCGAGTTTTTCGACGAAGAAGCGGGGCCGGTCATCGTGCAGCCCGTGCTTCGCAGGGAAAGGGGCGAGGAAGACGTGGCCCAAGCGGCCGCCGACGAGGGAGATGGCCTCGGCTACGTGCGCCTTTCCAGCGGCGCTTTCCAGCTTCCCACCCCCGATCTTCTGGAGTACGTCCCACCGGAGGGCGGCGCGATCGACGAGAAGACCCTGAAGGCCATGGCCGCCCGCCTGGAGCAGGCCATGGGCAACTATGGCGTGCGCGGCAACGTCACAGCGATCCAGATGGGGCCGGTCATCACTACGTTTGAATTCGCTCCGGTTCCGGGCACGCGCACCGGCAAGATCGTGCAACTGGAAAACGATCTCGCCATGGCGCTGGAGGCGCAGTCGGTGCGTATTGTGGCCCCCATCCCGGGCAAGGCCGTGGTAGGCGTGGAACTCCCGAACAAGAAGCGCGAGATGGTGTACCTCAAGGAGATCCTCGAGGACGATTCATTCCGCAAGGCCACCTCCAAGCTGCAGATCTGTATGGGCAAGGACACCAAGGGTGCACCAGTCAGCGTGAACCTGGCCAAGATGCCCCACTTGCTGGTTGCCGGCACCACCGGGTCGGGCAAGTCCGTCGCGGTCAACGGAATGATCACCAGCATTCTCTACTCGGCCACGCCGGAAGAAGTGCGCTTCATCATGGTGGACCCCAAGCAGCTCGAGCTGTCGATCTACGAGGGCATCCCTCACCTGCTTCTGCCGGTGGTCGTGGATTCCAAGAAGGCGTCGCTGGCGCTGCGCTGGGCGGTCGACGAGATGGAGCGTCGCTACGAGCTGCTTTCCAAGAGCGGTGTGCGCGACATCTCTAGCTACAACGCCAAGATCGAGGCGGCGGCCAGCGCGAAGGCGGTGGCGGCGTCCCTGGCCGAGTCGCCCTCCAAACGCGGCAAGCGACTCAAGTTGTTCATCGCGGGGGAAGATGGCGTCGAGCGCGAGGTCGAGGTGGAGGCGGACAGCGAGCCCGCGCCCATGCGGGCGGCTGGCGACGGCACCATCAGCGAGGAGAGGGCCGAGGAGATCTCGGCCGCAGCCGCCACTGCGCAAGCGGCCAAGGAGCACGGCGAAGCCCCGGCGCGCAAGCTGCCCTACATCGTCATCGTCATCGACGAGTTTGCCGATCTCATGATGGCAGCGCCCAAGGACGTGGAAACCGCGGTGGCGCGGCTGGCGCAGAAGGCGCGTGCGGCGGGTCTGCACCTCATCGTGGCGACCCAGCGGCCCTCGGTGGACGTGATCACCGGCCTCATCAAAGCCAACTTCCCCAGCCGCATCGCCTTGCAGGTGGCGTGCAAGATTGACTCCCGCACCATCCTGGACCAGCCCGGCGCAGAGACCCTGCTGGGCAACGGCGACATGCTGTTCTCGGACCGAGGCACGAAGTTGCGGCGTATCCAGGGCGCCTTCCTGTCGGACGACGAGATCCATCGCGTGG
The DNA here is from genome assembly GCA_003142855.1 of Myxococcales bacterium. GTDB lineage: Bacteria > Myxococcota_A > Polyangia > Fen-1088 > Fen-1088 > Fen-1137. Next base: position 28,365 of record PLNW01000108.1, read on the forward strand.
TGTCGGTGCTGAAGAAGCAGGGCAAGCCGGTCTACGACATGAACATCCTCACCGAGCGTGCCGAGGACGGTGAGGACGGGGCCGCGCCGCGCGAGGAATTCTCCGATGCGCTCTACGACCAGGCCGTGGCCATCGTGTGCGACACCGGCCAGGCCAGCGTGTCCTTCATCCAGCGCCGTCTGCAGATCGGCTACAACCGCTCCGCGCGCATGGTTGAGCAAATGGAGCGGGACGGGATCGTTGGTCCAGCCAACGGCATCAAGCCTCGCGAGGTGTTGGCTCCGCGCGGCGAATACCTGGCGGCGGCTGACTAGCATACTTTCGCGCGGGTCCGCGGGGCATTTGGATCGTGCGATACGGCTGAGGACGCAGAGGGGAGAGGAGAGTGCACAGAGTGGGTGCGCGTCGGCGCGATGAACACGCGAATCGCCTAGATCCGTTGTACAGTAAGGCGTGGCTCCTCTCGGGCTTTCTCTCGTCCTCTACGCAGCAGCGGTGGGTGTTGCCGTGATCGGCGCGGCGTCGGGCAAACCCATGGTTATCGGCGTCGGCAAGCCCATGGCAACGGTCTTGTTGTTCGCGGTCTTGGGTGGCATGCCCAGCGACCTGTTCGGCACCATGGTGTTCAACGCCATCATCCTGTCCCTCGCGGCTGACATCACCCTGCTTGCCGAGGGCCAGGAGGCGCTCGTGGTAGGGCTGGGGCTGTTTCTGGTCGCGCATCTTTGTTACGGGCTCGCGTTTCTTGGCGCGGGGCCAGGTGGATGGCTGGCGGTGCCGGGCCTTGCGGTCTTTGGCGCGTGCTCGGCATGGCTGGTGCGGCGCCAATGGCGCGGGATCGATGCGGGACTGCGTGTGCCGGTCGGGGCCCATGCCCTCAGTCTCAGCGCGATGATGGCGGGTGTGTTCTCCACGCTGGCGGGGCAGGCATCGCTTGAGCTGGCTGTAGTGGCCGCCGTGGGGGCGACCCTGTTCTACTTCTCTCAGGCCCTGCTGCCTTGGGCCCGCCTGCGGCGCTCGTCCGTCTGGGCGCAACCCATGACCCTGGCCCTGTATTGGGGGGGGCAAATCTGCCTCGTGCTGGCGGCGCGCTGGGGCCTAGGCGGTAAGATCGGACCATGACAACCATTTCGCTCATCCTGTTGCTTGCTGCCGGCGATGCCGGCTCGGCTTCCGCTCCTGCTCAGGCCAAGCCGGCACGGCTTGAGCTGTCAGCTGTGGTCGCGCGGGTCCAGAACCGCTACGACCAGGCCAAGGATTTCCAGGCGCGCTTCACCCAGAAGTACAGTCGGCAGGTGATGGGGCGCGTGACCGTCTCCACCGGCCAAGTTCACTTCAAGAAACCGGGGCGTATGCGCTGGGACTACGACAAGCCCGAGGCGCGCATGTTCCTGTCCAATGGGCAGGTGCTCTGGCTGTACGAGCCCGAGGAAAAGCAGGCGTTCAAGCAGGATCTCAAGACCTCGCAGTTGCCCGCAGCCCTGGCCTTCCTCATGGGCAAGGGCAGGATCGGCGATGAGTTCGAAGTGACCTGGTCCAACGACACCCGCCTGGGTCGCCCCGAGGACTATCGCTTGTCATTGCGGCCCAAGCAGCCCCAGTCCACCTACAAGTCCATCGTCTTCGTGGTGGATGCAGGCGATTTCTCGGTTCGCGAAAGTGTGCTCACCGATCAGCAGGGCAACGTGAATCACTTCGCGTTTTCTGACCTGAAGATGAACGCCAAGGTTTCCGACGAGGTTTTTCGCTGGAGTCCGCCCGCCGGGGTCCGCGTGGTCGACACCGGAAAGATGGACAAACCGTGAGGGGGGCTCGTCGCTGTCGGCTGCGGGTACCCGGTCGGACGACGGCGTGTATGACATCCCCACAGGCGTCACACCCGTGGGATCTGGGAGGTGTCGCATGACGCGCTTGGGACCAGCCGCAGCAGCTGTAGTTGGCTTGAGCTTGGTTTCGCCCCAAGTGGCGGCCCAAGTCGACAAGCCTCGCTTCGTCTTCATCTTGGACAACTCGACTTCCATGATCGCGAACGTATCCGGGCTGTCCACGCACGGAGACGGTTCGCAGAGTCAGCCGGGCTGCGACCTTGACGGAAAGTCCACTGGAAACTGGCCATACGACGACAGCAAGCTGTACCAGGCCAAGGTGGCCATCATCGACACCATCTCGGCCTTTGGTTCGGCTGAGTTCGCGCTCGCCACCTACGCTCGCGTATTGCTGGGGCAGCCCTGCCAGACGGACAGCGACTGTACCGCCATTGTGGCGGGCGCCGCGTGCGTGGACCTGCCCGACGATGCCACGACACAGAAGTTCTGTGTCGAGCATATGGGCGCCAACTACACTGAGTGCTCGTCCGGCCCGCCGACTTGCATTGGATGCGCGAACCCGGCCGACACCAACGATCGCATCTTTGAGGGGGCCCGGCTCGACTGCAGCACGCCCTGCGCCTATTCCAGCACTTGCCCCGGGGCGCAGGTCATTGTGGGATTTCCCACCAGTGGCTCCAATTTTCCCGATATCTATAGCTGGATCGACGGCAAGGAAGACCTGCCTCCTTTCACGGCAACTTCGAACCGAGAGATTCGATCCTCAACCTGGACGCCCTTGGCGGGAAGTGTGTACTCGGTGCGGGACTGGTTGCTCAATGCAAATCGATCAGATGTGGGGCCGGGCGCCGGATTGCTGTCGAGCGATCCAGTGGCCCATGATCCGCGCGCCGCTTGTCGATCGTACAACATCATCTTGGTCACCGATGGCCTCGACACGTGCGCGCTCAACAGTAGTGACGATCCAGTGACGGCGGCCGGTGATGCCTACGCCGCGGGCATCTCGGTCTATGTGGTCGGGTTTGGCACCGGCGCCAGCGATTCATTGAGTCGCATGGCACTGGCCGGGTCAGGCGGCAAGAAGTCTGCCTACCTCGCCAACAACCGCGCTGACTTGGCGGCCAGCTTGGGCGACATCATCGTCAGCTCTGTTCCCGTGCCCCGGTGCAATTGCAATGCGACCTGCTACGACGAGGCAGCGGCTTTCCCACTAAAAGGCCAGCCCTGTTCCGTGGGGGTGGGCCGCTGCGCGCGGCAAGGTGTCTACGCCTGCAACGCGGCTGGCGACGGGGTGGTGTGCGCCGTTGCGGCGACCTGCGGGGCGACGCCTCTTGCGCCCGGGGTAGCAGGGCAGGAGGTGTGCGGAACCGCGCCCGGTTGTCTCGCACCGACCGCGGCCGATTGCGCCGACGAGAACTGCGACGGGCAGATCGACGAAGGCCTGTCTTGCGACTGTGCCTACCAGCCCGAGGTGTGCAATGGGCTGGACGACAACTGCAACGGGATCGTCGACGACGTTCCATCGGTGAGTTGTGGTATCAGCGTGGGCGAGTGCAAGGCGGGAACCACGGCCTGTGTGGACGACGGCGCGGGCGGAAAGAAGACGGTGTGCCAGGGTGGGGTGGGACCGCAGCCCGAGATCTGTGACAACAAAGACAACGATTGTGACGGCGTGGTCGACGGTTTCGGGCAGGCATGCTTTCCTGTGGGCGCATCGGGCTGCGCGTTCGACTCCGGCGCCGGCACCTGGACCTGCAAGGGGATTTGCGAAACCGGTGTGCAGACGTGCGTGGCAGGTGTTTGGCAGAACTGCGTGGGCGCGACGACGCCCCAAACCGAGATCCCGTGTGACGGCAAGGACAATGACTGCAACGGGCAGGTTGACGAGAACGATCCGGTTGCCAGTACCCTGTGCTATCCCACCGGGGCCGTGGGCTGTGACGTTGCGACCGGGAAGTGTGTCGGCGTCTGCGCCTTTGGACACCAAGCCTGCCAGGTCAGCCCCATCACGGGCAGAGGCGAGCTGGCCTGCGTGGACGCGGCGACGCCCACTCCGGAGCTGTGCAACGGCAAGGATGACGATTGCGATGGCAGCGTGGATGAGGACTTTCCCAGCCTGGGTAAGCCGTGCAACACGGAGTCGTGCCAGGGCCCCGGTCAGTACATATGCAATGCCCAGGGCACAGACGTCGCGTGCACCGTCACTTCGACCGGGCCCACGCCAGAAATTTGCGATGGCATCGACAATGACTGCGACGGGGTGATTGACAACCTGGACCCGAATAACACGACAACCGGGGTCGGCATTGCCTGCGGCAGCGCGGTGGGCGAATGTCGACAAGGCGTGAGCGCGTGTGTTTCCGGGCAGATCGTGTGCAACGACGCTGTGGGGCCGACGCCCGAAATCTGCAATGGCAAGGACGACAACTGCAACAACTGGGTGGATGAGGATGTCGTCCCGCCTGGCGACGCTTGCAATCCGCCGGGCTTGGGGGCCGGCGTCGCCCTGCAGGGGGAATGCAAGGCAGGGCACTTTCAGTGCCAGGGCGCGGTCGGTTGGGTCTGCGCAGGCGGCGTGGGTCCATCCACTGAGATCTGCGATGGCAAAGACAACGACTGTGACGGCCAAATCGACAACAACGCCGATTGTGGCCAGAATGCCGTCTGCCTGGGTGGCGAATGTGTTCCGCTTTGCGCGGAGGTCGAGTATCCATGCAGTCCCGACCGCATTTGCCAAGACGGCGTCTGTCTGCTGGCGGCCTGTGCCGTCAATCCCTGTCCGGCCGGTCAATTGTGCGACGCCAAAGGCAACTGCTACGATCCCTGCTCAAAGGTCACCTGTCAGCCAGGCGCAACCTGCTACAACGGCGTGTGCCAGGATTGTTACTCGCGCGGCTGTTCGACTGGAGAGATCTGCCACAGTGGAGAATGCGAGCCTGATCCCTGCCAGAACGTGCACTGCGGTCAGGGCCAGTACTGTGCCAACGGGACTTGCTTGCAGAGCTGCGCGAGCCTGGCCTGCCCGGACGGGCAGAGCTGCCGACTGGGTCAATGTGTGGCCGATGCTTGCGCGGACATCAGTTGTGCAGCGGGTTCCTACTGCGATCCCGCCACGGCCAAGTGCCAGACTACTAAGGCCTGTTTGGGGGTTTCTTGTCTGGCCGGCACAGTATGCGTCGAGGCCAGCGGCAAGTGTGAAGCCAATCCCTGCGAAGTGGTTCGTTGCCAAGATCCGGAGACCTGCGCCGTCCAGCCTGACGGACATGCGGAGTGCGTTCTGGACCAGCAGGTGGTCAAGGCCCAGGTCAAGGCCGGTAGCAGAGGTCTGTTCAGCTGCACGGTTGGCGGCAGGGGTGACGGAGATGTTGTCGCGTTGGCAGCTTGGATGCTGGCCCTGTTGGGTCTGGTCCGGAGCCGGGTCCGGAGCCGAAGCCGACGAGGGCGCGCGCGAAGCGCGCGGTTTGGGTAGGGCGGGTGGCGGGTCCCGAAGTCCCCGAAGGGGGAGCCGGAGCCGGTAGCTGGATTCGGATCCGGCCACCGGTCGCTTCTTGTTCGCTCGAAGGCGACGCTGTATCATATTCCCTGGGATTACTGGCTGTAGGAGAGAGTTACCGGGGGCGGCGCCCCGGCGCCTCCCCCCGAACCCGGGGGCGGTGAACCAATTGATGAAACTCAATTCTGTCTCTGGCTGGCTTGTCCTGGCCGGCGGGTTGGCCGCGTGCGGTGGAATCACCCGCGGATCGAGCGCGTACCCGGGGAGCTGTCGGGCTCTTCTTCAATGCCGCCCCGACCGCTGTGGGCGGACGGCAAGGGGCTTCACGTGTGCACTCCTGCGGGCGCAGCCATTCATCTTGGGTGATCACGTGGAGCGAGTGGAGTGAAATGAGCCCTTCGAAGCTTGTCTACCTGATCGCGGTGGCGGTCTTGCTCGGCAGTGCGTGCGACCACAAGAGCAACGCCAGCGGCGGCAAGGGCGGTGCGGGTGGGATGGCTACGGGAACTGGCGGCAGCGCGGGTACCTCGGGCGGCGGCGGATCTGGGGGCTGGCCGCCGCCGGGCCCCCCATACGGGAGGTGTGTCATTTGCGGAGATGGGCTGCTGGACCCAGGAGAAGAATGTGACGATGGCAACACCGCGATTGGCGATGGCTGCAATAGCATCTGCCAGGTCGAGGCGAACTGGGAATGCACCGGTGGGAGATACTGTGTGAAAGTTTCTTTCTGCGGCGACGGAATTGTGACTTCCGACGAAACCTGCGACGACCACAATGTCAGCGACGGCGATGGCTGTTCTGCCGACTGCCAACGGATCGAGCCCGGCTGGTACTGTCCGGTGCCAGGCAGGTCTTGCAGACCGATCGAGAATCCCGCCTCGGCAGTCGATGCAGGAGCGACCTGCGACGGAGGGGAGCTATGTCCGCCCACCTGCGGGAATGGCGTAGTCGAGGCGGGTGAAGAGTGTGACGACGGCATTCTCGACGGCTCGTACGGAGGCTGCACTGCCAAGTGCAGCTTCGGGCCTCACTGCGGCGATGGCATGGTCAATGTCAATGGTGGAGAGGAATGCGACAACGGCGCTGACAATGGTGCCGACCTTGGCGAATACAGTTGCACGGTGGCTTGTACCAAGCGCCACTTCTGCGGCGATGGCAATGCCGACGGAGATCTCGGCGAGGAGTGCGATCTCGGAGAGCTAAACGGTCAACCACAGCAAGGCTGCGACAAAGACTGCAGGCACGTCGCGTTGCCGCCGAATTGCCCCATCTGATCCGCCTGTAGGGGTGAGCCGCACCGGTGCTGAGCCGTCTTGAACGCCCACTTGGCGCTTTGCAAGCTCAGCCCCGACCGAACCTGGGGATTGTCCGTGACATAGACATCGTCGTCGTAGTGGAGGAATTCGTGCCCATAGACGCGGGAATAGACGGCGATCGTCGCCAGGCACAGAAGCACGGCCGCGGCAGAGATGCGGACCTTTGGCAAGAAGTCATTCATGGTCAAGGATGTAGATCAACCTCAGGGAATTGTCTTGTCTTGATGAGCTGCGCCGCAGGTTGTTGGCCTTTCTGCACTCAAGCTCGCGGGAGGGCAACGCTCGGTCACAGCCGTTGTCGCCTCGATGGTTCGAGGCAACGCTTCACTACCCCTTCTCAAACGCGCGCGGGGCGGCCAGGCAGTACTCGATGGCCGGCTGGATCTTTTCTGGCGGCAATCCCCGCCAGAAGACGTGCCATTCGGGAAAGCGTACCAGTCCGTCGCACTGTTTGGCGTACCACGAACAGATGGGATTGGACGGCTGTGCGCGCCAGAAGAAGGTTGGGTAGTCACGCGTGAGCAGCGACCAGATCTCGCTCCCGATGCCGTCACCCTGGGCTTCGCGCTCGACGGCAAACTTGGACAAATAGGGCGCGACCGGCTTCTGTCCCACCAGGGCCGCGCCCAGGTAGCCATCTTCCAGGTAGATGCGCTCGGCGTCGCCTTCGATGAGCCCGCCCGCATCCATGGCCCCTGCGACCAGGGCGTGGCCAAAGGCCGATTCCAGCAGTCCCTGCAACCGTCGCCGATCGATTTGTGCCAGGCCGTCATGGGCATCGATGCGCGAGCCACGACGGATTAGAGTTCCAGCACCGTTGACGGTGAACAACTCGCGCAGCAGGTGCAAGGGGTTGACCACGGCCACGTTCATGTGCTGGGGAACCTGATCGAGTAGATTTTTAACATGCCGAAGCAGCGATGAGTGGCGGCGCGACAGGTGGCCGGTGGCCATCAGTCGTTCGTAGTCGTTGGACAGGTTGACCACCGAAATGGAGGGCGCGCCTTCTCGCTCCAGGCCGGAGCTGGTGGACAGAAACACCACTTTGCGGGTTTCCAGGCCAGTGGCCAGGCTGTGCAGCAAACGGAAGCGGTCTTCGATGTCGAGTTCCTTGGCCGCGTCCAGCGACACAATGGGGATGGTGTTTTGCTGTAAGGTTTCGCGCACGGACTCGCGGATGGCGGCAGGAAGATCGGGCCCTGAGCCAATGGTTCGGGCCGGCACCTCATCTTCCAGCAGCCATTCCAGGATTCGCTGCGACTGCCGATCCGCATCGCGCGCGTCGAGCAGCCCGACCAAGACCACGGGATTGAGGCCCAGACCGGCCAGGATGCGCAGGTCGAAGTGAAAGGGATCGAGGGCCGCGCGCACAATCTGGGCGTCGGCTACGATGATAGCGAAGCTCTCCTTGCGCTGGGCTCGGAAGAGTTTGAGGTAGAGGTCCACGTCGGCCTTCTGGCCGACACTCTCGAGAAAGCGTTGGATGACTTCTGGTTCCATCAATTTTCGCGTGGGGAGCCCGCCGGCTTTGCCGGCGGCGCACCACCGTGGGAGGGTTTGGGAACCCTTTGAGGGTTCCCATGTGAATTGATCCGCAGGTTGCAACCATGAACCCAGCTAGGCGGCGCCGTCAATCGTCGTGAAGGGCGCGCCGAATCTCCCCTGTGGTACGCTCGCTGCCATTGCTATGAGCGACCGAGGCATGGCCCCAACCGAGATAGCGGACGCTTCGCCTGACCCGCGTGTAGGCACCGTGGTGGGTGAGCGCTACCGCGTGCTCGGGCGCATCGGCGAGGGCGGCATGGGGGCGGTGTTCCGTGCCGAGCACATCTTGATGAAGAAGGTGGTGGCGCTCAAGCTTCTGCACGCCGAGATGGGACAGGTGGAGGAGGCGGCGCGTCGCTTCGAGCGCGAGGCCCAGTCGGCTTCGCGGCTCAACCACCCCAACATCGTTTCGGTCACCGATTTTGGCCGCAACCACACCGGTGAGTTGTTCCTGGTCATGGAGTTCGTGGCGGGCGAGTCGCTCGCCGACGTGCTAGCGCGCGAGGGCCGGCTGTCTCTGACCCGCGCGTGTCGGCTGGCGGGTCAGATTCTCAGTGCGCTGGAGCACGCCCATGGACAGAAGGTGATTCACCGCGATCTCAAACCGGCCAACGTCATGCTGGTGCAAAGCCCGGACTTGCGCCTGGGCGAGACCGCCAAGATCTTGGACTTCGGAATCGCCAAGATCACGGAAAGCGGCGAGGGCGAACAGCCACTGACCAAAGGCGTGATGATCTTCGGCACGCCCAGCTACATGTCGCCCGAGCAGGCCACCGGACAGGAGGTTGACAGCCGCTCCGATCTCTATTCGTGCGGGATCATCCTGTACGAGATGTTGACCGGCAAGAAACCTTTCGAGGCCGGGGATCTGGTCAAGCTGATGGCCATGCAGGTAACGGCGCCGCCTCCGCCTTTTGCCAGCGTGGCGCCCGACGCCAGCGTACCGGCGGCCCTGCAGGCCGCAGTCATGCGGGCACTGGAGAAGGAGCGCGAGCGTCGCTTTGGCACGGCGGCCGAGTTCCGCGAGGCTTTGGAACGGGCCGAGGGGGCCGGCTCACCGTCGGTCGATGCATGGGCGCATCTGGGCAGGGCGGCAGGGCCAGCGCTGTGGGCCGGGCTGGGCACGCTGCGGGTCGCGCTGGGTTGGCTGAGACGCCAACTGGCGAGGGCGACACGCTCGCTGATTGCGCGCCTGCCCCTTCGTGCTCGGCGGTGGGTCAAGCCTGCTGCGGCTCTCGTGATCATGGGTTTCGTCGTGGCCCTGCTTTACGGCCATCGTCACGGCGCGGCCCCGAGCTTGCTGCCCCCGAAGCCCAGACCGGTGGCGCAGGAGATGAAATCGCCCATCAAGCAGATCGAAGCCGCCATGGCCGAGGGCCATGTTGCCGAGGCCCGCATCCTCGTCATACAGCAGATCTCAGAGCACCCCGACGTGGCGCGAGTACGCTACCTGCTGGGGAATTTGGAGTTCGCCGACAAGAATCCCAGCGCGGGACTTCAGGCCTATGAAGAGGCACTGCGCATGGATGCGGGGTTGCGCGGTGACGCCGCTTTGTTGGTTAACGTGCGGGACTTGCTGTCGGACAAGAAGCTCGCCCGCAGCGCACTTGACCTCATGGTGAGGCAGATCGGCGTCCCGGCCGGCAGCGCCTTGGCCGAGATTGCCAGCGAAGACCGCCGCATGGACCTCCGGCAGGATGCGCGTTCGGCCTGCGACAACCTGGGCTGCGCTGACAAAGTCGACCGCGTGAAGAGCTACGCCCTGGACTTGGCGCAAGGGCGAAGCTGCGCCGAGAAGCGTGAGGCTGTGCAGCAGCTGGGAGCCACCAAGGATGCGCGCGCGGTCGAGCCGTTGCGCAAAGCTCGCACGGGCGACCGCGGTGGATTCATTGGCAGGGTGCTCGGCCGCGGCGGCAATTCCTGCATCATCAAAGACATCGACGCTGCCCTCAAGGAATTGGGCGCAGAGCCGCCGTCGCACAAGAAGAAGTAGTCAACCCCGGTGCGGCGCTATCCTCCCGCTTGTCTTTGGCCGACCGTTGTCCTACAAGATCCAGGTGAAAGGTCGTTGCGAAGACTTGGAGGAATGCAAATGAGATCCATGCGCTCTGTCAGCACGATGGTCCTGCTTGGCATGTGGCTTGGCGGATTTTCGGCGTGTACCTCGGTCCTGATGAACACCCCAGTGTCCAAGAGTGCAGACGGGTGGGTCGTGACTCTGGGCCAGGTCACAAAAGGCCCCGACGAGTACGTGGGTGAAAGGGTCGTCATGAACCCTGGGACGGGCGATGCGCTCATTTGGACAGTTGTGACCGTACGAAACGACAGCACTCAGGAAGAGACGTTTTCGTACGACGTGTGCGTTCTGGAGGCGAAAGGCGAGGCTCGCCAACCTCTGATCGTTGATCGGCATGCGGACGAGAATTCGACCACCGACCGCGCCGAATCCTTTGATCCAGGGCAGGAGCGCACGCGGCGGTTGATCTACACATTTCCCAAGGCCCAGCGGCCGACCCGAATGAGATGTGGCAAGATCGTGCTCCCGGTCCCGGGGCCGCGCTGAAGAACTGTCCGAGGAAATTGCGCGTTGGTTTGACTTGCTAAATGCGCGCAACGAGTACTTCGACGTCTTGCCCATGCTACGGCGCTATCGAAGACCACCCGGAGTGCGTGCCGCGTGACGGACCAGGATCTTGTCGCCAAGATTGCACCGCTCGCACCTGACCAGGGCTGACCCATTCGTCGCGAGCTTGGCTAGCCGGGATCTCCGGGCAGACACCCCAGGCCCGAGAGTGCAGCGAATGCGGCGTTTTGTTGAACGTCTGTTATCAGCCATTTTGCGGATGCGATTTGGCGAAGGCAAAATGGCGCTTGTTCCGACTATGCTCCCCGCCGCAGCTTGGAATGTTTGCGGCCATAGAAGAAGTAGATGACCAGGCCGATGGCCATCCAGGCGAAGAGTCGGATGAGCGTGTGCGTGGTAGCGGTGTACATCAGGCCGCCAGAAAAAACGGCGCCCAGAATCGGGATGACGAATGCCCCGCCCGGCACCTTGAAGGAACGCGGGATGTCGGGCCGCCTGATACGCAAGATCATCACGCCCAGGCTGACCAGCACGAACGCAAACAGGGTGCCGATGCTGGTCAGCTCGCCCAGGATGTCGATGGGCAGAAGACCGCCGGCCACGGCGCAGGCCACGCCGGTGGTGATGGTGGTGATGTGGGGCGTGCCGAAGCGCGGATGGACCTTGGCTGCAACCGGCGGCAAGAGGCCGTCGACCGCCATGGAGAAGAAGATGCGCGGCTGGCCCAGCAGCATGACGATCATGACCGATGACAGCCCGGCGATGGCGCCGATCTCCACCGCGGTTTCCAACCAACGCACGCCCGTGGCCGCGATGCCCACGGCCATGGGGTGGGGCACTGAGAGCTTGGTGTATGAAACCACCCCGGTCAGGATGAGCGACACGGTGATGTAGAGCACCGTGCATATGGCAAGCGAGCCCAGAATGCCGATGGGTAGATCGCGCCGCGGGTTGCGCGTTTCTTGTGCGGCCGTGGACACGGCGTCGAAGCCGATGTACGCGAAGAAGACCATGGTCGCGCCCTGCAGAATGCCAGAGATGCCGTAGTGGCCGAAGACGCCGGTGTTCTTCGGGATGAACGGGTGCCAGTTCTCGGTGCGGATGAAGGGCGCAGCGGCGGCGATGAAGAGCAGAACCACCGCGACCTTGATGATCACGATCACCGAGTTGAAACGCGCCGACTCCTTGATGCCCACCACTAGGATGGCCGTGACGAACAAGGTGATGAACACCGCCGGCAAGTTGATGATGGCGCCAGTGAACTGGACGTGCTTGTGCGCCTCGCTCCACACCAGGGGCGAGCTGGTCCAGGTGGCGGGCATCTTCCATCCGGTCACGTTGGCCACAAAGGCGACCACGTAGCCTGACCAGCCCACGCTCACCGTGGCCGCGCCCACCAGGTATTCCAGGATCAAATCCCATCCGATGATCCAGGCCACCAGCTCGCCCATGGTGGCGTACGAATAGGTGTAGGCGCTGCCCGCGATCGGGATCATCGACGCCATTTCGGAGTAGCACAGGCCTGCGAAGGCGGAAGCAATGCCCGCGACGGTGAAGGAGAGGGCGACGGCGGGGCCGGCGTTGGCTGCGGCGGCTCGGCCGGTAAGCACGAAGATGCCGGTGCCGATGATGGCGCCGATGCCGAGCAGGACCAGGTCCAGCGCGCTCAGGCTGCGCTTGAGGCCATAGGCAAACTCCGCGTCCGCGCGCAGCTTGTCCACGCTCTTGGTGGCGAACAGGGGATGGGCCACTAGCCGACTCCTTGAGCGGGTACGGTCGGCTGGGCTCGTGGGCGATCCTTGACTGCGGAGTGCAGCAGGGCCAAGGCACTGTAGGCCGCCACCCCGATGACCAGCCAGCGAAGTTGGTCAACCTTCAGCTCGCGCACCACATACGCCGCCAGCAGCACGCCTGGCACTCCACCCAGGCCCAGCCCCAGGGCAGCACGCGGCGAGTAGCTGCCGCGTCCGATGAAGCGAATTCCACTGGTTGGCATGATGAAGGCGCAGGAACCCATCATCACCGGGAACACCGCTTTCAGATCCATGCCGAGAAAGCCGAACAGGATGAGGCTGGGCGCGTAGGCGCCGATACCGAGATTCATCAGGGCGCCGAAGGCAAAGTTGCCGGCGAGACCCACGCCCATGCGCCAGCCGTGCAGGCCCAGGGTATCTCCGCCGCCAGGCAGGAAGTGCAGGGCGCTGGCCAGCATCAGTCCCGCAGCCCCGAGCAGCGCGAAGCCCATGCCGATCTGGATCTTGCGCTTGGGCCAGCGCGCCACCACGCCCGCGCCCAACCACGACCCGAGCACCGACGCGGCGATGAGCAGCACCAGGGAGGTCATCTCCACCTGGACGATGTGGATGTAGATCACCGCCTGGGCCACAGTTGGCCACATGTGTCCGACCAGCAAGGTTCCCGGGATGAGACGGTCAGGCACCAGACGAAAGAGCTTGTAGATGGATGTCGTGGTGGCGTACGAGCCGATGCCCAGGGTGTCGAAGAAGTTCGTGACGAAGCCGATGGACGTCTGCGCCAGCGAAGGCAGCCCGGCTCGCATGGCGGCGGCCTCGCTGCTATCGCCGGCTGACTCGTCGCTGTCCCCGATACCCCGCGTCCGTTTGCGAGCGATGTCACGGCCCCAAAGCGCGGTGAAGACCGCGCCGAAGCCGGCCAAGGTCAGCATGAGAAGTGTTCTCACCCCAAGCATGGGCGACATGCTACACGGAAGTCGCACGTGACGCATACGCTTGCCTCCGAGTTGAATGAGAATCGAAGGTTGCCGGCCGCGCTCTCCGCAGGCACGAAGAGATGCAGAACCTCCTTAACCATCGTGCCGATGTGCCGATAGCTCTATTAACGGGTCTCGGGCCCGTGAGGCAGCAAAGCACGTGGACGCCAAAGCAGGACTTGCCCAGGATCGCCTATCGCAGGAGGGTAAGCTGCGGCCGCTGGTTCTCGTGGTGGACGATGATGAGACTTTCGCGCGCTCGTGCGTGCGCGTCCTGCAGACCTGGGGCTACGGCGTGGAGACCGCCTCGGATGGCGGCACGGCGATCGAGCTGGCCCGCGCGCACCAGTTCGATGTCGTGCTGACCGACATCCAGCTTCCTAGCTACAGCGGCCTCGACATCCTGCGTGCAGTCCGGGAGCGTGACCGCGACACACCAGTGGTCCTGATGACGGGCGGCCCCGGTCTGGATAGCGCGCGGGTTGCGGTGGAGTGGGGCGCACTCAGCTATCTCATCAAGCCGCTGTCCATGTCCCAGCTTAGGGACGTGCTCTCGCGCGCGGTGCAGTTGCACCGGGTGGCGATACGGGAGCGACGCATCTTGAATTGCACCGAGGAGCACGAGCGCGAGATGGAGGCGATGCGGCTGCGCTTCGACAGGGCGCTGGCTGGGATGTGGACTGCATTCCAGCCAATCGTGTCCTGGTCGCGCAAGGCCGTGGTGGCCTACGAAGCCCTCATGCGCACCACCGACACTGAATTGTCCTCGCCCATGGAGATCCTCAAGACCGCGGAGGCGCTCAACGAAATGTCGACCCTGGGGCGCAAGACGCGCGGGCTGGTTGCGGACGTGCTGCGTAAACACCCGGAGCTGCCGGGCGTCTTCGTCAATCTGCACGTGCTCGACTTGGCGGACGAAGATCTCTACTCGCCCCACGCGCCGCTTTCCGAGTTTGCCTCGCGCATTCATCTCGAGATCACCGAGCGCATGGCACTGGAGAGAATCCCCGACATCCGCGAGCGCGTGGCCCACCTGCGTCGCTTGGGCTTTCGCATCGCCGTCGATGATTTGGGTGAGGGCTACTCGGGGCTGAACAGCTTCGCGCAGCTCGAACCCGACGTGGTCAAGCTGGACATGGCGCTCATCCGGGGCATCGACACCACGCCGACCAAACGCAAGATGGTGCACGCACTGGCCAGCCTGTGTTTGGAGCTGGAAACGCCACTGGTGGCCGAGGGGGTCGAGACTGAGGCTGAGCGCAACATCCTGGTCGACCTGGGCGCAGACCTCTTCCAGGGTTACCTGTTCGCGAAACCCGGCGCCCCGTTCCCCGTGCCCCGCATCTAGCGGGAAGACGCGTTTCCGTCGGTGATTGCCGCGCCAGCAGGGACGAGAATCGACCCTCGTAGCGGGCGCAGTTGCAGCGTTGCGCTGGCGAAACTTCCTGTTGCTTCGCTGACACAGCGGACGTAAGAAGACTGCGTTTTTCCTAAGTTTTACCCCCTGGAGGACCACGACATGGCTCGCAAGAAAGTCACCATCGACGGCAACGAAGCCGCTGCCTACATAGCGCACAAGACCAACGAGGTCTGCGCCATCTACCCCATCACCCCCTCGTCGAACATGGGTGAGTGGGCCGATGAGTGGTCGGCCATGGGCCGCACCAACATCTGGGGCACCGTCCCGTCCGTGGTCGAGATGCAGAGCGAGGCGGGCGCTGCCGCCTCAACCCACGGGGCCCTCCAGTCGGGCGCGCTCAGCACCACCTTCACGGCCGCGCAGGGCTTGCTGCTCATGATCCCGACCATGTTCAAGGTCGCCGGCGAGCTGACCTCGACGGTGTGGCACGTCTCGGCCCGCACCGTGGCCACCCACGCCCTGTCGATTTTCGGCGACCACGGCGACGTGATGGCCGTTCGATCGACCGGCTTCGGCCTGATCTGCACGGGTTCCGTGCAAGAGGTCATGGACACGGCCCTCATTGCGCAGGCTGCGACCTTGCAGGCGCGCGTGCCCTTCATCCACTTCTTCGATGGCTTCCGCACCTCGCACGAGGTGCAGAAGATCGAGCAGCTCACCGACGAGGACATCAAGGCCATGGTCACCGACGACTTGGTCAACTCCCACCGCGCTCGTGGCATGACGCCCGATCGGCCTGTGTTGCGCGGCACCTCGCAGAACCCCGACGTCTTCTTCCAGGCCCGTGAGGCGTGCAACAAGTACTACGACGCGGCCCCGGCCATCGTGCAGGCGCAGATGGACAAGTTCGCCAAGATCGTGGGCCGCGCCTATCACCTGTTCGACTACGTGGGCCCGGCAGATGCCGAGCGCGTGATCGTGGTCATGGGAACCGGCGCCGAGATCGTGCACGAGACCGTGGATGTGTTGGCCAAGAAGGGCGAGAAGGTCGGCCTGATCAAGGTGCGCCTGTATCGTCCGTTCTCGATGGACCACTTCCTGGCCGCGCTGCCCAAGACGGTCAAGGCCATCTCGGTCCTGGATCGCACGAAGGAGCCGGGCTGCGCTGGCGAGCCCATGTATCAGGACGTGATCACGGCCCTGGCCGAGGCCCAGTCGGCGGGCAAGCTGCCCTTCGCCATGCCCAAGGTGGTCGGCGGCCGCTACGGCCTGTCGTCCAAGGAGTTCACCCCGGCCATGGTCAAGGCGGTGTACGACGATCTCAAGAAGCCGGCCCCCAAGAACCATTTCACCGTGGGCATCAACGACGACGTGACCCACACCTCGCTTCCCGTGGACTACAGTTTCTCCACCGAGACCGACGCCGTGAAGCGCTGCCTATTCTACGGACTGGGCTCTGACGGCACGGTGGGTGCCAACAAGAACTCGATCAAGATCATCGGCGAAGAGCCCCGCTTCTACGCCCAGGGCTACTTCGTCTATGACTCGAAGAAGGCCGGCGCCGTCACCGTGTCGCACCTGCGCTTTGGACCAGACGTGATCCGATCCAGCTACCTCATAACGGAAGCGCAGTTCCTGGCCTGCCACCAGTGGTCGTTCCTCGAACGCTACGACATGCTCCAGTACTGTCAGGTCGGCGGGGTGTTCCTGCTCAACAGCGTGTACGGCCCGGACGAGGTCTGGGACAAGCTGCCGCAAGAAGTGCAGAAGCAGATCATCGACAAGAAGCTGCGCTTCTTCGTGATCGACGCCTACAAGGTGGCCAAGGAAACCGGCATGGGGGCGCGTATCAACACCATCATGCAGACCTGCTTCTTCAACATCTCGGGTGTGTTGCCGCCAGACGAGGCCATTGCCAAGATCAAGAAGACCATCCAAAAGACCTACGAGCGCAAGGGCCCCGAGGTGGTGCAGAAGAACTTCAAGGCTGTGGATCATTCGGTGGCCAACCTCAAGCAGGTCAATTACCCGCAGAAGGTGTCGAGCAATTTCAAGATGCCGCCCATCGTGGCCAAGGAAGCGCCCGAGTTCGTGCACAAGGTGACCGCGGAAATCATCGCCGGCCGTGGCGACCAGCTGCCGGTCAGCGTCTTCCCGGTCGACGGAACCTTCCCGACCGGCACCGCGCAGTGGGAGAAGCGCAACATCGCCATGGAGATCCCAGTCTGGTACCCGGACCTCTGCATCCAGTGCAACAAGTGCACCCTGGTGTGCCCGCACGCCGCCATCCGCGCTAAGGTCGTCGACCCGAAGCTGTTGGAAAAGAAGCCGGCGACTTTCAAGGCCGTCAAGTACAAGGCCAAGGAATACGGCGACGTGATGTACGCCCTGCAAAGCGCGCCCGAGGACTGCACCGGCTGCAACCTGTGCGTGGAGGTCTGTCCCGCCACTGACAAGAAGGACAAGAGCAAGAAGGCCATCATGATGGAGCCGCAGATTCCCCTGCGCGCTCAGGAACGCGACAACTACGCCTTCTTCCTCGACCTGCCTGAGGTGGACCGCCGCCTGGTCAAGGTCGACTCGGTCAAGGGTTGCCAGTTCCTGCAGCCGCTCTTCGAGTACTCGGGCGCTTGCGCAGGTTGCGGCGAAACCCCGTACGTGAAGCTGTTGACCCAGCTCTTCGGCGATCGCGCCATCATCGGCAACGCCACGGGATGCTCATCGATCTACGGCGGCAATCTTCCCACCACGCCGTACGCCAAGAACAAGGACGGGCGCGGCCCGGCCTGGAACAACTCGCTCTTCGAGGACACCGCCGAGTTCTCACTCGGTTTCCGGGTGACCATCGACAAGCAGAACGACTACGCCAAGGTGCTGCTGAAGAAGTTGTCGGGTCAGCTGCCTGGCGAGTTGGTCGCGGGGCTTATGGAAGCCAATCAGGCCGACGAGAAGGGCATCTACGAGCAGCGCGAGCGCGTGGCCCTGCTCAAGCAGAAGCTGGCTGGCATCTCCGACCCCGACGCCAAGAACCTGGTTGGCGTGGCTGACATGCTGGTCAAGAAGAGCGTGTGGGCAGTGGGCGGCGACGGCTGGGCCTACGACATCGGGTACGGCGGCCTGGATCACGTCTTGGCCAGCGGCCGAAACGTGAACATCCTGGTGCTCGACACCGAGGTGTACTCGAACACCGGCGGCCAGTGCTCGAAGTCGACCCCGACCGGCGCGGTGGCCAAGTTCGCGGCAGCCGGCAAGCCCACGCCCAAGAAGGATCTGGGCATGATGGCCATCGCGTACCGCAACTGCTACGTCGCCAAGGTCGCCATGGGCTACAGCGATATCCAGTCGGTGCGGGCCATGATCGAGGCGGATGCCTATGACGGGCCTTCCATCATCATCGCGTACAGCCACTGCATCGCCCACGGTATCGACATGGCCAAGGGCATGGACAACCAGACCGCGGCGGTCGACAGCGGCGCCTGGACCCTGTACCGATTCAACCCGGCGCTTTACGACAAGGGCGAGAACCCGCTCAAGCTCGACTCCAAGGCGCCCAAGATGACCTACGAACAATGGGCCATGACCGAGACGCGCTTCCGCTCGCTGGCGCAGACCATGCCGGATCGCGCGCGCGCCCTGATGGAGCAAGGCCAGCGCGAGGCCCAGGCGCGCTGGAAGCTGTACGAGGCTCTGGCGGTGGCGGGGTCGAGTTCGCCGTTTGCCCCGCCCGCAAGCGACAAGCTCGTCTCGTAGTCATGGGAACCCTCCCAGGGTTCCCATATCAACGTCCAGTCGGGTCCAGATCCCTGTCAGTCTCCTGCCGCTGGAAGTGCTCCATCTGCGCCTTCTCGAGGCCGCGGATGATCTGCTGGGCCGGGCCAGCGGACATCTGGAAGGGGCAGAACTCGGCGGAGCGAAAAGCGATGTCCTGGCGCACGACTTCGTTGGGGTGCTTCTGTAGCTGCAGGCCGAAGCACATGATCTCACCGTCCTTGCCAAAGCGGCCGGTGGCCAGGATCTCCACACATTCGAAAATGGTCTTGAGCGGACAAGGCCGAGCTTCGTAGCGCTCGTGGAGCAGTCCGTCGCGGCCAGGACGGATGGGAATGTTTCGCCCGTGGACGCTGACCGAAGCCGCTGTCACTGGGCTGTCCCATGGGCTCGTGCCAGGCACGGGCCCGAAGGTCAGGAAACGGGGATTGACGGACAGACCCAGTCCGGATTTCACGACGTCGATGAATCCGTCCAGGTTGGCGTCGACGTCACGCTGAGACGTGGCCCCGTCGCCCAGTTGCTTGCGGCATGAGATGAGGAGGCCGGCCCAAAGGATCACAGCAATCACACGACAGAAGCGCATGCTCTTATCCTCGCGCGTGTGGAGACTCGCTGCAAGCGCAGCGAGCGACGCAACCGACGCACTGGCCAGGGAATCGAATCAAGCCCATAGTTGGCGGCCATCAACGTCAGCAAGGCGCAGAACTGGCGGCTGGTAGTGATAGTCGTCGTCGCCATCGTGACGCTGCTCACTGTCACCAACGGCTTCTCCCTGTACGAAGCGCGCAAGGCCCACACCGAAGTCGACTCGGTGGTGGACAACTCCATGAAGAGCATCGAGCTCGTGCACCAGATGCGCGTCGACATGTATCGGCAGCAACAGTTGGTCGATGCCCACATTGTTGCCACAGACGCCGCCATTATGGCGGAGGCCGAGGCCAAGATCGCCGCAGTCGATGCCGACTTTGCCGCCGCCGCTTCCGCCTACGAACCACTGGTCAGCTTTGCTGGCGAAGCGGCTGCCTGGCAGCGGCTCAAGGACGACGTTGCCGCCATCCGGAAGCCGCTGGCCGGGACGCTTGCGCTGTCGCGTGAGAACCGGGACGTTGAAGCTCGCGCGGCCATGTCCGGCGTCGAGAGTCGCCTGGCCGCCATCGGCACGGACGTTGACGAGCTGGTTCGCATCAACGACCGCGAAGCGGAGAGAGCGGCCGCGAGAATCAAGAAGCTGCAGCGCTCGTCGCTCGCCATCTCCATTGGTCTGCAGTTTGTCGCCGTGCTGCTCATCCTGGGCATCGGCGTCTGGTGCACTCGTCTGGTGCGCGCGCGCGAGGGTGATGTCCACCGCTACGCGCTGGCACTTGAGGAGCACAACCGGGAGCTCGATGCCTTTGCCGGACGCGTGGCCCACGATCTGCGCGGCCCTTTGAGCACCATCAACCTGTCAGTGTCTGTCCTCGCGAAACGTATGCCGGCGGAGGCGACGACGGGCGCCATCCTTGAGCGCGGGGTGGCGCGCATGGAGGCAATCATCGAGGATCTGCTCGCGCTGTCTCGGATTGGCAACGGTTCGGCGCGGGGCGGGGTGGGCGACCCCGCGTTCGTGGCGGCGCAGGTCCGCGACGATTTGGCCCCGCGCCTCGAATCCGAAGCCGTGACGTTGCATCTGGCGGTTGAGCCCGCGAAGGTGCAGTGCGCGGAGGGGCTGCTTCGGCAAGCCGTGACCAACCTCGTCGACAATGCGGCGAGGTATCGCCGTTCAGAGGTGCAGGCCAAGATCGACATTCTTGGTTGTGCCGTGGGAAACGAATACGAATTGCGTGTCTCCGACAACGGGGTGGGGATGTCCTACGACGAGTCCCGCCAGGCTTTCGATCCGTTTTTCCGGGCTCTACGCGTGCGCGAGCAGAAGGGGACAGGGCTCGGGTTGTCCATCGTCAAGCGCGTGATCGAGGCCAGTGGAGGGTCAGTGGCGGTCGATTCCCGGCTTGGCCAGGGCACGACCTTCATCATCCGCCTAGCCCTGGCCAGCGACGACGCGCGCGTGAGCTGAGCATTCCGTCAGGACAGGCAGGGCGGCCAGCACACGGCGGGCCTCGGAACGCCGTTTTTTGTCGGGCTTCGAGCCACAAGTTACCATTTCGGTCACCGTGGTCTGTCAGGGCCGGGAAACTCGACACACGATAGATCGCGATTTGGCGCCAGTTGGACCATGCACGCCCAGGTTGGTGACCACGGCCCGAGACTTGCATCGAAAGAAAAAGGAATACCGCGATGCCTGCCACAAGCTTGGCTAGGAGCCGGAACCCCAGCGGCTTCACGCTGGTGGAGCTCATGATCGTTGTGGCCATCATCGGTGTTCTGGCAGCGATCGCTGTTCCTGCCTTCAGTCGATACGTCAAGAAGGCTCGCACCGCCGAAGCCGTCGGTCATCTGAACAAGGAGTGGGCAGGGTCATTGAGCTACTTCGTGACCGATCACTCAAATGGCAACGGTGGGGTGCTGCCCCAGCAGTTCCCCGGGCCGAGCGCGACTTGGGCCAGCACCTCGGAGTGTGCGTGCCAGGCCGGTCAGCGTTGTGGGGGTGGAAACCTGGTTTGGACGACCGATTTGGTGTGGCTGTCCTTGAGTTTTTCTCTCCCCGACGCCCACCACTACATGCCGGGATATAGCGGGTTGGGAACCGGTGTCAGCGCCCGTTTCACGGCGTACGCCAAGGGCGACATGGACTGCAACAGCACGCTGGCCGAGTTCTTCCGCGTGGGGGGAGTCAACTCGTCCGGAGACCCGGTGGGCAACTTCCAGCCTGTTGTCGTAAACGAACTGGAGTAGTGCGGGCTTGCTGCCGAGGCTGCGCATCTCAGGTGGCGGAGGGCGGGATGGCTGTGGCGGGCGGTCAGACCTGTGGGGCGGCTGGAACCCGTTTCCGGAAAGCCAACGAGAGCAGCGCAGGCTGCAGCAGGCGGGGCAGGATCACGAGGGCCAGGGCTCCGCCGATGACCACAATGGCGAGTGGCTTTTGCGTTTCCGAGCCGATGCCGCGCGAGAGGGCAGCGGGAAGCAGGCCCAGCATGGCGACCGAGGAGGCCATCAGCACCGGGCGCAGCCAGCGCTGGGCTGCCTGGCGAGCCGCACTTTCCGCCGACTCGCCTTGTCGGCGTAGTTTTTGCGCGTAGGTGACCACCAACAGGGCGTCTTGGATGGAAACTCCGAGAATCGAGATGAAGCCCATGGCCGCCGAAATCGAGAAATCAGTGCCGGTGAGAAAAAGGGCCACGACACCGCCGCTGGCCGCCACGGGCGCGCCCAGCAACACGATGAGGGTGTCGCGCGCGTTCTTGACCGAGCTGTACACGAGAAACATGATGACCAGCAGGGTGACGGGGACGATGATCAGCAGGCGCGCCGTGGTCTCGCGCAGCTGGTTGATCTCGCCGCCCCATTCCAGATGCGTATCGTAGGGCAGCTTGACATGCGCGGCGATCTTGGCCTGCGCCTCGGCGATGGTCGAGGCCAGGTCGCGACCGCGCACCGAGAACTTCACCGGTACATAGCGCTTGAGATCTTCACGGAAGATGACCGAAGGACTGTTCTCCTCGACGACATCAGCCAACTGCCCGAGCGGCACCTGGGCGCCGTCGGGCGCGGCCACCAGGATGGCGCGGATGGCGCGCTGGTCACGCCGGTAGGGCTCGGCCCAACGCACGGTCAGGTCGAAGTGCTTTTCGCCCTCGTAGACTTGGGTGATGGCCAGCCCTCCGATGGCCGCTTGGATGACGGCCGCCACGTCGCCGGTGTTGAGGCCGTAGCGTCCGGCGGCGGTGCGTGAAGGCGTGATGCGAATCGCGGGCTGGCCGAGCGAGCGGAAGATTCCCAGATCGGCCACCCCCCGGATGTCCTTCATGACGCTCACGATCTCGTCGGCCTTGGTCTCGTTCACGAGCAAGTCCGGCCCCACCACCTTGACCGTGTTCTCACCTTTGACGCCAGACATGGCCTCTTCCACGTTGTCGGCAATGACTTGCGAGAAATTGAACACCACCCCCGGGAAGGCGCGAGCCAGGTCGCGCTGCATGTCGTCGGTGAGCGACGCTTTGGTCACGCCCTTGCGCCATTCCGAGGTGGGGCGCAAGGGCGCGAGCAGCTCGATGTTGTGAAAGCCGGACACATCGGTGCCGTCGTCGGGCCGCCCGAGCTGTGAAATGACGCTTTGGATTTCGGGCCGGCTTCTCTTCTCGAAGGGACAGTCACTGGCGTCTTCACCGGGGCAGCCGAGCACGATGGCGCGAATGTGACCGACGTAGCGGGCCGACTTCTCTAGGGAGATCGATGTTGGCAAGGTCGCGCGGATCCAGAAATTGCCTTCTTCCAGCTTGGGCATGAACTCGCGGCCGAGGATGCCAGCCGCAGCCAGGGCCACGACCACGGGCGCCGCCCCCAACAGCACGGCCCAGCGCGGACGCTGCAAGGCGAAGGAAAACAGTGGCGCGTACAAGCGATGCACCAGGCGCATGAACCGCGTGTTCTTCTCCTCTTCGTCTTGGCTGGTGGACACGGGCAGGAGGCGCGATGACAGCGCCGGCGTGAGAGTGAGCGAGAGCAGAATCGCGCCCCCGATGGCAAAGGCATAGGTGTGCGCCATCGGCGCCATGATCACGCCGGCCACACCGGTCAGGGTGAAGAGCGGCACGAAGGCCACCGCGATAATGAGCGTGGAGGAGAACACCGGCGGCCCGACCTCGCGGGCCGCGGCGGCGATGCGGTCGAAAACCGAACCTCCGCGCCGGGCAAAGTTGCGGAAGATGCTCTCCATCATGATCACCGATGAATCGACCACGATGCCGAAGTCCACCGCGCCCAGCGAGATGAGATTGGCCTGGGTTCCCGTCGACACCATGCCGAAGAATGCGAAGAGCAGGGCCAGTGGCAGGTTGAGTGCGACCAGCAGGGCGGCGCGCAGCTTGCCCAGAAAAAGCCACAACACCAACGAGACCAGCACCATCCCTGTGATGAGATTCTCCATCACCGTGTGCGTGGTCAGCTTGACCAGGTCGGCCCGGTCGTAGAGCGTTTCGATGTCCATGCCGGGCGGTAGAACCCGGTTCTGCCGAATGTAGTCGACGCGATCGTGAATGCCCTTGACCGTGGAGAGCGAGTCGCCGCCGTAGCGCATGAGCACGATGCCTTCTACGATGTCCGGTTCACCGTCGCGGCCCACGATGCCCAGACGCGGGGCCGCCCCCACGCTGACCCCGGCCACGTCGCGCACGCGAACCGGAACGCCTTTTTGCGCGGCCACCGTGATTTGGTCGATGTCGCGCACCGAACGGATGAGCCCGACGCCGCGCACGTCGAAGGATTGCTCGCCCAGCGTGATACGCTGCCCGCCCACGTTTTGGTTGGCGTTGGTGATGGCGGACTGCAACTGCGCCAGGCTGACATTGAGTCCGCGCAGGCGATAGGGGTCCACGTCCACGTGATACTGCTTGGTCAGGCCACCGAACCCCACCACGTCGATCACCCCCGGCACTTGGCGGAACTGCTTCTCCAGGATCCAGTCCTGCGCGGTCTTGAGATCCGCCGCTGTGTAGTCCTTGCCCACCACCTTGTAGCGGTACAACTCGCCAATCGCGCTCCAAGGTGAGAGCTGCGGCTGCACGCCGGTTGGCAGGTTTACGAAATTGAGCTGGTTGAGCACGCGTTGTTGAGCCGTGGGGTAGTTGGTGTCCCAGCCGAAGTAGAACTTCACATCGGCCAGACCGAAAAGCGACTGCGAGCGCACGTGTTCCAGCCCGGGCATGCCCACCAGGCCGGTTTCGAGAGGCAGGGTGACGTAGCGCTCGACTTCCTCGGCGCTCCAGCCTTGCGGCTGCACGATGAGCTCGATCATGGGCGCTACTGGGTTGGGATAGGCTTCGATGTCGAGTTGCACGTACGAGCGAATGCCGATCCCGACGAGCGCCAGCGCGGCCATGAAGACCAGAAAAGGCGCGCGGATGGCGGCCGAAACCAGTCGTTCAATCATGATTACAGCATCCCGGAAAGCAGAATGGCGCCCGAGACGACGATGCGCTCACCCTTGGCCAAGTTGCGCAGCACCGGTAGGAACTCGTTGCCCAGTTCTTCGTTGACCACCACCGGACGGCGCTCGAAGCGCAAGCGGCCGTCGGGCGTCTTGCCCGCCTCGACGAAAACCACCGTCTGATCGCCCAGGCGCAGAAGCGCGCTTCGCGGGATGGCGAGCGCGACTTGGCGGTCTACCGGCAGGGTCACGGTGGCATACATCTCGGGCTTGAGCGCGCGGTCGGAGTTGACGATCTTGCAGCGGACCTTGGAGGTATGGGTCGCGGGATCGAGCGTATCCGAGACCCAGTCGGCCAGTCCCCGGAAGACGCGGCCGGGATACGACACCACGGTGGCCAGACAGGCGGTGCCGGCCTTGACTCGCCCGAGGTCCATCTCAAAAACATCGCCCAGCACCCACACGCTGTCCAACTCGCCCACGGTGAAGAGCTCGAGCACGGTGCCACCGGTGTACTGCCCCTGCACTTCGGCGCCGGGGTTCACATTGCGGGCGATGACCTCGCCGTCGATAGGCGTGCGCAGGGTGTACATCTGGTTGGACCGATTGGAGGAACTGCCGCGCAGGATGCGGGTCTTCTTCCTGGCTCGATCCAGCTCGGCCCTGGCCTTGCTGTAGTTCGACTGCGCGTTCTCGAAATCGCGTTGCGATCCGGCGTGGACATCGAACAGCTCCTTCTGGCGGTTGGCTTCCTTTTCGGCCGCGCCAAAGTCGGCCTGGGCCTTGGCCAGGTCGGAATACGCGGCGGCCACGTCAGGAGACTCAATCTGCGCCAGGGCATCGCCCTTCTTCACGCGCTGGCCGGGCTGGGCCTCGATCTTGACCACCCGGCCCGTCACCGGCGACAGCACGTGCGCGACGTGCAGATCGTCGAAGGTCACTCGGCCGCTGGCCACCACGACGCCGCCCACGGGCTGAGGTTCGAGGGGTTCCACCACCAGCTTGGCCGCAGCCACCTGTTCGGGCGCTAGCCATACCTCTGTGTTGGGCGGGGCGATCGATGAGTTGGCGGCGCGCTTGGGACAACCAGATCCGACGGTCCCGGCCAGGCAAAGTGCGGTGAAGGGAATCACTCGTATATGGTTCATGGCCCCAGCTCCAAGCCCACGGCCTCCCCAATGAGCACGACCGCGAGCCAGTAGTCGGCCAGATCGCGCAGGTAGCCCTGGGTGGTCTCTATGAGCATTCGTTGTGCGTCGAGGTACTCGAGCAGCGACGCCGCGCCCTTTTCGTACTGAATTTGGACCAGGTCGCGCGTGCGCCGCGCCCGATCGAGCAGCCCGTGCTCGGCCCGCTCCACTCGGCGTTGGGTGGATTGGAACTGGGCCAGCGCACCGGTCACGTCGTTCACGATCTGTGCTTCGGTCTTGGCCAGAAGCGTGTCCTGCACGCGCATGTCAGCTTGGGCCTTCTGCACCTCGCCTTGGAAACGGTAGAAGAGCGGCGGGGTGAGTGTAAATCCCAGCGACAACGTGGGCGGCGAGCTGACGTCGCTGCCGGCCCCTTGTCCGCTCACACCGAGGGAGAGCGCGATGTCGGGAAAGCGAAGGCGCCTTGCCGTTTGCAGAGCCGCCCCGGCGCGGTCGTGCTCCAGGTGAGCCGCTGCCAAGTCGGGACGTTGCTTGCGCGCCTGCTCCAGCAATGAATCAACGGTCGCGTGGCCCAAATCGGCAGGAACCCGATAGCGCGGGAGATCGACATCGACCTCGAAGTCCGGCACGCGCCCGCGCACACCCAGCAGGAAGGCGAGGTCATACTTGGCCTCGGCCAGGGTCAATTCCGCGCGTTCCACCTCTTGGTCGGCTTCCAGCTTCTCGGTTTCGACCTTGAGCGCGTCGACTTGCGATATAGCGCCATGTTGGAAGCGGGCTTGATTCAGTTCCAAAACATGGCCGAGGCGGCCTTGCGACTCGTGTGTCAGATCAAGGGCATCACGGGCATACACGGCCTCGAGATACTGCTGGCGGAGCATGGATTCCAGGGTGCGCTGGGTATCGGCGCGGTTCTGGCGTGCCACCGACAAAGCCAGCTCCGCCGTGCGCGAACGCAGGTGCCGCTTCCCCGACAGGGTGTCAAAAATAGCGGATTGATCGGACACGCCCGCGCTCCAGGCCAAGGCCGAGCAGCCAGGACATGTTTTGCTGTCAAAGCCGAAGGAACGCCCCACGCCGGCGGATATGGCCGGATTGGGGATCGCGCCAGCCATCTGAGCGTCACCCCGAACGCTATCGACCGCCGCGTCCGCCACGATGAGATCGAAGCCACGCTCGCGGAAGAGGCGCAGGGCGTCCGCCATCCCAAGATGGACCGGGAGATTAGATGACTCAGCCGCGTCGTCCGCCAGACTGACTGCGGGGCCAAGGAACGCGATGGCGAGAAGGGCAGCAACGCTTCCCTTCATTGGACGAAGATATGCGGGCATGGGCACGGTGAATAGGGGTTCTGAAATTGCCGAGGCCAGTGTCGGGGTTGAGACGCGACCAAACGACCCAGTGCATCTACCCCACTGGCTGCTGAGGTGCAACCAAGGGCGCTCCCCTCCTATTCCCGCGAGCAGCGCGGACCCTCAGGCCTTGGCGGCCCGAACCAGGGGCAGCTCAAGAGCGTCCTTGAGCGCTTCGCAGCTGGCTTCGATGATGTTCTGCGAGACACCGATGGTGCTCCAGCGGTCACTCCCCAGGCTGGATTCGACCAGAACCCGTGTGACGGCTGCGGTGGCGGATTCGGGATCGAGAATGCGCACTTTGAAGTCGCACAAATGGATCTGGCGCAGGATCGGGAAATGGTGGTCGAGCGCTTTGTGAAAAGCGCGGTCCATGGCGTCGACGGGGCCCGAGCCTTCGGCCACTACATGGGAAACCTCATCGCCCACTTTGATCTTGACCGTGGCCTCGATGAACATGTCGCTGCCGCTGCGGCGCTGGGAGATCACCACCACGTCGAGCACCTCGAACGGCTCACTGTAGCCCGGCTGAGTCCGCCGCAGCATCAGCTCGAGCGAGCCATCGGCCGCTTCGAACTGGTAGCCCTGGTTCTCCAGTTCCTTGATGCGGGCGACGAGGTCGGCCTCGTTGCCACGCAACTCGACGCCCAGCTCGGCAGCGCGCACGCGGATGTTCCCGCGCCCGGAAAGTTCGGACACGACGATGCGGCGGTCGTTGCCGACCTTTTCGGGCGGGATGTGTTCAAAAGTGACCGGCGACTTGGCCACCGCGGCGACGTGGGCGCCCGCCTTGTGCGCAAAGGCCGAGGAACCCACATAGGGCGCGTGCGCGCGCGGGCGCAGATTGGCGATCTCGCTGGCCGTGCGCGAAACCTCGGTGAGCCGCTCCATGTTCTCCTCGGGGATGCAGCGTAGGCCCATCTTGAGCTGCAAGGCCGGGATCACGGACATGAGGTTGGCGTTGCCACAACGCTCGCCCCAGCCGTTGAGCGTTCCCTGCACCATGGCGCAGCCGGCTTCCACGGCCGCCAGCGAGTTGGCCACCGCCAGATCGCTGTCGTTGTGGGCGTGGATGCCCAGAGGCACGGTCAGCACCTTCTTCGCCTCGCGCACGATCTCAGCCACGGTCGAGGGCAGGTTCCCGCCGTTGGTATCGCAGAGGGCGATCCAGTCCGCGCCGGCCTGGGCAGCGGCCCGGACCGCGGCCAAGGCATAGCTGCGATCGGCGCGAAAGCCGTCGAAGAAGTGTTCAGCGTCGAAGATCACTTCGCGGCCGTTCTGTTTCAGAAACGACACGCTGTCGGAGATGATGGCCAGGTTTTCCTCGGGCGTGGTTTTGAGGACGTCGGTCACGTGCAACAACCAGGTCTTGCCGAAGATGGCCACTGCAGGCGTGCCGGCTTTGACCAGAGCCTGCAGGTTGGCGTCGTTCGCGGCGGTGCTGCCGGTGCGGCGGGTGCTGCCAAAGGCGGTGAGCCGAGCCTGCTTCAGTTTCAGCTCGGAGGCGCGACGAAAAAACTCCTCATCCTTGGGGTTGGCCCCAGGATAGCCGCCTTCGATGTAGCGCACCCCGAATCCGTCGAGCAGCCGGGCAATCTTGATCTTATCCTCGACCGAGAGGGAAAGCCCCTCGCTCTGGGTTCCGTCCCGAAGAGTCGTGTCGAAGAGTGAGATCTGCATGGGAAAATCCGGTTGGTGAGGGAGGAGAACTTACGGGAGATTCGCCGTCGGTGCAACGTCATGGCGCCGCGGGAGAAATGTCCGGCCACGGCCACGGCCACGGTTACGTCTACGACCACGGCCACCGTTCATCGCCTTGTTGGTCGAGCGTCACCGTCTTGGACAGGAGCCATCCGCCAGGGACGCTGCGGCGGTGCTTGCCGCGGGATCTAGAGGAGAGCAGCGCGATCCTGACTCGTCAAGACGACGGTGTGACGCTGAGAACCTGGGAGGTTCGTGGAACCGAACTGCCTGCGTCGAACACCAGGAAACCGGTGGGACCGTTGATCCTCTGCACGTTGACTGTCGTGACCTTGCCCGACGCCACCGCAAACGGCACACACCCGCCCATTCCGGAGTCGACGCACAATAGGTAGTCGGCCGGCGCCAGTTCGATCTCGTAGTGACCGTCAGCCTGCATGGCGACAAGAGGCGTTGTCCTCGCGATCGCACCGACGGTGACCGCGTCCTGGACCAGCCCATTGGTGAGCCAAATCTCGAGGGTGGCGCTTGCAAGGCCACATTCCTGGCAACCGTTGGCGACGACGTCGGACTCGGAGGCAACCACTCCCGCCACGCCCTGCCCGATGCTGGCTGCGGCCGGTCGCTGGTAGGACTGGCAGGCGCTCCGGTTGCAATCTTGGCAGGAGCCGCACCATAGCGAAGCGAAAGCCAAAGCAAACAGAACCGACTGCGTTCGCATAGTGAACCTCCAGAGACGAGGTTGAGAATAGGGCATTCAGGCCGGAGTCACAATCGGCATCGTGGTCGTAGTCGTGGTCGTAGCCGTGGCCGAACATTCTAGACAAACACGGCGGCTCGACTGATGCAGTACGCTCACGCCCCCAGAAGTCGGCGAACCGTATCGCGGACCTTGGCGTAGTCGTTGGGCACCTCGACCGGCTTGTTGGCGTACTGGCACACGGGAACGCCGGGCAGCTTGCCTTCGTGGTAGCCGACCTTGAAGTCGGTGAACTTGAGGCCATTGGCGGTGCTGATCACCACCACTGTCTCGGACCTCCGGATGGTGCCAGCGGCCACCAGCTTCTCCAGTGCGCCCAGCGCCACGCCAGTGTGCGGGCAACAGAACATGCCGGTGGCATCGGCACGCGCCGCCGCGTCGGCCAGTTCGGTCTCGTTGGCCTGCTCGACCACGCCGTCGAATTCCTGCAAGGTCTTGATGGCCTTCTTCACGCTCACTGGGTTGCCGATCTGGATGGCCGAGGCCAGGGTAGTTTGCGGCACCATGGGCTCGAACTTGTCGTACCCTTTCTTGTAGGCGAGATAGAGCGGGTTGGCGGCCTGCACCTGGGCCACGCAGATGCGCGGCAACTTGTTGATGAGGCCCAGCTCGCGCATCATCTTGAACCCGGCGCCGAGTGCGCTCACGTTGCCCAGGTTGCCACCGGGAATGATGATCCAGTCGGGCACGCGCCAGTCGAACTGCTGCACGATCTCGATGCCCACGGTCTTCTGCCCTTCCACGCGCAGCGAGTTCATGCTGTTGGCCAGGTACACGCCTTCCTCGTCGGCCAGGCGTTGCACCACCTTCATGCAATCATCGAAGTTGCCTTCCACGGCCAACACGGTGGCGCCGTTGGCCAGCGGCTGCACCAGTTGCGCGGTCGAGATCTTTCCTCGCGGCAGCAGAACCATAGCGCGGATGCCAGCAGCGGCGGCATAGGCCGCCAGCGCCGCCGAGGTGTCACCGGTCGAGGCACAAGCCACCGCCGAGATGGGTCTGCCGTCTGCGATCATTTGCTTGACCGCGGACATCAGCACGGTCATGCCCAGATCCTTGAACGACCCGGTATGCGAGTTGCCGCACATCTTGACCCAGAGATCCTCGACGCCCAGTTTGCTGCCGTAGCGCTGGGCCCAGAACAGATTGCTGCCGCCCTCGTACATCGACACCACGTTCTCGTTGCGAATGTGCGGGTGAACCCACTCACGTTTGCCCCACACCCCTGAGCCGTGGGGCCAGTCGGTGCGCATGTAGCGATCCTCGAACAGCTTCTTCCACTCGGCGGCGCTGCGTTGCTGGAGCGCCTCCATGTCGTGGACGACTTCCAGCAGGTTGCCGCAGGTGGGGCAGTGGTAGATGACCTGGTCGAGCGGGTACTCGCCCGGGCAACGGGTGATGCAACGGAAATGGGCGCGGTAGGGACGCATGGCCGAAACTTAGCACCTTCGAGCCCGGATTTTCACCATGGCCTCTTTGTGACTCTGTAGTAAAAAACCACCTTCCCATGAAGACACGAAAATCGCGGCTCCCCGAGGTCTACAAGTTTGGTGGCGCGTCGCTGGCGGACGGCGCGGCCTACAAGCATGCGGCCGGCATCTCGAAGGCCTGCGCCGCTCCGTTGGCGGTAGTCTGCTCGGCGCCGGCCGGCGTGACCGACCTACTGTTGGCGGTGGCCGATCATGCCCGCGCAGGCGATCGCGAGAAAACCGCGACCGCGCTGGAAGCCGTGCGCGAGAAGTACCGCGTGGTCCTGCGCCAGCTGGTCCTGGGCCAGCGGCCCAAGGCCGAGCTGGCCGAGGTGGTCGACCAGTCGATGGCCGAGCTGGAGATGTTGGCCGGCGGCCTGGTGGCCTTGCGCGAGCTGACCGCGCGCACGAGCGATCTGGTGGTGTCGCGCGGCGAGCGTTTGAGCGCGGAGATCTTCTGTGCCGTGCTGCGCGCCGCCGGCGTGAAGGCCCAGGTCGTGGATGCGCTGGAAGTGGTTCACACCGAGGGGCCTTTCGGCGGTGCCGCGCCCGAGCTGGCGCGCACCGACGCGGCCGTGCGCACTCGGCTCCGGCCGCTCATGTCTCGCGGCGTGGTGCCGGTGGTGCCTGGCTTCCTGGGTGCGTGGCACAAGGAGCACGGGCAGCCGCCCGCTCTCGTCACCCTGGGTCGCGGCGGCTCGGATCTGACCGCGACGCTGCTCGGACGCGCGCTCGATGCCAGCCGGGTGACCCTGTGGAAGGACGTTCCTGGGCTGCTGACCGCTGATCCGCGGGTGGTTCCCGACGCACGCGTGATCCCGCAACTGCATGTGCGCGAGGCCGCCGAGCTGGCCTACTACGGCGCCAAGGTCTTGCATTCGCGCGCGCTCATTCCGGTGCAGGGCAAGCCCATCCCGGTTTACGTGCGGCCGTTTGCCGAGCCCAATGCGCCGGGCACCGAGATTTCATCGCAGCAGAGCACGGACCGTCACCCGGTCAAGGCGCTTTCCGCGGTCTCGGGTCAGGCCCTGGTCACGGTAGCCGGCCGTGGCTTGCTAGGCGTACCGGGCGTGGCCGCGCGCACCTTCGCGACCCTCTCGGCGCATGGCATGTCGGTCTCGCTCATCACGCAGGCCTCGTCTGAACAGTCGATCTGCTTCACGGTTCCTGAAAAGGAAGCCAAGGCGGCCAAGGAGCACCTGGACCGCGCTTTCCACGATGAAATCGCCCGTCGCGACGTGGACGGCATCCTGGTGCAGACCGGCATGACCACCATTGCCGTGGTGGGCCTGGGCATGGCGGGCATGCCGGGAATCGCGGCGCGCGTGTTCTCGGCTTTGGCCTCGCAGGACATCAACGTGGTGGCCATCGCTCAGGGTTCATCCGAGCTGAACATCTCGCTGGTGGTGGCCTCGGCGCAGGCGGCCCAGGCGCAGAAGCGCATTCACAGCGCCTTCCGGCTCTCGCGGCTGCCCTAGCCAGATACTGAACAGGCCCGGCCACTATGGTAGCCGAGCCTGTTTCGAGCCTTGCAGAGCCGGGACTACAGACTGTCTTCGCCAGCCTCGACTGCGTCGCCAGCTTCCGACGCGTCTTCGAGAACGTCTGCCACGACATCGGCCGCGATGTCCTGCGCCACATCGAGAAGCGGGGTCGGAGCATCGAACCCAACATCCGGGGTGCCTGACGTGTCATTCTTCACATCGAACTTCTGTGCCGGGATCACGTCGAGCAACGGCAACACATCGTTCGTCGGGGTCGCGTCCGGCTCTCCGGCGTCAGGAACAAAAGTTGGGCCATCGGGTTGGGTGACCACCGGGCCGTCGGGCTGGGTCACCGGGCCATCAGGCTGGGCCACCGGGCCATCGGGGCCTGGCAAAGGCGGGCTAATGTCGGGATTGACAGTCGAGCCATCGTACTTGGTTCCAGACGTGTCGCGCTTGGCATCGACGCAAGCGCCGCCATCGCAATTGACCTTCGGTGTGCTCGATCCTCCGCAGCCGACGATCAGAGTCAGAGCACAGGTGCCAGCCAAGATAGTGAAGCCATGAAGAAGTCGGGTCATGATATTCCTCCCGCGGGGATAGTTTCTTGATTCTGCCGACGGGCCGCATAGATGCGAACCGCCAAGCAACCGCACTATAATGAGGCAACTGTCCGTCAATGGGAAAGAAAAAACGTATCGACGACTGTACGCAAAATACCGACATGTGCTACACCGGCGGCACAGCACAGGAACCGAAGCTCGTGTCCGCGCGGAGCCGCCCAGGCGTTTCGAGATCTTGATGAGCCGTGATGACCAGAAGGACTTGCTCGCAACCGCCAGATGTCGACACCCTCTGACACCCGTGATAGGCAGGTCCCCACTTCAGCCATGGCCGAAGAATCGCACAAGGTAGTCATTCTCGGCGGGGGTCTCACCGGGCTCTCGGCGGCCATTCACTTGCGTCGTCCGTGGGTTTTGTTCGAGCGTGAGGCCAAGCTGGGCGGCCAGGCGGTCACCGAGGAACGCGAGGGATTTCGCTTCGACTTGACCGGACATTGGCTGCACCTGCGTGATCCGGCCATCAAGCAGCTGGTGGGCGAGGTCTTGCCCGTCGAGATGGCTTCGGTCGAGAGACGCGCCCGCATTTTCTCCCACGGGGTGACGACCCTGTACCCGTTCCAAGCCAACCTCTACGGTCTGCCGCCTGACGTGATCAAGGAGTGTCTGTTGGGCGTCATCCAGGCCAAGATGCAGTCGGAAGGTGCGCCGCCGCGCAATTTCGAGGAGTACTGCCTGCGCCACTTCGGCGCCGGCATTTCGCGGCACTTCATGATCCCCTACAACGAGAAGTTGTGGGGCGTGCACCCGCGCACCATCACCGCGGATTGGTGCTCGCGCTTCGTGCCCCTGCCCAATCTCGAACAAGTGGTGGCCGGCGCGGTGGGCGCAGACGCCGGGCGCATGGGTTACAACATCGAATTCTCCTACCCCAAACAGGGCGGCATCGAGACGCTGACCAGAGCCCTGGCCGCTCGCATCCAGGGCGGCGAGATTCACCTGCGCAGCAGCGTGGAATCGATCGATCTGCGTAGGCGCGAGGTGGTGGTGGCCGGTGAGCGCGTGCCCTATCGGGCCGTGGTCACAACCCTGCCGTTGCCCGAGCTGCTGGCCCGCGTGTCTGACCTCCCCGACGACATCGCGGCCCATGCTGGTCGACTGCGCTGCACCACCTTGCGCTACCTGAACGTGGCCACGCGCTCGCGGCCGGCGACAGATTGGCACTGGATCTACGTGCCTGAAAAGAGCCTGCCGTTCTATCGCGTGGGCATCTACAGCAACGCCGCGCCCAGCATGGCGCCGGCCGGAGCGGCGTCCTTGTACGTGGAACTGGCCGACCGCGGGCCGATTAGCGACGCCACCCTGTCCGACGTGGCTGAAGGCCTGGCTGCCATCGGCGCCTTGGACGCGCCTGGCGACGTACGATTTGCCGACGCGCGCGAGATCAAGTACGCCTACGTCGTGTTCGACGAGCACTACCAGGCTGCCACCACGGCCATCTTTCCCTTCCTCGAATCGCACGCCATCTATTCGCGCGGCCGCTACGGCTCGTGGACGTACAATGCGATGGAGGATTGCCTGCTGGCTGGCCGCGAAGTCGCGGCCACCATCGACGCAATTTCTGGGAGCAAGACACCATGACCACCCCGTCCCCGTCCGCCGCCAATCCGCATGTCTCCATCGTGATTCCGGTCTACAACGAGGAGGGGATCCTGCGCGGTTCCGTGTTGGAGCTGCGCGAGAAGCTGCGGCCTTTTGGCTTCACCTACGAGCTGATTCTTTGTGAAAATGGCTCGCGCGACCGTACCGTCGAGATGGGCAAGGAGATCGAGGCGGACTTCCCCGAGGTGCGCATGATCTCCGTCGGGGAACCCAACTATGGACTGGCCATGAAGACCGGCATCCTTGCGGCGCGCGGCGATTTCGTCATCTGTGACGAGATTGATCTGTGCGACACTGAGTTCTACGCGCGGGCGCTGGCTCTGCTGGAACGGACCGACACTGATCTGGTGGTCGGTTCCAAGGCCATGGTGGGGTCGAACGACCAGCGTCCTTGGGTCCGGCGCGTGGGCACCCGCGTGTACAACGGCCTGCTGCGCACGGTCTGCGGTTTCCGTGGAACCGACACGCATGGACTCAAAGCGTTCAAGCGCGAGGTTCTGCTGGAGACCGCAGAACGGTGCGTGCTCGACCGCGACGTCTTTGCCAGCGAGTTCGTCATTCGAGCGCACCGCGAAAAGAAGAAAGTGGTGGAGATCCCGTTCGCCGTGCACGAGAAGCGACCGCCCTCGATCAATCTTCTCAAGCGGGTTCCCCACGTGCTCCAGAGCGTGGCCAAGCTGGCCGTGTCGGTGCGCAAGACCGAAACGTAGCTAGCGGCCGCAACCAAAGGGCGTGAGGTGATTCATCTCGTCAGCTGCCCGCCTCTGAGAACGCAGAGGTGAGAGGGGAGGACACAGGGCGGCCTCACGGCCGCAACCAAACGGGTGAGGTGATTCGTCTTGTCAGCCGCCGGCCGCTGAGAACACTGAGGTGAGAAGGGAGTTCGCGGAGTCGGATAAACCGGAATGATGTTCGGGCGTTGCGAAAAAGATCTTCGCAAGCTGCGAAGATTATCGACGGTGTCGCGCGACAGGCACAGGAGGTCGTGGCCGTGGCCGTGGCCGTGGCCGGAGTGATCCCTTTGGTTGCGGCCGTCAGGCTGTTCTGTGATCTCTGCGGTGAAAAGGGCTAGATTCCCCAGCCGCCGCTCACGTGAAGACTGGTGCCCGTGACGTAGGCGGCTCCGTCGGACAGGAGGTACAGCACGGCGTTGACTGCGTCGTCGACGGAACCGATGCGGCCGGCGGGGATGGTTTTGACCAGGCCGGCCAGCTCGGCCTCGTCCACCGACCCGGAATCGACGAAGCCGGGAGACACGGCATTGACCGTGATCTTGTCCTTGGCCAAGGCCTTGGCCAGGCTGCGCACCAAACCCAGCACGCCCACCTTGGCCAGGTAGTGCGCGGTCAGCTGGGTCTGTGCCATCAGTCGATCGGCGTTGGCCATGGAGAAGGCGACGATGCGGCCCGCCTGCTGCTTTACCATGACCGGCGCGACCAGACGGGCGAGGTAGAAGAAGCTGTCCAAGTTGCCGGCGAACATCTCGCGCCAGCCTGCCGGCGTTTCATCGAGCACGTCTACGCGATGATAGGGACCCGCGCAGTGAATGAAGGCATCGATGCGACCCTGCCAGTCGAGAACCTGGCGGACGAGAGCCGCACACACCTCGGGGGTCGACACGTCGGCATGGACGGCTAGGGCTCGGCCGCCTTTGTCTTCGATGGCCAGCGCGGTGGCCTCGGCCTCGGCGCGGCTCTTGCGGTAGCACAGCGCCACCGCCCAGCCCTGCTGGCCCAGACGCAGTCCCAGTTCCCGGCCGATGCCCTTGGCTCCGCCTGAGATAAGGGCGGTTTTCTGAATGCGTTCACCCTGTGCGGGCGTCAGCGCCGTGGCCACGGTCACCGCCCGCTATCGCTCTCATCGGCGTAGTTCTGGAACTTGGTGTACTCGCGCTGGAAGGTCAGCAGCACTGTGTCGGTGGGGCCGTGGCGGTTCTTGCCGATAATGAGCTCGGCTTTGTTCTTTTCCGCGCCCTCGGTGCCGTACATCTCCTCGCGATGGATGAAGAGGATCATGTCGGCATCTTGTTCGATGGCGCCTGATTCGCGCAGATCGGAGAGTTGTGGTCGCTTGTCTTCACGCCTTTCCAGGCCGCGGTTGAGCTGCGACACCGCGATGATGGGAATATGCAGGTCCTTGGCCAGGGCCTTGAGGCCGCGCGAAATGTCGGCGATCTCGCGCTCGCGCGACTCCTCCCGGCGTCCGCCCAGGC
The DNA here is from genome assembly GCA_003142855.1 of Myxococcales bacterium. GTDB lineage: Bacteria > Myxococcota_A > Polyangia > Fen-1088 > Fen-1088 > Fen-1137. Next base: position 65,364 of record PLNW01000108.1, read on the forward strand.
CGCGGGCGAGCTGAAGATAGTCCACCACCATCAAGCCAAGCGGCGGCCGACCGTTGCTGGTCGGCGGGAAGTACTTGGGATTGCCGCGAAAGCGCCGCGCCTTGGCGCGCAGTTCGAGGATGTTGGGGGCGGCCGAGTCGTCGATTAGGATGGGGGCCTTGGTCAGCCGGTCGGCCGCGGGGTAGATGTGACTCTTCCAGTCGCCGTACTCGATCATGCCCCGGCGCATGCGGCTGGAATCGATGCGGGCCTCGCCGGCCAGCATGCGTTCCATCAGCTCGAACTTCGACATCTCGAGCGAGAAAATGAGTGCCGGGATGCCGTGCTCAAGCGCCGCATGGGTGGCCACGTTGATGGCCCACGAGGTCTTGCCCACGCCGGGCCGCGCGGCCACCACGATGAGGTTCTCGGGCTGGAAGCCCGCGGTGATCTCGTCGAGCTTGGTGAAGCCGGTGGGCACGCCGGTGATCTGCCGACGTTCCATGGAACGGGTCTGCAACTCGTTGACCACGTCGCCCAGCAGCTCGCCCACGGGCTGAAAAGACTCGCGCCGGTTCTGCTGCGCGACCTTGAAGATCTGCGTCTCGGCGTCATCGAGGAATTCCTCGTAGCTACCGAACTCGCCGTAGGCACGCGACTGAATCTCGGCGCAGGCGGCGATCAGCCGGCGCAGCGTGGCCTTCTCCTTCACCAGACGGACATAGTGGCTGATGTTCTCGGCCGTGGGGACGGAGTTGGCCAGGGCGATGAGGTAGCTGGAACCACCCTCCAGACGGGGCAGGGCGCCGCGCGATTTCAGCTCGTCGCCGAGAGACACCACGTCGATGGGCTGGCGTCGCTGGTCCAACTCCATCATGGCAGCAAAGATTTCGCGGTGAGCGGGCAGCAAGAAGTCGTCCGCAGTCAGCACCGTGGCCATCTCGTCGAAGGCCACCGGCTTGACCAACACGCCGCCCAGGGCAGAGCGTTCCGCCTCCAGGTTGTGCGGGGGCAGTCTTCCCGAGGTATTGCTGTCAGCGAGCCCAGAAGATTCCATGGAGAAAAGTGTCTACGTTCATGGAGAAAAGTGTCTACGTTAGAGAGACGCGAACGAGCCCATCAACTCACGGGCGGAAAGCGGTCGAGAACACAGAGGGGAGAGGGGAGTTCACAGAGCCGGATGCGGGGAGACAGGCTCCGGAGAGAACGCGGGCGTACTCGGATCGAAAGCCAAGGTCTCCATCCGATAGGGCCACAACAGTCATCATCCCACGGGCCAGAACAGAAGGGGAGGGCAATCCGGCGGATCCGGATTCCCTCCTTTATTGCTCCCACCTCTGTGTCCTCCCCTCTCCCCTCTGTGTTCTCGACGGCGGGTGGCGGACAAGATGAATGAACTCGTCCGCTTGGCTGCGGCCGCAGGGCTGCCCTGTGTCCTCTCCTCTCCCCTCTGTGTTCTCAGCCGTCGCGTGTCAGGGCGCCGGCGGTCGGACCTACTGCTGTTCCTTCTTTACCACCCACACCTTGATCTTGGCCACCGTGTCGTGTCCCAGCTTGATGGGAACCTCGCTCATGCCCAGGTTGCGCAGCGGCTCGTCAAGCTGGATCTTCTTGCTGTCCACCTTGATTCCCTGCTCGGCCAACGCCTCGGCAATGTCACGGCTGGTGACCGATCCGTAGAGCTTGTCGCCTTCTCCCACTGCTCGGGACACCGACACCGAAACCTGCGACAGGCGATCCGCCTCCGACTGCAGTTCCTTGGCCAGTTTGGCCACCCGCGCGGCAATCAGTCGCTGTTCGTGGGCGAGACGAGCTTCATCTTTCTCGGTGGCCGGCACCGCCATGCCACGGGGAAGCAGATAGTTGCGCCAGTAGCCTTCGCGAACGCTGACCACTTCCCCGGCCTTGCCCAGGTTTTCCATGTCTTCACGCAAGATGATTCGCATGATGTCCTCCCGCCTTTCCTACTTGCCGGTCACGGCAAAGGGCATGAGCGCGATCATGCGGGCGCGGGACACGGCCCGGCCGATCTCGCGCTGGTGCTTGGCACAATTTCCAGTCAACCGGCGCGGCACCAACTTCCCGCGGTCGGCGATGAAGTACTTGAGCAGCCCGGCGTCCTTGTAGTCGATCTTGAGGTTTTCGTCTGCGCAGAACTTGCAGGCCTTGCGGCGGCCCATCTTCTTGCGCCCACTCTCTTGCTCGAGATCGGCGTCCTTCTGTTGTTCTGGTCGTGCCATGGCCTAGTCTCCTCTCCGGGTGGGCTCGTCGACCTTCCCGAACACGGCTTCCTCGAAATCGAACGCGCCTTCTTCGTCTTCGTCGCCGAAGGGCCGCGCGCCGGCTTGTCCTGTGGCGATGGCTTCCTCGTCCGGCCCGGGCACCGAGGCGTTGGCAAACAACTCGTCGGTCACCTCGGACACGCGCGTGGCGGGGTCCACGTTCTCGCCGATCTTGACCGAGTACTGGCGAATCACGCTGTCGGTCAGGTGCAGGTTGCGCTCGACCTCTTCGACCAGACCCGGGCTGCCGAGATAGCGAAAGAAGATGTAGATGCCCTTGAGCTGCTTCTTAACCTCGTAGGCCAGTTTGCGGCGTCCCCAGTTTTCGATCTTGAGCAAGGTGCCGCCGCCCGCCTCGACCACGCCGCGAATCTTCGTGTTGGTCGCGCCGATGACCTCGTTGGTCACGTCGGGCTTGAGGATGTAGATGGTTTCGTACTCGCGCGTTCGGCCGGGGATATCCCGGCACGAGACTCGTCTCTTTTCTGCCATGTGTGTTCTCCCTTTGGACCTGTGTCCCGGCCGGTCAAGCCGCCGGGCAAGGAGTTGATGAGGGACGGGTGCCCTATGCGCCCGCCTCGCTTTCGTTCTTTTTGCGTTTGTTGAATATGTTCATGGCCACCTGCACCCCGCTTTTCACGATGGTCTCGGTGGCATCGGCCGCCTCTGAAATCAAGTCGGGCAGCAGGCGCCGTTCCTCCTCGGCGAAATCGGCCAGCACGTAGTCGGCCGCGTCCCACTGGGCGGGAGGCCGCCCGATGCCGAGGCGGACTCGGGAAAAATCCGGGGATCCCCACTCCTGGATGATCGACTGCAGGCCGTTGTGCCCGCCGCTTCCGCCGCCGACGCTGAGCTTGAGCCGGCCCAACGGGACATCCAGCTCGTCATGCACCACCACGGCCTGTTCGGGCGGGATTTTCCAGAACGCGGCTGCGCGTTGCACGGCCAGGCCGCTGCAGTTCATGAACTCCAGCGGCTTGCACAAGAGCACGGGCTCGCCAGCCAAGGTGGCCTCGCTCAATTCGGCCCCCAGCTTGAGGCGGGACGCGGGAGATCCGGCGCGCCGCCGCAGTTCATCGACCACCATGAAGCCCGCATTGTGTCGGTTGCGCGCGTAGCGCGAGCCAGGATTACCGAGACCCACCACAAGCCACATCTCATCTGCACTCGGCGACCCTGGCCCAGCCGGGTCACTTGCCCTTCTTCTCCGGTTCCTTCTTTCCGGCCGGGGCCGCCTTGGCCGCAGCGGCCGGGGCGCCTTTGGCGCCTGCGGCCGGGGCTCCTTTGGCCCCCGCAGCAGCAGGCGCACCTGCAGCCGGCGCCGCGCCCGGCGCCGCGCCTGGAGCGGCCGCAGCCGCACCTTCGGCCGGAGCCGCACCTTCGGCCGGAACCGCGCCCGCCGCAACCTCCTCGACCTTCTCTGCCCGCGGTGCCACGACCGAGGCCAGGGCTTCCTTGGGGTCAAGCATGACCTTCACCCCGGGCGGCAGCTTGAGATCGCTGGCGTGCAAGGCGTCGCCTATCTTGAGCGCGGTCACATCCATCTCGATCTTGGTCGGGATATCTGCCGGCTTGGCTGTGATGGGAAGATTGCGATAGCTCTGGTGCAGGTTCCCTCCATCGGTCACACCCACGGGAATGCCCAGCAAGACGACCGGAATCGTCACCTTCACCTGTTCGTCCAGGCTCACACGAATGAAATCCACATGCACCGGTTGGCGCGACATGGGATCGATCTGCACGTCGCGGATCATCGCGGTCACGTCCTCGGTCTTGCCATCACTTTGCATCGAGAGTGAAAAGACGGTGTTGCGCTTCCGGTCTTTGTCGAGCGCCTTCACCAGCATCACGGGATCGAGAGCCAGGGACAGCGACTTGGTCTGATGGCCGTAGAGAACGGCGGGAAGCTTGCCGGCAACGCGCGTCCTGTGCGCTGCACCCTTGCCGGACAGCGGGCGAATCTCGGCGGAAACCTTGGCAAAATCCATGATGAAATCCTTTGTGCTCGGGCTCTCTCAGATGAAAAGGGTGCTCAGCGAATCCCCCAGGTGGATGCGCTTGACTGCCTCTCCCAAGAGGCGCGCAACCGAGAGGACTCGGACTTTTGGCGAGGCCTTGATGTCGGCCCGGGGAGGGATGGAATCGGTGATGATGATCTCTTTGATGGCGCTGGCGTGGATACGATCGAGAGCCGGGTCTGACAGCAGACCGTGCGTGACACAGGCGTAGACCGAGCGCGCGCCGTTCTTCATCAGTCCCTGGGCGGCGGCACACAGGGTGCCGGCGGTGTCGACCAGGTCGTCAACAATGATGGCGTCGCGGCCACTCACGTCGCCGATGATGTTGACCAACTCGGCCACATTGGGTGCGGGACGACGCTTGTCGATGATGGCCAGGCTGGTGTCGAGCCGCTTGGAATAGGCGCGCGCGCGCTCGACCCCGCCGGCGTCGGGCGAGACGATCACCGAGTTGGAGGGGAACTTGGCCCGCAGGTATTCCATCATCACCGGCATGGCGTAGATATGATCGACCGGGATGTTGAAGAAGCCCTGGATCTGGCCCGCGTGCAGATCCATCGCCAACACGCGATCGACGCCGGCTGCGGTTAGCAGGTCAGCCACCAGGCGCGCCGAGATAGGCGTGCGCGGTCGGGTCTTTCGGTCCTGGCGCGCATAGCCAAAGTAGGGCATGACCGCGATGATGCTGCCTGCCGACGCCCGCTTGAGGGCATCGATCATGACCAGCAACTCCATCAGGTTGTCGTTGACCGGCGTGCAGGTCGGCTGGATGACGAAGCAGTGGACCCCGCGGACGTTCTCGCTGATTTCGACGTCCGACTCACCGTCGGCGAAGCGCTTGACGTTGGCGCGACCGATGGTGGTGTCGAGGTACCGGCACACGTCCTCCGCGATCTCGCGGTTTGCGTTGCCGCTGAAGATTTTGAATGGTTTGGTCAATTCGGATCCTGTCCCCGGGAAAGGGGACATCCCCCTCGGAGGGCGCGAATATTGCCATCCAGAGATCCAGGTGTCAACGGATGGCTGGGATTGGGGTGCGCGTCCTGGAACGACTGGCCCGTGGTCTGGGTCACTGGCTATAGTACCGCTGCCGGGGCCCGAGGCACTATCTTGGAACAAGTCCACATGGGAAAAAGCAACCAGACCGGGCACGGCTGGGGGCTTGAGTCCGCAAGGCGCCTTCTCGCCCGCGCACCGCGGATCGCGGTCTTTCTCGAACTAGCACTTGTCTTCGGTGTTGTCGTGGTCGTGTGGTGGCCATTCTTGCACTCAGCCGGTGTGAATAACCACGCTTCCGATTGGAACTACCGCACCGACTACACGGGCTACACGCTCCACGCCATCTTCGATGAGCGAGAGTTTCCGTTCTGGGTAACGTCGCGACGCTTCGAGCAACTTCGGGTCAAAGGGGTGCACGACTTCTTCGCCAATCCGGAGACTGATGTTCTTTCGCCTCTCACACTTCTCGCGCGGCCGTTCGGGTATTTCGCTGCGCTGAAGATTACATTGCTGCTCTACCTCGCCGTCGGAGTGTATGCCTGCCGGTGCCTGCTTCGCGCCTTTGGAACCCGCGCCTCCCCTCTGGCGACACTGTTCTTGGCACTGCTTGGGTTCTGCAACGGCGGGTTCGTGGCTCACGTGTTCACCGGGCACATCCAGTTCCTCACCTTGCTCACTCTTCCGTTGGCTCTCGCCTTTTTTGTGAAGGCATGGAACGCGAGGGCACCTCGCAACTCTCGTCTGCTCTACGCCGTGTGGGCGGGCGCCGTCCTCGCAGCGGCCTTTTATGCAGGAAACACGCACCCGCTGGTTCATTTCTTCTTCATCTTTTTCGGCTTCTTCACCCTACTTTCCCTGCTGACTCAGCCTTGGCTTTGGTCCACGGCACTACCGGCCGCCGCCCTGGCCAGCCTGTCGTTCGCTGCACTCGCGGCCTTCAAGCTCTTGCCGAGCCTGGCCGACTTCCAGCAATACCAAGCCAACTATGTCATTCGCTTCGCCGGCTGGTCGGACCTGTTACACAACTTGACAACGCCGTGGCGATTGATGACCGGCGACAATCCGCCTGAGCACAATCTCTATATCGGATGGGTCGGCCTAGCCGTGCTCGCGTTCTGCGTGACAGGTTGGAACCGGCGAACCTTCCCGCTGCTCGTGATCACCTTCGTCGTTCCCTGGCTGACGTTTATCCCGCCGGGAAGTCGCCTGCTGGCCTTCCCCTTCCTTCGCACGCAAGGGGCCCTGACCCGACTTGCCATGTCGGCTCTCTTCGCTCCGGCGCTGGCCGCTGCGGTTCGAGTCGATCAACTGCTCGCCTGGTCGCGCCGACGGGCGCGATACGGCGTCGCGGTCGCATCGCTGGTTTGCCTGGTCGCGGTCTACCTGGCATTCGACTTGTCCCGCGCCAACCTGGGCGGCGGAGTGGCTGTCTCCTGTGTCCATGCGGTCCCCAAGGCGTTGGGTCCGTTCAGCGTGGCGCCGACCTTCGTCGTGGAGAGGAACTCAAATCGCGCGACCGTCACACCTAGCAGCGTTACCGCCAACAGATTCAGCTACCGCTTTTCCCAGGTGGACTCGTCCGACGCCACTCTCCTGGTCGCGCCCGAGCTCGCGGTTGCGCCGCGGATGCCTCATCTCAAGCTGGAGGGAGATGGGGAGCTGACCACCAGCGGCGGTGCGCTCGCGGTGCGCGTGCGTGGAAAGAGTGGAACATTCACACTCCGTTTCTTCGACAAGATGGTCTGGTGGGGCCTCGCGACTACGGTTGCCGCATCGCTTGCTCTTGTGGCGTGGTGGGTGTCCGCCTCACGCTTCCGCAGGCGCGCTTGGCCGATCTGTCGCCTGAAACCGCGGCCAGGCGACCAAGCTCAGACCGCGCCGCTCGTTGGCTGCGCGTCCGATCCGATCAGGTCGACCCGCCCGAATGACGCCCTATAACTGCGCGCCCGCGAGGTAGAATTTGTTGTTGCGGTCGTCGACGATTCTCAAGGACGGCCGCGCGGGTTCGGGCAACAGGCCCCGCAGCGAGTCGAAGCGCGTGCGCTCGACCACGAAGAAGACTCGCTTGCCTGGGTTGCGCTTTAGGAAGTCCTTCAGGTCTTCGGCGTTGCGGTCACCCAGAAAGATGGTGCGTTTTTCCTTGGGTCCTTCGTAGATCTCGTTCTGCGTGTAGAAATTCTCGCCCCGCCAGTACATCTGCCAGGCCGCCAGCCGCTCGTCGGGCGACCGCCTTTCCTTGTAGTAGGTCGCGATGATGGGCTTCTGCGACCAGCGGTCGGACACACGCTTCATGTACACGTCGAGCAGGAAGTAGGTGAAGCACACGGCTGTCAGGGCCAGCGCAGCCATGGCCACGGTTTGCAGCCGCCGCCACGCCATCAGCAGGGCGGCGACCGAGAACAGGCCGGCAAACACCGCCAGCGTGATGCGATAGTCGAGTTCGGGTGGCCAGGGCCGGCCTTGTGGCGTGTTGATGTAGTCGTACGAGAACAGCCAGATGAAGTGCTGGGCATTCTTCTGGACCGCGGCTAGGTCGAAGGTCACCAGCAGCAGAAGCGGAATCCCCACCAGCGCAGCCAAGAGCGCCAGCCGTTCCCGCGCACGGCCCATCAGATCGTCGAGGAAGCAGCCCACCACGATGGCCAGGCCGGGCAGGGCGGGCAGGATGTAGTGGTGGAACTTGGTCATGGACAGGGACACCACCGCGTAGCCCGCCACGAACCAGATGGCGCCGAAGCGGAGAATCTCGCGGCGCTTGGAGATCGTGGTTTCACTGGGGGCGCCGTTCGCGCTGACCCGGCGGAAGGGACGCATCACCACCCAAGCCAGGGCCGAGGGCGCCAGCGCGATCCAGGGGAACACGCCGTAGCCCAGCTCGCGGATGAAGTACTCGAATGATCCTCGATCACCGTGGCGGCCGAGCACCAAGCGGCGCCAGTGATTGTCGCCGTAGAGTTCGTTCCAGAACGGGAAACCGTGACGAATCAGCATGGCGTGGTGCCAGGGCACCGCGACCAGGGCGCAGGCCAGAAGCGCGAGCAAGAGGGCGGGCAGAAGCTGCGCGCGGGCCAAGCGCCGCCAGTTCCAGGTGAAGAGGAGGTAGGCCAGAAACACGATCACCGGCAGGCCGAGGCCGGCCAGGCCCTTGGCCAGGACCGCCAGGCCGCACAAGATGGCCGCCAGGTGAAGGTAGAAGGGCGCCTGGTAGCGGGTCTTGGCCGCGTACCACACGAAGACCACAAACCCGATCGCGTAGGGCAGCATGACCACCACGCCTGGGATGCGGAGATTGCGCTGGGGCCAGATGTTCCAGGGGCGCAGCTGGATGGAATCGACCACGATCTGCGGCAGCACCGTCAATGCCAGCAGGCCGATGGTGAGATAGAAGGTCGCGTGGTGTGGCCAGGAGAATCGCCGCCAGCGCCGCCGCGGCAGCTCTCGGTCTTCGTCGTCGAACAAGGCCAGCGCACAAAGGGCCAGGGCCATGGTCATGGGCCCGATGAAGGCCATGTCGGTCATGGCCTGCCTGGCCACCAGACTGAACATGGGAAAAGTCGCCAGCGCCAACACCGACAGGAGTCCCGCGCGCCGACTGACGAAGCGGGACACGGCCATGTACACGCCCACCAGCGCCAGCAGCGACATGAGGCAGAAGGGCAGGCGCAGCGCCCACTCAGGCCGGCTGGACAGGGCGAAGGTTCCGGGCGATGGGTGCACCAGCCCGAATGCGGCCATCGACAGACTCATCAACCAGAAGGTGAGAACCGGCTTGGACCAGAAGACGTCAGGATCAATGGGTGAGCCCGGCCACCACAAGCTGATGAAGTCCCCGCGGGTGACCATCTGATGCGCGACCTCGCCGTAGTGGGTTTCCCAGGGATCCCACAGTCCATAGGTCCCGGCGAAGGGAAGGTAGAGCAGCAGCCCGAACAGGATGACCAAGACGATCATCTGTCGTTCAGACAGGCGATCGAGCAGGTCCGACCACCGGGCACGACCCGAGCCGGCGACCGAGGGAACCGATGCGTTTGTTGACTCTTCGGGGGTCATGAGCGCGAAGGGAAGCGAAATCTAGTCGCCCCGAGCACGTCTGTGAAGCGCGAAGGCGCAGAGGGCGAAGATGAGGGTTGCGGCCAGGCCGGGCAGCCAGATGCGGGTGAGCTGGGGGAGCCAGTATTTGAGCGGCGGAACTCCGGGATGGTGCCGCCGCACAAAATCGATCTGCGCGGCCAGGTAGGTGCCGGGCAAACCCAAGGTGGCCAGTGCGGCCAGTATTCGAACCCTGCGGCTCATGCGGGGCGGAGTATAGCCAGTTTGGTCGCTGGCGCTCGTACGCTGCGACTGACATCGACCGTCCCATGCGCTAGCGTTGGCCTCCGCCCTTTTGGGGGGCAAGACGGTCACACACACATCGGTTCACGCGACGCCAACCAGGTTTCACCCGTAGGAGAGCAATCATGGCTGATACGGAGCATGTCAAGGTCGCCATCGTGGGCGGCGGGCCGGCCGGCTGCACCGCCGCGATCTACGCCGCTCGCGCCAACCTGGCCCCCGTGATGTTCGAGGGTGGCGGGCTGCTCATCGAACCGGTCACCACACCCGGTGGACAGCTCACCATCACCACCGACGTGGAGAATTTTCCCGGATTTCCCAGGGGGATCATGGGACCGAAGCTGATGGAGCTTCTGCGCGCCCAGGCTGAGCGCTTCGGAACCAGCATTCGCACCACCGACGTGACCGCGGTGGACTTGGGCACGCGACCCTTCCGCATCACCGCCGGCGAGGACAGCCTGCTGGCCGACACATTGATTATCGCCACCGGCGCCTCGGCCAAGTGGCTGGGGATTCCCTCGGAAGACAAGTTTCGCAACTGCGGCGTTTCCGCCTGCGCCACCTGCGACGGGGCGCTGTTCAAGGGCCGCGAGGTGCTGGTGGTAGGTGGCGGCGACACGGCCATGGAAGAGGCGACCTACCTGACCCATCACGCCAGCAAGGTCACCGTCATCCACCGCCGGGAGGAGTTCCGCGCCTCGCGCATCATGCTGGATCGCGCGCGCAACAACCCCAAGATCCAGCTCGTCACCAACGCGGTCATCGACGAGATTCTGGGGCAACTACCCAAGCCGGGCGTGACGGGCGTGCGCCTGCGCGACACGCGCACAGGTGCGACGCGAGAGTTGGCCTGCGGCGGCGTGTTCATGGCCATCGGGCACCAACCCAACAGCGAGTTGTTCAAGGGCGCATTCGACATGGACGAGGTCGGCTACCTCCTGACCAAGCCAGGATCGACCGCGACCAGCGTGGCGGGAGTTTTTGCCTGCGGCGATGTGGCCGACCATGTCTACCGGCAGGCGATAACGGCCGCTGGCACTGGCTGCATGGCTGCTATCGACGCCGAGCGCTTCCTGGCGCACGGGTGAACCCCGAGCCAGTCACGGTCGATTGCGCCTATGACACCGCCCCTGGCGAGAGCGCCGTGCTCTGCCCATGAAGTCCCGCGGTGGCAGGTCCTTCGACGACCTCCTTGCGTCTCCACAAGAAGTAAATCGCCGGATAGACCAGCAGCTCCATCGCGAAAGACGTGACCAGGCCGCCCACCATGGGCGCGGCGATACGCTTCATCAGATCGGCACCCGTGCCGGTAGACCACATGATGGGGAGAAGGCCAATGAAGGCGGCACACACGGTCATGGCCTTGGGCCGCACGCGCTTGACCGCGCCGTGGATGATTGACTCGACCAGATCGCCGGTGGTGCGCAGCTGCCCGCGGGCCTTGGCCTCGTCGTGTGACAAATCGAGAAAGAGCAGCATGAAGACGCCGGTTTCGGCGTCCAGGCCCATGAGCGCGATCATGCCGACCCAGACCGCGATCGAGACATTATAGCCCAGAACATAGAGCAGCCAGATGGCGCCAACAGCAGAGAAGGGCACGGCCAACATGACCACACCGGCCTTGAAGCTCGACCTAGTGTTCAGGTAGAGCAGCCCGAAGATGAGCACCAAGGTAAGGGGCAGAATGATCTTCAGCCTCTCCTTCACCCGCAGCATGTTCTCGTATTGCCCGCTCCATGACAGGGCGTAGTCGGTGGGCAGCTTCAGCCCGGCGGTCACTGCTTGCTTGGCGCGCTCGACGTAGCGGCCTACGTCGATCTTCGAGGTATCAAAATCGACGTACACGTAGCCCGTCAGCAGTCCGTTCTCGTCGCGGATCATGGCCGGCCCTTCCACCAGTTTGACCTCCGCGATTTCCGCCATGGGGATCTGGCCCTGGCCTCCGGTCAAGGGCAGCAGCACCCGTGAGAGCGCATCGACGTCGTCGCGAAAATCGCGTGCGTAGCGCACATTCACGCCGTAGCGCTGACGGCCCTCGATGGTGGTGGTTTGGTTGTCGCCGCCCACAGCGGTCATGACCATCATGTTGGCGTCGTCGACGGACAGGCCGTAGCGCGCCAGCTTGTCGCGATCGAGTACGAAATCGAGAAAGTAGCCGCCCGCAACCCGCTCGGCGAACACGCTGCGGGTCTCGGGCATTTTCTGGATGGCGGACTCGACCTCCAGCTCGATCTTCTGGATCACGTTCAAGTCTGCGCCGCTGACCTTGATGCCGATGGGCGTGCGAATGCCGGTCGACAGCATGTCCAGGCGGCCCTTGATGGGCATGGTCCAGGCGTTGCTGATCCCGGGCAGGCGCAAGGCCGCGTCCAACTCCGCGATCAGCTCGTTCTCGGTAATCCGATCGCGCCACGCGGTTCGCAGTACGCGCTTGATCCACTCCGGCGCCCAGCCCGAGTACCAGCGCGGCTTCTCGCGCCACTGCAACTCCGGCTTGAGCAGGATGGTGGTCTCCATCATGGTGAAGGGCGCCGGATCGGTCGAGGTCCCGGCCCGGCCCGCCTTACCGAAGACCCGGTCGATTTCCGGGAAGCTCATCAGGATCTTGTCCTGCACCTGCAGGGCCTTCTGCGCCTCAGCCACCGACATTCCCGGCTGCACAGCCGATGGCATGTACAGCAGCGAACCCTCGCGCAAGGGCGGCATGAATTCGGAGCCGAGCTTGAAGTAAACAGGCAAGGTCAGCGCGACCACCGCCAGGCTGGCGATCACGGTGAGCTTGGCGTGCCGGACCACGAATCGGCATGGCCCCTCGTAGATCCGATGCAAGAGGTGGCTGATGGGGTGCCGCTCCTCGGAATAGTACTTGCCCACCGCGATCTGGCTGGCCAGCCAGGCGAGCGGCCGCGGCTTGAAAGGAAAAGGGTCGATCCGGGCGAACAGCATGCGCATCGCCGGGTCCAGGGTGACAGCCAACAGCGCAGCAATGGCCATGGCTAGGTTCTTTGAATAGGCCAGTGGCTTGAACAGTCGGCCCTCCTGGTCGACCAGAGTGAAGACCGGCATGAAGGCAACCGCGATGACCAGCAGCGAGAAGAACACCGACGGCCCCACTTCCATCAGCGCGTCCAAGCGCACGTGATGGAAATCGCCCTTCTTGCCGCCCGCCTGCCACAGGTAGATCCTGTTGTAGGCGTTCTCCACCTCGACGATGGCGCCGTCCACCAGCACGCCAATGGAGATCGCCATTCCGGCCAGCGACATCAGATTCGCGTTCAGTCCCATCAAGTACATGGGGATGAAGGCCAGCACCACGCTGATGGGGATGGTCAGGATGGGCACGATCGCCGATGGGATGTGCCAGAGAAAGAGCAGGATGATCAGGGAGACGATGATCATCTCCTCGATCAGCTTGTCGGTGACCGTGCTGATGGCGCGCCCGATGAGATCTGAGCGATCGTAGGTCGTGACCACTTCGACCCCCTCGGGCAGCGACGGCTTCAGCTCCTCCAGCTTGGTCTTCACACGGTCGATGACGTGTTGGGCGTTTTCCCCCTGGCGCATGACCACGATGCCGCCGACCACATCGCCTTGGCCGTTGTAGTCGGCAATGCCCCGCCGCATCTCCGGCCCGAGAGCGACACTAGCGACATCCTTGACCGTGATGGGAGTGCCGTTGTCGGTCTTGAGCACCAGCTTCTCCAGATCGCCGAGCGATTTCACGTAGCCCCGACCGCGCACCATGTACTCGCGGCCCGACAGTTCCACTAGCCGGCCGCCCACGTCGTTGTTCCCTTTGCGCACAGCCTCGATCACAGCCTGCAGCGGCAGCTTGTACGCCGCGAGCGCGTCGGGGCTTACCGTCACCTGGTACTGGCGGACTTGGCCACCCACAGTGGCGACCTCGGCCACGCCAGGCACGGCCTGCACAGCGTAGCGCATGAACCAGTCCTGATAACTGCGCAGCTCATCGCTGACGTGCTTGCCCGTCCGATCCACGAGCGCGTACTGGAAGACCCAGCCCAGGCTGGTGGCGTCCGGTCCCAGTTCAGTCTTCACGCCCGCCGGAAGCTGCGACGCGATCTTGGACAGATACTCAAGCACGCGGGTGCGCGCCCAGTAGATGTCAGTGCCGTCCTCGAAGATCACGTAGACGTAACTGAATCCGAAGTCGGAGTAGCCACGAATGGCCTTGACCTTGGGCGCGCCCAGCAGCGCCGTGATGATCGGGTACGAGACCTGATCCTCGATGATGTCTGGGCTGCGATCCCAGCGCGAGTACACGATGACCTGCGTGTCCGACAGGTCGGGCAGGGCATCTAGCGGGATATTGCGCATGGTCCAGTACGCGATCGCGATTGCGACCAGCGTGCCGGCGATGACCAGGTACTTGTTCTCGGCCGAAAAGCGGATGATCCGCTTGAGCACGGCTACTTGCCTCCGATGGCGGAGAGTGAAGCGCGCAGCTGCGATTCGCTATCGACCAGGAAGTTGGCGCGCGTGACCACCTGCTGGCCTTCTTCGAGGCCGCTCGACACTTCGACCTCGGCCCCGCTTTTGTTCCCGAGCTGGACCACGCGCGGCTCGAACCGGCCTTCTCCGTGCGCTAGGAAGACCACGTCCTTGGTCCCAGCGCGAATCACAGCGTCGGCCGGAATGCGCAGTCCTTCCTGCGCCGTCCCCTGCAGCGCGACTTCGCCGTACATTTCTGGTTTCAGCTCTCGCGTCGAGTTGGAAAAGTGCAGGTGCACCTTGGTGGTGCGGGTCTTCGGGTCGAGCACCGGATCGATGAAAGCCACCCGACCCGAGAACGAGCGGTTCGGGTAGGCGGGCAAGGTCAGGGTGGCCTTCATGCCCACGCGGATCCGGGCCAGATCGGTTTCGTAGGCGTCGGCCATCACCCACACCTCATTCAGATCGGTAATCTCGTAGGGCGCCTCGCCTGGACTCACCCGTGCCCCCTGCACCACGTTCTTCGCTGTGACCACGCCGGCAATAGGCGACACCATGGTCAGGGCCTTGGTGGGCTGCCGCGTGCGCGCAAGGCGCTCAATCTCCGAAGCCGGCACATCCCACAGCTCCAGGCGGCGGCGAGCCGACGCCACCAGCGTCTCGCCGTTCTCCGACAAGGCGCCGCCCTTGGCCAGGGCCTCCCTGGTCTGCAACGCCAGCAGGTACTCGTTCTGTGCGGACAGTAGGCTCGGGCTGTACAGGGTAAACAGCGGCTGGCCCTTGCGCACGGCTTGTCCGACGAAGTCCACGTAAATCCGTTCGACAAAGCCGTCGACCTTGACGTTTGTCTTGCGCACACCCGCCGGGTTCACCTCGATGCGCGCCACCGTACTCCAGGTCGCGCCAATGGGGCCCTTGGTGACCGCGGCGGTGCGCAGTCCGATGAGCTGCTGTCTGGCCGGATCGATGTTGACCGTGGCCAGACCCTGCACCGGAGCACCACCGGCAAGCTCGTCTGCGTAGACCGGGACGTAGTCCATGCCCATCTCATCCTTGCGTGGAGCCGGCGAGGTCTGCTTCGGGTCCATGGGCGAGCGGTAAAGGGCGATCTTCCGCGCGCCCGGCTTTGCGGCCGCACTGTTGTCAGTCGAGGCGGACGACACCAGAACCAGCTTCATTCCGCAGATCGGGCAATCGCCGGGGTGATCTGACGTGATGGTCGGGTGCATGGGGCACTGGTAGAGAGGTTTTCTCGCCGCCGCCCCTGCGGGCGCGTTCGTTGCCCCTGCGTCGTGCCTGTGCATCTTCAGATGCATACCTGCACCGCCGATCACAATCCCGGCCGCAACCGACCCGAGCGCCACCGCGACGAGACGGCGCGATGGCCGGCGCGGTTCGGGATTCTTCGGCGCCTCGGAACCTTGGGTCTTGTCCGCGTCCATGGATTGCTCCGTTCTACATGCCTGACGTCGAGGCGCCGGCGCTGTCCGCACCTTGCTGCGAACCTGCCGATCGGATCGACGATGAGGAAACAGGAGTCGCACCTGCACCCGGCATCGCAGGGCCACCCATGCCGCCCGTCGCGGGCCCGCCCGGCGCGTCCAGGCTGAGCTCCCGCTCGGCGATGGCGATCCGCTGCGCCGCCGCGACCGATTCGAAGAAACCATTCACGTCACCCAGGTACCCGGCCAGCGCTTCCAGGACAGAAGCAAACGTCACGCGTCCGACCTGGTACTGCGCCAGCGTGCTTGAAACCGTGGCTTCTGACTGCACGAGCAGCCCGGAACGGTAGAGGTGGTTCGCCTCCACCAGTGCGCCCAAGGCCGCCAGCCTCTCGTGAATCCGCTGCCGCAAGAGCTGGCGGATCGCCTCGGCGCCGTTCCGTGCCGCCTCGCCGCGTGCCCGGTTCTCCGCCATGGCGCGCGTTTGCTTCTGCGCGCCCCAGATGGGCAGGTTGAATGCCACCCCAGCCAGCCACATGGTTTCGAAACCGCCCCAGCGGGGCATCACTCCTGCGCTCACCGTCACGTCTGGCCAGCGCTCTTTGTTTGCCAGGTCCACGCGCCGGCCCGCCTGCTCCCCGGCCAGCAGCGCCTTCTTCAGCTCTGGGCTCTCCGCCTCCGCTGCTGTTGCCGCTTGTTCGGGGTCGGGCAGCGCCGGGTCCGGCAGGTCCGCCAGGCTGCGCGTCGTTGCGATCGGCTCGGTCAGCGGGTGCCCACGCAGGCGGTTGAGGACGGCTGTCCGACGATTCTCCTCGGCCTGCAGCGCCCATCGCTGCTGGCGTAGGCGATTCCTTTGTAGTTGCGCGCGCAGAAGATCGGACTGCGCCGCCTCGCCTGCCTCGTAGCGGGCGCGGGCCAGCCCTTCCGACTGCGCCCAAAGCGACTCCAGTCTCGTCAGCAGGCCGAGCTGATCGCGCACCAGCAGCAAATCTACGTAGGCCCGCTCGACCTCTGCCGCTACCGAGAGCAGCACGCGCCGCAGATCGGCCTCGGCCTCGCGGGTGCCGAGGCCGGCCAACTCGCTGCGCAGCCCGCGCTTGCCTGCCCAAGGAAAGGTCTGCGACGCCATGATGGAGATCCAGCTCGTCTCCATCTTGCCGATCTGGATGCTGCTGAATCCGTCGTTCTGGATGCCCAGCGAAAGCGTCGGATCAGGCAGGGCCTGGCTCTGGGGCACGCGCTCCTGCTCTGCCACAATCTGCGCGCGCGCCTGCGCCAGTTCGGGCCGCTTCTCCATGGCGTCCTTGACCAGTCCCCGCAGCACGGGATCCTCCAGCAAGGTCGGTCCGGCCGGTACCTGGGCGGGATCTGGCGCCCGCGCGGGTGTGGCGGTCAGCAAAAGGAGAAGCGGGAGGCGCGCGATCATGATGTCACTCCACGGTGATGACGCCGGTGATCATATCCATCCCGCAGGCGTAGCGGAACTTCCCTGCCTTGGTTGGCGTGAACGTGATCTCGACCGGCTGGTTGAGCGGCAACGGCTTGTTGATACCGAAGTCCTTGATGACGATCTCCTTGGCGCAGGTCCGGTCGGTCTTGCGCGTGACCACCAGTTTCACTGGCTGATTGGCCTTCACCTTCACCTGCGCAGGCACAAAGCCCTCGCCTGTGACCTCCATGGTTACTACCTGTTCCTGAGGCATTTTCTGCTCCTTGTCCTTGGCGAACGCCGATGCGCCCGACACAGCGACGGCAACTGCGATGATCATCGAGATGGTGAGTTTCATAAACGATGCTCCTTTGGTTGTGCGGTGATTGTCCGTGACCATCACACTGCAAGCGATGTGCCGACTGAGGGGCGGCGGAGAACGCCACGTCTTTACGATGCGATAGGAGGTCCGCCGACGTCGCAGGAGGGGCTGATTCGGTTCTGGCAGAAACCCCTTCAGTCACACTGTAACCATTCACCGCGAATCGGGTTCCCGGTGGTGGTGACCAGCGGAAAAACGCGTGAGAGTGGACCAACCGCCCGCAACCCTGACATAGTCGTTCTCGGGCGTATCTACGCAAGAGCAAGATTCATGAGCGCAGACCTACGAGAAAAGTGGGCATTCGTCACCGGCGCCAGCCGCGGCATCGGCCGGCAATTGGCCCTGGGTTTGGCTGACCAGGGTTGCCGTCTGATCCTGCACAGCCGAGAGAAACAGCACACGGCCACACTGGAGAAGGAGCTGTCAGGACACGCGGGGCGCGTGGTGAGCCTGGCCGCCGAGCTGTCCGATCAAGGCGCGGTCGACCGACTGGTTGACGAGGTGCTGACGATTTGCGAGGGACCGGACATCCTCTACAACAACGCGGCCATCATGACTCCATTCCGCAAGGACTGGCTGGCCACACCGGCTCACGACTATCGGCATTCCTTCGAGGTCAATGTCATCACCGCGATTCACATCACCGCCCGCGTGCTACCCGGCATGCGCAGCCGAGGCTGGGGTCGCATCATCCAGGTCACTTCCGGCATCACGAACCAGCCGGAACTGATGGCCTACGCTGCGTCCAAGGCGGCGCTGGACAAGTTCGTGCGTGACACGGCGCCGTCGCTGCGCGGCTCGGGCGTGCTGATGAACCTGCTCGACCCAGGTTGGCTGCGCACGGATCTGGGCGGGCCTAGGGCGTCCAACGCGGTGGAGTCTGTGCTTCCTGGTGCGCTTGTGCCGGCGCTGCTCGACGATGATACCCAGGGCAAACTCTTTCACGCGCTGGACTACGCGCGCGGGCCTGTGCAGGAATAGAAAGGTAGTTCATGATCTTCGATGTTCTCGCCAACGCCGATCGCTACGCCGCAGTCCACCCGCTGTTTGCCGAGTGTTTTGCCTATCTCAAGAACACCGATCTAGCGGCCTTGCCGGTAGGGCGACAGCCCCTGGGAGCAAGCGGCTGCACCGTGATCGTCGCTGAGTCCGCGCCCAAGACCAAGCAGAACTCGCTTCTGGAAGGCCATCGCGTCTTCATCGACATCCAGGTGGTGTTGGCGGGTGAAGAACTCATTGGTTTTGTGCCGCGCAGCCGCTGCACCGAGAAGTCCGACGACGTGGCCAACGATTTCCAGGAACTGCAGGGATCCGCCGAGTATCTGACCCTGCATCCCGGCTGTTTCGCGATCTGCTTTCCCGAGGACGGCCACCAGCCGGGCATTGGCACCGGCGCGCACAGCGGGCTCATCCGCAAGATCGTGATCAAAGTGCCCATGGGGCGTTGACGGAGGCTCGCTATTCCACACAGAGTGGCAAGAAGCGTGTCGCGCGATCGGGCCGCTTTGCGCCTACGCAAGCCGCCACCACGCTGGTCGCTACCGCCCACGCTACCGCTCACGGGCACACTGGCCGACTTGCGCTGGCCGGGAATTTCCCGACAGGCCTCGGTCAGTTGAGGTGAATGGCCTCCCCGACGATCTCCACGTCGTCGGATGCGTCGATGCGCACGGCCCCAGCGCGGGCACGCATCTCTATGGCACCGGCGGTGATGCGCAGCTTGCCAGGAAGCTCGACCTGCGTGTCGGCCTGCAGCAGCCGAATCACCGGGCCTTGTTGGTTGCGGGCGATGTGCAGCAAGGGCTGGCCGTTCTCGGCGTTGACTTGCAGGGCTTCGTCGCGCTTCATTTCGAGGACGTGCGCGACCGACTGAGGGGTCTCCGGGCGGTGGGTGAAACCATCGACCACGCCCACCACGATGGCATCGGGCTGATGGGGCAGTTTCAAGACAAGCACGCGGTCGGAAACGCGCACGCTGAGACCGTGCAAGCTGGCCGCCCAGGCTTCATGCAGGCATCCGCGCGCATCTTCGCAGCGCACGCGCATCCGGCCGGTCAGTGTGGGGTGCCGCTCTTCGATACATGTGGCGATCACGTGACCCTCGGGCCACGCCGGTCTGGACGCAGTTGCCAGCAGCTGGTCGAAGGCAGAGCCTGCCTCTTCGGATGAGGAACGACTTCCGCTGAGTTCGTGTTTGAGGTCTTTTGAAGACATGGCAAGGGCCTCCGTCCGCTCGAAATGGATGCTAGTGACTGCCCGCTTCCCCCTGCGAAGCGCTGCCGGCGGCAAGCAGCCGATCACGAATGGTCGGCGGCGATTGGTAGCGGATGGCAGCGTCGCGGTTGATGCGGGCAGCGAGGGGAATGCTCTTGTGGATTCCAGGAATGAAGACCCGCCGCAGATTTTTTGTTTTGGCACAGTAGACAACGGTGAATCTCTTTTCAGCCGGGAAAATGACCAGATTGGTGAGCAGGGGCGGCAGCGCAGCCCGCTCGCCTTCGACCTCAATCTCGATCGACGGCGCAGGCGGGACCGTGAAGGAGATAGTCGGCTCCTCGGGATGCATGCCGCGCAGGGTGACGGGTTGCCCACAAAGCGGAGTGCCCACGACCATGCCGAGCGATGCCTCTTGCAGGTAGCCGGCGGCCAGGTCGTGGTCCTTCTCAAGCTCGCGGCGCAGCCCAGCGGCAATGAAACCTCGTTGCACCTCGGGCAGCGCCGAATCATCCGGCGGTGGAAACCAGGCATCGAGGCCCATGAACAAGTACCGTGGGAAGGTCAGCCCGACGGTCCAATCGAAGCACCAGGGCAAAGGCTGCCGATACCAAAGCTCTGGCTTGCGCGTGATCAGTCGCTCGGCGGTGAGCAAGTCGGCGGGATCTTCCAGGTTGGGTAGCTCGACTTCGTCGAAAGAATCCGGGATCACGAGATAGCCCTTGCCCACAGGATTGCGCGGATAAAGGCCCGGGTGATCGAACTGCAGGCCGAGTGCGACGGTGCGCATGTAGTCGTCTTTCAAATGGGCCGGAATGGGAACCCGATTGTCGAGGCCGCCGTAGGCATTCTGATAGAGAAGCGGCATCTCCGTGAAGGGTTCGGGTCGGCTCAGGCGTGGCTGGCCATGGCTCGACTCGATCAGCCGCTTGCCAAAGACGGCGATTCGTTTGGTCGTGCGGCCGATCTGCGCCGACGCAAACATCGAGGGAGTGGGCCGCCCCGCGGGCGCAAAGGCGGATCCTCGGATGACGACGTCGGAACTTTGCTTGTCCAACCAATAGTCAGAACCCGGCGGAAAGCGTGGCTGCGATTCCTCGTCGGACCATAGGTCGAAAAGCAGCGGTTCGGGCTGGGTGAGCGCTGCCGCCGTGCCTTTGATTTCGTAGGTCAGTTTCACGAGAGCAAAGGCAAACGCCGGCTCAAGTGGCGACCGTGGATCCAGGCCCACAACGGCATCGTACGTCGGACGCACTGGTACGCGAGTCATAGTGGCATGCCCCAGCTCTCCGCAGGTGACGACGAGCCCGCGTAGCCCACGGTCGTGGATGTGGCGTGGCCGCCAGCCTGAAGGGTGGTTGTGTGCTGGTCTGAAATTGCCGCCGTGTCGCCGGCGTAGTAGTCCACCGCTCCGCCGGTGGCCGTAGTCTGTGTCTTCTGCTCTGCCAGTTCGCCGTTGCTGTCGTAGGTATTGGTGAGCTGCGAGCTGCCGGTTCCTATTGGTGAGCCCACGCTCAGGGTCGATTGGTCACTGGTTGTCCCATTGGGATTGTCGGTATGGGCGAGGCCAACCTGCATGGGCCCCACTTGATATTCACGCTCAACTTTCGAACCACCTTCGGATAGCTCCTTCGACGCAATCCGCAGCCCGGCGTATCCCGAGCCGATCTCAACGCGCAACACTTTTCCGTCGGCAGTCAGCGCCACTCGTGCAGCTCCGGAAAGGCATCCCAAGGCCGTCTTGAAGGCCCACTCTTTCCAGTTGGCGGCACCGACCAGTTCCTTGGTGAGGTCCTGGTACCCGTCCCTAAACCCTTCGAGGCGGCAGACGAGGCTGCCGAGAATGTTGCAGGCAATGGCCAAGAAGCCAGCGGCAACCTCGCCGCTGCTCAGTCCTACGCTGACTGTGTGAAGGCCATTGAAAGACGGAAAGCCATTTGGCAACGAGGCCGGCGACGCGCAGCACATCATGGGAAGTGGGATAGGGGGACCGCCGATCTCAGTGCAACCGATCTGTGCGCCGTTGGCTTTGACCTTGGAGGAGGAAAACATCACCTTTCGTTTGGAAAAGGCGATGATGAGCGGCAGGCTGATGTTGGCAGGTGGAATCGTGACGTGCGGGATCGCATAGCCGCAGTCGTGGCCCTCCAGTACGACGAACTGCGCTTTGTGAAATACCGTGGTGGTCAGCTTGTTCTGCTGTAGCGCCAAGCCAGGAGGCCACATCATGGGCGTGGGTGATTCCATGCATGGCAGGGGCGACTTGGGCGGGTAGAGCAAAGGGGGCGGCGGTGGTGGGGTCCCTTGGTGAACCGTCATGAGTGCGGGCCGGGGAAGACAGACATCGCCCATCAACGACACTTTGACTCTCATGCAAACCACTTGGGCTCTATGCCCAACCGGAATTCGCGCTCGTCGCCCGGCTGAAATTGGAAATTGAACAGCAGCCGGTACACGACATAGAAGCGCCACTGATCCGGCAGCAGCACCAGCATGTGTGGCATCAGGCTGCGTCGGCCAATTCGTCCGTTGACTGTGTAGTCAGCCACAACGCCAAGATCCGGTAGGGATATTTCCAATACCGGAACTGTCGCCAGAAGGTTCTCCAGCCGAATTGTGGGCGCCAATGTTGGCACGGGAATGACCCAATCGGGGTGGGCGCGATAGTTGGCGACTGACGGCAGCTCTCGCCTGATTTCGGCCAGTGGCGGTAGGGGAGGCGGTTTGGGGTTCTCGCGTGCCTGACGGACAGCCCACAGGGGCACGTCGATGGGAACCGTGGCCCAGCACAAAGGCAACGGCACATCCTCCCAACGGACAATTGGTGCACGCGGATCTTCCAAGTTGGGGAGGCGGCGCACATACCCGGCAGGAAGCGCGGGATACCCGCGCGGAGCTTTGAGCAGACCGCCCAGCTCGCGCGCCATGCGCTCGGCGTCGAACCCGAGGCCGTGCTTGTTGCAGGTGTCGGACAAGTCGAAGACCGACTCTTGGTCCAGGTTGATGGGCACCGTCCCGCCAAAGGCGCGGCCGTAGGTCAGCGGCATCCTGGTGAATGGTGTCGGCGGAGAAGCGGTCTTGTGATTGGGCGCCCAGGATCGGTCGCCCAACACGAGTAGCTCGCGGTGCACCTGGCCCACGGTCAGGGCCACAGTCAGCGCGGACACCGGGCGCCCGCGCGGGGCATAAGCATGCCCCAACACAATGACCTCCAGCGACGAATCAACGCGCGGTTGCAGGTCAGCCGGGAGATCGCCCAGCGGTGTCTTTTCGTCCTGCGCGAGCAGAGGGAACGGTTCCTGCGTCTCCAGCTCGACGCGACCTTGATCATCGAAGCGGAAGGTTGCCTTGGCCGTCAGCAGACCTATGCGTTGGGTCGAGCCCTCGAAGTCGGAGGTCGTGACCGTCGCCGGAACCGCAGTCTGGTTGACCAGCCTCATGGACTGGTTTTCGGCGACGCCGGGAAATAGTTGCGTGGAGCCTGGCTACCGCCCCGACTGGCTACCCGAACTTGCCGGAAATGTAGTCGTGCAACTGATCGATGAGGCTCTGTTTTTCGGAGATGATGGCCTTGACCACGTCGCCGATGGAGATCACACCCAGAAAGCGCGAGTCCTCGAACACCGGCAGGTGGCGCACGTGCTTGGCAGTCATGAGGACCATGCAGTCTTCCAGGGTATTGGTCGGTTTGACTGTATGCATGTGCTCGACCGGGGTCATGATCTCGGCCACCGCGGTTTCGCGTGAGGTCTTGCCCTGCAGCCGGATCTTCCGAGCGTAGTCACGTTCGGACAGAATCCCGCGCACCGCCCCGGTTTCGTCGAGCACCATCACCGCGCCGATCTCCATCTCGCTCATCAGTTTGAGAGCGTCAAACACCGTCGCCTTCGGGTGGATGGAGCAAACCCGCTGGTCCTTGGCCGCCAGAATGTCCCTGACTGTCTTCATCGCGCTTCCTCCCTTGCACAACGATTTCGGGATAGTGCGCGACAAACATCGAGCAGATCGGACGCTTCCTTCAGTCGCGCAGCGATCGCCGGACCGCGCATATCTACCTTGGTTTCAAGCCTTGCTTCGGAACGCCAAGAGCCAGCGAGGCGGCTGGCCTCGAGCAGGCGGGCCTCGACAGCCTGGGGCGACATGTCTGCAATCACCTGTCACCCTCTTTCAGATTCTGGATATCCGCCATGTC
Source organism: Myxococcales bacterium (assembly GCA_003142855.1). GTDB lineage: Bacteria > Myxococcota_A > Polyangia > Fen-1088 > Fen-1088 > Fen-1137. The sequence goes on from PLNW01000108.1 coordinate 89,085, forward strand.
TTGCGGCCGCGCAGCCTGGGCCTTCATGGCCATGAGCGCCTCGCGCGAAACCACGGCAACCTCTCCATCGGCGAACGGCACGCGCGTCCGGCTTGCCCATGCGGACTCTGAATTGCGATCGACCAGCATGAAATCCACGGTCATGAGATTCCCGGCTTCGTCCACCCGGTTGACCCGCTGGAGGGTGGTTCCGTCCTTGAACTCAAAGGGCAGTGCCTCAAGGGTGAACCCGCACCCGCGGACAGCGCTCATCGCCTTTGCCAAATCTTCGCTTCGCACCAACAGATCGATGTCCCTGGTCGCCCGCGGCGCGCCCCACACCGCCACGGCCAATCCACCAACCAGCGCGTAGTCTACCCCCGCTTGGTCAAGTGCATTGACCACCGAGCGAAGTTCGTCGTAGAGGGCCACACTGAAATAGTAGCAACCGCCGTGTGTCCCGTCAGCCGCAACGTTTTCCGAAAGACCGTGGGGCGAAACCGGGCGACATCGTTCGTCATCCCGATTCGGCCACGGCCACGGTTACGACCACGACCCTCTGCGGCTATCGCGGGATCAGGGTGGTCGGTGCAGGATTGACCTCGCCCTGGCGAATCGGCGATAACTCGACCTCGAAGTGATCATCGTACAGAAATTCGGCGGAACCTCGGTTGGCACAGTCGAGCGCATCAAGAACGTCGCTCGTCGTTGCCTGGCCACGCAACGCCAGGGCCACAAGGTGGCTGTCATCGTCTCGGCCATGTCGGGTGAGACCAACCGCCTGCTGGGGCTCGCGCAGCAGATGCACGTCGAGCCTGACGAGCGCGAGTTAGACGTCATCGCTTCCACCGGCGAGCAGGTTTCGGTCGGCCTGCTGGCCCTGGCCATCCATGCCGAGGGTGGCAAGGCGGTGTCGCTGCTCGGTCATCAGATCCGCGTGCTGACCGACAGCGCTTTTGCCCGGGCGCGCATCCGGGACGTGGAGGGGCAGGCCATCGAAGAGGCCTTTGCCCAGAACAAGATCGCGGTGATTGCCGGTTTTCAAGGTGTAGACGACGCAGGCAACATCACCACCCTGGGCCGCGGCGGCTCGGACACCTCGGCGGTGGCCGTGGCAGCGGCGCTCAAGGCCGACGTTTGTGAGATTTACACCGACGTCGACGGCGTCTACACCGCGGACCCCAACGTGGTGCCCAATGCGCGCAAGGTTGATCGCATCAGCTACGAGGAGATGCTGGAACTGGCGTCGTTGGGCGCCAAAGTTCTGCAGATCCGGTCGGTCGAGTTCGGGATGAAGTACGCCGTTCCGATTCACGTCCGATCGAGTTTCAACGACAACGAAGGGACGTGGGTCGTGCCTGAAGAAAAAGCGATGGAAGCCGTCCTGGTGTCCGGCGTGACCGCCACCAAGGACGAAAGCAAGATCACCATGGTTGGCATCTCCGATGCCACCGGCATTCACTCCAAGGTGTTCAGGCCCCTGGCTGATGCAGGAGTGGGCGTGGACACCATCGTGCAGGCGCTTTCCGCCGAGGGGCGCACCGATCTGACGTTCACGGTGAGCAAGGGCGACAGCAAGCGGGCGCGCGACCTTCTGGTCAAGCACTGCAGCGATTTCTGTCCGCCTGACCACATTCGCACGGTTGAGAATCTGTCCAAGGTGTCAATCGTGGGCGTGGGCATGCGCTCGCACGCGGGCGTGGCGCTCAAGATGTTCGAGGCGCTGGCCAAGGAGAACATCTACATCCACCTGATTTCGACCTCGGAGATCAAGATCTCCTGCGTCATCGACGGCAAGTACAGCGAGCTGGCCGTGCGCGCCCTGCACGATGCCTTTGAGCTAGGGAGCTAGGCGGGAATCTGCCAGGGTTCCGAGTTCACGTCGATGGCCACCCGCTGTTGAGAACACAGAGGGGAGAGGAGAGGGCACTGAGCTACTAGCGTCGCGTTTCTTCGCAAGCGGCAAAGCTTCGCTGGGAACATCCGAACATCATTCTGTTTTGTCCGACTCTGCGGCCTCCCCTCTCACCTCTGCGTTCTCGGCGGCGGGTGGCTGTCCAGATGAATCACCTCGCCCGCTTTGGTTGCGGCCGTCAGGCCGCCCTGTGAAGCTAGCTCGCGCCAATTGCGGTAGTATGCCGTCCATTGCCGCCTGACGTTCCTGACATCAGCGAAGACCTTCTGCTTGGGCGGACGTTGCTCGAGCAGGGCCACCTGAGCACGGCCCAGCGCGTGCTGGTGAAGCTATGCCAGCAGCATCCTGACAACGCAGAGGCTTTTCGGGGACTGGGCGATGTCTTGCATCGCAAGGGCGACGAAACACGCGCGCGCATCATCAGCGAGTACGCCGCGGACCTGCGTGTTCCCGACGCCAAGACGCCTCGGCCAACGCCCTTGCCCGAAATGCGGCCGGTCGCGGCCAGTGCGGCCCCGACGCCGGCCGCGCTGCCGCCGGTGCGGAAGCCGTCCCTGGTCGCCCGGCGAAGCGAGTTCGTCACGCCCCTGGTGGATCCCTTCACACCGCTGGTTGATGCCGTCAATTCATGCTCCACTCCGGTCACGCCGCCGGCTGTGCCAGCCGCGATGCCTCGGATGGCGTCGGCCAGCCAGGCCGTAGCTGTGTCCGGCGGGCCGGAAGCTGCCGCCCCGGCTTCGGCCAAGCCGGCTTCCAAGTTCGGGAAGTATGCGGCGGCGGCCGCGGCACTCGTGCTGTTGGCGGGGCTGGGAGTCTTGGGCTATCGCGCCTTCAAGCCGGGACCACGTCGTGGCCCGGCGCCGCGCGAGGAGCTGGACAGTGCGCTGGCGTCCGGATCCTTCGACCGCCTGATGCGCGCTCGCGATCGGGCGCGCACGGCTCTTGCCGGCGCAGAGCCCGACGCCGACGCCCTGGTTCGGCTGGCGCTGGTCGAAGCGTTCTTGGCTCTCGACCATGGGGTGCCTGGAGCGAAGAGCGCCGAAGAAGATCTGCGGCGGCTGCGACCCGGTGACCGTCCCAATCCGCAGCGGCTGGCGCTGGTCGAGGCCGTGCGCGCGCTGCTCGCCTTGGCCACCGGAGATCGCGAAATCGCCCGGCAGCACATGGAGGTCGGGCTGGCCTGGGCTGCCGCAAAGCCACCGCCGGTCTTGCTGTTTGTCTCGGCGCGGGTTCGCGCTCTGGCCGGCGACACCGTCGGGGCCGGGAAGGACCTGGACCGGGCCCGGCAATTGGCCCCGGATTTCGCTCCGGTTGTCGCCGATTGGGCGGCGCAGCGGCTCGACAGTGGAGATGCCAGCGCCGCGCGCCGTGTGGCGCGCGAGTTTCTTGCCAGGAACAAGACGGCGTCGCGTGTGCAGTTGGTGGTCGCCGAGGCGGAGCGCGCCCTGGGAGAAAATGCTTGGAGCAAGCACGTCGAGTCAGCCTGTCGCGGCGACAACCGGGTCTCGCGCAGCGTGCGCGCGGCCTGCTGGCTCGCATCGGCGCAGGAGGCGCGGCTTGACGGAGAACGGGCCACGGCCGCGCGCAAGGCACGGGCCGCGGGTCAGATTTCAGAGGACGCGCGCGTGTTGGCCGACTCCGCGCTGGTGTTGGCCTCGCTGGGCGAGATTGATGCCGCGGACGAAGTGCTGGTGCGCGCGCGCAAGCTGGCCGACGAAAAGGCCGTGCCGCTGGCTTGGGCCAATCTGGCCGTTCGTCTCGGGCGCGGCCAGACGGAAGGGGCAGCGCCACCGGCTGAGCGGCCCGCCCAGCCCGAGCGTCATCTGGTGGCCTTGCGCGCCGCCTACCTGAAGGGTGGAGGCGTGGCCTTGGCCGCGGCCATCAAGAATGTGTCGGCCAGTTCCAGCGAGATCGATCCTGATCTGCGCGCGTTCATGGAACTGGGGCGCGAGGGTGGCCTGTCCGCAAGCGAGCAGGCCACACTGGAACGACGGGCCGAGCGCGGCAGCCCGGTTGCGGCTTTCGTCCTCGGGATTCTGGCCGCGCGCGCGAGCGACCACAAGCAGGCGGCCAGGTGGCTGGAAAAGGCACTGGCCGGCCATGGTGATGCCTGCCGTGCGGCGCTCCTTTATCTGTCCGCGTTGCAGGCGCAGGAGCGGCCCTCTCCCCCCAACCGCGCTTCCCTGCGCGCTTTGCACGCCCGCAACGCGCAGTGCCCGATTCCAGAACTCTGGTATTGACCGGGCACAGCGGCCACGCTAAATCCGCCAATCCAATGTCCACCTACGACACATCCGACATCCGCAAGGGACTCAAGGTCATGATGGACGGCGTGCCCTACACCGTGGTCGAGTTCCAGTTCATCAAGCCGGGCAAAGGCGCGGCTTTCACGCGCACCAAGTTCAAGAACTTGCTCTCGGGCGCGGTCATTGAACGCAACGTTCGGTCCGGCGAAAAGATGGAATCGGCCAACGTCGAGACCAAAACCATGCAGTACCTGTACAAGGAAGCAGACAGCTTCGTGTTCATGGACACCAGCACCTACGACCAGGTACACATCCCGTCCGAGACCATCGGCGACGACGCTCTTCTGATGCCCGAGCAGATCGTGGTGGAGGTGCTGTTTTTCAACGAACGCGCGGTGGGCGTGACCTTGCCCAATTTCATTGAACAGAAGGTCATGGCGACCGAGCCTGGATTCCGGGGCGACACGGCCACCGGCGTGACCAAGCCGGCCAGAATCTCGACCGGGGCCTCCATCGCGGTGCCGCTCTTTATCAACGAAGGCGACACCATCAAGATCGACACGCGCAGCGGTGAATATCTAGAGCGAGTCGGTCGCGCGTAGAGCTGACGTGAGGTGATTCATCTGGCCAATCCCCGCGGTCGAGAACACAGGGCGGCCTCACGGCCGCAACCAAACGGGTGAGGTGATTCGTCTTGTCAGCCGCCGGCCGCTGAGCACACAGAGGTGAGAGGGGAGTTCACAGAGTCGGAGAAACCGGAATGATGTTCGGGCGTTGCGAAAAAAGATCTTCGCGGCCCGCGAAGAAACGGCACCCTAGTAGTACAGAGGGGAGAGGAGAGGACACAGAGCCGGACAGGGATTGGCCATGCTCTCTCGTTGGGACCCAGACCTGCGTGTCTTGCGGAGAAACTGTATCTTGGTAGGAGGCAGGGCTGTGCTGCGCGTCTCTCGTCTGGCCACCGAAAGGCGCTCTCGCCCTCTGTGTGCTCTCCTCTCCCCTCTGTGTTCTCAGCCGCATGTGGCTCTGGCTACATGAGCGTGGATCCATCGTGCAGAACTTCGTGAGCAGAAAGATCGAGGCGCGGGCAGCAATACGGCGCGCTGTCCGTTCGTGGTTTGAAGGGCAGGGGTTTCTCGAAGTCGAGACGCCGGCGCGCGTTCCCTCGCCGGGCCAGGAAGTTCACCTGGAGGCCATTCCCGCAGGTGACGAGCGCTTTCTCATCACATCGCCCGAGTACCACATGAAGCGTCTGGTGGCGGCCGGCCTGCCGCGCATCGTGCAGATCTGTCGCTGCTGGCGCGCGGGCGAGCAAGGCAGCCACCACCGACCCGAGTTCACCATGATCGAGTGGTACCGGGCCGGCGCGAGCCTGGAGGAGATCGCGCGCGACTGTGAGAGGCTCGTGGAAGTGGCTGCGCGCGCAGTCGGTCGGTGGCCAGTGGTCGACGTGCCGGCCGGCCGGGGCCGGGAAGGGAAACCCGAGAGGCTGGCGGTTGGGGCGCCCTTCGAGCGACTCACTGTGCGCGAGGCGCTTGCACGCTTCGCTGGGATTGGCCTGCGCGGCGACGAGAGCGTGGCTCAGCTGCGCGTGCTGGCGACGCGCGCGGGTTGCAAACTGGGAACGGCCGCCACTTGGGACGATATCTTCTTTCAGATCTTTCTCGATCGGGTGGAACCGCGTCTAGGTCGCGACCGGCCGACCTTTGTCTTTGATTGGCCGCTACCCCTGGCCGCGCTGGCGCGACGCAAACCCGGCGATCCTCTGACGGTCGAGCGTTTCGAGCTCTATGCCGGTGGTCTCGAACTGGCCAACGCCTTTGGCGAGCTTTGCGATCCAGTCGAGCAGCGCGCGCGTTTTGTCGCGGAGGCCGAGTTGCGCCGCCAGCAGGGCAGGGCGGTGTATCCCATCGACGAGAAGTTGCTGGCGGCGTTGGCCGACATGCCAGCCACCTGCGGCGTGGCCCTGGGTTTCGACCGCCTGGTCATGCTGGTCACTGGCGCCGACAGCATACGCGACGTCATGGCTTTTGCCGACGACGAGGGGTAGCGACCGGCGGTCGACTGGCGGCGGGCGGCGCCGCAAAAAAATGTCTGGTAGCGGCGTGACCTTTGCCCAACAATCGCATCCAAGTTGCCCGGAGGTGCTGCATGTTCGATTTGAGGAAGCCTTCAACCTCAACCGTGAGACCAAGGCGCTTAACGCCAGCAACGGCAACACTGGCGTCGATGCTTTTCACGACCTGCGCATCAACGGCAAGCTGGGAATCAGCACCAATCTCTTCAAAAAGTTGGCCCTCGGTGTCAGTTTCACCCTTAAGTACGACCAGAACCCGGCGCCGCGGCCAATTCCCGCGGGCGCGCCTGCAGGCACGACCTTCCCCACGGACCGAAACGTCTCCTGGGCCTTCTCCGACAAGGTCGACACGCTCACCGAGGTCAATCTCCTGTATTCATTTTTCTAGACGCATCCGCGTCCCGCCTGCCGGAGGTACGCTTTCATGGGTGACCAGAACAAAGAATCGCACCGGTGGAAGTTTTTTCGCGCGGGCGACGTGGACCAAGTCGTGCTCGCCGAGGGGGCTGAGCTCGAACACCTGAGCGAGCTCGACCAGAAGCTGTGGATGGCGCTGTCCTGTCCCACGCGGGGGCTGGAGTTCGACAGCCGCACCTTGGATTAGCAGAGAAGAAGCCCGAGTCCAAGAAGATCGACGTGGCACAGTGGCCGCCATAGGAGTGGCCGTGGCGGGCATGGCGACTTTCCTGTCCAGCATCTTGGCCACCTTCCTGGGATTGGGCATGTGGATGCCGGTGGGCGCGCTGGGCCTGCTGCTGGCCATCTCGGGCCCGTCCATGCTCATCGCTTGGCTCAAGCTGCGCCAGCGCAACGTGGGTCCCATCCTGGACGCGAACGGCTGGTCAGTGAACGCGTTGGCCAAGATCAACATTCCCTTTGGCTCGGCTCTGACCAAGGTGGCGGCGTTGCCGCCAGGAGCGCGCCGCCAGTCACGCGACCGGTTTGCCCAGAAGCGGTCCCCCTGGGCCCTGTATCTGACCCTGCTCGTGCTTGTGGGCTTGGCCGCGCTCTGGCGGCTCGGTCATCTCGATCCCTATCTGCCTGGCAAGTTCAAGTCCGAGGCGGTGTTCGGTCGAGAGGTTCCGGCCAAGACCGCGCCGGGAGTCAAGTAGAGGGGGCGGTGGGGTGACAGGGGCGGCGACGGTGACGTGCCCCGGGCCCTCGGGCGAGCAGGGAATCAGGGAGGGTTAGTGTTTCAATGCATTCGCTGGAGTTCGGTTCTTGCGTCGGTCAAGGACGGTACCCCATCTTGTTCTCCGGGCCTCACTGGCGTCCATTTGGCCACGGCAGCCTTGGCGGATACCTCATCCTTCCTGCGGGCGCGATACTCGTTGCTGTCTTTGTAGGGCTGGATTTCCGTGACACCCTCCCAGCCGCACAGCCAGACAATCCAGGTTTCGATGCTCCAGGTTGGCACGCATACCGCGATAGCCTCATCGCTTGTTCGCCGCGACATGCTCGCCTTCACCAGCGCCTCGTCGAGTTCGCGCTTTCGTCTGGTTACGCCCGCACGGTCACCGTCGATCGCCACCAGCAGCGCGACATTCTGGTGCCGAAACTGCCGATACGTTTTGGCCAGCGAAGGGTACTGTTTCCGCACCCAGTCTTCAGCGGCACCTTCACCTTTCGGCGCTACATGAATACGGTCGGGCCGTCGTCCGAAAACCAGCTCTCCGAGGCGGGAGAAGAACGACCGCATCTCCCGGTCCTCGCAGAGCAAGCGCCAGCGAACGCGATCGCGGGACATTACGAGGTCAGCCTCAGGTGCTCGGACGCAGCAATCCCCTGCGAACGATCGACCAGGAATTCCCTGCAGACGGTCACGTCACCCGAAGGACGGGTAAACAGATAGGCCGAATCGGCGGCGAGATAGTCGATTACATCCGGATTGTGGGAAATCACCACGAGCTGCGTGTTCTGGTCCTCGATCGCTTGCCGCAGGAGATCCAGCCAAGGCTGTATCTCCTGCAGAGCGACGAAGTTGTCAGGCTCATCGATGATGAGCATCGTTGCTCGGCCGGCAATCGCATGCAGGACCGAGTAGAGGATAACCAAACAGCGCTGGCCTTCCGAAAGGCCAGTGAGAGGCAGCCCGTAGGTGGGGCCGCCAGAGGGTCGCGAAAAATCTGCAACCAGGAGACGGCTCCCTGCTTGGCCCCAGTCTGGCAGCCGGAATCCTTCAAAGCCAGGCAGTACCTGCTTCAGGCTGTCCCGGATGGAGCTAGAGATTTCGGGCTGTGCCTGGACCAGACCGCGATACCAGGACGGAAAGTTGCTGCCGGTCTCCATAAGCACCGCCTGCTCGGAGGCGGAGACCGCATCCATCGCCCATGGATTCAATCGGAAGATCCAAATCTTGCCGAGGAAGTCGAGGAACACCCGCATCTTCGATCCTACGGAGGCATGGCTTGCGAGAGGCGAATAGGGTGCTTGAAACTCGAACGACGGGCCGGGGGCGTGGTCCTCGCTGAACAAATGGATTCTGCCCTCGCCGAAGCGAAAGAGTGGTTTGCCCCCAACCGTCAGCATCTCCTCTTGAATACTGGGTCCCGTCTTTGGGTCTTGCTCGATCACCAGCACGTACGCGTAGGTCTCACCGGCTGCTTCGATCTCAATTTCGAAACGCTGACGAGGTCGAGTTTCCCACTGGGTCTTGGTGAATAGTGGAAAGACGTCAGGCACGCGGGAGCCAAAGACAACGACGTCTCTGAGCCGTTTCAGGACATCGAGCAGAGTGGTCTTCCCGCTTCCGTTCCGGCCGAGCAGCAGGTTCACCTGGCTCGGCCTGAATTCAAAGTTGACCAGGCAACCAAAGTTGTCGACGTAGACGCGCTTCAGCATTGTGTCGCCATTCTATACCGCCACGTCATGTGGCGCGAAGCCTGCCTGGCCACTGACTGGTGGACTGAATGGGATCTTCAAGATCGTGTTCCCCAGCTTCACCCCTTCACCCGCGTTCTGGGCCAGTTTCATCCTTGTCATCCTTTTGCGCCCCAACCCGCTTTATGTCTTGGCACCAAAGGCACCCGCCGCTGGTCACCGTTGCCGCCCCGGTCCCTGCTGCCACCTCGCTCACCTACACCGCACTCCGCTATTCTGAGTTCCGGCCTGCCGGCTTAGATTGACCCCGGATCACCCCTCTGCTAAACGTCTCCCTTCGTGACTCAATACTTTGTCTCATTGGCCCAGGCATCGTCTTCGGGTTCATCGTCTCCGGGCGGTGCGCTTGGCGGCATGCTCATTCCCATGCTGCTGATCTTCGGCGTCATGTATCTCCTGGTCATTCGCCCGCAGTCCAAGAAGGCGAAAGAACATCAGAAGATGCTGACCGAGTTGCAAAAGGGCGACGATGTGGCGACCACCGGTGGCCTCATTGGGCGCATCACGGGGATCAAGGATGACGTGGTCACGTTGCAGGTCCAGGAGGGCGTCCGCCTCCGCGTCCTGCGCAGTGCCGTCACGGGTCGCCACAAGTTCAACGAAACCCCGAAGTCGGACGACAAGGCCTCCTAGCGCAGCAAGGATCATTTCATGGAACGATCGTGGTGGTGGAAGGCCCTCCTCTATGGATGTGCCATTGTTCTCGCCGGTCTCTACCTGGTGCCCACAGTGGTGCCTGAGGAGAAGCGTCCCGCTTTCTTCAAGGACCACTTCACCAAACGCATCCAGCTTGGTCTGGACTTGCAGGGCGGCCTGCACCTCGTCTACGAGGTGAACATCGACAAGGCCGTGTCGAGCAAGGTGGACCGTCTGTCGAATGACATCGAGGACGCCATCAAGAAGAAGTCGCCGGATGTCACCGTGGGCCGCGAAGGGCGCGACGACATCACTGTGTCTTTCAAGAATCCCGCAGGCCTGGCCGGCGTGGACGCAGAACTGCTCAAGCCCTACCGCCGCGAACTGGACGAGGTCAACCGTGACGCCAGCGCGGCCACGCTGCGGCTGCGCTACGACCCTGACCGCGTGGCCGAGGTGGAGGAGTTGGCGTTGCGCCAGGCCATCGAAACCATCCGCGGCCGCGTGGACAAGTTCGGTGTGGCCGAGCCCACCATCATCAAAAAGGGCACGGACATCGTGGTCGAGCTGCCTGGCCTCAAGCAGTCCGACTTCGAGCGCATCAAGAGCATCATCGGCCGCACCGCCCAGCTTGAATTCAAGATCGTCGATGATGGCACGGAGTACATGAAGAAGCTGGGTGCCAGCCTGCCCAAGGATGGCCCCATCAAGGCCGAGCCGGAAAGCTGGACCGAGAAGCACTCGGGCCAGCAGCACGAAGACGTATTTCTGCGCAGCAAAGATCGTCCAGGGCTGGAGAAGTTCATCGCTGCTCTGTCGGGCGACTTGGCGGTGCCACCGGATCGCGAGCTGGTGCTCGAGGAGATCAGTCCGCGCGAGAGCGGTGACGCCGCGCCGGAGAAGTTCTATCGCACCTACTTGCTCAAGAAGCGCGCGGGCGTGACTGGCGAGTATCTCGCCATGGCCGACGCAACCTGGGACGAGATGGGCCGGCCCGAGGTGTCGTTCACCATGAACCGGCAGGGCTCGGCCATGATGGAGAAGCTGACCGGCGAGAACGTGGGCCGCAAGATGGCCATCGTGCTCGACGAGAAGATCACCAGCGCGCCGGTCATCGAGTCCAAGATCGGCGAGCGCGGCCGCATCACCATGGGCGGATACGGCGATCCCTTCAAGCTGCAGCAAGAGGTAAAGGATCTGGTGGCGGTGTTGCGCTCGGGTGCTCTGCCCGCGCCACTGAAGAAGTCGTTTGAGACCCAGGTGGGCGCCACCATGGGTCAGGATTCCATCGACAAGGCCAAGTTCTCCATGATGATCGGGGCCATCGCCGTGGTGCTGTTTATGCTCATCTACTACCGGGTGGCTGGGTTCATCGCGAATCTGGCCATGGTGCTCAACATGCTGTTCATGGTGGCCATCTTGGCTGCCTTCGAGGCTTCGCTGACCTTGCCCGGCATCGCGGGGTTGGTGCTCACCATCGGTATGGCGGTGGACTCCAACATCATCATCTACGAGCGCATACGCGAGGAGTTACGCCAGGGCAAGTCGCCGCGCACGGCGGTCGATGCCGGTTTCCAGCGCGCGTTCTGGACCGTGTTCGACGCGCACGTGACCAACTTCGTGGCCGGCATCGTGCTTTATTCCTACGGCTCCGGCCCCATCCGCGGTTTCGCAGTCACCCTGTTGGTGGGCATCGTGTCCAATTTGCTCACCTCGGTGTGGATCTCGCGGTGGATGTTCGATCTCATCGTGGGCCGCCGCGGGTCGGTTCCCGCGACCCTTTCCATCTAGCAGGCAGGAGAATCACCGATGGCGGCGAATCAGAAATTTTTCGAGATCATCAAGCCCGGCATCAATCTCGAATTCATTGGCAACCAGAAGTACTGGATCGGGGCGTCCATCACCCTGCTGCTGGTCACCTTCCTTATGCTCCCCATCAACGCCTACGTCATCAAGAGTCGTGGCCACGCGTTGAACTGGGGCGTTGATTTCCGCGGTGGCACCGAGATCGTGGTCGACTTCTCCAAGCCTGTCGACGCGGGCGCGATACGCGCGGCGCTGGAGGCCAAGGGGTTCGACAACCCTGACGTGGTCAAGTACGGCAGCGCGATGGAGCGCGGATCGAGCAACGCGTACATGATCCGCATGGGGGCTGTGTCCGTCATGTCGACCGAGCAGTCGAAGAAGGTGGAGGTGGCGCTGGCGCGGGTGGGCGAGGCCATCCTGAAGAAGTTCGAGTTCTCCGAGGGCGGCGACAAGGTCTACATCCGTTTCGACAGGGCTGTGGATCCGGCGGATCTGGCTGCTGCGCTCAAGGCCGCGGGCACGTCCACCACGGACAAGGGCGTGCAGCAGTTCGGCCCGCCCCAGGACCACACCTACGAAGCCACCCTGGTCGGCATGGAGTCCGAGGTGCGCGCGGCGCTCGACGCCAAGCTGGGCGCTGGCGCGGTGACCAGCATCCCGCAGGTGTCGTCGGTGGGGTCCAAGGCCGGCAAGGAGCTTCAGCTCGACGGAATCCGGGCCTTGATGGGGGCCATCCTGCTCATCGTGGTCTACGTCGCCTTCCGCTTCGATTTTCGCTACGGCCCCGGAACCATCGTCGCCCTCTTGCACGACGCCATCCTCACGGTGGGGGCCTTCGCGGTCACCTACAAGGAATTCTCGCTCACCACCCTGGCAGCGATCTTGACCATCATCGGCTATTCGATGAGCGACACCATCGTGGTGTTTGACCGTATCCGCGAGAACGCCAGCCGCTATCGCGATCGGGCGTTTGATCGCGTGGTCAATCACGCCATCAATGAAACCCTGTCGCGTACCATACTGACCAGCTGCACGGTGTTCTTCGTGACCCTGGCCATGAACATCTTCGGCAGCGGGGGGATCCGCGATTTCGCTTTTGCCATGAATGTGGGCGTCATCGTGGGCACGTATTCGTCGATCTTCATCGCCAGCCCCATCCTGATCTGGCTCAACGAGAAGTACGTGGCGGTGCAGAAGCGGCAGGCGGCGCGGCCGACCCGCCGGCCGGTTCGGCGTGACGAAGAAGAGCCGGTCGAGACCTGATAGGACCGGGCGATGCTCGCCGGCAGGTCGCAATCATGACCCTCACCTGGCGAGTTCGTCCCACTGACGACACGGTTGTGGCGCGCCTGTGCGACGAGCTGCACCTGCGTCGCTTGACGGCCACGGTGCTGGCGGCGCGCGGTCTGGACGATCCCGCGGCGGCGGCCCGTTTCCTTCAGCCCAAGCTGGCGGATCTGCGGCCGCCTGACGGGATCGCGGATCTGGACCGCGCCTTGGACCGGCTGGTGCCGGCCGTGACCGCCGGGGAACGCATCGGCGTGTTCGGCGATTATGACGTGGACGGAGTGACCACCGCGGCCGTGCTCACCACCATGTTGCGTGCCTTCGGGGCGCAAGTGGTCGCGCGGGTGGCGCACCGTTCGTCGGGCTACGGCCTGTCGCCGGGTGATGTCACGCAGTTCCTCGACCAGGGCTGTACCCTGGTGGTGACCGGCGATTGCGGCACCAGCGACGGTGAGGCCATCGTGCTCTGTCGCGCGCGCGGCGTGGACGTGATTGTCATCGACCACCACCACGTGCCCTCCGGGCCGTCAGCCGCCTCGGCGCTGCTCAACCCTCATCGCAGCGACGACAAGTTTCCCTTCAAGGGCCTGGCCTCGTGCGGGGTGGCGTTCTATCTGGCGGCAGCCTTGCGCACCCGCCTGCGCGGCCAAGGTCACCCGGCGGCCGACCGCTTTGATCCGCGCGAGGCGCTGGACCTGGTGGCGTTGGGCACGGTGGCGGACATGGTTCCTCTGCGCGAGGAGAACCGCATTCTGGCGTCGCTCGGCCTGCGCGATCTGGCGGCGTTCCGGCGTCCCGGGCTGCGCGCCCTCGCCGAGATTGCGGGTGTGGATACCGGATCGGTGATCACCTCAGATGTGAGCTTCCGTCTGGCGCCACGCCTGAACGCGGCCGGCCGGCTGGGCGATGCGCAAGTGGCCCTGGATCTGTTGCTGGCGTCCGACGCGGCTGAAGCTTCTCGTCTAGCAGGCGAGCTCGACGACATGAATCGCCACCGGCAGAGAATCCAGGAAGAGATGTGGGCCGAAGCGCTGCGCGCGGCCGAGGCGTTCCCCAACGACGCGGCCTTGGTTCTGGGCGCCGAGGGCTGGCACCAGGGCGTGGTCGGCATCGTGGCGGCCAAATTAGTCGACAAGTTCAAGAAGCCGGTGGTGGTGGTCGGTTTCAAGGACGGCAGCGGGCGGGGTTCCGCGCGCACCACCGGCGGGCTCGATCTCTACCAATCGCTGGCGGCGTGCCAGGAACATCTCACCGTTTTCGGCGGGCACGCAGCCGCGGCCGGCTTGGGATTGTCGGCAGCGCAGATGGAGGCTTTTCGGGCCAAGTTCGTGGCCCAGGCGCAAAGCCATTTCGACAGCCGCACGCAGGATCCGGTGCTGGAAGTGGACGCGGCGGCGGAGCTGGCTGATCTCGATCTGGTGCAGGCCGAGGAGTTTGAGCGGCTGGCGCCATTTGGCATGGGCAACAACGAGCCACTGTTGGTTCTGCCCGACGTGGTGGCGCGCTCGACCCGCGTGGTGGGTGGGTCGCACCTGCAGCTCACATTGTCGCGTGGCGCGGCCGTCAGCCAAGCGATAGCCTTTGCCATGGCGGACCGCGATCCGGGCCAGGGGGCGCACCTCGACGTCATCGCTACGGCCGAGGTCGACACGTTTCGGGGAAACCGGCGGCCACGCGTTCGGGTCAAGCAGCTCTTGCGGAGGACATCGTGAGCGAGCCACACAACCATGAGGGCGACGAAGAACCGCGGGCGGGTTTCTGGGCAACCCTGCCACGAGGGACGGTCACGCGGGTTCTCATCCTGCTGGCGCTTCTGGTCGGGATCGTGGTGCTTCAACGCAAGGCCGGCGCCATCGCGGGCTGCATGAACCAGTCTTTCATGGCGCCCCAGCCGCGCGCCCTGGGCACGCCCCGGGGCGACGCAGCCGAGCGTGGTCCCATCCACGTGCAAGTACAGGTTCCGGAAGCAGCCCCGCGATGACCTCGGTTGGTTCACCCTTGGTTTGGGGGCTTTTCGCCCTGATCGTGGTCGTTGCGCTGGCCATTGACCTGGGCGTGTTCAACCGCGAGGCACGTCCCGTGCGCATGCGCGACGCCGCCATCTGGGTCGTGGTCTGGTGCTCGCTGGGGATGGCCTTCAACCTTTTCATTCTGCGACGCTTTGGCGTGCACAAGGGATTGGAGTTTCTGCAAGGCTGGCTGCTGGAGCTGGCGTTGTCGGCTGATAACGTGTTCGTGTTTCTGGTCATTCTGTCGTATTTCAAGGTCAGCCGGGATGTGCAGCACAAGGTCTTGTTCTGGGGCATCGTGGGTGCGGTGATTTCCCGCGGGGCCTTCATCGGCGTGGGGGCCGTGACCATTCACGCGTTTCATTGGGTGCTGTATCTGCTGGGCGCTTTCCTGGTCTTCACGGCGATCAAGATCCTGGCCCAGGAAGAAAAGCCGGTCGATCCCTCGCGCAACCTGGTCCTGCGGCTGTTTCGCCGTCTGGTGCCCATCACGCCAGACTTCGTGGGCGCCCGCTTCTTCGCGCGACATGAAGGCCGCATGATGGCCACGCCGCTTCTGGCCGTGCTGGTGGTGGTGGAGGCGGCGGACGTGATGTTCGCGGTGGATTCCATTCCGGCAATCTTCGGCGTGACCACTGATGTGTTCATCGTGTTCACGTCGAACATCTTTGCCGTGCTGGGCCTGCGCTCGCTCTACTTCCTGGTTGCGGGTCTGGCGCAGAGGCTGGTCTATTTGAAGTACGCCATCTCGGCCATCTTGGCCTTCATTGGCATCAAGATCGTGGCCCAGCCCTTTTTCGCAATACCCGTCGGCATTTCACTGGCGGTGGTGGCAGGACTGCTTGCAGTCGCAACCGCGGTATCGCTGCTCTTCGGCCCCAAGCACGCCAACTAACTATCCGCGCGCAGCAGCGAGCGCACGCCTAGCACCACGTCCAACTTGCGGATGTCGGCCACCGCTTTCTGCATGGCGGACTCCCGGACTTCGTGGGTCAGGATGACCAGCTCGGCTTCCTTGCCAGTGGCTTCCTTCTGTTTGACGCCCGCGATGCTGACCTCGCACTCGCCGAAGATCTTGGCGATGGTCGCCAGCACGCCGGGCCGGTCTTTCACCTCGAGCCGCAGGTAAAACTTGCTCACAACCTCGCCCATGGGGACCACGTGCTTTTTGCGCGCGCCGAAGTTCATGCGCCCGCTCACACCGCCCTGGGGATGGTGCATGGCCAGGTCGATGATGTCGCCCAGAATGGCCGATGCGGTCGGCAGCGCGCCCGCGCCGCGGCCGTAGAACATGACGTCGCCCACGTAGTTGCCCCGCGCGAACACGGCGTTGAAGGAATCGTTGACCGCGGCCAGGGGGTGGTCGCGCCGGATCATCATGGGGTGCACGCGCAACTCGACGCTCTTCTCGTCGTGTTCGATGCCGATGGCGAGGAGTTTGATGACGTAGCCGTATTCCTTGGCCAACTCGATGTCGCGTGCGGTGACACCGCGGATGCCCTCGGTGAAGATCTCGCGGTAGTCGACCGCGGTGTTGAAGGCCAGGGCGGCCAGGATGGCCAGCTTGTAGGTGGCGTCGTGGCCGTCGACATCGGCGGTGGGGTCGGCCTCGGCATAGCCCAGTTCTTGCGCTTCCCGCAGCACGGCCGCGAACTTGGCCCCCTCGCGATGCATCTTGGTCAGAATGAAGTTGGTGGTGCCGTTGACGATGCCATACAGGCGCTCGAAGCGGTTGACGGCCAGCGACTGGCCCAAGGCACTGATGACAGGAATGCCCCCGCACGACGAGGCCTCGAAGTGCAGAGTCACGTTGTGTTTTCGCGCCAGCGCGAGCAGCTCAGGCCCTTTCTTGGCGATGAGTTCCTTGTTGGCCGTGACCACGTGCTTGCCCGCGGTCAGCGCCGCCTCCACAAGGGAGTAGGCCGCCTTGACGCCGCCGATGACCTCGACCACCACGCGGATCGCAGGGTCGTCCAGGATTTCTTGCGCGTTTTCGGTGAGCCGCTCGGCTGCCAGACCGGTGGACTTGCGCTTGGCTGGGTCGATGTCCGCCGCTTTGCATAGCTCGACCGCCACGCCGGTCTTGCGGCGCAGGTTCTCCGCCTCCTCGACGAGGAGCTTCACGACACCGCCCCCTACGGTGCCACAACCGATGACCCCCACTCCAAACTTGCCGGTCGCCATGACTGATTCTCCTGAGTTGTTTCCGTACGTTGGTGTTTGCCTGTTTCGGGGCGACGCCCGCGGCTAACACCTAGCGCCCTTTCCGTCGGAGTTCAACGGTTTGCGGGCGCTTCGGAATTCGGCGTGGGCGGGGAACGGTGCGGTGTGGGTGACAGGGACGGTGGCGGTGACGGTGACAGTGACAGTGACAGAGACCGTGGCGGTGGGCCCGGGCCTTTGGTGGCCCGGGCCAGGACGGAGTCAGGGATGGGTCAGGCGCCAGGGAATCGCGAGGATGGAATCGAGCAGGGCCAGGGCGGGCGTGACGGTGGCTTGGTCCACGTCACCCCAGGCCATGGCAACGGCCAGATGTGAGCGGAGTTCTCCGGCGGAGCCCGCGGCAATCCGGTAGTGGTGCAGTCGGTCCTGGCCTGCGCGCCGGGCGCCTTCAGCGATGTTGCCTGGCACCGAGGAGCCGGCGCGTTTGAGCTGTTGGGCCAGATCCCTGTCGTGAAGACGAATGCGCTCGACCGCCGGCCGGAGCGCGCTGACCATCTGCAGAGCCATTTCGTAGACCTCGAAGCGTTTCATCAGGACCTCCTTTGTCGCGGCCTCAAGCAGGCCGCCGTGCGCGTGTGACGGTCCCCTTTCCCGGCGCAAGGACGAAACGACAAGGTCAGCGCGAAACCATCGCGGCCGGTGGCGTGAGTCTTCCATAATGGAGAGGCCCGCCCGGGTTCGCTGTCCTTCGCAGCAACATGTGCGACCCGCTCTCGGAGTTCTGCCGTTCCCTCGGAGAACTTCGGCGGGACGCCGAGAGCCGTGTGAACATCTTGAGCGTCAACTGTCACGCCTACCTTTTCACCCTTGACGACTCGCTTGTACCCCACGAAGCTCGGCACCAGTCGTTCCCAGAACGTGATTGGTTGCTCGGCGACGTCTCATGACCAAGTGGCTCGATTTCTACCGGCCGTACTTCCCGTCGGAGTCGGAGGCTCGGCTGTTCATTGGCGACTGCGAGAAGTCCAGCGACGCGGCTGCCATGTTGATAATGCACCAAGCCGCCCGCCTTGTGACCATTTCCAAGAAGATGGCCGAGATTCAACCCGGGCGCGACGCTCTGGAGCTGTTGTTCTTGCTCATCTGTGCGGAAAACGTCTCAAAGCTGCACGACGATTTTCACGACGAGGGGAAGTCGCGACACTACGTTCAAACGTTTTTCTCGCAGTTTCTCTCCAATTCCGAGAAGGCGCAGATCGAAGAGAAGTTCCTGACCCTCGATCTCGGTCTCATGAATCTGGGACAGATCATCGACGTGCTCTATGATACGCGATGCGATGTTGTCCACGAGGGAAAGTACTGGGGCTTTTCATTCAGTTCGTATGGGGTATCGACCGCGACCGTCGAGACTCCAGTGCTCACACGCATGTCGATCGAGGAGTTTCGCTCCATTGTCGTGAACGGATGTGTGCGAGCGGCAATGACTCGCGCTGCGGCCTAGCACACGGTTGCAGCGGCTGGGCACGTGTGTCGGCGTCTTCTGTGTCGGCGTCGATCTGGTCCGCGTCGACATCCCGGTGTACCATTGCCGCCTTCGATGTCCGTGAATGTATTCAAGGTCGCAGAGGTGGTATCGGGGCGGGTAGTTGTTTCGAAGAAGGCTCGCCGTTCGGCGCACGAATTGGCTTGCGTCTTGACCTCCCTCGGCGGAGTGGACGACGCGGCGCCCGAGAGTGGTTGGCGTATCGAAATCACCACGGGGGTCGGCGCCGGGGCTTCGTCCATAGAGCTGCCCCTGGCATGCGTCCTGAGCAGGGCGGATCTGCAGATCTCCGAGCGCGAACCCTTGTTTCTCGACAGTGAGGGGCGGGTCATCTTCTTCCGGAGCCGCCTTCTGATGCCCGAACGCCCATGCGTCCAGATATCCGACCGTGAGGAAGCGCTCCTTCGAGCGAAGAAGCTCGTCTACGACGAGGAGCTCGAATTGGTCAACCTCCGGAAACAGGTGGCGAACGCTGAGGCCACGCTCGAGTACCGACGAACGGGACCAAAGCGCGAGCCCATAGCAGACGATGTGAAGCTCGTCGTTTGGGCTAGGGATGGAGGTGCCTGCGTGCGCTGTGGATCGACTGAGAAGCTGCACTTCGACCATGTGATCCCAGTCGTCAAGGGAGGGGGCAGCTCGCCAGAGAACATCCAGATTCTGTGCGAGCAGTGCAATCTGAAGAAGTCGGACAGGATAGCCTTCTGATTCTTGCCCGCGAGCGACGTGCGGGCTGGCACAAGTATCGCCGCCGGCCGCGATGGTTTCGCGCTGACCTTGTCGTTTCGTCCTTGCGCTGGGACAGGGGACCGTCAATCGCCGCGCGACGGCCTGTTTGAGGCCGCGACAAAGGAGGTCCTGATGAAACGCTTCGAGGTCTACGAAATGGCTCTGCAGATGGTCAGCGCGCTCCGGCCGGCGGTCGAGCGCATTCGTCTTCACGACAGGGATCTGGCCCTGCAGCTCAAACGGGCTGGCTCCTCGGTGCCGGGCAACATCGCTGAAGGCGCCCGGCGCGCGGGCCAGGATCGACTCCATCACTACCGAATCGCCGCTGGCTCCGCCGGGGAAGTCCGCTCCCACCTGGCCGTGGCCATGGCTTGGGGTGACGTGGACCAAGCCACCGTCACGCCCGCACTGTCCCTGCTCGATTCCATCCTCGCGATTCTCTGGCGCCTGACCCATCCCTGATTCCGCTCTGGCCCGGGCCGCCCCCGTGCCCACCGGGGCGACCGCAGGTCGCCCCTACCCAAGAGGTGCGGGTCAATGCCCTAGGGCCACTCCCACCGTCACTGCCACCGTCACCGCCCCCGTCCACCGTTTCCGCTTCTGTCACCGTCACCGCTGTCACCGCTACCGCCACCGTCGCTGCCACCGCTACCGCCACCGTCCCTGTCACCCACACCGCTCCCCGATTAGTCGCACGCAATGCGGCGTTTCTGCCCGCGATTGCGTGCAAAACTCTGTCGTGGTAAGAAGCTTCGTCATTAGCAGGCACACCCCAAAGTTCGTGGGCGGGCCATCGAGCCCGCCTTTTTTTTGTCCAACGAAACCCGACCACACAACCGCAAAGAATGCGCACTGAATCCCACGTGCTCTGGCAGCTGGTCGAACCCCCAATTCAGGGGGCGGGACTGGATCTGATCGAGCTACAGTGGAATCGCGAAGGGGAAGGGTGGGTTCTGCGCGTGTTCATCGACCGGCCCGAGCCGCCGCACCTACCGGGCGCGAGTGAGCCGCCGGCGGATGTTCTGCCTCGAATCGCGGTGAGCCATGAGGACTGCGAGCGCGTCAGCCGGGACCTGTCAGCGGCTCTGGACGTCGCCGACGTGATTCATCACACGTACAGACTTGAGGTCAGCTCGCCTGGAATTGACCGTCCGCTGCGCCGCGAGCAGGACTTCCGGCGCTTTGCCGGTCAGCAGGTGAAGATTCGTTGTACCGAAGCAAGCGAGGGGCGGCGGAACTTCTCCGGCGTGCTGCGCGGAGCGCAGAACGGCCAGGTCGAGGTCGATTGTGACGGCAAGGTGTACCACCTGCCCATCGCGACCATCGTGCGAGCCAACCTGGTTCCGGACTGGGCCGCGGAGTTTCGCCGGCAAGCGGCCGGTGGCGAAGGCGGGCCCCAGCCGCCGGAGCCCGAGCGGGAGGGGGCCAGGGAACATCCCCATGGTCACAGCAAGACCGGGCGCGGCGAGACCGTTGCGCCCCATGCGCCAGACAGGAGTGCGTCATGAGCGAAGGGACGAGCCTGAGTCAGGTCATCGATCAGGTTTCGAAAGACAAGAATATCGAGCGCAAGATCCTGGTCGAAGCCCTCGAGTCGGCGATCCTGACCGCGGCCAAGCGCGCCTTTGGCGAAGAGCGCGAAATGGAGGCCAAGTTCAACGACGCCACCGGACGGGTCGACCTGTTCCAGATCATCATCGTGGCCGACCCGGTGTCCACCCCGGCCAAGGAGATCTCGCTCGACGAGGCCAAGCAGTTCAATCTGCAGGCCGACGTGGGCGACGAGCTGCTGTTTCAGATCTTCTTCGACGAGAAGGATCAGGCGCGGGCCGAGGAACAAGACGCCAAGTACGGGGCCTTGCTCAAGCTCAACCGGGCCTGGAAGACCTTCGGTCGCTTCGCCGCGCAAACCGCCAAGCAGGTCATCTTGCAGCGGGTGCGCGAAGCCGAACGCGACAACGTGTTCAACCAGTACCGCGAAAAGAAGGGCGAGCTGATCTCGGGCATCGTGCGGCGCTTTGAGCGTGGCAGCATCATCGTCGACTTGGGTGGTGCCGAGGCGGTACTGCCGGTGCGCGAGCAGGTGCCGCGCGAGTCGTTCCGCGCCGGTGACCGCATCGTGGCCTACGTGGTCGACATCGACAAGGCGGCGCGCGGCCCGCAGATCATCATTTCCCGGGGCCACAAGGGCCTGCTGGAGAAGCTTTTCGAGATGGAGGTCCCGGAGATCTACGACAAGATCGTGCGGGTTGAGGCCTCGGCGCGCGAGCCGGGTGCCCGCTCGAAGATTGCCGTCAGCTCACGCGATCGCGACGTGGATCCAGTGGGCGCCTGCGTGGGCATGAAGGGCTCGCGCGTGCAGGCGGTGGTGCAGGAATTGCGCGGCGAGAAGATCGACATCGTGCCCTACGACAACGACCCGGCTCGCTTCGTGTGCAACGCCATCGCGCCGGCCCAGGTTTCGCGCGTGATGATCGACGCCTCCAACCACACCATGGAGTTGGTGGTGGCCGACGACAAGCTTTCCTTGGCCATCGGCAAGAAGGGGCAGAACGTGCGCCTCGCCTCGCAGCTCACCAACTGGCGCATCGACATCCACTCGGAAACCAAGATGCGCGAGGCGGAGGAGCGGGCGCGGGCTTCGCTCACCGCCGTCGAGGGGGCCACGCCGGAAATCCTCGAGGCGCTGCTGCGCGCGGGGTGGGGTTCGGCCGAGGCCCTGGCCCGGGCCGGGGTGGACGAACTGGCGACCCTGCCCGGGGTGGACAGCCTGGAAGCGGCGGCTCGCCTGATCGCCGCGGCCAGCCGGGCGGCAGCGCTGGAGGAGCAACGCCGCGCCGATGAGCGGGCGCGCGCCCAGGCGGCAGCGGCGGCAGCGGCGGCAGCGGCACCCGAGGTGGTGGCATCTGAGGAGAGGACCTAGCGGAAGCGGAATACCATGGGGCGCATTTCCGAAAGAACTTGCATTGGTTGTCGGCGCGTCGTCCCGGCCAGCGAACTGGTTCGCTTGGCAGCGCCCGACGGCCGCGTGGCGCTTGCCATCCGGCGAGGCGGGGCCGCGATGCCGCGGCAGGGGCGCGGGGCCTGGCTGCATCCCACACCGGAATGTGTAAACGCGGCGGTCAAGCAGCGGGCATTCGGCCGGGCTTTCCACGGGAAGGTGGACGCGCTGGACCCGATTCGGCTTCTGAGCGACGTGAGCGTGGCGCCTGGGGTTTCGTCCCACGAGCAGGGTGAATCACTATGATGAGCGGATATGAACGCAGAGATCCCGGCTCCGAGCCGGCGGGCACAGCGGTGGCCGCGGCCAAGGTCCGCGTCTACGAGCTGGCCAAAGAGATTGGCATGGCCCCCAAGGACCTGGTTGCCAAGGCTCGCACACTGGGCATTGAGGTGGCCAACCACATGTCGAACCTGGCCGGCGCCGATGTCGACCGGGTCCGGCGAGCCATCGAGCGCGAACGCCAAGAAAGCCTCGTCGAAGAGCGTCTGAGCGACACCGTGATCCGGCGGCGGTCGCGGACCGCTCCGGCGGGGGCCGGCCGTCCAGCAGCGGCGCGGCCTGCCGCTCCGCCTGCGCCGCCGCCGCCGTCCTTGCGCGAGGCACCGTCTCCTGCGCCTTTGCCGGAGCCACATTCCGCGGGCGCGCCTGCACCTGCACCCAGTGAGCCGGAAGCGCCCGCGGTGGCAGCACAGGCCGAGGTCGCGGCGGTGAGCGAAGCGCCCGTCGAGGCGCCGTCGGCCGCGGCTGAAGAGCCCGCCGGTGCCACCCCGGCCGAGGTTGCGGCCGAGGCGGAGACTGAACCTATCTTGCCGGCGGGCCAGGCCAAGCCGGTGACGCCAGTCCAGGTGCCGGTGAAGATTCCCCAACCGGTGGTGACCGGTTCGGCTGCCACCGGGCAATTCATCCAGTTGCCCGGGGTGGGCTCCCGCGAGGCCGGCGTTCCCAAGATCGAGATCAAGGATCGGGACGAGGAACTGCGGCGCATGGGACGGGGCAGTCTGGTTTCGCGCGGCCCGGGTGGTCGTGACTGGCGCGCGCCGGGGGCTCCCGGGCAGCGGCCGGGAGGGCCGCCTCGCAAGAAGGTTGCGATGGCGGGCAAGAAGCTCAAGCAGACGCTCATCACGACGCCGGCGGAGCACAAGCGGGTCATCCGCATGGGCGAGACCATCGGGGTGGCTGACCTGGCCCAGAAGATGGGGGTCAAGGGCAACGAGGTGGTCAAGAAGCTTTGGGCGCTGGGCATGATGGGCGTGAACATCAACCAGAACATCGAGCTCGACGCCGCCAGCCTGATCGCCACCGAGTTCGGCTATCAGGTCGAGTCCACCGCCTTCAACGAAGAAGAGGTCATTTCCGAGGGCCAGGTGGTCGACAACCCCGAAGACCTGGTGCCACGCGCTCCCGTGGTGACCGTGATGGGCCACGTGGACCACGGCAAGACCTCTCTGCTCGACGCCATTCGCAAAGCCAACGTGGCGGGCGGTGAGGCCGGTGGCATCACCCAGCACATCGGGGCCTATCGCGTTCACACCCCGCAAGGCGACGTGGTGTTTCTGGATACGCCCGGCCACGAGGCCTTCACTGCCATGCGCGCGCGCGGCGCCCAGATGACGGACATCGTGGTCATCGTGGTTGCGGCCGAAGAAGGGCCCATGCCGCAAACCATTGAGGCCATCAAGCACGCGCAGGCGGCCGAGGTGCCCATCCTGGTGGCCATCAACAAGATCGACAAGCCTGGCGCCAACCCCGCCATGGTTCGCACCCGTCTGATGGAGCAGCAACTGGTCTCGGAGGAGATGGGCGGCGAGACCATTTTCGTCGAGGTTTCCGCGAAGACCAAGCAGGGCATCGACCGATTGCTGGAGATGCTGGCGTTGCAGGCCGAGGTGCTGGAGCTCAAGGCCAATCCCAAGAAGGCGGCCAAGGGTCACGTGGTGGAGGCGCGCCTGGATCGTTCTCGCGGCGCCATCGCGACCGTGCTGGTCGAAGAAGGTACCCTGCGCTGTGGCGATCTGGTCGTGGCCGGCGAGGCCTATGGAAAGCTTCGCGCCATGCTGGGGGACAAGGGCCAGAACGTCACCGAGGCCCCGCCTTCCACCCCGGTCGAGCTGCTCGGCCTGGACGGTGTGCCCGACGCGGGCGAGATATTCAACGTCGTCACCGACGAAAAGTCGGCCAAGGCGCTGGTCGAACACCGGCGCGAACAGCGCAAGCGCAAGGAAGCCAGCGGCACCACGCGCGTGTCGTTGGAGAACATCCTCGAGAAGATCAGGCTGGGCGAGGTCAAGGAGGTGCGCATCGTGCTCAAGGCCGATGTGCAGGGTTCGGTCGAGGCGATCTCGAATGCCTTGCGCAACCTGTCTACGCCGACCGTGGGGGTCAACGTGCTCTCGGCCGGCGTGGGCGGCATCACGGAATCTGACGTGACCCTGGCCAAGGCGTCCGCGGCCATCGTGGTCGGCTTCAACGTGCGGCCTGCAGGCAAGTCGCGCGCCTTGGCGGATCAGGAGGGCGTGGACATCAAGCTCTACCAGATCATCTACGACGCCATCGACGACGTGAAGAAGGCCATGCTGGGTATGCTCTCGCCGGTGAGCAAAGAGAAGATCCTGGGCCGGGCCGAGGTGCGCCAGGTGTTCCACATCACCAAGGCGGGTACCGTGGCCGGTTGCACGGTGGTCGAGGGCAAGGTCACGCGCCGGTCGCATGTGCGCCTGATTCGCGATTCCGTGGTGGTCCACACCGGCCGGTTGAGCTCGCTGCGCCGATTCAAGGAGGACGCCAGTGAGGTCACCCACGGCTACGAGTGCGGCATCGGCATCGAAAACTACGGCGATGTCAAAGAGGGCGACATCATCGAGGCCTTCGAGGTGGAGTCCATTGCAGCGGTCTTGGACCAGCCCACCTCCGCACCGCCGACGCGAAAGTAGGAGGGGGCTTTCCTCGATGACCGGTCATGATTCGAGGACAAGCACTTTGTTTTCCCCTCTCCCGCCGGGAGAGGGGCCGGGGGTGAGGGTGATGCTTTGTCTAGGCCAGACGCTGAAGCGACGCAGGGGTTGTGCCACAAGGCCGCGGCATGGGTTCACGTCCGACACAGTCCCCTCACCCCAACCCTCTCCCGGAGGGAGAGGGAGAACGTTGCCGATCAATCAGCCACCGGCATGACCGTCGGTATCGCCCGCATCACGCTCTTCATTCCGGAGAGCCATTCTCTGAAGGAGAAGCGGATGGTTCTGCGGCGGGTGAAGGATCGCGTGCGTAACAAGTTCAATGTCGCCATCGCCGAGGTGGACGAAAACGATGTCTGGCAACGGGGTGTGCTGGGCTTGACCTTGCTGGGCAACGACCGCCGCTTCGTGGAATCGGCGCTGGATGAGGTGGTGCGCTTCGTGCGCGGTCTGGCCGAAGCCACCAACGTGGAGCGTGAGCTCTTGACCTTCAGCCAACCCCTGGCGGAAAACGACCTGGGGTGGAAGGGATAGGGGTGAGTCAACGCGCGGAAAAGGTCGCGGGCGAGATCCGCGAGGTCATCGGCGAGATGGTGGTGCGCGGGGCCATCAAGGATCCGCGCGTACGCGACGCAGGCCTCATTACCATCACCTACGTTCGCATCACCGGAGATCTGCGCCAGGCGCGCGTGTTCTTCACGGTACACGGCGCAGACGACGCGGCCGCGGAGAAAGTGCGCGTCGGCTTGCAGAGTGCGGCCGGGTTCATGCGGCGGCAGGTGGGCGAGCGATTGCGACTCAAGGTCACGCCGGGGCTGGACTTCGAGGTCGACCGTGTGTTGGAGCAGGAGGCCCATATCGAGCAGCTCCTGCGAGAGGTGGCCAAGAAAGAGTGAGCGTTCTCGTCGTCGACAAGCCGGTCGGCCCCACATCCTTCGCGGTGCTCACAAGAGTACGCCGTGCGCTCATGCGCGCGGGAAGCGCTAGCGCGCGCGCGCCCAAGCTCGGCCACGGTGGGACGCTCGACCCCATGGCCTCGGGCGTGCTGCCGGTGTGCGTGGGCGAGGCCACCAAGGTCATTCCTTTTCTGCTTGGTGCTGACAAGGAATACCTGGCTGCTGTGAAGTTCGGCGTCGAGACCGACACGCTGGATGCCACCGGACAGGTGCTGTCCGAGAAGCCGGTCGGCAACCTGGACGCCGTTCGCGTGGAGGCAGCCCTGGCGGGCTTTCGCGGCGAGATCGAACAGGTGCCCCCGATGTTCTCGGCGCTCAAACACCACGGCCAGCCGCTTTATCGCTACGCACGCGCCGGACAGACAATCGCCAGGCCGCCCCGGCACGTGCGGGTGCACGAACTCGTGCTGCTGGCCTTCGAGCCGCCTGATCGGGCGCGCCTGCGCATCCGCTGTTCAAAGGGCACGTACATTCGCTCGCTCGCCGCGGACCTGGGCCGTGACCTGGGCGTGGGCGCGCACCTGACCGAGCTGCGCCGAACGGCTTCGGGGCCATTTGGCCTGGCGCAAGCCCTGTCCCTCGACGCCATCGAGGCATGCGTTGAAGAAGGACGCGCTTTGCCCTTCGTCTCACTGCGTGAGGCGCTGGCCCAGCTGCCGGCCGTGACCGTCGCGGATGCGCTGGCCATGCGTCTGGCTCGCGGCCAGCGCGTTCAGTGGGAGGAATTCGGCCCTGGCGCGGCCGAGCGTGGGCCCCTTTGCGTCCTGCTTCCGTCGGAAGTCGTGGTGGCCGTGGTGGATCGAAACACGGAGGGGGCTGTTCGCATCCTACGGGTGTTTAACGTCGGTTGACTCTCGGCGCGCAATGTAGGAAATTAGGCGAAGAGAAAAAAGGCGAAAGTTAAAGAAAAGAGCGTGATTGCATGGCGCTAGCCGCAGTAAAGAAAGCAGAAGTTGTCAAGAAGTACGCCCGGGGTCCGGCTGACACTGGATCCCCTGAAGTCCAGATAGCCCTATTGTCTGAGCGTATCGCGTATCTGACCGAGCATTTCCGCGAGCATTCCAAGGACCACCATTCACGTCGTGGTCTGCTCATGCTGGTCGGACAGCGACGCCGGCTGCTCGACTATCTGAAGAAAAAGAACGTCAAGCGTTACCGAGACGTGATCGTGTCGCTCGGTATTCGCAAGTAGGCCCGAGTTTTTCCAGTATGGACGGCGGGCGTGCGTGATGCATCGCCCGCCACTTAAACAGAGGGCCCCGGTGCTTGCGTTCATCCTTCTTCCCGCTGGTTCGAGCCGCGCCTTGCGTTCGGTGCAGATTCGATCCGGACCCGCGAGATGAGGGACGAAGCCACAGGGGCCGCTAGAGAGGAGCAGTGAAATGTTTGTACGTGAAGGCGTGTCCCTAGGTGGCAAGGAGCTCAGCATCGAGGTTGGCCGCATGGCCAAGCAGGCCGACGGGGCCGTGGTGGTGCGCTACGGCGACTCCATGGTGCTGGTCACGGCGGTAGGAGCCGCCACGGTGAGGCCGGGCATCGATTTCATGCCGCTGACCGTCGACTATCTCGAGAAGACGTCAGCCGCGGGCAAGATCCCGGGCGGCTACTTCAAGCGTGAAGGACGGCTGACCGAGACCGAGGTGCTGACCTCGCGGATCATCGACCGACCCTGCCGGCCGCTGTTTCCCAAGGGATGGCGTTTCGACACCCAGGTTATCGCCATGGTTTTGTCGACCGACCGGGAGAACCCGACCGACGTGCTGGCCATGACTGGCGCCTCGGCGGCGCTTCACCTTTCCGACTTGCCCTGGGCCGGCCCCTTTGCCGGTGTGCGCGTGGGACGTATCGGTGGCGAGTTCATCGTCAATCCGACCTTTGCCCAGCGCCAGGCTTCCGAGCTGGACCTGACCGTGGCCGCCAGCCGCGACGCCATCGTGATGGTGGAGGGTGGGGCCCAGCATGTGTCCGAGGAAGTGCTGGTCGACGCGCTCATGTTCGCGCACAAGGCGGCGCAGCCACTCATCGACTTGCAGGAAAAACTGCGGGCCGCGGTGGGCAAGCCCAAGCGTGTTTTCCAGGCGCCGGTCGTGGATCCGGCGCTGGACGCGCGCGTGCGCGAGTTGGCCCAGCCCAAGATCGAGGCCGCCATGGCCATCCGCGAGAAGCTGGAGCGCTATGCGGCACTGGATGCGGTGGGGAGCGAAATCCTGGAAATAGCCAAGACAGAATTTTCCGAGCGTGACTCTGAGATCAAGGAGGTCTACGAGTCGGCCAAGAAGAAGCACCTGCGCGAGTTGGTGCTGAACACAGGCCGGCGCATCGACGGGCGGGCCACCGAGGACATTCGGCAGATCACCTGCGAGGTGAGCCTGCTGCCGCGCACGCATGGCTCGGCGCTGTTCACGCGTGGGGAAACCCAGGCGCTGGTCACCGCGACCCTGGGAACCAAGCAGGACGCGCAGCACATCGAGGGATTGGGCGAGGAGTTCGAGAAGACCTTTATGCTGCACTACAATTTCCCGCCTTTCTCGACGGGAGAAACCAAGCCTCTGCGCGGGGCCAGCCGACGCGAGACGGGCCACGGCCACTTGGCCGAGCTGGCCTTGTCGGTGATTCTGCCCGACGAGAAGGACTTTCCGTACACCATCCGCGTGGTGTCCGAGATCCTCGAGTCCAACGGCAGCTCGTCGATGGCCTCGGTGTGCGGCGGCGCTCTGGCGCTGATGGACGCGGGCGTGCCCATCAAGACGCCGGTGGCTGGCATTGCCATGGGTCTCATCAAGGAAGGTGAGCGCGTGGCCGTGCTGTCCGACATCCTGGGCGACGAAGATCACCTGGGCGACATGGACTTCAAGGTGTGCGGCTCGCGCAACGGCGTAACCGCGGTGCAGATGGACATCAAGATCCAGGGACTGAGCCGCACAATCCTCGAGCAGGCTCTGCAGCAGGCCAAGCGCGGCCGCATGTTCATCCTGGGCAAGATGGCCGAAGCGTTGCCGGCGCCTCGCGAGGAGCTGAACAAGTACGCCCCGCGCATTTTCACCCTCAAGGTCAAGCCCGACAAGATCCGCGACATCATCGGCCCGGGGGGCAAGACCATCCGTGGCATCACCGCGCAGACCGGGGTGGCCATCGACGTGGAAGACGATGGCACGGTTCACATCGCTTCGCCCGACGGGCTGCTGGCCCAGAAGGCCATCGACATCATCAAGGGGCTGACCGCCGAGCCAGAAGTGGGCGAGTTCTACCTGGGTGTGGTGAGAAGGCTGGCGGACTTCGGTTGCTTCGTTGAGATCCTGCCCGGCACCGACGGCCTAGTGCACGTCAGCGAGCTCGACACGAAGCGTGTGGAGCGGGTGATTGACATCTGCAAGGAGGGCGACGAGATGTTGGTCAAGGTCATCGGCATCGACCGCGCCTCCGGCAAGGTGCGCCTGTCGCGCCGAGAGGCGCTGGGCAAGACCCCGGACGTGGTGCACAACCTGAAGGCCGGGTTCTCGACGTAGCTAGAGCTTGTCGGGTAATTGCGG
>PLNW01000083.1 GCA_003142855.1 Myxococcales bacterium
TACGTCGTCAGTCGGACGGTTACGCACAGTTGACGACCCGTTCATCTTGGACGTGGGAGACCTGACGGACATATCGAGAATCCTACCCCTGAGCGAGATGAGACTAGACATTGCCATTCCCGATCTGGGCTGACGTGACCCCATCACTTGCTTTCTTTCGAGTGCACTAACCCAAGCGGGCGGCATGGGCTGGTGGTTCAGCTGGAAAGGGGGATAGCCATGTAGGTGCTTGCACACGCCGTCACCACCAAACTTGGTGGCTTCAGGCATCCGGTCATCAGCTCCTCCTGCACCATCACCTGCTTCCATCTTTCTTCATCCGGGCCGACCATTAGGGCCTACAATCGCTCTCAACCTGGAAAGGCCCGTATGCCACCGCGACAGTCTATGTCCCCCGCTCTGACCTCAGCGTTACCACTCCATCATGCCTCGGTGCGGCCTTCAATTATTCCAATCTCATTCTTGGCCAACCCGTACAGGTCATAGACAATCCGATCAATCTCCACTTCAACAGCCGCGACCTCGCGCTGAAGAATCTCTTGCTCGTGCGGCGTCATTTCCTTGTCCTGCTTCCACGGCAACTCAAGCATTTCACCGACCAACGCCACAATCCGGTCATGTGCCCTTTTCTCCCCTTCTTCCTTTGAATTGATGCTCGGGATGGGCAGGGAAGCAAGCTCCGCAACTCGTATCTCCGGGAATGTCTTTTCCGTCCGATTGAAGCGCTTCTGAAAGTAGTACGCGACGGCCTTGCTCCCTAGCACCCCTGCTAGAAACCGATAATCTGGAAACTCTGCCAGCGGCTTGACTGTGTGAAGTAGCTGGTCAGCAATGAGTGTGTCAGCTGTTGGACAGAGAATCAGCCGTTGCCCAACTATACGCCGCACCAGGATTCGAGGCCCGGTGAACAAATCAAAGGTCCTCGGTTCCGCAAGGTGTGGCCCATATTTCAACCAGGCGCTTCCGGTTCGGATGTGCCAAGGGGTAACATGTTGCCCCCAGAGATAAGGATAGTAGTCCTTGGCCTTCCTCTCCTCTGCTTCAAATCGACGTTCCTCTGCCTCTTTACCCGATTGCTTCGGCTTGCCCTTTCCTCGCTGATAGACTTTGACACCGAAACGAACATCCGCCAATGTTCCACAGGGCTTGCCTCGGCTCTCTATCTGCTTGAGGACCGGCAAGTCTTCCTTCGACATGGACAGATTGAAAATCAGATTCGGAAACTCTTCCCAGATAGCGATGCCAGAGTCAAA
This sequence comes from Myxococcales bacterium, assembly GCA_003142855.1. GTDB lineage: Bacteria > Myxococcota_A > Polyangia > Fen-1088 > Fen-1088 > Fen-1137. Next base: position 1,254 of record PLNW01000083.1, read on the forward strand.
TGAACGGTTCACCCTTGGCTCACTGAATTGCTCGATGGTACAAGTAGACTTCTTTGAAGGATGCTCCCTGCGAGATGCCACGATCACGATAGGTAGGACTGTGGCCTTGGCAAATACGTCTACGTTGCGAAAGTCTCCAAGCAGAACGACATCCGTCTTCTGAGCTACCCACTGCCTGAGAGCAATATAGTGATCATTGTTCAGCCAGGTCGTAGGAGTGATGAAGCCGAAACGACCGGAATCGCGTAGCAACTCCACGGCCTTCTGGATGAAGAGCCCGTAGAGGTCGTACTGATCCGTCATGCAAGTGTAATGTCCTTTGAAGTAGGGACGTTGCGTCCAGAGTTCTTGCGTCCACTCACGTCCAGCAAGATATGGAGGATTCCCAATCACGACGTCAAACCCACCGCCTCCTTGCTCAGTGGGAGAGAATATTTGTGGGAATGCCCGTTTCCAGTCGAACGCATTGATGTGGTACTTCTGTTCCTCAGTCAGCGGCAGAAGTTCAGTCTGGCGGTAGAAGTCCGATTCGATAAGCGAGTTGCCGCATTTGATGTTGCCTTTCAAGTCCGGCAATATCAGCTGGTGCAAATGCAACTCCTGTTGTATGTCGGGGCAATCCTCGAGCATCTTCAGATACAAACTCATCTGGGCGACCTCGCAAGCCTGTGGATCGATGTCGACGCCGTAGATGTGTCTGAGCAGTATGTCCTTCCTGACTTGCCTTGTCAGCTTGCCATTGCAGAGGGCACCACCCACCTTGGTGGGATACTTCGTGTAGTAGTCCAAGTACCATTTGAGCAAGAACGAGTACGCGCCCACCAAGAAGCTGCCGCTGCCGCAGGCGATATCTGCAATTCTGATGGTCGACACCCGTTCGACAGACCTGTTCTTGACCAGTTCTCCAACGGTGTTCTTGACGATATATTCCACTATGTAGTCGGGGGTATAGTAGACACCTTGAGCCTTGGCAATCTCCGGTTTGTCGATAGTGCGGACGGGCTTCTTTGGGTTGTCGGGGTTTATTTTGATGACCTTCCCAAGGAATCTCTCGTAGATGTTTCCGAGGATCTCGATTGGGATGTAGTTGAACTTGTAGAAAACGGCCCTCTTGGGGGTGTCGTAGAGACCGTTGAGAATGGCACTCAAAGCGTTGTCGCTAACCGAAATACGGTCTACGTCGTGGGGGTTGAAGATTAGCCCATTATATGCTCTGCCAATTTCTCTCGATGCTCGAACGAGTCTGGGGTATAGGTTGTCTTTACCTACCAGATCGCTAAGGACGCTCTCCTCAATGGCCCGGTCTTCGAGGAACTTGCTAAAGATGATTCGGTCGAGGATGCGTTGAGCATATTCAGCCAGAAGGTTCTCATCTAAACCGATGGCCTTCTTGTTGTTGAGGTAGATGTCCTCAGCCAAATCCTCGCGCCAGCCTTCCAGTTCTCGCAGAAAGTCCTCGTCTACCGTGTAGAATTTGCGTTTCTTCCTTTCCTTTTCTAAGAGGGCATCAAGCGAGCCATCTAGGAGGACGGCCTTTTTGGAAAAGGTGTTCCAAATCAGGTCAAATTGCTCAAGATATTGTTTGTAATTGAGATCGAGGCTTTCGACTACGGACAACTGGGGCTTGTCTTTGTTCGGCTTGATGGGCTTGATGAGCGTGAGCCTCTGAAAATCCGTGAGGACACAGAAGCGCCCTTTGTTATAGGCGTAGGAGTTGGCTTGCAGCAGGTCATCCTGAAGGTCTTGGCTTGGAGCTTTGGCCTCAAGGTAGAAGTGGTGGTTGCCGAATTGGTAGTCGACCCTGGTGTGTCTTCCGCCGGAGCGCTCATAGCTAACGTCTTGGTCTTTGGTGAAATCCCAACCGAGCAGGCTGAAGAGAGGCTGTATGAGCTTTTGTTTTGTGTCTTCTTCGGTGAAGCTGTTCTTGATGTGGCGGAAGTCGTCCTCGAAATAGCGAATCAGCTTCTCAAGTCCTTCTTTCGCCTTGTCCTTCTGGTCCGTCATGGGTAGCCTTTCTTCGGGAATCTGTGCTGACAGTAACCGGGATTTGCAAGATGGGGATGGGGAAAGTGGACGCGAGCTTTGGGCGCTTGCAGAGGCTTCCGGTCGAGCTAGGAGGCAGCGGCCTCTCTCCAGGTGGACCTGCGGATTTTGGGGTAGCCGGGGCTGTTTTGTCCTGAGCTAAGATCGGGTGGCAGGACGGTTGCCACACCGGGACGAGGGCCTGAGATTCAGGCAGGTGGTGCGACTTGGAGCGCGAGGGCAAGGCCGACAAGGGTGGGTTGTTGGCGACATCTGCTATTTATCTGATAAACTCATGGCCATGAGTGCCCACGTCGAGACCCTGACCGACTTCTTGCGGCAGCCCAAACCCATTCTGAAGAAGCTGGCCAAGGAAGATGTTGTGCTTCGCAGGCGTGGTGATGTTGCTCTCCGGCTATCCCTGGACACAAGAGCATCTGCTTCTTCCTCGGGTATTGAGGTTGCTGCCAGCCTTCTTGCAGACCTGGTGGACCTTCCCCAGATTCCAGATTCTCTGGCCAGCCTGCTGGCCGCTCGCTTTCCCTGGATGAAGTTCCTGGCCAAAGATGCGAAGCAGGAATTCGTGCATGAGTTTATCGACACCGTGAGGGCCTGTGCCTCGGTAGGGAACAGTGCTGCCCTGGATGAAGTTGTTCATGCCTGGAAATCCACGGCTGCTATCTATTCAGACCCCAAGCTGGCAGCAGACCTGAAACGTTCTCTTCCAGGCACACACACCAAGGTCTCACGTCCCTGATGCCCAAGCGTGGTGAACGAGTAGCTCCACCTGCTCGACGCGGAGAATGGGAACTACGGTTTGGTGAGTCCGAAGCTGCTGCTGGATGGGAAGAGCTGTGTCGTCAGGCACCTGGTCCAGTTCGGGAGGCATGGGATGCTCTGTCACGAGAACCTCGAGACCGGACCAACCCCAGCAGGCAGCACCGGCTGAGGAGCGACCTGGGCACCCGTGCCATCAAGGGCAAGATGCTGGAGCAGTGGCAGTACGAGGTGACCGGAGCTGGAAGAATCTGGTACTGCCCAGATGATGCCCTTCACGTCGTGTTCATCACCAAGGCCAGCACGGGCCACCCGAGCGAAACTGATTGAGCTGATGATGGCTGTGGTGCTGGTGATCGTATCCAGTTAGCTATCTCCCCACGAAATGCTGCCGGCACCATCAACCTGGGTCACTCGTACTGGTGGGGGTAGGGTGGGGTGCCGTAGTCACCGTGAATGCTCTTCTCCGCACACCACTGCAACCAGAATGGACCGGAGTTACCCAGAAATGATGAGCAGAATCGAGGCATTGCAGCGTCGTGGGTAATTGTTTGATGCTCCCTGGCGTTTGTAACATATTGTTATTGTTGCGGATTAGGCTAGGCATGCCCAGATTCAGGTTCTGGTGGTAGTAATACTGTGGGAGTTCAAATCTCCCCGACCGCACCAGGAACCCCCGGAAAGACGGGGGCTGTCACAAGTCCAGTTTGCGCAGCCGGAGCGCGTTGCCGATGACCGAGACCGACGAGAGGCTCATGGCAGCGCTCGCGATCATGGGCGAGAGCAGCAGGCCGAACACCGGGTAGAGCACGCCGGCCGCCAGGGGCACGCCGATGGCGTTGTAGAGAAAAGCGAAGAAGAGGTTCTGTCGGATGTTGCCCAGGGTGGCGCGGCTGAGGCGCCGGGCGCGCTGGATCCCGCGCAGGTCGCCCTTGACCAGGGTGATGCCGGCGTTTTCGATGGCCACGTCGGTTCCGCTGCCCATGGCAATGCCGACCTGGGCTTGCGCCAGCGCCGGAGCATCGTTGACACCGTCGCCAGCCATGGCCACCACTCGGCCTTGGGCCTGGAGCTGCTTGATGGCGTCGGCCTTGGCGCCCGGGCTCACCTCGGCCAGCACCTCGGCGATGCCCAGTTCCTTGGCGATGGCCTGGCCCGAGGCGCGGTGGTCGCCGGTCAGCATCACCAGGCGCAGTCCCTCGGCCCGCAGACCGGCGAGCGCCTCGACCGCGGAGGACTTGACGGTGTCGGCCAGGTCGAGCACACCAGCGGGCTTGCCATCGATCGCCACCATGACGACGGCGTGACCTTGGCTGCGAGGCCCTTCGGCCAATGCCAGCAGCGGCGCCCCATCGACGCCCGCCTCGCGCAAGAAACTCTCGTTGCCCGCCAGAACCGCATGACCGTCCACCTGACCGCTGACGCCGCGGCCCGCCTGGTAGCGGAAGTCTTGCGGTGACGACAAGGCCAGTTTTTTCTCTTCGGCGCCGCGCACGATCGCCGCAGCCAGGGGGTGCTCGCTCGCGCGCTCCAGGCTGGCTGCAAGCGCGAGCACCGTGTCCGGGGCGAAGCCCGCGGCATGCACGCCAAGCAGCTTGGGCTTGCCTTCGGTCAAGGTCCCGGTCTTGTCGAGCACCAAGGTGTCGACGCGGGCCAGGGTTTCCAGCATCGAAGCGTCGCGCACCAGCACGCCCGCGGCTGCACCGCGACCCATGCCCACCATCACGGACATGGGCGTGGCCAGGCCCAGCGCGCAGGGGCAAGCAATGATGAGCACAGACACCGCGTTGACCAGGGCATAGGCCAGTCGCGGCTCGGGTCCGACCAGCGCCCACACGACGAAGGTGACCAGCGACGCGACCACCACCGTCGGCACGAACCACGCCGACACGCGGTCAGCCACCCGCTGAATGGGCGCGCGGCTGCGCTGGGCCTCGCCCACCCGCCGCACAATCTGAGCCAGCAGGGTGCCGGCACCCACGCGCTCGGCGCGCATGACAAAGCCGCCCGAGCCATTCTGAGTGCCGCCCGTAACCTGGCTGCCGGCCGCCTTGTCCACGGGCAGGGATTCGCCCGTGATCATGGATTCGTCGAGCGCACTTGTGCCTTCCACGACCACGCCGTCGACCGGCACCCGCTCGCCTGGCCGCACCCGCAGCCGATTTCCTAGTTGCACCTGCTCGACGGGAACGTCGCTTTCCGAGCCGTCCGACGAAATCAAACGCGCGTTTTTCGGGGCCAGGCGCAGAAGCGCGCGGATGGCGCTGCCGGTGGCCTGGCGGGCTCGCAGTTCCAACACTTGACCCAAGAGAACCAGGGTGGTGATGGCCGCCGCTGGCTCGAAGTAGAGCGGTGCAGACGCCCCTGTCTTGCGGAATGCAGCTGGCAGCACACCAGGAAGCAGCGCCGCTATCACGCTGAACCCGAAGGCCGTCCCAGTACCCAACCCGATGAGTGTGAACATGTTCGGGCTGCGCCGAACCATCGAGTGCCACGCCCGCTGCAAGAGCGGCCAGCCGGCTCCCAGCACCACAGGCGCGGCCAGCGCCATTTGGATCAGCGCCAACGCGCGCGCTGGCAGGACGTGCAAAGCCGCATGCCCAAGTACCATCTCCGCCATGCCGTAGATGACCAGCGGTGCTGACAAGCCGAGCGCGATCCAGAACCGGCGGGTCATGTCTGCCAGCTCGGGGTTGGGTGCCTCTTCCAGCGACACGACCTCGGGCTCCAGGGCCATGCCGCACTTTGGGCATGCGCCAGGGCGGTCGCTGGTCACGCCTGCGCACATCGGGCACAGGTAGCGCGGCGCCGCGGCGGCGCTTGGCGCTGCCTGCGATGGCTGGACCGCCAGACGCGGTCCGCCCAATCTGACCAGGCCCATCCCAGCCATGCCCACGGGCCGCAAGCTTGGCGTCAAGAATTTCTCCGGCGAGGCCTTGAAGCGGGCCAGACAAGACGAATTGCAGAAATAGTAGAGGGCACCCTTGTATTCGTGCTGCCCGGCCGCTTTCGCGGGATCAACCATCATTCCGCAGACTGGATCCCGTTCGGCCATCAGAGTCCTAGAGGTGAAATCTAGCTTGTGGCGGCACAGCGGCAAGGTGGCCTTTAGCTGGCAGCCCCGCCTGTCGATACTCAATCATATAGGTCTGCCCGATGCCTTATTCATTGCGACCTGCTCGCCGGGACGTTTCGGCTGCAGGCAATTCAGTTGCTGGCCGAGACGGGCAGGCTGGCGCGGTTCTCATCATTGTAATGCTGGCCATGATTGGCCTTCTGGGAATCGGCCTGACAGGCGTGTTCTTGACTGGGGGCAACGTCCAGATGGCCGCCAACACCAACCTGCGCAACCAGGCCCTGTACGTGGCTGAGGCGGGTCTCGAACGCGCGCGCGACATTCTGAATGGTCCGTCTCAGGTCGATTTTCCAGCTATGTTGGGCGGCGCGGGGCACGTGGCCTACGTGGCGGACGAGATCCCAAACTCGCTCGATAGCAGAGGGCAGCCGGTCGGCCGAGGCGCCGTCATGCGGGACGCGGCCGGGGTTCCCCTGTACAAAGTGTCCTATCCCACCAGCGTGTCTCGCACGGAGCCGATACCCGGCGACAACCCCAATGGCGCGCCCAATGCCTTCATGGGCAGCTACACCGTCTATGTTCGCAACGACACCGCGGAATGCCGGATGGGCAAGTACGTGGTCGACGGCCCTGCCGTGAATGGCAACCAGATGGTGGTGGTGAGGTCCGAGGGAACCGGTTTCGACAACAGAACCTTGGTGGTTCTCGAGGTCGTCATGGGACCGAAGGGCGGGGCCGGAACCGGCCAGACTGGAGCCGGCGGCGTGAGCCAGGTCCTGTGCAATTCCGGCAAGAACGCCTGCGACGACAACAACTCCGTCATCAACAACATCGTCGTGAACTAGGCCGAATCCCGGGTTCGGCGCGCGCGACGGTCTGGCGTCAGCCATGTTATGAAGAGGCGAGATTCGTCATGACTCGTATCGATGCCAACTTCAGGGTTTGCGCTTTGTTCGGGTTTCCCGCGCGCCATTCGGTCGGGCCCGCTTTGCACAACACCGCGTTTGAAACTCTCAATTTGCCCTTGGTGTATGTCGCGCACGATGTGGAACCGGCGCGGCTGGCCGAGGCCTTTGCCGGCGCCCGAGCGCTGGACTATCGCGGCCTTTCCATCACCATGCCGCACAAGGTGGCTGCCCTTGCTCTGGTCGACGACGTCGATGACATGGCCCAGGCCATCGGCTGCATCAACACCGTAGTCAATGAGAACGGTCGTTTGCGCGGCAGCAACGTCGACGGGCTAGGCGCTCTCAGCGCGCTACGCCAGGCGGGAGCGGATCCTGCCGGCCGTCGGGTGCTGATGCTGGGTTCAGGGGGCGCCGCCCGAGCCCTGGCCATCACGATTGGGATGGCTGCCAAGCCGGCCGAGCTGGTCATTCTGGGCGCCATCGAGGACGAGCTGGCGCGCTTGGCGCGTGACGTGGCCGAGCGCACGGGCTGCGCCGTCGGGTCCGAGTTGCTGACCGACGCGAGCCTGGCCGCTGGCCTGGCCAAGGCGGAGATCCTGCTGCACTGCACGCCGGTGGGCATGAAACCTGAGAGTGAGCGGAGCCTGGTGCCGCGCGATCGCTTGCGTTCCGGCCTAGTGGTTTTCGATGCCGTGTACAACCCGCGCCGGACCCTGCTCCTGCGCGATGCCGCCGCGGCAGGGTGCCGCGTGATCGAAGGGACCGAGATGTTCCTGGGTCAGGCCGCGTTGCAGTTCGAGCGCTGGACGGGCCAGCCCGCACCGACGGAGATCATGCGCCGGGTGTTGGAAGCGCGGCTATGAATCTCGTGCTGGTGGGATACCGGGGAACCGGCAAGAGCGTGATCGCGCGCCGGCTGGGTCGGATGCTGAACCGGCCGGTGGTGAGCTTGGACGCCGAAATCGTCCGGCTGGCGGGGCAACCCATTCCTGCTCTAGTTGCCGAACGCGGCTGGGATCATTTCCGCGACCTGGAAGAACAGATCTGCCGGCGCGTGGGCGCCCAGGATGGACAGATCCTCGACTGCGGCGGCGGGGTGGTCGAGCGCAAACCCAACGCCGCGGCCTTGCGCGAGCACGGACACGTCTTCTGGCTGCGGGCCACGCCCGCGACCATCGTGGCGCGCATTGGCGACGATGGCAATCGACCGTCGCTGACTGGCGGAAAGAGTTTCACCGAGGAAGTCAGCGAAGTGCTGCAGCGGCGCACGCCCCTGTACCAGGCCATGGCCCATGAGGCGATCGACACCGACGGCCGCACCCGCGACGACATCGCCGCCGAAATCGCGCGACGCTGGCGCAGCGTAGGTTAGCTACTGTGCAATGACCCCGAAACGAACATTCACGAATCCGGCATGCCCCGCGGTCTTCAGCACCTTGCTGACCACATCGGAATCCGTGTCTTTGTCAGCCAGTAGGAGAATCCCGCTGGCCTCGGAGTTCTGCTCCTGCCCGGCCTGGGCGCGGTTCCCCTTGATGCTGACCAGCTTGGCGTACAGCCCTGGGATCTTGCCCTCCTCGTCCACGGGATCGGCCAGGAGGCCATGGGCGACGCGAGCCACCGGAGCATCGGCGACCTGGATGGCGGACTGGGTGATCGAAATGGTCAATTGCAGTTGCAGGCGTACCTGGCTGGTCGACGAGGGCAGGAGCAGTTCGGACTTGTTTTCCACCTCGGTGGCTTGGGCAGCGTAGGCCGCGAGCAGGAAGAACAGCAAGTTGGACAGAATGTCCATTAGCGCGGTCAGGTTCAGGGCGACTACCGGCGTACCGCCACTGGCCTGACCGCCGAATACGCTGCGTGTGCCGAAGCTCATTTCACCACCGTGGAGACAACAACGGTCGGAAACAGCCCGACCGTTTGAATGGTTTTTCCCTGCTTGGCCTCGTATTCACGAGCCGCGTCCATGGTTCGAACCAGGACTTCGTACTTCACGCCCGTGTCGGGGGTGAGAATGACCGTATCCGATTTGGGATAGTGCTGCTTGATACCCCGCAGCTCCCGGGTCAGCTTGGCAAAGTCGTGTGTCGACCCGTGCAAGGGGATCTGGCGCGCCATTGCGTCCAGCTCTTCCTGCGAAAAGGCGGTGCCCAGCGCCGCCACCCGGAACCCGTCCTTCTGGACCGACACGTTCACGGTCACGGCGCGTTTCATGTCGGCCACGTCGCTGTCCTCGGCGGATTGCACCGGAACCGTGCCGTTGATGACCATCACGATGGTCGCGCCGAAGGCGGCCAGCAGGAAGAACAGCAGGTTCGACAGGATGTCCATCAGCGCGGTCAGATTGAGCTGCACGAGCGCGACCGGGGCCTCGCCGAACACATTCGTGCGCGGGCCTGCCGCTTCTTCGCCGGAATCGCCGCCGCCGGACATGGCTGCTACCTTGCCCCTGCCGATCCGCTGCGGGCGGGTGCCCCCCGCGTCTCCGGGCTCGTGAGCAGCCGATCCACCAGGGCCGCCGTGGCCTGCTCCATGCGGGTCATCTCGCGGTTCTGCTTGGCCGAAACCAGCAGGTAGGCAACCACCGTGACGGTGGCGACGGTCAGCCCGAAGAAGGTGTTGTAGAAGGCGACCGCCACGCCCTTCGACAGGGCCGCCTGGCGGGCCGCTGCGTCCACGGACTGCATGCCCGAGAATGAAATGATGAGGCCGTGAATGGTTCCCAGCAGCCCCAGCAGGGTGGCCAGGTTGGAAATGTGGGGCAGGGCTGCGGTGCCGCGCCGGAAGCGGGCCAGCTCCGTGACCGCGCAGGTCTCGACGTTGCGGCGAATTTCCTTCTCGCTGCGGTTGGCGCGTTCGATCGCGGCCAGCATCATCTTTTGCAGGGGATGGTTGCCGCCGCAAAGTTGTGCGGCCTTGCCGTAGTCGCCGGCGTCCACATGCGCCAGAACCTTGTCGCGCAGTGCCTCGATGTTCAGGCGAAAACCTATCCACAGGGTGTAAACGCGCTGAACGATGATCCCCACCGCGACCAGCGAGGTCGCCAGGATCCCGAACATGAAGAGGCCGCCAGCCAGCAATAGCTCAAGAATCACGAACATCGAGTTCCTCCATGAGATGCGCCGCCGTGCGCGGCACAGAAAGAGAATCGCACGGTGCGATCCGGGTAAACAAGAATTGCCATCATTCGATCCAGACCCCGCTATCGAAGTCGCCAGTCTGGCTGGCATAGCCCTCCTGCGCGGCTTTCCAAGCATCGAGGCGCGCCTGCACCTTGCTGCGCAAGTCCAATGACGAGGCCCGCCTCTGCTTGCCCTTGGCCTCCTGGGTTTCGATGGCTTTCTCGAAATCCTTGAGTGAAGCCAGTGGCACCTTGCCAATGCGCACGAGCTGCCGTTGCTTGACCAGGTCAAGGCGGGCGCGGGACGTGACGACTTCCTGCTCGGCCACGTCTGCGTCGGATTCCGCGACGTCGAGGCGCGCCTCAAGATAGTCCTGTTCAGCACGGGTGACCTTGCGCAAGGCTGACACCCGCGACGCCCGTCCGGCGGATGAGGACAGCCGCTTTTCGCTGCGACCCTGGCGCTCGTCGAGTTGGTCCAGCGCCGCGCGCAGGGCGCGAATACGTTCTTCTGCCTCGTCTTGGCGGTTGCGCGCGATGATCACGTCGTTTTCCGCGTCGAAGATTTCTTGGCGCGCATCTCGCGGCAGGCGTTCCCGTTCAACCCGGCTGAGGCTGGGCGCACTGGTGCCACACGTCCCGGTCAGCAGCAAGATCACGACCGACCAACGCAGCGCGATCATTTTCCAACCTCCTTGCCCGCAGGTTTCACAGCGTGTGCAGGTGCCAGTCCGAGCTTGAGCAGCCGTCCCAGTTCGGGATGGTCTGCCGGTCCCCCCACGGTGGCGGGCAGTCCTCCCGCCTTGCCGAGCTCGGCCTTGGCCTTGTCCACATGACCATAGAAAGCGTAGTGCGCGGCCAGGTTGAAGCGTGCGGCGCGATCCGATCCGTCGAGCGAAACCGCCTTCTCGAAGGCATCGGCTGCCTCTTGTGGTTCGGCCAGTCGCTGCAAGGCAACCCCACGCAGGTTGTAGATCTCGGCCCGTTTGGGCGCCACGCTCTCGGCCCGTTCCAACAAGAGCAGGGCCACGCCCAGATCTCCGGCGCCCAGGTGCATCTCGGCCAACTTGAGCAACGAGGGAACGTCCTTGGGGTTCTTGAGGAGCACCTTGCGCAGCGGTGCTGCGGCCGGCAGGTCAGCGCCTGCGTGCGACTTAGTTTGCGGGTACATAGTGATGACATCGGGCATGGGTTCGCCCAGCAGACAGCTGCGCGCGGCCTCGGTCACGATCATGGCGCCCTTGGCCTTCTTGCTGCACAGGGTGCGGGCTTCGGCGGCGCGCGCATCGGCATCGGCAGCCTGGTTTTCGATCACACTCTTGAGCTGCTTGCTCTCGTCCGCCCCCAGCCCGGGCGGCAGCTCGAGACCACGCAGAAACAAGGCGTACTTGGCGTAGGCGTCCGCCACGCGCGAGATCCCGGCCATGGCCCAGCGGGCGTCACGTGAGCCGATCACCGAGGCAAAGGCGCGGTCCACGGTCTGCAGCAAGGCCACTTTGCCGTCGACGGTGCCCACCACGTCGTCGGGCTTGGCCGCGAAGTTGCGGAACTGGGCATAGGTGATCTCTCCCAGCAGGAAGCGGGCGCGCGCCGCCGCCTCGGCGGCCGGCCCCGAGGTGGCCGGGTCGAAGGCCACGCGGGCCAGTATGCGCCCTGCCTCCTCGTGATCGCCGCGCTGATAGCTGAGGTAGCCGCGGAAGAAAGTCGCCACCGTGCTGGTCAGGGTGTTCGATGCCAACACATCCTCGAGCACACTGAGATTCCCCGAGCGCGCCAGCAGCAGAAGCAACTCATCCACGCGCGCGGCATTGCCGTGCTCGGCGTACTTGACGATCTCCTTGGCCGCCACCGCCTCGCCCGTGACGGCGTGAATAGAGGCCGCGGTGTACAGGCGATCGCTGGCTTCCTTGGCGCCCGGATTGGCGGCTACGGCGGCCGCCATGTACTTGCCTGCCTTGCCCAGATCGGCACTGTCCGAGGCCACGGTGGCCAGCGCCGAGAGCACGTCGACGCGTCGCTGGGACTGGGGATAATCGACCAGGAACTGATCGCCCAGCTCGTAGAAACGCTCGATGTCCCCGTTGGCTCGGGCCACCAGCAGGGTGTTGTAGAAAGCTTGCTCGCCCAGCTCGCTGCCCTTATGCCGCTTGGCCATGCCGAGCAGTTGCTCTTCTCGATCGCCGGTGTCGGTAACGGTCACCTCGGCCACCTGGCGCTGGGCCGCCTTGCTCACGATGTCGCGCAATTCGGCCTTCAGCCCCTCGTTGCCCAGGCGCGCATTAGCGATGAGTCGCCGGCCCATGGTGGCAATGCCTTCGAGATCGTCGGCTTGTCGAAGTGAATCGAGGGTCAGGTGCGCGGCGGCTGTGCCCTCGGTGGTTGACGGATACTGCATCGCCACGGCGAAGAAGAGTTGAGCCGCGCGATCATAGTCGCCCGCCTCGTAGACGCTGCGAGCGATGGATAGTTTGATGCCCATCACCGACTCGTGACCGGGCGTCTCGCGGATGATCTGGCGGCCCAGCGCGCGCACGCCGGCCCAGGCCATGGCGCGCTCCAGGCGTCCCAGGCTGGAATCCTCCAGCGCCTTCTGATAGGCCGAGATGGCGTTGAGCCGCGCGTCGGTGACATCCTTGACGTTGCCGGCGCTGACCGCGACGTCTTCATAGGCCCGTCCCGCATCGTAGTAGCGCCGGCTGGCCAGCAGAGTCTCGGCCAGGTTCTGTTGCATTTCTGTGCGTGAGGCCGAGGTGTCGAAGCGGGCCAGGTAGGCGCTATAGGCGTTGGCCACCCCGCCCAGGGTCTGCGTGTCCTGCGAATCCTTGGCCGCCACATGCGCGCGTGTAGCCAAATCGCGCGCGTAGACCTCGATTTCGCTCACCAATCGCTCGCGCTTGTCTGCGGGCAGTCGGTAGTCGACCAGCCGGGCGTCGAGCACGCGCACCATGCGGCCGATGTCCTCGGCGGGTTGATCGAAAACCTTGCCCTTCACGATGCTGTCGTGCAGACGGCGCGCCATCTCGATGGCGTCGTCATCTCCCGGCGAGGCGTTCATGACCTCGCGAAGTACGGACACCGCTTGCACGCTCATTTCCTTCAGAGTGAAGCGGTTGGCCAGCCGGCGCATGGCCGCCAGGTAGTCGAGGGACGAGGCCGCCAGGCCGCGGAAATAGGGAACCGCCGGCTTGTCGGGAAACACATCGGGATAGCAGTAGGCCAGATCCACCAATGCCTCGCGCACGACGTTCAGGCTCTTTTGCGTGGAGACCAGGGCTTCTTCGTTCTGGCTCTGCTTGCCCCGATCCCGCAGCACCTGTTCAAAAAGGCGAACCGCCCCCTTGCAGTCCTGGCGATTCACGCGCACCCAGCCCAGTTTGTAGCGAGCCAGGGCGTGAACATGGCTGTGGGGCGCGGCCAGGATGAGGTTGTAGTAGCGCTCGGCCTTGGTGAGATCGTTGCCGTCGAAGGCGTGATCGCCCAGCGCCAAGTAGGCATCGAAGCGATAGCGGCTCTTCGGGTAGTTCTCGATCACCTTCTCGTAGGTCTCGCGCATGTCGTCGAATTCGCCCAGCTCGCGATACTCGTGCGCCATGAGGAAAGTGGCCTCGTCGGCTCGGGCATAGCTGGGGAATTCCCGCAGCAGCCGGCTGTACACGCCGATGGCCAGGTTCTTGAGCAGCCGGGCCTCGGGGGCTTCGACCGCGCGCGAGTCGTCGCCACGCGCCCGCCGCCTCTCGTACATGACCAACCAGGCGTAGCGTGCCCGTTCAGTGTAGAGCTCGGCCAGGCGCATGTGCAGGTCGGGAAGATACGAGGCGCCGCGCGCCTTCTGGATCATGATCTTGGTTTGCGTGATGGCGAAGTCCACCTTGCGCCCGGCCAGCACCCACTGGGTGCTGGGATCGACCGGAGGCGGGCGCAGCGGCGGTGCTGAGGCACAGCCCAAGAGCAGCCCGGTCACGAGCGCGGAAAGGATCACCCGACGGCCCGTCATCGCAAGCACCTGTCGTCGGAGATGACCGAGAAATCGCCGAGTTCGTCGGACCAATACTCGCCGTCGAAACGATAAAACACATGGTCCGAGCCGTAGGGCAACTCACCCGATCGCGCAGTCAAGTGGCTGGCCCGGTTGCCCCCAGGCTTCATCAGACCGGCGCCGATCTCGTAGTCAATCAGGCTCATCTGTTCGTCGACCCGCAGAAGTTCGTCAGCCACTGAATCGACGGCACGACGCAAGCCCCGTTTCAGTGTGTCCTCGGTGTAGGCCAAACGCTCGCCATAGAGAGCCTGCAGATGTTCGGCCAGCCGGGCGTCTCCCACGCGCGACGCCAGTGCCTTTTCGGTTCGCAGGCGCGTGCGCATGCGCGCCCACGGCGCCAGTCGCGTTCCCCACGCAGCCCATTGCTCGATCTGCGGATCTTCGCGCAGACCCTCTCGATCGCGCGCCTTGCGCACGAGGGCTCCATAGTGCTCACGAAAATCCCTCACCGCCAGGTGGGCCGCGCGGTACTGACACAGACGACGAAGCGCCATGGCGCGAATCAGGTCGCGTTCCGGGGCAAACAGGCGCCGATAGATGGGCGCTCCCAGACCCACCAGCATGCCCAGCGAGCGCTGGTTGTCCTCGCTGGCGATACGGTCCCAGGCCCACTCCAGCATCACCACGTCCTGTTCCACCAAGGGCAGGTGAACCTGTGCGTAGAAGGTCCACGCCTCCTCGTAGTTTTTGCGCTCGTAGAGCACGCGGGCCAGGGCCAGACTGGCGAGATTGCGCACATCGGCCGGCGCCGCGGCGTTGTCCAGGATCTGGCGCAGCAGTTTCTCCGCGCCTTCGTCGTTGCGCTGGGCCACGCGATCCACCGCCAGCAGGTAGCGGGCGCGCCACCCATACAGCCGATCGGTGGCCGCCAGAGCCTCAAGCCGCGCCCGTCCCCAGCCACCGAAGCCCAGGCGCAAGTCGCCCAGCGCCTGCAGATACTCGACGAAGTCCGCCACGTCGGGTTCCAGGTCGCCGTATTGACTGCCGTAGACCACGCCGTCGAGGAAACGCCATTCCTCGATCAGCCCCCGCTCATAGAGCGGCTTGAGCGCGCCCAGGGTCTTGCCCAGCAAGTCGGGCGATCGGCGGCCACTCAGGACCTCCAGGTAGTATTCGATGCCGGCCTGGACCAACCCCAACTCGGTGAGCGCGCCGGCCAGGCGAAACGCGGCGGCGTCCCGTCGCAGATCGGTTTCTGGCAACGCCGCATACAGGTCGTGAAGCACAGCCGCGCCTTGGCTGAGATTCTTGGCATTCAGCAATTCCAGGCCGCGGTCCATGCGCTCGTCGGCGTCCGCCGGCGCCTCGGCAGGCTGATTGGGTTCCGCGGGTGGAGCGGCACCAGGCGTGGCTGGTGCCGCAGCCGCAGCAGGAGCCGTCGCCGCCGCAGGGGGGGCTGCTGTTGCCGTGGCTGCCGCCAGCCACAGCCAGGGAAGGATCGGCGTGATCATCGCTCGTCGCCCCCCCACGCAAACGCCGCGCCCAGCGCCACGTGCACCTCGTTGCGCGTGTCCCAGTGGTTGAAGAACACGTAGTCGCGAACATCCAGGCAGAACGAGACGTGGGGGCTGACGAAGACCCGGAAAATGATCCCGACATCGGGACCGACCAGATACGCCTGTGGATTGACGTATCGGGCCATCGCCACACCGAAGGGCAGCGACACGTCCAGGTGGATCAAGCGCCGGTTGAATACAGAAAATTTTCCATACAAGGGCGTCAACATCAGATTGGACGAGAGGGTGAAATCGAGGGCCGAGATCTCGGTGGGCTGTACGTTGAAGTTCTCCAGCAGCTCCGTCTTCAATCCGGTATCGAGTTGCTTGTACACGTAAGCGCCATGAATGACCTCCCAGGCCCAGGAATTGCTCATGTGATAGGTGAACGATCCGCCGACGGTCAGCCCCTTGTTGAAGGCGTTGATGGGCAGGATTCCGGCGGCCACGGTCAACTCGCCGCCCAGCCGGAAGAGCCGACTTTGCACGGCGTAGGCCGCGACCTTTTCCTCGTCGATGTTGTCCTCGGCATAGGCGGTTTGACCGACCAGACAGACGGTGGCAAGAATCAGAAACGTGGTGGGCAGGAAGGGGAAGCGTCTCATGCGGATCTCCATGTCTAGGTGCCAGAGCTGGCCAGCGCGATGGGGTAGATGACGGTGACTGAGCCGCCACTGGGCGACGGGAACTGCCAGCGGCGAATGGCTGCCTGCATGCAACTTGTGGCCTCGTTGCTCGGCAGGGTGGATGTTTTGATCTTGACCGAGGTCACGGCACCGCTGGTGCCGATCACCCATTCAAAGGTGACCTTGCCCGAGAGGTTGGGACTGACGATGAGTTGGCGTTCGTAGCAACCCTGCAGTTCGTGAATGTGGCTGTTGATTACGCGCTGGATCTCGCCGCGGTCCAGGTGACCTTCGACCTTCATGGTGTTGGGTTTGGTCGTGACCTGCGCGCGGACCTGCCCGGTGGGGCCGCGCCCCAGCACGCGTCCCAGGTTCTTGCCCACGTCGTTCGCGGACTTGGTGTCGATGCGTCCGATGCCACTGCCGGCAGCGGCCAGGCGCAAGGAATCGCCCGGCAGTTTGCCGATGGCGCCCGAGACTTTGAAGCCGCCACCCCGCACCGGGGCCACGGCGTCGATGTTGCTGATGGCCGTGGCCACCGAGGACTTGGGGGCTGCGGACATGCTGCCCAGGGCGGACAGCAGTTTCTGCGCTGTGGCCGAAGGCTGGCTCACCGGGGTGGCGCGGGTACGGGGAATGTGGGCCATGGCCACCTTGGGCAAGGCCTCGCTCGGCGCATGCTCGCTGGGTTCAGGCTTGGCCTTCTTCTTCTCGCGCGCAGGCGGCGGGGCCGGAGGCTCCAGTTCGATCTCTTTGAGTGCGATGCGGGCGAAGCGCCCCTCCTTGCTGTCAACGATGTATTCGCGGCGCACCAGGCTGGTCAGGCCGATGGTGGCAAACACGAGCAGATGGACCAGTAGCGAGATGCCCCCGATCCACGCCATGGACTTGGTAAGCCTGAGGCGCAGAGACGCCCTGGGCAGAGGCCTCGCGGCGGGCACCAGGTGAACCAGCACGCCCTCGCCACTGGGCAAGGGAAACACCACCTGCGTGCCGGGATCCAGCGGCAGGCGGCCCCGCTTGTCGGCGCGCCGCCGCCAGACGACATCGTCGACGGGCTGGCCGGCCTGTCTGATGGTCGCGCCTTTCGGCAGAGAATCGCGGAAGAAGGCAAAACTGCCCCGGCCCAGCGATCGGCCGAGCGGCCGGTGCAGTCCAGGGAGGCGCAGCCGCTCGCCACCGCGCAGATGTCTGAGTTTCGTCACGCAGCCATGGCGGAAGCGGATGACTTCGACGGCGTGTTCGGTCGACGCGCTTGCCAGTCCAACATCGGCCAGACCATCGAGCAGCGAGAAGGTGGGCTCGAAGGCAAAATCATCGTCGTCATCATCGTCGAGCCTGGCGCGGGCCAGAGCGAGGGGAAGGGGCAGGTGCGCTTCGTCGGTGACCACCAAGAGGTCGTCGATCGCTACCTCGTCCTCGTCTGCGCGAGGGAGAGAAGGGCTCAGGGCCACGGCCGCGGCCGTCGCCGGCCGCGCAGGGGCGGGGGACGGCAAGGCAGGGCGCGCGGCACGCGCAGGCGGAGCGGAAACAGCGACCGGGCGTGCGGGCACCGCGGAAATGGTTCGCGCGACGGGTGGGGCTGCGACCGTCGCAGGCTTTTTGGCTAAGGCCGATGGGGGCTGCGGCGGTCGTGGCCAAATCGCGCCGGTGTGCTCGATCGCGCGGACGGGGACGACCGGCGGTGCGGATGAGACAGGACGGGTCCAGGGGGAGGCCAAGGCCGGCGCCGGTGGGGAGGAGGGCCGGGCGAGACCGCCTGGCGAAGCCGCCTTGGTCGCCTTGGGGACCAGGCGCACCGAGACCGGCGCAGGCGTCGCATCCGCCTTGTGTACCGTGATGCGCAGCCGATAGCAGCCGATGGAGATCTCGTCCATCCCTTGGATGATCCGGGTGGCCACCGCCACGCCATTGACCGAAGTCCCCAGAGCACTGCCGCAGTCCTCAATCTGGCAAGTGTCGCCATCGAAGCGCAAGACGGCGTGACAGGGGGCCACGTCGACGTCCTCCAGGCGGACCATCACACCGGGATCGCTCCCGATGGTCACCTCGGGTGAGGTGAACATCAGCGAGCCCACAAAGCGCGTTTCCTCGAAGAGGATGACTTCGAGCGCGCCGCGTGCCTTGACGGGACCTCCTGTCATCTCTTCTCCTGGCCCGGCGTAAGCATCTCCACCGTGCGGTCACGGAAGCTGTCAGGAACCTGCACGATGCTCTTGAACTCGCTGGGAGAACGCTGGAAGAGATAGATCACGCCCGAGGCAGACTGCCCGCGCAGCATGCGCTCGTCGAATTCGATGCGCGATTCCTGTCGCACGGTTTCGCGCGTGGCCGCGCGGGTCTCACCCGGCTGCGGCTTGACCTCGCCCGCAGGCTTTGCCGCGGTCGTTTTGCCGGCAGGGGGCGCGCCCGCTTCCTCGGCCGCGCTGCTGTCGTTGCCGTGTTGAACTGCTGGCGTCTTGCCGTGCGCGCTAGGCTTGCGTTTGCCGGCGGCCCCAGCCGTGTCCGCGAAGCTCCAGGCGAGCCAGGCGGCAAACAGGGACAAGACAATGCGATTGTGTGCTTTCATGAAATCACTAGGGAGCTAGAAGAACGAGGTCGTCGTCAGTGACGTGAATGAATGCGACATCCGGGGTCTTGCTGTCCGGGGCGACAAAGCGAACCGGCGAGGTCAGGGCCTTGAATATGGTGTTGCCATTCGGAGAATCGAGCGGCACCTCGCCCACATAGAGCATCAGCGTATTCCATCCGCGACCCGGGCGTCCCGTGGGCAACTCGCCGGTCTCGACCAAGGTGATGTTGCGAACATCCATGTGAAAACAGGTTCGCAGGGTGTTTCGCAGAAGCACACGCACATCGGTGCTGGGCGAGCCCGGAGGCGGCAGTAGGGGCGGGTCGACGTTGACCACCAACTGGCCGCCCTCGGGGGTGTTCAGAGTCAGTTCGCCCGCACTGGTGAGAGCGATGGATGCGTTGGGATCGTCCTCGGCCCCCACAGGCAGGGTGCTTGCATTTTCGGCCCATGCCAGCCGGGGCGGAGTTTCTCCCGAAAGCCGCAAGGCCCACACGCTGCTCATGCCAAGCTTCGCGCTCACGATGTGCACGCCCGGAAACGGGTCGGTGGGAGTCGCTTCCAGGCGCGTGGTCGCGCCCTGGTCCAAGATTCGGTACTGATAGGCATATTCCAGGTCGCGCGAAGAATCGTCGGTCCAGGGATCGAGGCCTTCCTTCACCTCGTCGCCGTTGGTGATGCCATCCTGATCGCTGTCGATCAAGCGATCGTCAACCAATGGGTTGCTGCCCAGCCGAACCTCCACCAAATCGGGAATTCCGTCACGGTCGGAGTCGGCCAGATAGGGATCGGTACGCAGAATGGCCTCCTCGCAATCGTTCAGGCCATCGAGATCGTGATCGGCCAACGGGTCGGTCAGGTTGGCGCATGCATTGAATGTTCCCGGCACAAGAGGATCGAATTCGCTTCCCGTCGACGCCAGGCGCGCCTCGATGCCATCCCCCACTCCATCTCCGTCGGTGTCGGGATTCAGGGGATCGGTGCCGAGCTGGGCTTCTTCATCGTCGGACAACCCATCCCCGTCGCTGTCGGGCACTGGCGCTGGGCCGCGCAAGAGGGCGTTGCTGTTCATGACCACGAGGTTGCGCAGCACCAGGCGGCTGCCCGGCTGGTCCACGTCGACGGCCGAGAAGTCCAATGTGGCAGGCGTCTGACTGACCTCTTGCCCCACCCCCGCGGTGGCCATGTCACCCAGGATCTCCTGCGCGCGCTGATCCGCGCTGAGATCAAAGGTGTGGAAGACAAGACCCTGTCCCCCATTGTTGGTGACATAGCTGCGGAGATCCGCCACCGTGTTGCCGTAGAGCAAACGCTCGCAGTCCGTGGGTTTGGGTGTGATGGTGCTGCAGAAGCCGGCGGTGAAGGCATCCTGACATTGGGTGGTGCCCGGGGTGAGCCCCTGGGAAATACACCAGGGAGTCGGCAAGGATGGCGCGGGCGGCCCGGCGGCCACGAACAGCACCGTGTAGCGAGTGCGGCTGCGTGTCCCCGTGTCCGCAGCCAGCAGATCATCCTCGATGATGGTGGACACCACGCGCAGGGTGTCGAGGTAGTTGCGCTGCGCCTGTCCCACACTGGCGCTGATCGCTTCCAGAGCAGCCTGGATCTGTACCGAATCGGAAGAGAATCCCGGAAAGAGTATGCGGGTCTCCGTACCCATGAGCAGCAGCGAGACCTGCTGGTTGAGACCGCTGTGACGTCCCAGGAACGCGTTCAGGGCGTTGATGCGGTGGCCTGCAGGATCGCCCCCGACCATGTCGCCCGAGCCGTCCATGACAACCAGGGTCTTTTGGGGAAATGCGATGGCCGCCGGATCGTCAGTGCACAAGTCGCCCTCGAACGAGATGCGGTTGGGCTGATTGGGCGTGTAGTTGTTGCCGTACAGATCGGCATCCGTGCACGCCGCGCCCAGGGCCAGCGGGACGAGCAAGGGCAGGCAGGCCCTGGTCAACGCATACCTCCATCGCCGACAACGCGCACCCCAGGAGGTCCCCGCAAGATGGCGCCCGAGCGTCCCACGATCCACAGATCGCTGGAGGAGGCCGCGTAGACACTCACCAGCCAGCGCTGGTCAGGCGTGGGGATGATGGTTGGGTTCTGTCCCCCCGGCAATTTCGCGACGAAGCCCTGATTCCCAACCACCCAGACGTCTCCGTCGGCCACCGACACTCCGTGCAGGAAAACCTCGGGCAGACCTTCCACCTGGGTGGCTGTACCCGCGGCCCAGAAAAAGAAGCCCCCCTCGACACCCACAAAATAGGCGCCGGTCGCCCAGCGGGTGGCCCCGGCCAGCAGTTTGGTGTAGCCGGGAAGAGAAACCGCGCTGATGCTGCCCGCTGTGATGTCGACGTGTGACACCACGCCTAGACTGCCGACGATGTCCAGGCCATCGTTGCTATTGGTGATCGCGTAGTAGTTGTCGGTGCGAGGGTTTGGGATGATGGTCCAGACGCCGCCGGCAAACGCGAGCGCGACTCCCTGCTCGCCCACGGCAGCCGCCGAAGCGTCGTCCGCCCACACAGCATTGAGCACGGCGTTGGTGACAGGGACATCCGCGCTCCACACGCCGTTCTGCCGGCGCAGGATCGTGCCTTGCTCTCCCACGGCGTAGGTCAAGGTGTCGCTCGCCACCGCGACCCCGCGCAGGTTGGCGGTGGTGCCGCTCGCCTCGGGCAGCAAGGCCGTCCCATCCCAGTGCAGGATCGTGCCTTCGTCTCCCACGACGAACACATTGTCCGTAGCGCTGCCCGCGACGGCGTTGAAGTTGGTCGGCCCCGCGTCGACCTGTTCCCACTGCGAGGCCAGCGAATCCGGACCGGCATCGCCGCGCGAGGGCACGGTGATGTAGTCGCAGGCCGCGGTGGCCACGAACAGGAGCGGAAGCAGAGAGAAGATGCGCATGGAAAGAAGCAACTAGAGTGCCAGCCCCGCCGGACACTGGTTCTGTGCCTTGCAATAACAACCACAGGAGCCCGCCCCTATTTCCGAGCAGGACGCGGGACAGCCGGGAGTCACTGTCTTGAGACGGAATTGATATTGGCCGCTGGCCGTAAAGTCCCAATCATCGGCGCCCAGGTCGCGGACCTGTAGATAGTACCGATAATCCACCGGGCCTGCGTCATCCGGCGCCCCGAAAAGCTTGGAGGCAAAGGAGCATTCCGTGCAATCCCCGTCACCGAACACGTCGGTGACGGGCGCCGGCGTCGGAACCGCACCGGCGTAGGTCCAACTCTCGTGCAGGGTCAGATCCTCGTTGCGCATGAAGAACACCGGCTGGACCGGCGAGGGTCCAGGCTGCACGTATTCAAAGACCAGAGCGCAGTCTTGTCCCGGACAAGGGTGCGAGAACCAGTACCAATCCTCGTCGCTTTGATAGGAGATGTAACCAGTGATGGCGGTTCCCGCCGTGATCTGGGCCGTGATGTTCTTGGCCCGAGCCTGGCTGAGAGCCAGATTGGTGGTCTGGATGGGATAGGGATTGTAATAATTGTTGCGGGCGGTGGGATCGGGGCTGGCGTCGTTGATATCGGGTTCAGGCGCGACGCGCACGTCCAGTGTGTAGAAGGCGTTTGGGTCGTATTGATCGTCCTGGTTGTCGTGCACGACCAAATAGACTGGCCCTGCGTAGAAGATCGGTTGCGCCGTCTGCACCAGGTTCTTCCCGTCCGCGCCGGTCTTCATGCCGCCATCCACGTCATGCACCGTGAAGATCGTCACGCCGCAAGCGCTTTGACCAGGGCTGTCGGGCAAGGGCAGGCACAGACCCGCCGCCATGCACTGCCGGCAGGCGGTGGTGGTGCAGGCCCCGGCCGTGGCGTTCACACAGGCGTGCGACAACTCGCAGTCGTCGTCCGTGGCGCAGGGAATCTGCAGCACGCTGCAGTCCGCATCGGTCTTGCACGGGCTGGCCGGATGCGGTTCCAGGATGTCCAAGGCCAGATCCATCGCGGTCGCAGGGATCCGCAGCTTGGCCTCGATGACAGCCGGCGCCTTGGTGGCGCGCACAAGGAAGACATCGTGATCCCCACGCGAACCAATCGCGCCGGTCTGGGTCTTGAACGTCACGTCCGCGCCGCTGAACAAGGCTGGGCATGGCAATCCAGGCCCCGCCAGACAAGTCGCCGTCGCGGGCGTGTCGTTGCGGGTCGTGCCTTCGTTCGTGTCGGTCTCAGCCCGACCACCCAGGGTCACGGTGTATCCCGCCTCGGGGCGACGATCAGGAGTCGAGCCTTCAGGATAGCCGAAGCTGACGAACAGGGTTCGTGTCACCGGCGCGGCCTGGGTAAGATCCAGGGGCGCAGCCGCGGGTGGCACCTGACCTGTGCCCAGGACCTTCCCCGTGCCATCCGTGATCTGGTAGGTCAGCGCCGCCTTGGCGGTGGCCGGGTTGTTCACCTGGAAATCCAGAATGGCGTCCGAGGCGGCCAGGGTGACCGTGTACACGTCCACGTCGCCCACAAACGAAATGAATCCCGGCAGGCCATCGGCCGCCTTGGCCAAGGCGGCCGTCCCGTTGGGTTCATGGGTGTCGGGATCAACAGCCGTCGTGACCTGCACAACGTAGGAATTCATGTTGTCTGCGGCGGTGTTGCTCGCATCGCTCACGCGCAGGACATAGAGTCCAGGCTGGGGAACCGAGAAAGTCGTGACCACCGCGCTCTGGCCGTCAGTGGTGTTGGTGTCACTGGCCAGCGCACCCGGCACCTCGGTGACGCCGTCCGCTTCGAGCAGACTCACCTGCAGTTTCACCTTTGTGACCGACGAGGGATAGGCCACGTTCACGTCAAGCAGGTTCATGCCCGCGCCCACCTCGATGGAATAGAAGTCCTGATCGCCCGGCGGACAGATCTGTCCCGTGGCTTTGCTGCCGGGCTGAAGCGGAATCGCGCTGTCCCCGCCCTTGGAATCGTCGACCACGCAGCCGCTGGTCGGCGCGGCGGCATCGAGTACCACGTTGCCCTTCTTCGAGCTGCTGCACCCAATCAGAATCAGCGTTCCACTAAGGAACCACGCAGTCGCGATTCGCATCGAAGACCTCCTCGCTCGGCGTAGGGCCGAACAGCTTCTTGAACGCCGTCATCGGCAGCACCATCTGACCCGACGAGGGTGTCTTGACCTCGGGATCCCATCGGTAGTTGGGCCGCACGCACGCGACCTGGTGGTTGCCGAAATCCTCGGGAGAATCCGCGGGCGCCGATGCCACCCGGATGAGGATGGTGTTGGTCCCCTCGGGCAATCCCAGCGCCGCCAGGGTCGGAGCCAGGGTAATGTTGCTGACCGTGAAGCCGTAGCACAGACGCCCGGGCTGGGCGCTCTGGTCGCGCAGCAGGCTTATGCTGTAGCGGTAGGCAATGACCGAGAAATTGGCCACGTCGTTGTACAGGGGATCGGTGTGGGCTTGCAGCTCGGTGCCGTTGCGTGCCCCATCGAAATCCGAGTCGTAGAGGATGTCATTGGCCGCGGGGTTGGTGCCCATGCGCACCTCCAGATCGTCGGGGAATCCGTCCGCGTCCGAATCGATCAGGCGGGAATTCGTGCCAAAATAGCGCTCTTCACAGTTGAGCAATCCGTCGCCGTCGTCGTCCAGGCGATCAGTGGCCATGCGGCAGTCCGCATCGCCCGAGAACAACGGATCGAGCCCGGCGTTGCTCTGACGAACTTCCAGCAGGTCAGAGAATCCGTCGCCATCGGTGTCAACCAGCAAAGGCGAAGTCCCCGCCAATTCCTCCTCGGCGTCCGAAAGCCCGTCGCCATCGGAGTCGACCACGGTTTCGCCTTTGACGGGCAGGGCATTCAGGTTCATGGCAACCAATTGCTTGAGCGCAAAGGTGCGTATGAACGAGGTGAAATCGATGTAGAAGAGATCGATTCGCTGGGTGGCATCAAAGGCGCGATAGGTGCCGCCGCCCAGGTTGGCCATCTCGACCAGCAGCTCGGAGGCCTGCAATTGCACCGCGGCCGGGGCATTGGGTGGGGACAAATACACCGTGTGGAAAGCGATCTCGGCCAGACGCTGCTGCTTCTGCAGGTCCGCGATGTTCTGCACGGCCTGGCGAATGTCGTCGGGCATTCCATACTGCACGGTGGTCGGAGAAGGCAGGCCGTCCGAGATGAAGACCACCACGTAGCGAGCGCGGCTGCGCGCGGTCGTGTCCAAGGCGATCATGTCTTGCTGTAACATCTGGTAGGCGGTGTCCAACGCGCCCACGTAATTGGTTTCGCCCACGCCGACATTGAGCGCGGGCAAGCGCAGCTTGACCTCGTCGCTGGACGCGGTGAAGCCGCCGAGCTGCCCGGTACTGTCGCGGGTCTGAATGGCCACGCTGCTTTGGAAGGTGATGAGTCCGTATTCCACGCCGTTTCCCGCAGGGTAGGTGTTGAGGATGTCCTCGACCGCGGTGGCCCGGCGGGTGAAACAGGAAGTCTGGGCACAAGGATTGGGCAAGGGGTCGGTGACGTTCATGCTCTGCGAGATGTCGACGATGAACAGGATGCGCACTGGAAACTCGGTAGGCTGCGGGGTCTCGGTGCAGAACTGCCCGTGTATGGTCAAGCGATCGTCGCGAACTTCTGGCGGGGGCCGTGCCGGGTCCAGCGAGGCCTCAGAACAGGCGAGCAGTAGCACGGCCCCGAGGGCCATCCCCTGGCGCATCTACGGGCCTCCGGCGCTCGGTGCGGCGTCCGCACCTGCATCCACAGGCGGTGGGATCGAGGTGAGATCCTTGCAGTTTGTGCTTTGGTCGAAACGCGCGGCCGCAATGAAGTCCGCGTCCGCAAGCGCCACCACGCCATTCCACGGCGACTTGACCGCTCCGTCCACGTAGCGCACGTCCACGCAGGCCACCCGAATGTTCCCGTAGTCGAGCACGCGTCCCAAGGGCGCCTCGTCGAAGTAGAACAGCACGCGATTCACGCCCTGGCGCGACCCGGTGCCCTTGCCCGTGGTCAGCAGCTTGATGTGCCGCACGTTGAAATCGTAGCAACGCTGTCCCGTCTCCGTGGTGACAGGCGTGATATCGTAGAGGTAGCGCGTGGGCTGGTAGCCCGGAGGCGGCGCCACGTTGGGATTGGTGTGGGCCTTCAGCTCGTCCAAATTGCGATCGCCGTCGCCGTCCATGTCGCCGAAGGCATCGTTCGCATCCAGGGGATTCATTCCGGCGCGGAATTCCAGGCCATCGGGGATGCGATCCCCGTCGCTGTCGGGCAATCGGGGATCAGTTCCAAGAAAGACTTCCTCGCAGTCGCGCAACAGATCACCGTCAGAATCGATCCTACTGGCGCAAGGGGTGAGCGGCTTGTTGGGGTCCAAGGGATCAAATCCCGAGGCCCGGTTTCGTTCTTCGAACAGGTCGGTGTAGCCGTCGCCGTCACTGTCCGCTGGATCGCTGCACGTCGGGCTCACCCCCACGCAGGTCAGCCCGGCCTGTTCCTCCTCGTCGGTCAGTCCATCACGATCCGTGTCGGCCTTCAGGGCGCTACCGGTGTCGATGACAGACAGGTTGGTCGCCAGCAGACCCGCTAGGGCATTCTCATCTATGTACGGCGTGTAGTTGATGCTCAGAAAATCGATCTTCGAAGCCGAATCGAATTCAGTGAAGGTGCCCAGACCTTCCTGGGCCATCGCGGTCATGAGCGCCACGCCGCCGTCCCGATCCAGTCCAAAGGGCACGGCCAGCGTGTCGGAGGCAGCCTCCGGGTCGTAAAGAAACGCCGTGTGCAATCGGATCTCGCCCACGTGATAGAAATCCTGCAGTCCCATGATGTCGTCCACCGCACGCAGAATCTGCGGCGTCAGATTGTAGTCGGCACCCTCGCCCAGGTCAGGATACAAGGTGGCGGGGATCGGCGGATCGAAGGCGGTGCTCCAATCCTCGCGCGGGACCGTACACACCAAGTAGTCGTCCTGGCAGACGGTGGCCCGGCAATGCTGGTGGGCTGGACACTGGCCAGTGCCGCATGGGGTGACGCTGGCGCTGCACTGGGGATCGGGCGTGCCGTCGGAGAAGAATACGATGATGTACTTGGATCGGGCCCGCTCGGCCGGTGAGCTGGCCACGATGTCCTCGGAGATCATCTCGTAGGCGGCGCCCAGCGCGCCCTGGTAGTCGGTCAGGCGATCCGCCTGGCTGATGCGCGAATCGATGGCCGCCAGATCGGGCGCGTTGGTGAATCCCCGGGTCAGGTTGTCCACCTCGGAATCGAATGCGATCACGCCAAAAAGAACGGCAGGATTGTCTTGGTAGCGAGTCAGCACGGCGTTCACGGCGTCTTTGCGCTTCATGTCGCGGTCGGTCACGCTCATGGAGTCCGAGGTGTCCACCAGGAACAGTACTTTCACCGGGAACACCGCGTCCGTGTCGGGCGACAGACAGACCTCGCCGGTCAGGTGCAGTTCATCGTCGTAGACCGCGGCGCCCTGGCCGACAGCCGGTTGCAAGCCCACATCTGTGCACGAAACCAGCATCACCAGCAGTCCGGGGACTGCCGAGAGAAGTGACGTCGCTGCCGGTGTGGTACCTGGCAACATATGTTTCTCTATAGTGGTCACATCACCGCGGTTCATCAGGGGTTGGCGAGTGACGGGCGATGTCTAGCCCTCGTGGCAGAGAAGACGGAACCCGGGGGAAATCCTTCTCTGCCACGTCACGAACGACTAGCGTCGGCGCCGCCAGAGCATCAGCAGGCCCAATCCCACGACAACCAACAGGCTGGTTGGACGCCGCTCCGAAATCGAGCAGCCACTGCTGCTGCCCGTGTCGATAGGGGATCCCGCCACAGTCAAGGTCAGGGTGGCTTCAGCGTGCCTGACCGACGGCTCGATGGTGTCAGTCTGCGCCAGATCCGCGCTCGCGGTCAGGACGTACTGGCCCGGATTGTGCGGGATCAACACCGGCCGCTTGTCCCCAATGGGGGCGCACTCGTAGGCGTCCCCGCAGGTGGCGGTGCCGGTCGGGTTTCCCACGGTGTCATTGGAACCCGAGGGGGCGACCACGTTCCACTGGAAGTTGACGTTGACGTTCAGGCGGTTCGCAAAGAGGGACAGGTTGATCGTCTCGCCTGTATTCGCCGTGACCAAAGGAGACGCAACGATCTTGAACACAGTCGTGGGATCCAGGCACTGCGCAGGATCCGGGTTCTTCGGGACGACCAAACAGAATCCGTTGGTGTCGCAGGCGTCGCCCATGCCGTCGTGGTCCGAATCCTTCTGATCGGGGTTGGGGACAAGCGGGCAATTGTCATTGCCGTTGGCTATGCCATCGCCGTCTGCATCGGCATCGCACAGGTCGCCCAGGCCGTCGCCGTCGGTATCCTTTTGATCGGGGTTATATGTCAGCAGGCAATTGTCGGTTGCATCCGGGATGCCGTCGCCGTCGGTATCTCCGTTCGAGCAAGTGGTCACGTTGGCCTGGAGCGGACAGGGATCGTCCTTGTTGGGTATTCCGTCGCCGTCGATGTCGGGGTCACAGGCGTCGCCTATCCCATCCCCATCGGTGTCGGTCTGGGCATGGTTGGGAATCATCGGGCAATTGTCCTGGGCGTTGGGAATGCCGTCGTTGTCCATGTCGTCGTCACAGGCATCGCCTATTCCATCCCCATCGTTGTCCGCCTGATCCTTGTTCGCAACCTGCGGACAGTTGTCGCACACATCCCCCACCCCATCGCCGTCCGAATCAGCCTGATCGCGGTTGGGCCGGAATGGACAATTGTCGAAATCGTCCACAATGCCGTCACCATCATAGTCGTCCGAGGTGGAGTAGGTGAGGCCGATGTCGGTGTTGTTCACCAAGATCGCCCCGCCGCCGCCGCCGCCACCGCCGCCGCCGTTGTTCTTGGGAGTGCCACAGAACCCGGTGCCGCACTCACCATCAGTTTGTGCCATCACCGGCAACGCCACCAGCAACACACCAGCTACGAGATTTACCGAGAAGAACCCCGACTTTGTCATCGCATGTCTCCTTTGGTGGCCTGTCACATGGCCTCGGCAGTTTGCGAAGCAAACCTAATCTTAACATGTCTAGCGGATGAGCGATGGCGAATTCTCCTTTTGTTTTCCATACGTTAACCGACATTGTCGCACTTGGGGGCGCACTTGGGGCATCTGTACGGCGAATTACATTTGCAGAGCAGTGAGTAATCTAACTCACTATAGAATAACTCTGATTTCGCGCTGGCGCGGCGCTACAAGGACGTCTGCTGCAAGCTGAAACGCAGGACATAAGAGCAGTAGGCATCGCTCGACAGCTCGACCAAGTGATCGCCAGGCAGTTCGGCGTGGATGGGCATGGGGATGATTCCGTCTTCACCCGCCTCCTGGAAAATGTCGGCCCCTGCGCTGTCGAATAGTTCTCTCTCGTCGCAACTCGGTTCCGAAACTTGCAGGCGCAGCGAGGTGCCAGGCGCATGGCGATTGTCGAGATAGATTTCGAAATTCAGATCGGCTTCGGCCATGGTGTGCACGATGAAGCGGCGGGCGCTGGGAAAATCGCCAGTCAGGTAGTGCCCGGTGTCGAGCACACAGCGGGCCGTGGTTCCGCAAGCCGTGGGAATGCTGTCTTCGCAGACCATGGGATCGCGGCCCATGGTGAAGAACGATTCGTCGCTACAGGCGCCCAGCCCGAGCAGCACAAACGCCAGGACGATCGGTCTTGTCACTGGGCCTGGACCTTATCCTGAAAATTGCCGTTCAGGGTGCGGCCCGGGGCGGGATCCGACAGGGTGGTGCGGAACCAACCCGTGACGTCGGCGTCGGCGACTGGCTCTTGGTCGAAATGGATCTTGCCAACCTGCAGGGCAAAGTCGGTGGTGGTGGATTCCACGCGCTCAATTCCCCCGCGCGGCAGCCCGTTCGCCAGCAGCGAGGTCATGTCGATGTCCATCCCCGCCACGGGCTGGATGTCGCCGATACTCACCGTGACCTTTGCGACCTTGGCCAGGACGGTCTGCCCGGACGTGCTCAGGTACTCGACGGAAACCTCATCATCGGACGCCCGGATGACCTGTGTCTGATTGAAACCCAAGCTGTACACCTGGGACACGCTGCCGTACAGGCGGTTGGGCGGGTCGCCACAACTGGCGAAAAAAAGCAGGGGTGCAAGCAAGAAAGCTGCGCGCATCAGGGCTCCTTGGCAATGCGCAGGATCGTCTTGGCGGACCCTGCGACGAGATCGGTGTAGCTCTGCTGGAAGGCGATCGCGGCTTTTCCGCCCACGAAAGCCAGCGCGGTATATGTACCGTCGCTGACACCGCTTGCGGCGCTGACTTGATGAATGTTCCAGGTCCCGGCGCTCCGACGGGCGAGATACAGACCATCCTTGTTCATGTCGCAGCCCGAGCCCACGGCGTAGTCGTTGCAGCGGTAGTAGGCGATGGCAGGATTGCCGCTGTCGTCAAAGGCCAGTGAAGGGTAGAAGCCCGTGACCCCGTCGCGATCCACGTCAACCGGTGCTGTCCAGGTGCTGCCGTCGCTGGATTCGCTGTAGGTCAAGACCTGGCGGGTATCATCGCAGTAGGCCAGCGCATACAGACCCTGGCTGCTCACGGCAAAGCCAATCTGTTCGTGGATGCTTCCCACGAAAAGCTGCTGCGACTCCCATCCCTGGTCGGTCTGGCGGTCCAGCCAGATAGCCGGCTTGCCCATGTTGTAGTGGACGACAGCGGCCTTGCCGGTTGGCGAAAAGCCGAGGCGGAGATACGTGCCACCGCCGCGGGCCACGTCGACTGTGTAGATGGAGTACTGATCACCGATCGCGAATTCCACATCCGAGCTGTTGAAGTCGGTGTCTGCGAAGCCAAAGTGAAGGTCGCGGAAAACCACCGCCAGATGGCCCGAGGATGGATCGAGCGCCGCGGCCGGCCAGTAGCCCGTGGCATCGCCTAGGTTGCACACGTTCTGCACGCAATTGGCCGCCTGGTCAGCCGGCATGTCGCTCGACTGGGAACCCGCCGCGATGTCGCTCGGTGTGCCCAAGACCCCGCCGCTCACGCTAGCCAGAAGCATGTCCGAGGCCCCGCAGCGGAACTGTGCCGATGGGCCACCCGTGTAGGCCAGCCACGGCTCGCCGGCTTTGTCAAAAGCCAGACCCACGCCCATCATGGCGGCGTAGGGCAACTCAGTGACGATGGTTCCGACAAAACCGCTGGCAGAGGGAAGCACGACGCAGATCTTGAATTCCGGGGCTGTTGTGGCGGCGCGACCTTCGACGGTGCATGGGGCCTGGTCACTGGTTTGCACAAGGGAGGCAAAGGCCACCTGAGTATCAGCGGCTGCGGCCACGGTCTGATAGCCCGCCTGATCGCCCGCCTGCGGCCCGCATCCGGAAACATCGAAGAACTGCCAAACTACGGGGCCGGTTGCCGTATCCGCCGCCTGTGCGTCCCGCTTGGAGACACCTGCGTGGGGCTCATCGCCACTGCCCCCTGAGCAGGACAGACCAAATGTTCCTACGATCGCCACCGACAAAATGATCGTTGTGCGCACGCTCAGTCAGTGTCCACCCACAGCGGTGGCTCGTCAACCTGGTGGGGCAAGGTGAACAAGGGTACTCATCAGTACGCGTGACCACGGCATCGCAGGTCCGCTCGTGCTAGCCGCCCCGTCGAGCGACGATCTCTTCGATGCGCGTGCGCAGGTCGCCGTCGCGCAGTGTGACTGTCACGTCGTCGCCCTGGTGCAGGCCGGCGCAGCTTCGCAGCACCTGGCCGCCAGGCCCGCGCGCCAAGCTGTAGCCGCGATCCAGTACCTTGAGCGGCGAAAGCGCGTCGAGCTTGCCGGCCAGCGATTCCAGGGCACGCCGTCGATGCGCGACCAAGGAGGTTCCTGAGGCGACCAATCGCCGCTCGGCTGCGGCCAAAGCGGCACGCTGATCGGCGATTTGGCGCTGGGGGTGCGAACGGAAAAGGCGCGCCTCGAGCGCGCGCAAGTCGGTGCGGCGCTGGGCACTGGCGGCGTGCAGGGCGCGAACCGCGCGATCCACGAAGTCGTCCAGATCTTGACGGCGCAGGTCGATGAATCGGCGTGGATCGCCGAGGGCGACTCGGGCCCGTTCCAGGCGCAGGCGCAGCGAGCGCGTCTCGGCATGCAGGGCGCGACCCAGTCGTCTCCCGAGAAGGTGCAGCTCGGCCAGCAGTTCCGCTGCCACCGGAACGGCCAGCTCGGCCGCTGCTGAAGGCGTGGGCGCACGCAGGTCGGCCACGAAGTCCGCGATGGTGAAGTCGGTCTCGTGGCCCACTGCCGAGATGACCGGGACCGGGCAGGCGGCAATGGCACGCGCCAAGGCTTCGTCGTTGAAGGCCCACAGGTCTTCCAGCGAGCCACCCCCGCGCGCTACGATGACCACGTCCACATCAGGGATTTTCACGATCTCGGCCAAGGCCGCCGCGATGGCAGCGGCCGCGCCTTCGCCCTGCACGGGGGTGGGCGCCAGCAGAATGGGAACAGGGAAACGACGGTGAGCCACGCGCACGATGTCGCGAATCACGGCACCCTGGGCCGAGGTCACCACACCCAGCCGGCGCGGCAGAAAGGGCAGGGGACGCTTGCGTTCCGGATCGAAGAGACCCTCGGCTGCCAGCTTCTGCTTGAGTTGCTCGAAGGCCAGGGCCAGGGCTCCCGCACCGGCAGGCTCGATCCCGTGGACGGAGAGCTGGAAGCGGCCGCGCGCTTCGTAGATGGTGAGACGGCCCCGACAGCGCGCCTGCTGCCCGTCTTGCAGGCGAAAGCGCAAGCGAGCCGCCTCGCGTGCGTACATCACGCAGTCGAGTTGCGCCTCCGCGTCCTTCAAGGTGAAGTAGAGATGTCCGTTGGCCGAGCGCTTGAGGCCGGAGACTTCGCCTTCCACGTGCACATCGGAGAAGCGGGATTCCAGAGTCAGGCGAGCCGCGCGCACCAGATCAGACACAGCGAAGATGCGCGTCTTCGAGGCTGCGGGCGATTGACCAGGCGGCGCGCCGTGCGCCGGAGCGGCGCCGACACCAACGCTGGGAACTGGCGAGCCCACCTCGGTCGACGCGGCTGTCGCGGCTTCCGTGAACGGGGCGGCGTGCGATGGCGGCTGCGCTGCCAATCGGCTGTCGAATGAAAGCTGGCTGGAGTCGTCCTCAGCTGCAGGCTTGGAGGCCGCATCCGGGGGGGCTTTGCCTCGGCGCGGGCTCACCGCAATCCCCGCGCCGCCGCACGTTCGTAGTCGGCGGCATTGGTGCGCAAGGCTTCCAGATCCGCGCTGGCCGCCCGCTTGAGCGTCTCCGCTTCAGCAGCCAGACCGGCGAAGCCCCAGCCGAAATCGGGCTTGCTCATCTTGCGAAAGACGAGCCGACCGGCAGGCCATACGATTTCGGCCTCGCTGCCCGCGGCGTTGGTCACCGGCGCGCGATCGCCGGCTGCCGCGAGCTGGCTGGCCAAGTTGGACCACCATTCGGGAGGCAGCGACTTGGCGAAGAGAGCGGCAGCATTCTCGCTGGTGGCCGCCGGCGCAAAGCGCCGGATCAAGCGCTCGCGTTGCTGTCCCTCGGGAAGGTTGCTGAGCGTGATGTCGTACGACTCGCGGCCGGCGCGATGGGCGGTCATCCACGACCACTGCGTGTCCAGATCCAGCGTGCCCCAAAGCCGGGCCGGATCGCGCGCTGCCACGGCCGCTGCCAGTCGCGCCTTGGCTTCGGCCGGGGTCTTGCATCCGCGCTGCCAGCAGGCCGAAGCCAAAAACAAGGGCGATGTCAGCAGGAGCGCTGCAAAAACAATGCTGAGGGAGGATCGGGGCTTCACAGGTCGTGACCGCGCATCGAGTTGTTATCGGAGGCGAAGCTAATGCCGGCCGGGCCTGGGCGCAACCGCTGCCGGCGCAAATAGCAATCGGCGACCTGTGGTCGCCCCATAGTCCGCGATACAGGTGGTGCCTGGGTGAGCGGCTCCCTGAACGGATTCGTGCTAGATTGGCGCCCGCTCGACGGTGAACGACGAAAGCAAACCCACCCCTCCTGCGGCCAATGCGCCGCTGCCCGACGGCGGCCTTGCTGTGCCCGCTGGCGAGGACGAGTTTGCCGGCATCCGATCTTCGTCCCGGCGTCATCCTGTGATCGCCTTGGCCACGGCGGCGCTGGCCTGCTTCTTGGTCTTCCAGATCAAGGGCGATGTGCGCTATGCCCTCTCGCCCAGCGTGGTGCAGGATCTGGGCGATGCGCGTGCGATCAGCGTGGCGAAGCTTGAGTCGCTGCCCATCAATCGAACCGTGCGCCTGGCGGGCCACGCCGATCGTGAGAGCGCCGTGGTGCTTGACACGCAGGGGGCGTGGAATTTCATGCAGTTTTTTCGCCTGCTGGGCACCAACAACCGAATCTTCGTCAGGCGCGCCGCCGACCCTTTGCCGGCCGAGCTGGCTGCCCATGACGTGTTCGTGGGCCGGCTCATGCGTTTTTCCGACCTGTCGTATCAGGAGGCCATTCGCCGCTACTTCGCGGGTCACGTGAGTGCGACGCACTTGTTCGCGCCGGCGGAGGTGAGGAGCGCGTTGGCCGCGGCGTCGGGCGGCTCGCTGACGATCACCGACCTGCTCGGTGATCGCGTCACCCTTGCTGCCAACGATGAGCTGGTCATCGACGTGGACCGCCCCGGCCACATCCGGGTTGCCTTTCCACGCGCGCGATTTGCCGACCAGGCCGCCGCTCGGGCTGCAGTGGAACAGCAAGGCGGGCAGGTGATCGAGGAGCCCAGCGACGCTCCCGATCCCAAGAGCTTCGAGTTGGTGGTGACATTTCCGCCCGAGTGGCGCGACCGGGCCTTGCAGGCCCTGGGTGAGATGGACCGCCGGCTGCACATCCGGCCCGCACACAGCACACACCAAGCCCGCGTCGCTGACCTGGCCGCGAGTGCCGACGCCATCGTGGCAAGGACCGCGGGCGCTGAGCGGCAGACTTTCCCGGTTGCCCAGATCCAAGGCATCGGCACCGTGGCTCCGGTGCAGATCCCCGACGACGCGCTCATCCTCTTCGAAGGGGAGCGGCCACGCGAGCATGTGAAGACGCTCATCATCGCGGTTCTCCTGCTCGGCTTTGCCCTTGCCAATTTGTTGGCCTTGCGCCGCCGGGGTGGCTGGTAGAGTTTCATCATGATTCGGCTGCACGACACGCGGGCCAGGAAGAAGGTGGAACTCCAGCCGCGCGAACCAGGCAAGGTCTCCCTCTACGTATGCGGCGTGACCGTGTACGATCTGTGCCACGTGGGGCATGCGCGCACCGCCGTGGCGTTCGACGTGATTGTTCGCCACCTGCGCGCGCGCGGTTTCGACGTGCGCTTCGTGCGCAACATCACCGACGTCGACGATAAGATCATTCGCAAAGGGTTGGCCGAAGGGCGGCCTGCCGCCGAGGTTGCGCGCTTTTACGCCGACGCGATGGCCGCCGACATGGAGGGTTTGGGTGTGGCGCCGGCCGACATCGAGCCCCGCGCCACCTTGCACATTCCCGACATGATCGACGTCATTCGCCGGCTGGAAGAACGCGGGTTGGCCTACGCTGCCGGCGGCGACGTTTACTATTCGGTGGCGGGATTTCCCAACTACGGCGGCCTTTCAGGGCAAAGCCCCGACGAATTGCAGGCCGGCGCACGCATCGAGGTGGGCGAGCACAAGAAGAGCCCACTGGATTTCGCGCTGTGGAAGGCAGCCAAGCCGGGCGAGCCCTCCTGGGAGAGCCCTTGGGGGCCGGGCCGGCCGGGCTGGCACATCGAGTGCTCGGCCATGTCGCATCGCTATTTGGGCGATGCCTTCGACATCCACGGCGGCGGTTCGGATCTGATCTTTCCCCACCACGAAAACGAGATCGCCCAG
The DNA here is from genome assembly GCA_003142855.1 of Myxococcales bacterium. Taxonomy (GTDB): domain Bacteria; phylum Myxococcota_A; class Polyangia; order Fen-1088; family Fen-1088; genus Fen-1137. The sequence goes on from PLNW01000083.1 coordinate 36,708, forward strand.
TCCGAAGGTGCGTTCGGCGCGTTTGCGCGCTACTGGATGCACTCGGGGATGCTCAACTTCGGCGGCGAGAAAATGTCCAAGTCGCTGGGCAACGTGGTCACGATCCGCCGTGCCGCCGAGACGCACGACCTCGAGTCGTTGCGCCTCCTGCTCATCAGCGTGCACTATCGCAGCCCGGCCGCCTTCAGCATCGCGCGCGACGACGCGGGCCAGCCGGTGTACCCCGATCTCGACGAGGCCGAGGAGCGGCTCGACTACTTCTATCGCACGCTGGAACGGCTGGATGCATTCGTCGGCACCTTGGCGAGCCCTCCCACGCCGCCCCCGTCGGATCTGGCCACGCGTTTTGTCGAAGCCATGGACGATGATTTCAACACCGCAGCCGGCATCGGGCACCTGTACGATGCCTTCGTGCTGGCCAACAAGCTGCTCGACGATGCCAAGGCGGCGCCCAAGGCGGAGCGACAGTCGACGCTGACGGCGCTGGCGCGCGACGCGCGTATGGTGGGCGCGACGCTCGGGATCATGCGGCGGCCGCCGGCTGAATTTCTAAACAGCCGGCGCGCGCGTTTGTGCGTGCGACGCAAGATCGATCCCCAGTCCGTCGAGTCCAGTATCGCCGAACGCGCTGCGGCCCGTGCGGCCAAGCAGTTCCAGCGCGCCGACGATATCCGTGCCGGCCTGAAAGCGCGCGGTGTGGAACTGATGGATGGCCCGAAGGGCACCACCTGGCGGGTGGTGTAGCCGCAAACAAGGCTGCCGGCTCTGTGGCCTCCCATCCCCTCTGTACTACTAACGTCGCGTTTCTTCGCAAGCCGCGAAGATTCCTCGGGAACACCCCAACATCATTCCGTTTTCTCCGACTCTGCGGCCTCTCCTCTCACCTTTGCGTTCTCAGCGGCCGGTGGCCGTCCAGGTGAATCACCTCACGCCCTTTGGTGGCGGCCGTGAGGCTGCTCTGTGTTCTCGGCCGCGGGTGGCTGACGAGATGAATGAACTTGCCCCCGCCGGTCGTGGCCCCAGCTCGTTACCGCTTCTGATCGCTCTTCGAGAGGTACGCGAGAATCACGTCATCCAGGCTGCGCGTGCTCACCAGGCTCTCCGGCGGTGACTCTTGCGGAATAGGAGGGGGGGCGGCGGTGCGAGGCGCGGCGGCAGCGTCGGCCCTCTCGTCCATGGGCGTGGCTGGTGGCACGCCTGGCTGGGACGGACGGCGCGCGATGAGGTTGGGGTGGCTGCCTTCCTGGACGACATAGGGAACCCCGCCTCCAGGTCGTCGCGGGCGCGGCGCCACCGGGCGGGCCGCGCTTGGTTTCTTGGCGCCGGCACCCACAACGATCCGGCGCTGGACCACGACAGGCGACGCGGGGCTGCTGGGGGCCTGGGTCTTGGGGGACCGCCCGCCGTCGGGCGGCGTACCGGTCTCGTTGGGATCAGGCACCGCGATGTCGCGCGTGGGTCGCTTGAAGGTGTAGGTCCCGCGCCCCGGGAGGGTGGGCCGGATGCCGTGCACGGGCAGCGGTTCGGGCGTCCGCATCCTCTGCGGAGGCGGGGTGGGAATGGAATCCAGATCGAGGATTTCCGGGCCTGGGCTCGGGGTCGCCTCGGACCGTGCCGCGCGCGCCTGGGGCGGCTTGGGATGCGCTAACGGTGCTTCCGTATCGCTTGCGAAGAGCACCGGCGGTGACGCCTCGGCGACAGCTTGGCGAGGAGAGGTGAAGATCTCGCCCCTGCCCGCAAAGAAATCTTCCAGGCGGTCATCATACAGACCCTGCTTCAGCTCTTTGAGGATCTCTTTATGCTGCCCCTGCATCATCCCGCGCACGCCGTCCTCGGTGGACGCGGCGTCGTACTGGAACCGCTTGGTTGCCAGAATGCTACCCTCGAAGAACAGATGCGTGAACAGGTGGGGATTGGCCGGCCCTGAATCCTCAGTCTGCACGTGCAGGATGCGTCCTCCGTAGCGGACGTTGTGGTTGTACCCGAGCAGCGGGCTGCGATTCAGCTTGCCCATCAAAAAGCTAAGTATAGCGCCTGCGCCGATTGTGCTAAAATTGCTTTGTAGCAGGTTCCCGATGGTGAACGTCACCGCCACCAAGATCCGCGACAATACCCGACCGGCATCCTCTGGCGTGGGCCGCCCCTACAGCGGCTATCTCATCAGCTTTCCCACCGTCGGTCGGGGCATGGTCATCTTTCGCGATCCCAGCGGCCACCGCATGGTGACCACTCCTGTGCGGCGGGTGCTGAGCGAGTTCGGGGCAGTGGACATCTACGTCGAGACGGAAAACTCAGTGTATCGTCTGCGGTTCCGTTCCGCCCCGTCGGTTGAGGCTGCGGCCAGCTCGACGGTGAAATCGGGTTAGTTTTCGACGCCAGCCTGGCGGTGAAATTTCGACAGCGTTGGGGGCGGGCCGGCCCGCAAACGGGCTTGAGCCTTGATTTCTCGGCGGCAAGCCGGCCGTCGCTATGGTGGAACGGCGGTTGCAAGAGGCGGCATCCATGACCAGCATCTCGTGCTACGCTATCCGCCATACCAGCATGGTTCGTCACGCCCTGATTCTTGCGGCGGGACGCGGCCGCCCGGTCGCTGACCCGGAGACGCCCAACTGCCTCTGTGCGGTGGCAGGAGTTCCCCTGATCGTGCGCACGCTGCGTGGGCTGGCCAGCGCGGGTGTCCGGCGCGTGGGCATCGTGGTGGGTTGGAAAGGCGATGAGCTGCGCCGGCGCATCGAAGCCTTGTGCGCGTCGGAGCGGGGCCTTTCGACGGAGATTCTCTTCATCGACAATCCGGCTTGGGAAAAGCCCAACGGATTGTCGGTCCTGGCCGCGCGTTCCTTCGTGACCGAGCGGACCCTATTGGTGATGGCCGACCAAGTCGCGGCGCCGCACTTGGTGGGCGACATGGCCAAGCTGCCCGCGACCGGCGCGGCCACCGTGTTGGCGGTCGATCGCGATCTGTCGCGCGTGTTCGATTTCGATGACGCCACCAAGGTGCGCCTGGCCGCGGCCCAAGGCAGCGAGACCCTGTGCCACGTGACCTCCATCGGCAAAGACCTGGCGGTCCACAATGCCGTCAGCGCTGGTCTCTTCGTCATGTCGCCCTCGCTCGTCGCTTGTCTCGATACCTTGGCGGCGTCCGGCGCCCCCTCGCTGACCGAGGGTGTGGCCGAGGCCGCGCGGCGCGGGCTGGTCGAGGCGTACGACGTGGCCGGCGCGGTATGGCAGGACGTGGATTCGGCGGATATGCGCCAGCACGCCGAATGGCTGCTGCGGGTTTACGGCGATGGCCTGCGCCACCCGGATGTGCGCGGCACCGCGCGATCCACGGGCACCGACACCCTGGCCCTCATCGAACGCCTGCTGGCCGAGAAGGACGCTCCCCGCTACACGCTTTTCAATCCGGGGCCCGTGATGACCTCGGCGCGGGTCAAGGCGGCCTTGGTCCACCACGATGTCTGCCATCGGGACGAGGACTACTCGGGCGTGGTGCGCCGGCTGCAGCAGAAGCTGCGTCCTGTGTTCGGAGCGTCGCCCGAGCATGAAATGCTGCTGGTGACCGGCTCGGGCACGGCCGCCATGGAAATGGCGATCTCGTCGGTGGTGCCGCCCGGCAAGAAGATCCTGATCGTCGAGAACGGCGCCTTCGGCGAGCGCTTGGCCGAGATCGCGCAGCTTCATCACCTGGCGTCGGTGCGGCTCGCCTGCCCTTGGGGCAGCCTGCCTGACCCTGCTGCGCTCGAGTCGGCGCTGGCGAACGACCCCGACATTGCTGTGGTGGCCATGATCCACCACGAAACCTCAGTCGGCGTGGTGAATCCGGTGGGAGCCATCGGGCGCGCGTGCCGTCAGCGCGGCGTGATCCTGGTGGTGGACGCAGTCTCTTCACTGGGCGTCGAGGATCTGGACGTCGTCCGTGACAGCGTGGACATCTGCTACTCCTCGGCCAACAAGTGCCTGCACTCGTGCTCGGGCGTGTCGTTCCTGTGTGTGGCGCCCACGGTGTGGCCGCGCATCGAGTCCATCCCGCCGCGCGTGTACTACTTGGATCTGCGACGCTATCGCCGCTACCTGACCGAGCTTGCGCAAACGCCGTTCACCCCGGCGGTATCGTCTTTCTTCGCACTCGAGACCGCGCTCGACGAATTGTTCGAGCAGGGTGGGGTGGCGGCCCGCCGCGAGACCTACCGCCGGCGCAACCTGCTCATCAGGCGCGTGCTGACCGACCTGGGTTTCCAGTCCCTGACCAACACCGGCCGCGAGTCGCACACCATCTCGACCATGCGTGTGCCTGCGGTGATTGCCGTCGACGAGCTGTACACCCGCCTCAAGGAACACGGCTTCATTATCTATCGCTGCAAGGGCGAGCTGGGCGCGCACTACGTCCAGATTTCGAACATGGGCGAGCTGCCCGACGCCACCATCGATGCCTTCCTGGGCGCGGTGGCCGACGTGGTGGGCGCGGCACGCGAGGCCGCGCGAGCCAAAGATCGCGGGCGCCTGCGATCAGTGTAGCTCATTCTCCGTCGATGCGGTCGAGTTTATTGCGCGCGTCCGTACGTTGACCCACAATGCGGCCAAGTCACAGCAAGGCGTTTGGAGAACGCGCCTAGCGCGGAATCCAGCGTTGCATGCGTCAGCCGATCGATCACGGTTTCCGACGGAGTCAAGCCCGTGTGCACGATCGCTGGGGTCACAACCTCCACAGGCCGTTGATGTCGCCCTTCCGACAGTGTAAGCAAACTTACACTTACCTTGGTGTGAAAGTGTGCGATTATCGGAGTCGCGAACTCCGGGAAGGTCGATTTGCACGATCTTTTCTTTGGGGCAGAACTGGCCATGTTCACATACGGCAACGTAGTAATTGCAACATGTTGAGCGCTATTCTTGGCGCACATGTAATGACCTGTGCTCACATCTAACCACCACGAGTTAGTCATAGTGATCACAAAAAGTGCATGACAAAACAGTTCCCTTGTTTATCATGGCGGTATCGTCGGTTTTCCCACGCAGGCACTGCTTCACGAAACAGCGACCAGGAAAGGAAGACAGGAAGACATGAGAATCAGCAAGCTGCTTTCGGTTCTGACGACCATCGGTGCTCTGGTGGTGGGCATTCACGGAACGGTGTCTGCGGCGTCCGCGCAAGCGAACCTTCCCATATCCGTCACCGTCGCCAACAACTGCACCATCACCGCGCTCGCTGTCGGCTTTCCGAACTACGACCCGATTGTTACGCACGCGACGACTCCGGACAACAGCACCTCGGGCTCGGTGACCATCACTTGCACCAAGGGCTCTACGACCACTATCGGACTGAGCCTCGGCGCGAATTTCACCGGAACCCAGGCTCGGATGCTGAACGGGACTGCGAACTACCTGAACTACGGGCTCTACCAGGATGCCGCCCACACGATCGTCTGGGGCAACGCCGCGCCTAATCTCTACACGCCACCCGCCGCCCCAAGCAAGGCCGCGCGCACCTATACCGTCAACGCACAGATTCCCGCCGCGCAGGACGTCCCGGCCGGCGTGTACTCCGACACAGTCGTCGCCACCGTCAACTTTTGATTTCGACCGAGAAACCCCCACCCAAAGAAGGAGAACGCCCCATGATGAACAGGACCGCGAAGCTCGTACTCACCTCATCCGCATTGTTCCTCGCATTCTTTGTCGGCAGGCCCGACACGGCCCAGGCAGCACTGCCAACGAGCACCGTCACCGTCACAGCAACTGTTGCCAAGGCTTGCACGATAAGTAATGCCACCCTCGGATTCGGCGAGTACAATCCCACCAACACCACGGACACTACGGTGACCGTCCCCCTCAATTTCCAGTGCAGCGCTGGCACGCCTATCACGATCGATTTGAACAATGGTGGACATCCAGTCGCCGTGATGCGAGGGATGGCGAATGGCACAAACATCCTCCAGTACCAGATTTACTCCAATCCTGGACTCACGACTGTGTGGGGGACGGGCTCTGGGTCGAACAATGGCATGACCGCGTCGGGCGGAAGTGACCACCTCGATATGTCCGGCAAGATTCCGGCGCTGCAGACAGGGGTCATCGTTGGCACTTACCAGGACACCGTCACAGCCACCCTGAACTTCTAGAGAATCAGCGAAACTTTCGCATTCATCGAACGGGCGTATCCTGACTGGCCATGGGGAAGTCTAGGCTCCTGTTGGCTCTGCTGCTCGGCGCATCCTTGGGCCTGAGTAGCAGGGCCGATGCCAGTTCTTTCAACGTCAACCCAGTCACGATCTCCTTGTCTGGCAGGGGGCAGAGTGCGCTGCTCAGCCTGCAGAACCAGAGCGACGAGGAGATAAGGTTCAAGATCACGGCGAAAGAGTGGAAGCAGAGCCCCAAGGGCGAGATTCAGCTTCAGGACACCAAGGACATCGTGGTCTATCCAGCTATGCTGACTCTGGCGCCCAAGCAGGAACGCAAGCTGCGCGTGGGAACCACAGTCCTGCCGGGCGCTAGCGAGAAAAGCTACCGCATCTTTGTCGAGGAGATGCCGCCACTCAAGTCGCCCAAGCTCGAGAAGTCCGAGGTGCGGGTACTCACCAAGATGGGCATTCCGGTCTTTCTTGAACCGGCAAAGCCTGCGGTGGCCGGTGCTGTCGAGGGCATGGCCGTGGCCAAGGGCGTGCTCGGCTTCACCGTCAAGAACACCGGCAACGTTCACTTCCTGGTGCAGACGGTTCAAGCCAGGGCCCTGGATGCGGCTGGCGCCACCCTGTTCGAGAAGAAGCTCGACGGCTGGTATGTGCTGGCCGGGGGAACCCGGGTGTGGGAGGTCGAGATCCCGAAAGACGCCTGTGCCAAGACCAAGTCCTTGTCGATTGAAGTGCAGGCAGCGGAGACCAAGTTCAACGGCCGTCTGGACAAGCCCGTGGCGGGCTGTGGCCCCTGAGCGACCAGGGCGCGGTGCTCGCCTGGTCTTCAAGATGGAGCTGGGGGGTGACCGCCGCAATCATTGCTGCGCTTGCCAGGCCGGCCCTGGCCCAGCCAGACGGCTCGGTTGATGCTGGCGCGGGCGCGCTGAGCGGCGCAGCCGATGCTGGTCAGCCGTTGCTCCCATCTGCCGTAGACGCGATCCCAACCCAGGCCGACGGGGGCACCCAGCCAGATTCTTTGCAGGGGATAGAATCCGGCGTGGCCCAGGTTGATAGCCAAGCCGAGGAGGGCCAGCAAGCCTTTCTCCAGGCCAGCATCAACCAGACCAGTATCGGTGACGTGCTGGTTGTCGTACGGCAAGGCGATCTTCTCATGCGTGTGGCTGATCTGGAAACCGGCGGGGTACACATACAGGACGGCAGGCGGGAGAAGCGCGGCCCCGATCTCTTCGTATCGCTCCGTTCGCTCAGCCCGAAGATCACCTACGTCTTTGATGAGGCCAACCTGAGCCTGGCTATCACCGCGGATCCGTCGCTCTTCGAGGCCAGCGTCGTGGATCTTCGGCTTAAGCGACCAGCAGGGATCATCTACGACACGGCCCCAAGCATGTTCGTCAACTACTCGCTCAGCGGCAACGACTTACAGAGCCCGGAGAAGAACGCCAGTTGGAACGGGTTTGCCGAGGCTGGGCTCAGTGTTCGCGGAGACCTTCTCTATAGCAGCGGTGAACGTCTGCAGAACGGCACCTGGGCACGCCTCATGACCAATCTGACCTTTGATTGGCGGGACAAGCTGACCCGGATCATTGCCGGCGACTCGACTGCCACCAGCGACGCCCTGGGCGGGTCGTTATTGATGGGCGGGTTGAGCGTGACGCGTACCTTTGCGCTGGATCCCTATTTCATGATGCTTCCGACCAGGCAGCTTGGCGGCACGCTGCTGACTCCCTCCACGGTCGATGTCTACGTCAACGGTCAGCTCGTGCGCCGTGAGACGCTGCCACCGGGTCAATTCAGTCTGCAGAACGTGCCCGTGACCACGGGCAGTGGTACCACCAGCGTGGTGATCCGCGACGCCTTTGGCACCGAGCGAACCATGGTCAGCCCCTACTATTTGGCGCTCGGCACCCTGGCCAAGGGGTTGTCAGATTTCAGCTACAACCTGGGATTCCAGCGTAATAACTACGGCATTGAAAGCTGGGACTACGGGGATCCGGCCTTGCTCTTTCGCCATCGTGTCGGCGTTACCAACTGGCTGACCCTGGGCGGCCGTATCGAGGGAACGCCGCACATGATAAGCGGCGGCCCCAGTGCGGCCGCGCGCCTGCCAGTTGGCGAGTTGGGCGTTCTGGTGGCAGTCAGCGGCACAATGGAGCCATGGACGACGCTGGAAACCGCGGGAGATCCAGGGGGCGGCCTGTCGCTGCGTACCCAGCGCGGAAGTCCCGGCGCTGCAGCCTTGCTCTCGTATTCCTACCTGGGGCGGCCAGTCAACTTCCAACTAGGCGCACAAATTCAGACTGACCGCTATGTCAACCTGAGCCTGCCGCTCGAAAGCGCTGGGAAACCTCTAGATCGGAGGCTGCGGGATTTCACTGCCACGGCAGCCATGCCTGTGGGCAAAGTGGCTCTGGTGTCGCTGCAGTACCTGGGCGCTGATTGGCGCTATCAAGGCTGGACCAACACTATCATGCTGGCTGGCAACCGGACCATCACGCGCAGGCTGTATGCCTTCGTGAACCTGACCAACACCTACGCGAGCGGAAAACCCGTCGAGTTTGACACCTTTGTCGGGCTCAGTTACGCGTTTGGGGCGCGGACCACGGCCAGCGCAAACCGAAGCGACCGCTGGGGCGGAGACGGCCGCAGCGGGACCAACCATCTGGATGTCCAGCGCTCGCTGCCCATCGGCCCGGGGTACGGCTATCGCGTGGTGGCCGAGCAGGGCAACAACGACCACGAGGAAGTGCTGGCCCAATATCAGGGAACGCACGGCCGCATCGATGCCGACTATCGCCGTGATGGCTGGACAGGATCCGACCCGGGCCACGCCACGTTGACCGGCATGGGCGGGATCGTGCTAATCGGTCGCGACATCTTCTTTACCCGCCCTCTGACGGACAGCTACGCCCTCATCAGGGTTCCGGGTGTGGCGGGCGTCCACGGCACCATCAGCAACCAGGTCGTGGGAACGACCAGCCAGAACGGCAATCTGTTGGTCCCCAACCTGCTTTCGTACTACGGCAACCGCATCGGGATCGACGACAAGGACATTCCGCTGGATTACAACATCGGGGCTACCGAGATGACCATTGCACCCCCCTATCGCGGCGGCGCGGTGGTCAGCTTCCCGATCCGGCGCGTGCAGAGCGTTTCAGGGATCGTCGTGGTCGAAGATCAGGGCAAGGCGACGGTTCCCTCGTATGGACAGATCACGGTCCAGGTCGAAGGCAAGCCGGTGGATTCGCCGCTGGACGAGGCAGGCAGCTTCTATCTTGAGAACGTGCCGCCTGGTTCGTATGCGGCCGAGGTTCAGTACGCGACCGGGGTGTGCAGCTTCCGGCTCGCAGTTGTGGCTGGCGCCACGGCGCTAGCCAACGTGGGCACGGTTCGGTGTATCGTTCCCAGGAAGGAGTCGCAATGAGAGGCGCGCGCTGGTTGACATCGCTCTCTGCGCTGGGCGCGCTCTTGCTCGTCGGGGGCCGCTCGGCGTCGGCGCAAACATGCACCATCACGACCACGACCGTGCCCTTCGGGCTCTACGACGTCTTCTCCTCCGCCCCGCTCAATTCGACGGGGAGCGTGACCTACACCTGCAGCAACCCAACCAGAGTCGCGGACAGCATCACGATATGGATGAGCAAGGGGAACGGGACGACCAACAACCCGCGGCAGATGACGGGCGCAATCGATCGGCTGAACTACTATCTTTGCCAGGATGCCAACTGTACCAAGCTCTGGGGAGACAAGTCGTACCCATCCGATTCCGGACCCATCACCATCCCGGCTGGAACTGTAAATCTAAGCGTTTCATTGCCCATCTACGGCATGATCCCGGCTGGTCAAGACGTTTCAGCCGGCATCTACACGGACACAGTCCTTGTCGAAGTGGACTTCTGATGCGCGACTCGACCGTCGGCCGGGCGACTGCTCATAGGCTTTTCTCCCGCCGGCCAACCGACCATGATCTGCACACACGGAGCAGAAAACCAAAGGAAACTAGCTAGTTGAGATTCATGAATCGCAGGCACGGATTCTGCTCTCTCAATAGGCGTGAGCAGCAGATGGAGCAACCAACCGGACCGACTACGCGGCAACCCGCGCCGGTGGATTCTAGTTGGGGCATGGATCGTCTTCTGCCTGACACTGGTTGGCAATTCGCGTTTCGCTGCGGCAGACAAGCGCAGCGCGACCGTGACCGTGTCTGTGCGCGTGGTTGAGAGCTGCAGAATCGACGCAGGCAGCGTCTCGACCAACGACACCTTCGATCTGAAAATGCGCTGCAGCCCGTCGGCTCGGCCAAACGTCCGTTTCGAGCCAGCCCCACAGTCCACAGGCGCCATCAGCATGGCGCCCTCGGCGGATGGGGTGCGCACTCTGCGCATCGATTTCTGACTTCGCGCTTTCTGCGCTTGACACGGAAGCTGCTGGCGCTTATCACTCTTACGTAAACGTAAGGGTTTGATTGTGCCACAAGAAATCAGCGCAGATACGCTATCCCTACTCAAAGTTGGTGATATAGCGCGTCGAACGGGAAAGACCGTCCGGGCCATACACCTCTATGAAGAGTTGGGTCTGCTCAATCCAGCAGTGCGGTCCAAGGGCGGCTTTCGCATGTACCGGGGGGACGGGGTCAAGCGCATCGAGTGGATCCAGAAGCTGCAGGACATGGGCTTCTCGCTGACCGAGATCAAGGTCTTCCTGCGCGTCTGGGAGGAGAGCGCCACCGCGCCCAAGGCCATGGCCACTGTGCGCGAGATCTTCACCGACAAGTTGCGGGAAACGCGCGAGACCATCGGCCGCCTCACTCGCCTGGCCGACGAGCTTTCTGAAAGCCTCGCCTTCCTCGAAGGCTGCCGTTCTTGCGATCAGGGTCAGCACCAGCGCGAGTGCGGCGGCTGCGGCCGATCGGATCACGAGGTTCCCTTGCTGGTGGACGGAATCGCAAAGCGCTGAGCCATGGCACCCAAACTTCCCATCTACATGGACAATCACGCGACCACCCCGGTGGATGCGCGGGTGCTCGACGCCATGTTGCCGTATTTTCGCGAGGATTTCGGCAACGCCGCCAGCCGGTCGCATGTCTTTGGCTGGAACGCCGAGCGGGCCGTGGAGCAGGCGCGCGAGCAGGTGGCGGCGGTCATCGGCGCCTCGGGGCGCGAGATCGTCTGGACCTCGGGCGCCACTGAATCCGACAACCTGGCCATCAAGGGCGCGGCTGACTTCTATCGCGACCGCGGCAACCACATCATCACCGCTGCGACCGAGCACAAGGCCGTGCTCGACACCTGCAAGCGGCTGGAGAAGTCGGGCTTCGAGGTGACCTATCTGCCAGTGGAGCGCGACGGCCGGGTGAACCCGCAGGCGGTGGCCGACGCCCTGACCGATAGGACCATCGTGGTTTCCATCATGCTGGCCAACAATGAGGTGGGCACCATCAACCCGGTGGCCGAGATTGGTCAGGTGGTCAAGGCGCGCGGGGCGATCTTTCACATCGATGCGGTCCAGGGCGTGGGCAAGATTCCCTTCGACGTCGCGACCTCGCACGCCGATCTGGTTTCCCTGTCGGCGCACAAGATGTACGGTCCCAAGGGCGTGGGCGCGCTCTACGTGCGGCGCAAGCCGCGGGTGCGCATCACCCCCATCATCGACGGCGGCGGCCACGAGCGTGGCATGCGCTCGGGCACATTGAACGTGCCGGGCATCGTGGGGTTCGGCAAGGCAGCCGAGATCAGCGCGGCTGAGCTGGCAGTTGAAGGCAAGCGGCTGCTGGCATTGCGCGAACGGCTGCGCCTGGGCATCGAGGCGCGGGTCAGCAACACCGTGCTGAATGGCTCGCTCGAACACCGGCTGCCCGGCAGCCTCAACATGAGCTTCGCGTACGTCGAGGGCGAGGCCCTGATGATGGCGCTCAAGGACGTCGCGGTGTCGTCGGGGTCGGCGTGTACGTCGGCCTCGTTGGAGCCTTCCTACGTGCTGCGCGCCATGGGCGTGCCGGTAGAGATGGTGCACACCTCAATTCGTTTCGGTCTCGGCCGATTCAATACCGAAGACGAAGTCGATTACGTGATTGACCTGGTGGCACAAAAAGTGAAAAAGCTGCGCGAAATGTCGCCTTTGTGGGAGATGGCGCAATCCGGAGTCGATATCAACGGCATCCAATGGGCAGGACAGAGCTAAGAAGCAGTAGCGCGTGGGGAGCCCGCCGGCTTCGCCGGCGGCGGACCATCGTGGGAGGGGTTGGGAACCCTCCCAGGGTTTCCATGTAGGAGAAGCACGAGAAGCACAAAAGGAAGAGTTGTTATGGCGTATAGCGGAAAAGTCATCGACCACTACGAGAACCCGCGCAATGTGGGCAGCCTGGACAAGGACGCGCTCAATGTGGGGACAGGACTGGTGGGCGCGCCGGCCTGTGGCGACGTGATGAAGTTGCAGATCAAGGTGAGCGATGCGGGCGTCATCGAGGACGCCAAGTTCAAGACCTTTGGCTGTGGCTCGGCAATAGCGTCGTCGTCATTGGCGACAGAATGGATCAAGGGAATGACCCTTGAGCAGGCAATGTCGGTCAGAAACACGCAGATCGTGCAGGAGTTGAACCTGCCGCCGGTGAAGATTCACTGTTCGGTGCTGGCCGAGGACGCCATCAAGAGCGCGATTGCCGACTATCGCAGGAAGCAGAACGGCTCGCAGGTACAGGCCGGGCAAGCCTAGGAGAGAGCATTGTCTATCGAAGTCACAGAACGCGCGGTGGAGGAGATTCGCAAGGCCGCGGCCAAGCGTCCCTCGGCGCCCAAGGGCCTGCGCGTGGGGATCCGCGGGGGAGGGTGCACGGGGTTTTCGTACTTGTTCGAGTGGTCGGACGCCGAGGCGCGGGCCGAGGACAAGGTGCTGGAACTCGCGGGCGGCCAGGTCAGGGTCTTCATCGATCCCAAAAGCTATCTGTTTCTCGACGGATCGACGCTGGACTACGCCAGCAGCATGATGGCTCGCGGGTTCAAGTGGACCAACCCCAACGTCAAAGGAACCTGCGGCTGCGGCGAGAGTGTGCAATTCTAGCCCAACCATGATCTGCTGGTCCTGTGAGAAGAACGCCGGTGACGGCATGCTGTGTGCCGGGTGTGGGGCTGTGCAGCCTCCCGATCGCACGGCGGATCACTTTCGCGTGTTCGGCTTGCCCCGCAAGTTCGACATCGATCTCGCCGATCTCGAACGGCGCTACAAGGAGATGACAAAGGTTCTGCACCCGGACCGTTTCGCGCGCGCCGACGGTCGGGCGCGGCGTGCGTCGTTGGAGCGGTCGGTGCAGCTCAATCTGGCGTGGAGCACGCTGTCTGAACCGGTGCCGCGCGCGGAGTATCTGCTGTCGCTGCAAGGCATCGAGGTGGGCGAGTCCGCAAGCAGCAAGAAGTCCGGGGAGGTTGACAACCGGGCGACCCAACCTGTGGACACGGCGTTGCTGATCGAGGTGATGGATCTGCGCGAGGCCCTGGCCGAGGCTCGCAGCCGTGGCGACCGGGCGAAAGTCGCCAGCTTGGTCGCCGACGTGCAGGCCCATCACGACAAGGAAATGGCTGAGGTGGCCGCGGGTTTTGCGGCCGCGAAGCCCGACCTTGCCGCCATCGCCGCGCGCATGGTGGCCGCGCGCTACTACCGGCGTTTCCTTGAGGAAGCGGAGGCAGATCGTGAAAGCGGACAGGGCACGGCGAAGTAGAAGACGAAAGCGGTGATGCCAGTAGAAGCACTCTTCGACATCTCCGAGCCAGGCGAGGCGCAAGCCAAAGAGGTTTGCAAGGGGCGCGCGGTGGGCATCGACCTCGGTACCACGAATTCGCTGGTGGCCGTGGTGCAGGCTGGCCAGCCGACTTGCCTGCGCGACGAGCACGGCTCGCTGTTGCCGTCGGTGGTGCACTATGCAACCGACGGTGGCGTGGTGGTGGGCCAGGAAGCGCGGGGATTGGCGGCCCAGGCGCCACAGGACACCATTGCCTCGGTCAAGCGATTCATGGGGCGCGGGCCACGTGACGCCGAGGCCACGCGTCGGTTGACCCCATACCAGTTCGCCCCGGGCGGTGACAGTGAATCGGTCGTTCGTTTTTCTGTGCTCGGGGGCCAGCGCGCGGTCACGCCGGTGGAAGTTTCGGCCGAGATCTTGCGCGTACTCAAGACGCGCGCCGAGGTCGCGCTGGGTGGCGAGCTGGACGGCGCGGTGATCACGGTGCCGGCCTACTTCGACGACGGGCAACGCCAGGCCACGCGCGACGCCGGTCGCCTGGCGGGCCTTGAGGTCATGCGGTTGCTCAATGAGCCCACGGCCGCGGCCTTGGCCTATGGTTTGGACAAGCAGGCCGAGGGAACCTTCGCTGTGTTCGACCTGGGCGGCGGGACGTTCGACATTTCGATTTTGAAGCTAGAGGGCGGCGTGTTCGAGGTGAAGTCCACCGGCGGCGACTCGGCTCTGGGCGGCGACGATTTTGATCGCGCCGTGGCCGCACACTTGCTGCGGCAGATGCGCTTGCCCGAGGATGCGGCCGGCGACCGTTACCTCACCCGCCGCGTGCTCGATGCGGCGAGGGATGCCAAGGAGGCACTGACCAAGCTCAGCGCGACCGAAGTCGTCATCGAGCGGGGGCCGGGTGACATCTGGCGTGGGACGCTCACGCGCGACGAACTGGATCACGTGGTGAAGCCGGTCGTCGATCGCTGCGAGCCGCCGGCGCGTCGGGCGCTGCGCGACGCGAGCCTGGAAGCGAAACAGCTTTCCGGCGTGATCCTGGTGGGCGGCGCCACCCGCATGCCCATTGTGCGGCGGCTGGTCGCCAGCGTCTTCGGGCGCGAGCCTCTGGCCGACATCGATCCCGACGAGGTGGTGGCCCTGGGCGCGGCGGTGCAGGCCGACTTGTTGGCAGGCAACGCGCGCAAAGATGTGGTGCTGATGGACGTGGTACCGCTCTCGCTCGGCCTGGAGATGATGGGCGGGGTGGCGGAGAAGCTGATCCACCGCAACACCACCGTGCCTTGCGGCGCTGTGCAGACCTTCACCACCTACGCCGACAACCAGACCGGTTTCGATTTGCACGTGGTGCAAGGTGAGCGCGAGTTGGTGGCCGACTGCCGCTCGCTGGCGCGCTTCAAGCTGACCGGGGTTCCGCCCATGCCGGCGGGCATGGCGCGCCTGCAAGTGACCTTCCTGGTCGACGCCGACGGCCTGCTGAGCGTGTCGGCGCACGAGCAGACAACCGGCAAAGAGTCGTCCATCCGAGTCAAGCCGAGCTACGGGCTCACCGACGACGAGGTCGAGCGCATGATTCGCGATTCCTTCGCCCATGCCGAGCAGGATGTGGGCGAGCGCCTGCTGGTGGTCGAGCGCGTGGAGGCGGACCGCATCTTGCGGGCGACACGCGCGGCCCTGGCCGCGTCGGCCGATCTTCTGGTCGAGGGTGAGCGGGCTGCCATTGAAGCGGCGATGGGCGCACTCGAGGAGGTCAAGGCCGGTCGTGACCACCTGGCCGTGCGAGCGGCGATTCAGGCTCTGGACGCGGCCTCCAAGGACTTCGCCACCCGTCGCATGAACCAAGCGCTGGCGCAGGGGCTGCGCGGTCAGGACATCGGCGCGGTGGAAAGCAAAGTAGGAAAGTAGGCCATGCCCAGGATGCGTTTCGAGCCTGACGGGATCGAGATCGAGGTCAAGGCGGGCACGACAATTTTGGAAGCGGCAGAAGCGGCCGGCGCGCTTCTCGGGTCGGCTTGCGGCGGCGTATGCGCCTGCTCGACCTGCCATGTCTACGTCAATGAAGGGTCGGACGGTCTTTCGGATATGGACGAGTGCGAAGAGGACAACCTGGACAAGGCCTTTGACGTGCGTCGCAATTCACGCCTGGCCTGCCAGGCCCGCTTGCAGGCCGAGGGCCGCATCGTCGTCACCATCAGCCCTGCGAGCCGCCAGACCTTCTTTGACGAGCACCCGGAATTGCGGCGCCGGTAGCCAAGGGCGACCGCAGATCGCCCCTACTCGTCTTCTTCGGCCGCCATCTTGGCGTCGGCGACGACTTTGTCCATGAGGTTGCTGGGCAATTCGTCGTAGTGCGAGAACTCGAGGGTGAACGAACCGCGACCGCCGGTCATCGAGCGCAGGTCGGACGAGTACTTGAGAGTTTCGGACATGGGCACATGCGCGCGGATGACTTGATCCTTGCCATTGGACTCCATGCCCTCGACCCGACCGCGGCGCTGATTGAGATCGCCGATGACGTCGCCCATGCAGTCGTCCGGGCAGGTCACCTGGATCTTCATAATGGGCTCGAGTAGACACGGTTTGGCCAGCTTGAAGGCGGCCTGGAAACCCTTGGAACCGGCGATCTCGAAGGAACGCGAGTCCGAGTCCACGTCATGGTACTTGCCGTCGAACAGGCGCACCTTGACGTCGGTCACGCGATAGCCGGCGACAACCCCCCGGGCCATGCGCGTGCGCATCCCCTTTTCGATGGCGGGGATGAACTGGCGGGGCACGGCGCCGCCCACGATGGCATCCTCGAACTCGAAACCACTGCCGCGGGGCAGGGGCGCAATGTCGACGTAGCACACCCCGTACTGGCCGCGTCCGCCGGTCTGCTTCTTGTGCTTGCCCTCGACGTTCTTGGCAGTGCCCTTGATGGTTTCGAGATACGGGATCTTGGGTGGCAGGAGATCCACTTCGACGCCCATGCGGTGCAAGCGATCGACCGTGGCCTCGATGTGCAACTGGCCGGTGCCACCGATCAGGATGGCCTTGGACTGCGCGTCGTGGGTGACCTTGATGGCAACGTCCGAGTCGATGATCTCGTTCAGCTTGACGGCAACCTTGTCCTCGTCGCCCTTGGTCTTGGGCTGCAGCGCGTAGGTGATGAGCGGCGCGGGAATCACCGGCTTGGGCATGGCGAAGAGCGAGCGCTCGTCGGCCAGCGTGTCGCCGGTCTTGGTGGTCTTCAGCTTGGCCACAGCGACGATGTCGCCCGCGAAGGCCTCGGCCACCTGATCGCGCGCCTTGCCTTGCAGAACGTAGAGCTGGCCCACGCGTTCTTTGGAATCGTGGTTGACTGAAATCAGGGAGGCGTCGCCGGTGAGCTTTCCTGAAATCACCCGCATGAGGGACAGACGACCAATATCCGAGGTGCAGGTCTTCCACACGTACGCCGCCACCGGTGCCGCGGGATCGGCGCCGCGCTCGGTCGGCTCCTCGCCGATCTTGCCTTTCCAGGGCGGCCGATCCGTGGGCGCCGGGAAGCAATCCACGATAAAATCGAGAAGGGGCTGGATGCCCACGCACACGCCGGGCGCAGCCGCCAGCACCGGCACGACGGCTTGCCGTCGCACACCCTCGACCAGACCCCGGCGCGCCTCTTCGTCGGTCAGGGTGCCGGTTTCCAGATACTTCTCCACCAGGGCATCGTCGGCCGAGGCAATGGCTTCGAGCAGGGCCTCGCGCGCTTTCTTCGCCGCTTCGACCATGTCGGCTGGGACCTCGCCCTCTTTCACGTCGCGCCCCTCTCCCGAAAAGCGGAACGCTTTCATGGAGAGCAGATCCACCACGCCCACGAAATCGGCTTCTTGACCGATGGGGAGCTGCATCGCCACGGCCTTGGTGGACAGGGTTTCGCGTACGTCATCGAGCGTGCGCTGGAAATCGGCGCGCTCGCGGTCCAGCTTGGAGATGAGCACGCAGCGGGGCAGCCCGAGTTCGTCGCACATGGCCCAGGTTCGTTCGGTGTAGACCTGCACGCCGTCACTGGCGGACACCACCACCACGGCCGCGTCGGCCACGTCGAGGGTGATGCGGGTGTCGACCAGGAAGTTCCCGTTGCCTGACGTGTCAAGAATGTTGATCTTGTTCTTTTTCCACTCCACGTGGCCCGCAGCGGCGAAGATGCTGGTCTTGCGCTTCTGCTCCTCGGGCTCGAAGTCGAAGTTCGAGGTATCGTCGTCGACGCGACCCAGCCGCTGGGTCGACTTCGTCGAGAAGAGAATGGCCTCGCCCAGCGTGGTTTTTCCGGAACCACCGTGGCCGACCAGTGCAACGTTTCGAATCTCGTTCGCCGCGTAGCTCTTCATGCATTACCCCTTCAGGTGAATCGCGACCGCCCTTCCACCGTCCCCGAAGTCTGGCGCTTATAAATCACCTGATGGAGGAAGTCGAGGCTTGCGTCGCCTGCAAGTCATTCGGGACGCGGCGCGATGGTGAATGCAGGAGCTGGCTGGTCAGTTCTGGCTGGGATCGAGCACGCGGCCCATGAAGAGGATGGCGCCGGTGGGCTGGTCGCGCAGGAAGTAGAGGAAGGGCCGGTCGGCCGTGAGGACGAGTTGGGGCGCCGGAGGGGCGCTGGCGTCGCCGTTCATGACCACAGCCGTGGCGGCTGCGGCCTCGGTGCCTCTTTCTGCGACGTTGATGAAGGCCTTGTGCATGACTTTCCAAATGAAGAGGTTCTGCGTGCCGTCCATCCCCGAGAAGTCGGCGATGCCTGGGATGAAGGCCGACGTCATGCCCAGGGCCTTGAGAAGGTCCTTTAGACTCGTTCCGGTCTCGACCTTGAAGCGGGGCAGGGCAACCGAAACCACCTGGTTGGTCAGCCCGGCCACCAGAGTCCCCAGTGTGTTGGCGTCCAGCGACGATTCGACCTGGCTGAACTGGCCCGCATCCGGCACCACCACCACCAGCGAGAGGTTGTCGTCGGCGTAGGGCAGGGATGCGGCCACGAAGTTCGTCCCCTGCGTGGCTGGGAGACCGTAGAAATCCGATCTCATGAATTTCGCAGTGACGCTGCTGCCGTCGAGCAGCGTGAACGAGCCGTCGTCGGTGTTGTTCGCCTCAAAGGGGCTTCCCCATGCAGCGTTGAAGTAAACCGCGTCGGTCAGGACTAGTTTGGTCGAGGCAACGACGGAGCGTTGGGGGAGCAGATCCTGGATTTTGTCGTTGGTCTGCTCGGCCACCCACGCGTTGATGGCCAGACGCGAAGGATCAGGCGCATTGAGAAAGTCGAGCAAGTTCACGCCCGCTCCGTAGTTTGCGGCCAGGGTGTCGAGAAAGTCCGACCTGAATGCGTAGGTCTTCTCGGCCCAGAGGGTGTTGACGATGTCTACCTGCATGGGCCCGCCGTCGGCGCCCAGCTTGCCCTGACCTCGCGAGGTCAGGGCCAGGTCCAGGGCATCGAACGCCGGGTGCAATTGCGCGGGTGGCAGGGTGAAGTGAAGCGTGCTGGCCATCTCGCTGGCCGTGGTTCCAGCCGCGCCGGCGTAGGTCATGGCCAGGGCAATTGAGATGCTGGCCGGTGAGAAAATCAGATTGGTGTTCGTGGTGATGAGCTGTTTGTAGACATCGAACGCAAACGCGGCGTTATCAGACGCCAGCTGGGTGCTGTCGGCGGGCGCCACCGTGGGATTGGCCACGCGCTGGATTGGCGACTTGGCGGTGACGACCGGCGGGGTGGACGTTTCAGCGTCTCCACAGCCAGCAAGCGCGGTCGAAAGGAGTGCTGAGAGAACGAAGGTCGCTGGAATCGAACGAGTCATGGGAGCCTCCCGGTTGGCCGCCAAGGTTCAGAGCAATTTCGGGGCCACGGAGGAGCGGGCCTTTGAACCACCGATCAAGTCAGACCACGTCGCTGGAGTCTCAGATTTCTGAGACCGCGCAGGCGACTCGGTCGCTGTGAGGTCAATGGCGCGGCGAAGCATGAGGCGACACAACACAGACATTCGTGTCGGTAGCGACGGTGATGCGGCATCTTTCGCCGCCTACCGGCATCATACAAACTGAATGGGGCCGAATCCGCAGAACCTGCACCTTCCCCAGCGCACGCCGTGGGCATCGAAGGGCAACCAGTTGCGGATCTCGGGTTCCCGGCACTAGTGGCGCAAACGTTCAGGCATAGGAGAGCAACATGGCAGACCTACGAACCACATATATGGGTGTCCCTCTCGCCAATCCGATTGTGGTGGGATCCTCGTCACTGTCGAAGTCCGTCGACAGCATCAAGAGACTTGAGCAGGCTGGGGCTGGCGGTCTGGTGGTGAAGTCGCTCTTCGAAGAGCAGGTACAGATGGAGGAGGAGGAGTTCCGCACCCGCCTAGGGGCACTCGACCTAGGCTTCTCCGAAGCGGTCAGCATGTTTCCCAAGATGAAAGACGGTGGGCCCAAGCAGCACCTGTACTGGGTCGAACAGGCCCGCAAGGCGGTCAAGATGCCGCTCTTCGCCAGCCTCAACTGCGTGAGTCGGGTGACCTGGGGTGACTACGCCAAGCAACTCGAAGGCACGGGAGTGAACGGAATCGAGCTCAATTTCTACTCGCCCGCGCTTGACCCGGAAATCGCTGCCTCGGACATCGAAAAACGAGAGATTTCGATACTGGAGGGGGTGCGCGCAGCGGTCAAGATTCCCATCGCTGTGAAGCTTCACCCTCACTACACCAGTTTGATGAACGTGGTGTCGCGCATGGAAACCGCTGGAGCCAATGCCTTCGTGCTCTTCAATCGGTTACTCCAGCCCGACATCGATGTCGATACGCTGACCCGGTATGCCTCAGTCAATCTGAGCTCGCCGGGCGAGTCGTTGCTGCCCTTGCGCTGGGTGGCCATACTGCACGACCGGGTCAAGGCCGACCTGGTCGCCACCACCGGAATTTGGACCGGGCGGGACGTGGCCAAGATGGTGTTGGTGGGTGCCAAGGCGGTGCAGGTGGTCAGCGTGCTCTATCGCGAACAGCCTACTCACATTCAGAAGATGTTGGCCGAGCTGTCGAGCTGGATGGATGCCCACAACTTCGCCAACCTGGACGCCTTCCGCGGCATGCTGGGCCAGAAGCAAGGCGTGGACGCCTGGTCCTTCGCACGAGGCCAGTACATCAAGGCCTTGGTGGGCGTGGATTAGCCATCCGAGCTAAAAGGGCGTTTTAGCGTCCGTGACTGGAAATGCAGGCATGTTTGGCATACAATGCATGCATGCAGTACACGCTGAGGAAGATTCCCAAGCAACTCGACGAGGAAGTGCGTCGGCGGGCGCACGAGGAGTGCAAGAGCATGAATCGGGCGCTGCTGGAGGCGCTGGCGCGTGGGGTGGGCTTGCAAGGCCAGGCCCAGCGCCAGCGCGACCTCGGTGATATTGCCGGAACCTGGAAGAAGGATCCCGCCTTTGATCAGGCCATCGCGGAACAGGACAAAGTCGACGAGGCACTCTGGAAGTGAGAGTCGCTCTCGACACCAACGGCTACGTGGACTTCTGTCGCGGCGAAGCGGGAACCGTCGATCTGCTGGAGAAGGCGGACTCGATTCATCTGCCGTTCGTGGTTCTGGCCGAGCTTCGCGCCGGCTTCGCCGTGGGCAGGCGCGGATCCGAGAACGAGAGGGTGCTGGGCTTGTTTCTCGGCAAACCTGGGGTGCAGGTGATCTACGCCGACGATCAGACAACCCACCAGTACGCGTCCCTATACCGTCAGCTCCGCCGGCAGGGAACGCCCATTCCCACGAATGACATTTGGATCGCGGCTCTCGTGCTCCAGCACGGTCTGACCCTGCACGCCCGCGACCGGCACTTCGACCACCTGCCGCAACTCATGCGGAGGTAACTACGCCACCCGCTTGCGGAATCGCAGGCTGGCCACGGTCAGCAAGGCCAGGCCGAAGCCGAGCAGGGCGAGCAGGCGCCACCAGATGTCGACGAAGCCGGCCCCCTTGAGCAGGACCGCGCGCAGGACCTCGATGTAGTAGCGAACCGGGTTGAAGAAGGTCACGATCTGCAGCCATGTGGGCATGGCGCGAATCGGGGTCATCACGCCGGAAAGCAGGATGGCTGGCATGGCAAAGAGAAAGCCGGCGAGAAAGGCTTGCTGCTGCGTACGACTGACCGTGGAGATCAACAGGCCGATGCCCAGCGTGGAGAGGACATAGAGCACGGTTCCAGTCGCGACCAGCAACAAGCTGCCGTGCAGGGGCACACCGAAGATCCACACGCCAGCGGTCAACACCAGCAAGACGTCGAAGCAGCCGATCACCAGAAACGGCGTCATCTTGCCGATAAGGAGAAGAATCGGCCGGATCGGCGTGACCAGAACCTGCTCCAGCGTGCCCATCTCGCGCTCGCGTGCGAGCCCCATGGCGGTGACTAGGGTTGTCGTGATGACGAGCAGGATGGTCATCACGCCAGGGATCATGTAGGGCGGCGTCTTCAAACTGGGATTGAACCAGATGCGCGGCGTGGCTCGGATGAGCGGCGGCGGGGCGATCCCATGTGCGGCCAGACGCTCTTTCACCATCGCTTCGGCTGTCTCGCCAAAGTAGCGCGAGGCCGCGCCGGCCACGACCACTGCGCGGTTGGGATCGCCGCCGTCGAGGATGACTTGCACCTCGGCGGGGCGCTGAGCGAGCAGGGTGCGCGCCATGCCTGCGGGCAACACCAAGGCCGCGGCCGCGTCACCGGTTTGCAGTTTGCGCTGGACCTCCACAAGTTCGCTCGTGCGTCCGGCGTCGCGCAGGGTTCCGTCGGCGAGCAGCCGGCGCACGTGCTGGCGGCTCTGCGCGCTGGCATCATGGTCCACCACCAGGGTGGGCACATGGTCGAACTGAAAGTCGACCGCAAAGCCGAAGACCACGGTCTGCAGCAACGGCGCCACGATGAGCATGAACATGATGCGCCGGTCGCGCACCGTCTGACTGACCTCTTTGCGCATGATCGCGCGCAACTGCACCGACCAGCGTGGCCTCACAATCATGCCAGCCTCCGTCGGAAACGCGCCGTGGCCAGAACCAGGATGGCCAGGGCGAAGATGGTGAGCGCGACCAGGTCGGTCCAAAGAATGGCCAGGCCGCTGTCCTTGAGCATGATTCCGCGCATGGCGTGCACGAAGTAGCGGGCTGGAATGACTGATGACAGGACCTGCAGGATGCGCGGCATGTTCTCGATGGGCACCAGCATTCCCGAGAGCAACAATGAGGGGAGCAGCGACGAGAGCGCGCCCGCTTGCGTGGCCACCAGCTGACTGCGTGCCACCACCGAGATGAACAGGCCCTGGCCCAGCATTCCGACCAGGAAGAGAAAGCCGGCGAGGAAGAGCAGGGCGGCGCTGCCACGGATGGGAACGTCGAAGATCACCGCGCCGACTGCCACCACCAAGAGGAGCTGCAGCATGCCGAGGCCGAGATAGGGCAGAAGTTTGCCGAGCACAATTTCCAGGCGGCCCACCGGCGAGGCAAAGAGTTGTTCCATGGACCCGCGCTCCCATTCCCCGGACACCGTGAGCGCGGTCAATAGCACCGCGGCGATGGCGAGCAAGTACACGGCCAGGCCCGGGACCATGAACAGGGCCGAGCGGGCCTCGGGGTTGAACAGGGTGAACACCTTCACCTGCAAGGGCGGCTCGGCGGCGAGGTCGATGCGGCGCAAACTCTCCGCGCGCACCAGGCCGTCGATCTTGCTCAGGATCTGGTTGGCCACCACGCCGTCAGCACCGTCGACGATGAGCTGGACCTCGCCGTCGCGGCCGGCGGCAAGCTCGCGTTGATAACCGGCGGGAATGGCCAGCGCGGCCAGGGCCTGGCCCCGGCGAATCATGCGCAGGGCCGTGGCCTCGTCGCTGTCGGCCGCGACCGTGAATTCGTGGCCCGCGCTCACGGCGCGGACCAAGGCGCGCGAGGAGGTGCTGCGATCCCCATCGAGGACCACCAGGGGAATGTGGTCCATGTCGAAGCTGACGCCGAAGCCGAAGATGAGAAGCATGACCACGGGCATGGCCAGAGCCATGTACAGGGTGCGTGGATCGCGACGAATGTGCATGACCTCCTTGGAAGCCATGGCGCCCACGCGAACCAGAAAGCGCGCCGGCCTGGTCATGGCGCGCGCGCCTCGCGCGGCCGGGCGACGACGGCCAAAAACACGTCTTCCAGCGTCGGCACGCCGGGTTCGACTTCCACGGCTTGCGCACCGGCGCTGGTCAGGGCGGCCGCGACCAAGTCCGCGTTCCATTCGGTGGATGCCACTTGCAGGTGCAAGCCGGCGCCAAAGGGCTCGACCGCGATGATCCCCGGGCGGCCGCGCAAGGAGCCCGCGGCTTCGGCCAGGTTGCGGCCGCGTACCGCCAGCACCCGGTCAGGAACGTAGCGCTTCTTGAGAGCGTCAGGCGTGTCGAGCGCCACCAGGCGGCCGTCCACCATGAGACCAATGCGGCCGCAGTACTCGGCCTCGTCGAGATAGTGGGTGGTGACGAAGATGGTGGTGCCTTCGCGGGCGAGGCGGCGAATGAAACGCCAAAAGTGGCGGCGGCTGACCGGATCCACGCCGGCCGTGGGCTCGTCGAGAAACAGCACCGCAGGCCGGTGCAAGATGGCGCAGCCCAAGGCCAGGCGCTGCCGGATACCGCCCGGAAGCGAACCCGTGATGGCGTTGCGTTCCTGTTCCAGATCGCACAGACGCAGAACCTCGTCGGCGCGGGCCGCGAAGTCCGGCCCGGAAAGTCCATAGGCCCCGCCAAAGAACTCGATGTTGGCCCGCACCGGCAAGTCCAGATAGAGCGAGAACTTCTGTGACATGTAGCCGATGGAAGCCTTGACTGACTCGGGTGCGGATTTCACGTCGAAGCCGGCCACGCGCGCTTGACCAGCCGTCGGGGCGAGCAGCCCGCACAACATGCGGATGGTGGTGGACTTGCCGGCTCCGTTGGCGCCTAAGTAGCCGAAGATCTCGCCGCGGGCCACTGAGAACGACACGTCGTCGACCGCCAGGAACGATCCGAATCGGCGCGAAAGATGAAGCGCTTCGATAGACGCCTCGCTCATGCGGCCTCCTGGCGTACGCGCGCCAAGAACAGATCTTCGAAATTGGGCGGCACGGGACGAAGCGATGCCGCCAGCGGCTTGAGGGCCGCGCCCACAGTGCCGGCCGATCCGCGGGCCAGCGCGATTCGCAGGGTGGAGCCGGCAGGCGAGGCGGCGTGGACCTCGGCGAGGCTGGCCAGTCGCTCGTCGACCTGCTCGCGCTTGCCGCCCTCGACCTCGTAGGTTTCGTCCTCGATGTCCGCGAGCAGGGCGCGCGGCTCGCCGTCGAGCAAAAGCCGGCCGTGGTGGATGAGGCCCACGCGATGGCAGCGCTCGGCCTCGTCCATGTAGGGAGTAGACAGGAGAACGGTCATGCCGTCGTGGACCAGTTCGTGCAGCAGGGCCCACAGCTCGCGGCGGCTGACCGGGTCCACGCCATTGGTGGGCTCGTCGAGCAGCAGCACCTCGGGACGGTGGAGCAGGGCGCAGGCCAGGGCCAGCTTCTTGTACATCCCGCCTGACAGGGCGTCAGCGCGGCGATCGAGGAACGGCCCGAGCCGCGTGATCTCGAGCAGGCGCGCGGAACGCTCGCGGAAAAGCGCGCGCGGCAGGCAGTAGAGCCGAGCAAAGAAACGCAGATTCTCGGCCACCGAAAGATCGGGATAGAGGCTCGCCTGCTGAGGCATGAGCCCGAGCGACTCACGCACAGTGGGCCCGCCCGAGGCCGGATCGCGGCCCAGCACCAATGCCCGACCCGAGTCGAGGGCAATCAAGCCGGCCAGCGCACGAATGGCGGTGGTCTTGCCGGCCCCGTCCGCGCCCACCAAGCCGAAGAGCTGGCCGCGAGCGACGGTGAAGCTAAGACCGTCGAGCGCGCAGGTGGCGCCGAAACGACGCACGAGCGCCTGCGCCTCCAAGCCGGCGCCGGGGTCGAACCCCAGCGTGGTCCCGCCTGGTGCGGCAGCGGGCGCCGCGCGCATCAGCGGCGCTCCGTTCCTGGCAGCGTGACCTGCACCGGCATGCCCGCGCGTAGCTTGCCCGCGGGATTGGCCAGCACGATCTCGACCGGATAGACCAAACGGTCGCGATCGCTGCGCGTCTGGATGTTGCGTGGGGTGAACTCGGCCTTGAAAGCCACGGTCGAGACCTGGCCAGGGAACTCTTCGCCCGGATAGGCATCGGCGACCGCCAGCGCGGGCGCGCCCAGCTTGACCGCAGCCAGCTCGGCGTTGGGCAGATAGAATGTGGCGCGCACTTCGGAAAGGTCGAGCAAACGCACCAGCGTGGTGCCGGGCGCGACCAGCTCGCCTGCTTCATGGGGCAACTCGATGACCCAGGCGTCGCGGGGTGCCGCAATCTCGCACTCGTCCACCAGCAGGCGCACGCGGGCCGCGCTGGCCGCGCTGGCTCGCGCGCTGGCGTGGGCGGCTTGCGCTTGCGCTGCGGATGCCTTCCACGTGGCGCCTGCGGCACCGACCTGAGCCTGGCTGGCGCGCGCCTGAGCGCGCAGGGCTTCGACTTGATGGGAAAGGCCATCGGCGCTGGCGCGGGTTTGATCGCGGCTGGACAGCGCCACGTCGTCAGTCAGCTTGTCCAGGCGGCTGGCTTGCCGAAGGGTGGCGTCGCGCTGGGCTGACAGCGACGCTGCCTGCGCCTCGGAGGCGACGCGCGCGGCCCCGGCCACCTGTTGGGTGGCGCGGGCTGCGCCGATCGATGCCTCGGCCGCGCGGGCCTGCTCCTCGGCCGCTGTCTGGCGCTCTTGCGCCTCGGACAGAGACGCGCGCGCGTCTGCGCAGTCCAGGCTGACCAGGAGGTCGCCCTTCTTGACGGCCGCGCCTTTCTTCACGTGCAGTCGCACCACGCGCGCACTGATGCGCGATGAGAGGTCGACCTCGGTGCCCTCGATTTCGCCTGAGCCGCCCGTGGGCCCTCGCAAGGCGCGTTCCTGCATCCGCAGGCGCGTAGCCAGCAGGCCGCCGAGTGCGAGCACCAGCACGACGAGTACGATGGCAACCCTTCGCATGAAGACTCCTTGCTGGTTGGCAGATCAGCAAACCGCATGCCGTGGATCGCCGCGCGCTTTCGTGGAGGGCGCGCCAAGAACTGTAAGGACTTCCGACATCATGTTCAGTCTTCCGACGGTTGAGAACACGGAGGGGAGAGGGGAGGGCACAGAGGCGGAGATAGGCGGGTCAAATTCGCTGGCCGAGATTGTGGCCGCGATCTTGCTATCCACTCACACGACATGCGATCAACCGTTGGTGCCCTCTTCTTGTCGGTGTTGGGTTCGGCGCATCTTGCGCGGGCTGAGGACGATCGTTCACTGAAGACCCTGACACTGGACCAGGCCCTGGCCGAGTTGGATAGCCAGAGTCCCACCTTGGTTCAGGTGCGTAGCCGTGTGGCGGACGCGCGCGCGCTGGCCACGCAAGCCAGGGTGCCGCTGATTCCGACGGTGGTGGCAACGGGCGGGTATACGCGCAACAGCGCCGACGCAAGAGTCGACTTCGCCGGCACGCCCTTGGCCGCGCTTCACCCTGGGGCGCTGATCATCCAACCTCTGGGCGTGTGGACGGTGGCCGGCACGGCGCGCGTGCCCTTGATCATTCCCAATGCGTGGGCTGACTGGTCAGCGGCTGAGCGCGCGGCCGATGCGGTGGCGGCCACTGCAGAATCGGCGCGTCTGCAGTTGCGCGCCTCGCTGGCCGAGGCCGCCTGGGCGGCAGCCGCGGCCGAGGAGATCGTGGCCGTCTCTGAGCGTGCTGTCGCGGTGGCAGAGGAACACCAAAGAAGCGCCGCCCGGGGCGTGACCGCGGGCACCGAGGCGCCGCTTGCGGTGCTCAAGGCGGAGACCGAGGTGGTCAAGCGCCAGAGCGATCTGGCGCAGGCCCGCGCCAACCGCGAACGCAGCCACCTGGCGCTGGGCGTGCTTCTGGGCAAGACCGAGCCGATGCGTGTGCTGCTGCCGTCGGAGCCGGGTAGCGAGGCCGGCCGCGAGGTGGAGAGCCTGGTGACCGAGGCGCTGCAGAGTCGGCCTGAAATCACGGCACAGTCGGCGCAGATTCGCGCAGCCCAAGCCCAGGCAACCGCGGCCCGCTTGCGCTGGCTGCCGCAGATCTCTGGCAGCGGCGCGGTCTTCGCTGCGGACGTGCCGTATCCCACGGGAAAGAAAGAAGGCTGGCGTCTGACCCTGGACGCTCTGTGGCCGCTTTACGACGGCGGGCTGGCCTTCGGCAAGCGCGATCAGGCGGAAGCGGCCCTGAGCACGGCGCGCGCCGCGGCCGAGGCGCAACGGCTCAGTATTGTGCAGGAGGTGCAGGACACGCGCCGCGATGTCTCGGTGGCCAAAGAACGCCTGCGCCTGGCTGAGCAGCAGCGGGACCTGGCCACGGCAGCGGCAGCGTCTGCCAAGCGCACCTTCGAGGCCGGCGTAGCCAGCTCGCTTGAGGTGCTGGACGCGAACGACAAGTTGTATCAGGCCGATGTGGCCATGGCCGACGCGCGCGGCAGGCTGGGCATTGCGCGTGTGGCACTGGACCGGGCCTTGGGGCGGATGCGCTGATGACCGAATCATCTTCTGCTGAACTCGCCGAGAGCGCTCGCGCCGATACGGGCAGTCCCGGCTTCGAGGAGATCGAGCGCGAGGAACAGTCGCGACTCTTCGGCCGCATCGCATGGGCCCGCGTGGCCGTGCTGCCGGTTCTGGTGGGGTTGGTCATGTGGCTGCTGGCCACCGACGAGACGCCCTGGCGGCGCTGGGTGCTGGGCACGCTCATCGTGTTGGCGTCGGCGTTCTTCTTGGTGGAAGCCGGGCGCCACCGAGGAAAAAGCTTCCGCCGCGGAACGATTCGCATCAACCTGACCTTCGCCGTGCTCGCGCAGGCTGCCGCCACCTTTGCCACCGGCGGTCTGGGCAGCCCGGTTCTGCCTATCATGTTCCCCATCGCCATGGTGGTGGCCATCACCATGCGGCCGCCGGTGGCCTACCTTCTCGTCGTCTGCCAGATTGCCGCCCTGTGGGCCATGGCCCTGGCCGAGGCCGTGGGGCTGGTGCCCAACCTAAATCTGGTCGTCTTCGGGGGCGGTTCGCGTGCCGGCTGGAGTGACACGCACCTCCTCGTCAACGCGGCCTTTGCCAGCGCCGGTTTGCTGCTGATCGTGGGCCTCGGCCGAATCACTCGCAGTGCCTTCGACGCCATGATTCGGCGTGCGCTGCGCGCGCGACAGGACTCAGTGCGGGCCCATGCCGAGCTGTCAGCGCTGTCCGGCGAGATTGCGCACGAATTGAAGAATCCCTTGGCCAGCGTCAAAGGATTGGCCGGTCTGCTGGCTCAGGATGTGTCTGCGGGAAAATCGGGCGAGCGGCTCGCCGTGCTCCGGCGCGAAGTGGACCGCATGCAGGGGATCCTGGAGGAGTTCCTCAATTTCTCGCGTCCGCTGGTGCCGATCGCGGCGGAGAAAGTGGACCTCGATGCCCTCTGTCGCGAGGTGGCCGCCTTGCACGAGGGCATGGCGCATGAACGCGGCGTCTCGATCAAGGTGCGCGGGGCAGACACGACCGCGCTGTGCGATCCACGCAAGATCGAGCAGGTCCTGCTCAACCTGGTGCAGAACGCGCTTGAGGCGAGTCCCAAGGACACGACGGTGGAGATCGAAGCCAGCCACGACAGCGAGGGCGTGCAGGTTCGCGTGCTGGATCGAGGTCCGGGCGTGGCTGCGGAACTTGCGGCCAGGGTCTTCGAGCCGGGCGTGACCAGCAAGGCACAGGGCTCGGGCCTGGGCCTGACTATTGCGCGTGCCCTGGCCCGCCAGCATGGCGGCAATCTGGAACTTGTCGGCCGCGAAGGCGGCGGCTGCCAGGCGGTGCTGCACTTGCCGGCTGCTCAATAGCGGCTGAGTCGCGCTGGAAATGAAGTGGCGATCGTGGGTACCATTGCTGTCATGGTCGACCACAATACCCACTGCGACCGCGTCCTATGTTGAAACCACGCGTGCTGGTGGTGGACGACGACGAAGGTGTTCGCTATACGCTGCGCGAGATCCTGGAGTCGTCTGGTCTGGAGGTGGACGTTGCCTGCGACGGGGTCGAGGCGCTGGAACGTCTGCAGCTTCAGCCGGCGCAGTTGGTGGTCACCGATCTGCGCATGCCGCGCATGGATGGCATGGAACTCCTGCGCAAGCTCATGGCGCAGAACCCGGCGCCGCGCGTGGTGGTGATCACGGCCCATGGTTCGGAACGTCAGGCAGTCGATGCCATCAAGGCTGGCGCGCTCGACTACTTCCGCAAACCATTCGAGGCCGACGAGTTGGTCGCGGTGATCAAGCGGGCCACCGAGACGGCGCGCCTGGCACTGGAAAACGAGCGGCTGCGGGGCGAGCTGGCGCTTTCGCGCACCCTGGTTTTCGCGTCCGAGGCAATGAGCGCGCTGGCCGTGTTGGTGGGTCGGGTCGCTCCGCGCGACAGTACCGTGTTGATCACCGGCGAGAGTGGCACGGGCAAGGAGCGGCTGGCCGAAGCCATCGTGCGGGCCTCGCGGCGTGCGGCCAAGCCCTTTGTGCGCTTCAATTGTGCCTCGCTGACCGCCGAGCTGGCCGAGGCTGAGCTGTTCGGTCACGTGCGCGGTGCCTTCACGGGCGCGGTGCGATCGCGCGCCGGCCTGTTCGGCGAGGCCGACGGCGGCACTGTGCTGCTCGACGAGGTGAGCGAGCTGGCGCTGCCTCTGCAGGGAATGCTGCTACGGGCGCTGCAGGAAGGCGAGATTCGGGCTGTGGGCGAGGATCGGCCGCGCCACGTCGACGTGCGCGTGCTGGCAGCGAGCAACCGCGATCTGAAAGCCGAGGTGGCGCGCGGTGCTTTCCGCGAGGATCTGTACTGGCGCCTGGCCGTGGTGGAATTGCACATTCCGCCGTTGCGCGAGCGGCCCGACGACGTTCCCGTGCTGGCGCGACACTTTCTCGACCGAGCCGCGGAACGCGTCGGGGCCGCGCCGTTCGACCTGTCGGACGCACTCCTGGCGCGCTTGGCGGCACACAACTGGCCCGGCAACGTGCGCGAATTGCAAAATGCCATCGAGCGCTTGGTCGCGCTGTCGCCTGAGGGTGAACTGGATCTCGCACTGCTCTCGCCGGGCCGGGCTGCGCCTTCGTCGGAAGATCAGTCGCGCCTGCGCGAGAAGATGGATGCCTACGAGCGCGGCCTGATCGTCGACGCCTTACGCGCGTGCGCGGGCAATCGCAGTGAGGCCGCGCGCCAGCTCGGCATCTCGCGCGTGACCTTGCACGACAAGCTGAAGAAGCACGGCATCGGCAACAGCGACGACGCGGGGTAGGGGCGATCTCCGCAAGCCCGCGATAGCCACGGGACGTCGTGCCCGTGGTCGTAGCCGGATGCTCTGCCGTCCACCGCGCCAACCGCGCCGGCCTGGTTGCTCGTGTGCCTGCTTCCCTCTATGATCCGTTTCATGCAAGCGCTGCTTGACCGTGCCCGCCGGGAACAGGCTGAGTGGGAATCCTTGCGGAGCAAGGTGCGCGAAGCACTGCCCGGGCTGGTCGCCGTGTTGGTTCGCGAATACGGGGTGCGGCGGGTGACTCTCTTTGGGTCGATTCTCCGTTCCGCGCCGTCACAGCGGCCGGACATTGACCTGCTGGTCGAGGGACTCGATGCGAGCCGGCGGGCAGAGGCGTTGGGCCGCCTCTTCTTGCTCGCTCCCTTGCCAGTGGATTTGGTGCCAAGGGAGCTTGGGCGTCGAGAAATCGTACAGCGAGCTCTTGAGGACGGGGAGATTCTCTATGCCGCCTGAGCACCGCACCGTCATTGAGCTGCGGCGCCTCCTGCGTGACAACGAGGCGGACGCCGGGATTTTGGATGCGTTGCGGGCCGAGATCTCGGTTGTGGTCAATCGCCCAGAACCGCTCGGACCTGAATCTGCCGCCTACCTGGCAGTGAAGTTGCACGCTTGGTACACCGCCTTTGAGTCGATCCTCGAGAGAATTGCGCGCGTCGTGGAGGGTGGCTTGCCAGGGGGACCGTCATTTCATCAGGATCTCTTGCGGGGCATGGCCCTGCCGCTCGCGGTGGTCAGGCCTGCGGTGCTCAATCCCGCGCGTTTGGGGGATCTCTCCGAGCTGCTCGCTTTTCGCCACTTTTTCCGCCACGCCTATGCCGTCGCCCTGGACGAGGCCGAACTGAGGAGCCACGCCGCCCGCTTGGAACGAACGCACCCGGGTGTGCGCGCCGACTTGCACAGCTTTGAACGGGTCGCGCTGGGCTGGATCCAGAAGCTGGAAGACGTCACGACGCCGTAAGGGCGGCCTGCAGTCGCCCCGCATGCGGCCGCTCGCCGCTATCGCTTCGCCGCAGGCGCGCCGCCACCGCCTTTGCGGAATCGCTTCCACACCACGGCATCCAGCGCCCAGCGGCCGCAGCCCAGCATCAGGATGGCCAGGCTCGCCGTCAGGTAGAGAACCGTGGCTTCACGCTGACGCCAGGGTAGGCCGGCCTCGCCAGAGAACAGTGTCAATCCCAGGCTGAAGGCGAGCAGCAGAGCCGCCAGCCGACCAGCGAGACCGAGCGCGACCAGGATGCCACCGACGAATTCCGCTGCCACGGCCAACATCAGGCTGTGGCGATGGCCCATGCCCAGCGGATCAGTGATGCTGGTCGCAAGCTGACTGTAGTGGCGGACTTTGTCCAGACCGTGAAGGAGAGCAATATTGACGCCCACGCCGAGGCGCAGGAGCAAGAGCCCCAGGTTGACAGAATTCTCTCTGCTGAAGATTGCCACGGCTCTAGCGTGGCACATCTGCACGAAAGGCCCAAAATTTCGGGCTATTCGTGACTACCCGCGCTTCACTGCGTCCGTGACCTCGTCGACCGTGGGCAGGCCGGAACGCGAGCCCAGGCTGCGGCAAGCCAGCCCGGCGGCGGCATTGGCAAAGGGCAGGGCGCGTTCCAGCGGCCAGTCCTTGAGCTGAGCGTAGGCGAAGGCCCCGCAGAAGGCGTCGCCCGCGCCGGTGGTGTCTTCCACGAAAACGTCGATGGCATCCTGCTGAACCAGCTTGGTGCCCTCCAGAGCCACCGCGCCTGCCTCGCCCATGGTGATGACCGCGATGCGCGGCCCCAGCCGCGTGATCTCGCGCAGGCTGTCCGCCAGCTCTTCAGAAGGCGCGATCTCGTTAGCGAATCGTTCCGAACCCACCACGATGTCCGATAGCGAGAGCAGCTCGCCCATGCCGCCGGAAAGTTGGCTGGCGTTGAGCAGGACGGTGACGCCTTTGGCGCGCGCTTTTTCTGCGACGGCGGCTTGCAAGGCCGGCTGCGATCCATCGATGCAAAGCAGCCGCGCGCCGTCGAGCAGACGATCCGGCAGATCGCGCGTGGACAGCGGCGTGACGTTGCCCCGCGAAAGCAGGATCTTGCGCTTGTGGCTGAGCTCGTCGATCTCGATGACCGAGACCGGCGACACCTTGCCCTTCTCGATTGACAGCACCGAGGTGTCGATCTGCAGTCCTTGCAGCGAGCGCAAAATGAAGCGGCCGAATTCATCGTCGCCCACGCGTCCAAAGTAGCGACCCCGCACGCCGAGGGTGGACAAAACGGCCAGGATGTTGGTGGCCGACCCGCCCCCCTGCATGCTGAAGACCGACACTTCCACCAAACGGCGCTCAACGCGCGGAACGACGCACAGGAGGTCCACCGTGGCCAGGCCCACGCCCACAACAAGATCCCCGCGCGCAGCGGCCGTGCCTCGTTCAGGATCCTTCCGGGTCACGGCCGGGCGGGTTTTCTTGCGGCTGGGTTTGCTGAGCTTGCGGGCTTTCACCACAGACTAATCCTACCACCGCAGCCAAATTTTTCTCTCTTTGCTAGTTGCCCGTCGCCTCAGGGGCTGCCGACGCTGGCAAGAGCGGCCTCCCCAGCGCACCCTGAGCATCGATGAAACGTTCCAGCGCGGCCACGGCTTTGGCACAGGTCGCGTTGGCGTAGTACGCGCGGCCCAGGTAGTAGAGCAGCTCGGGCCGTCGCTTGACGTATTCGGCGTCGTCAGCCAGGGGCTTCAGCTCGTCGATGGCGTCGCCGTAGAACTCGGCCTTGTATTCGAGAACACCGGTGAGTAGGGCCACGTCTTTGCCCAATTTGGTGCCCCAGGTCTCCTCGGGCCAGTCGTCGACGACCTTGAAGGCGCTGGCGAACTTGTTCTTGTCCACCAGCGCCACGATCTGCTGGTAGTCCCCGCGCACCCGCTCGGCTACGGCGGGCGCCAATCCCGGTGGCGGCACCGGCGGTTGCAGACCATCGTCCGGGGCCAGCGCGATCTCGGGATCGCGGTCCTCGCGCGTGGCCACCAGATCAAGCAGCAGACGCGTGTGTGCCACCTCGGGACCGTTGCCCGCGGCCTCGGCCCGTCGCTGCCACAGGTGGGCCTCGCGCGCCTTGCCGTGAGACAGCAGGCTGCGCGCCAGCCGCGCCATGGAAACAGCCCGGTCAGGTCCGTCGTATCCGGCCACCAGCTCGCTTAGGCGGCCGTAGGGCCACATGGGGCCGTAGATCTTGGCCAGGTAGGGATCGAACTTGGCATAGCCCAAAAGATCGCGCGGGGCCGCAAACTCGATGAGCGCGTTGTCGTCGGTGTTGATGCGCGCGCCCGCGGTGAACGAGCGCAATTCCTCAGGCCCGAGCAGCAGGAACGCGGGCACGTCGTGGGGCGAAGCGAACCCAGCCCGCTTGGCCTCGGCGGCAACGATGGGATCTTGGAAGGCACGCGCGATCCGGCGCACATCCAGATTGATGGGGTGGCGGCTGGCAATCAGGATGGTGTCGGAGGACAAGTCCTCGGCGGCGAACACCATCACGAAGGGAAACTCCCCGGCCAGCGTGCGGTAGATGGCCTTGATGTTCCAGGGGGCCATCTCGTAAAGCTGCGCCCACTGGCAGAAGATGCCATCGTCGCGCAGGCGCGCCTTGACGTCCTGGAAATACTCGCGCGTGAACAGGTTGGAAACCCCGGTGATCCAGGGATTGGACGGCTGGCTGATGATGACGTCGAAGAGATCGCTGCGCTGGCTGAGGAAATTGCGGCCGTCGCCTGCCAGGGCGCGTACTTTGGGATTCTCCAGGGGTCGCTGATTGACACTGTCGAAGAAGTGCGACGCCTCGTAGATGGCCGGCTCCAGTTCCACCACCTCCAGCGAGGCGATGGGATACTGGGTGACGGCACCCGCGGTCACGCCCGAGCCGAATCCGACGAGAGCGACCTTGGGCGCATGGTCGTTGTGGTAGAGCAGGAGCGGCAAGAGGCCCACACTGATTTGGGTCGGCATGTCGGCATCGTTGGAAGCGTCGACCTTGCCGTTGTTTTTCAGGGAGAACACCTTGCCCCACTGATCGACCGACACGGTCGTGGCGATGCCGTCCTTGTAGTAGACCAGTTTGGGCGACTGCCATTTCTTCTTCTGGTGGCGGTGCTCCACAATTTCGATGTAGTCGCGTGCCATGGACACGCGAAAGAAGCCGATGGAGAAATCGGTGAGGTTCCAGCGCGGCAGGGCCAGGGCCAAAAGGGCCATGCCGGCCGCGGCGGCCATGCCGAGGAGCCGGCGCGAACGCGGCAGGCTGGTGGAAACCGCGAAGAGCAGCGCGGCCAGCCCCAGATCGAGCACCGCCGAAACGTAGATGCCTTTTTGCAGTCCCAGCTGCGGCAGCACCACGAACCCCGACAGGAACGATCCCACGATGGCGCCCACAGTATTGAGCGCGTAGGCCGAGCCCACGTCGCGGCCCACTCGGCCCAGACTCGCGGTCACCACCCGCACGGTCAGCGGGAAGATGGCTCCCATGAGGAAGGTCGAGGGCAAGACCGCGATGCAGGCCAGGGTGAACTGACACGCCAGCACCGCGTCGGCCGTGATGGAGGTGGACGACAACAGATAGGTGAAGACATAGGGCAGCCGGTCGGTGACCAGATAGGAAAGTCCGATGGCCGCCACGATGCCCAGGTGGACCATGGCCAGGCTGCGCACCGGATCGCGGAACCGCTGCGCCAGCCGACCGAAGGCTGCCGAGCCAGTTCCCAGGCCGATGAGGAAGGCCAGCAGGATGATGGTGAACGAGAAGATCGACGAGCCGATGATGACCGCCAGGGCGCGCGTCCAGAGAACCTGCAAGGTCATGGCCGTGGCGCCCGACACGGCGAAAGCGAAAAGGACCGCGCGTCGAGCCGCCGGCGTAATCACGACCAGGTTGGCCTCGGCCGGGTTGGCCTGGGCGGCCAGTTCGTCGAGGCTGGGACCCTTGGGCGCGGCCGGCCAGCGGCGGCGAACCCGCTGGGCGATCACGATGGCCGCGGCCAGCGACATGTCGAAACTGGCGGCCAGGAAATTGGTGCTGCGCACGCCGATGAGTGGCAGCGCGATGAACCCGGCGAGGAAGCAACCACTCACGCCGCCGAAGATATTCACTGCGTACAGCGTCCCCAGACGCAGGCTCACGCGGCCGAATTCAAAGGGGCGCGATACGAAGTAGCGAGCCAGCAAGGGCAGGGTGGCGCCCATCAGAGTGGTCGGCACGATGAGCAGCGCGGCCGAGGCCACAAAGCGCAGCAGCGAGAGCAGGGTGTAGTGATCGCCGAAGGTGGCCCACAGCCAGTGGTTGAGCCCCGGGTAGAAGTGGATGAGCCAGGGCACGGCCAGGGCGTACAGCCCGATGGCAGCCTCGGCCAGGGCATAGGCGCGCACGGAATTCTTGATTCGGTCCGCGACCTTGCCCGCCAGGTACGAGCCCAACCCCAGCCCGCCCATATACGTGGCCAGGACCGTGGACACGGCCAGCGCAGTCGACCCGAAGACCAGGGTCAACATGCGCGTCCACAGCAGCTCAAGGATGAGCCCCGACGCTCCTGACAGGAAGAAGCAGCATAGAACGACGGTTGGCATCGAGACCGACTTCTAGCCTGGCCTGTCCGGGATGCCAACGGCTGCGGGTGATCCCTAATCCCGCGATAGCCGCAGAAGGTCGTGGTCGTAGACGTGGCCGTGGCCGTGGCCGGACATCCTCAGTCGACCACGGCCACGACCACGGCCATGGCCACGGCAATACCCCCAGACGATTGTCCCGTTTGGGTGCGCGGCTTGATCGTGGAAAGCCCTGGTATTCCGACAGCCTCTGCTGTTTCGCTTCGCTTGTCGCGGGACTGCGGATGACGGTGTCGTGTTCTTCAGAGTCCCTTGCGCGGCTTCTTTCAATTTCCCGGCCCGCGATGCTATCGTATTCATCCAATGCGCTACGGTATCCTCTCGGACATCCACGCCAACATCGAGGCGCTGGAAACCGTCCTCAAGGCGTACGAGTCGGAGCAAATCGACAAGTACATGTGCCTGGGCGATACCGTGGGCTACGGCGCGAGCCCCAACGAGGCCTGCAACATGATCCGCCCCAGGGTCGCGCAGGCGGTGTTGGGCAATCACGATGCCGCGGTGGCGGGACGCATGGACTACTCCTACTACTACTACGCCGCACGCCAGGCGCTCGACAAGCACGCCCAGGTTCTCGAGGCGCAGAACATGGAGTGGCTGAAGAGCCTGCCCTACGACTATCGCGAGGGAGACATCCTCTTCTGCCACGGGTCGCCCATCAACCTGCGCGAATTCGACTACATCTTTGCACGCGACCAGGCCGCGCAGTGCTTGGCCATCTGGGCCGAGCTTCCTTCGCTCACCGTGCTCGGCCATTCCCATCTGTGCAAGGCGTTCGCCATCAACCCCGAGCACCCTGGCGCGCAGGAGGTGGTGACGCTCAAGTTTGAGCTGCGACCAGGCTGGAAGTACATCGTGAGCGTGGGCTCGGTGGGCCAGCCGCGGGATTTCGATCCGCGCGCCAGCTACACCCTCTTCGACACGGCCACGCGGACCTTCGAGTTCAAACGCGTGGAATACGACACCAAGGCCGCTGCCGCGAAGATCCTGGCCTCAGACCTGGAACCCAACTTCGGCACCCGCCTGTTCCTGGGGATCTAGCTTTTCCAGGCTAGTTTTTCGTGACGTCCACGCCGGAAACCCGGGTCAGGCTGGCGACGGCGATGTTGTGGTCGTAGATCCCCTGCAGGGATCTCACGCGGGCCTGGAAGAAAGCCAGCAAGGCGTCGGAGAAGTCCTTGGTTTCGGCCAGTCCCACGGAAATGTTCTGCATGATGGCCGCGATCCATTGCCGCGCGGCCTTCTCGCCCTTTTGCACAGTCGTGAGCCGCTGCTCGGCTTCCTTCATCTCTGTGTAAGCCTTCTCCACTTCGAAGTTGATTCCGCCCAGGGCATCGTCGCGGCGCAATTCCGCTTCCCGGAACTCCGCGCGCAGACGCTGGGCGTGTGCGTTCTTCACGAAGAGATCGAGCGGCATGCGGAACGCGGCCGCGATGCCCACGCCCGAGGTGTTGTAGGGGTTGTTGGCAAAGGCGTTGCTTGGGTGATCGATCGAGCTGGCATAGGCGTACGTGGCGGTACCCAGCAAGACCAGGTCAGGATACTGGCGGCGCCATTCCAGGTCAGCCAGGGCGCGCTTGGCCGACACCATCTGCTCAAGCGCCTTGACCTCGGGACGATAGGCGTGCGCCAGATCATTGTACGAGGCGAGCTCGCGCGCGGGCACGGTTTGCGTTTCCAGCGGAGCATCGTCCACGTCAAGGTCTGCCGGCGCGCTTGGGCCGATGAGGGCGCGCAGCCCAGCCTTGGCCAGATCAGCCCCGCGCTGCGCTTCTAGCGAGCGCGCTTCGATGTCTGCGCGCATGGTGCGCAGGCGCAGGCGGTCGGTTACCGAAGCATTGCCCGTGCCTTCGGCCAGTTCCTCGTCGATCTTTTTCTGGGCGTCGTTCAGGTAGTCCAGACCCTCGTCGAGCATGCTCAGCATTTCGCGCGCCAGCTTGGCGGCCCAGTAGGCCCTGCGAACGTTGAGTTCGACGTCGGCCACTTGACCCGATGCCTTGCTGCGTGAGGCATCGACGCCCAGCTCGGCCGCGTTGATCCCGGCGGAGATCTTGCCGAAGGTGTAGATGGGCTGGACTATCTTGAGCTCGGTGCGCGTGAAGACGCCGCGCAAGTCGGTGATGGCAGCGAAGGTTTCCTTGGGCTGAAAGGAGAAATTCGTTGTCGCGCAAGGATCATTTAGATCCAGGCCCGTGCAACGGATCTTGGGAACCGGCGCCACCATTGACGACAAGTCGCCCGTGGGCAAGTAGTTCCGGTGCGCTTCCAGCGCCTGGGCTTCGACCCCCGCGGTGACCTGTGCGTTGGCCGCCAAGCCCGGGTTTCCCTTTCTGGCCATTTCGATCAGTTCATCGAGCTTGTAGGCCTTTGCCTGGGCGACGCCGATGAAAAGAAGGCTGGTGCTTGCCCACAGACAAGCGACAACTGCAGAACCGGAGAAACGAAATGTTTTCATGTCGGTGACCGGGTGGAAGGGCGACGGGTTTGACCTGGGCGGAGGCGCATGCTACCGCAAACCATACGTGGACAGTCAAGAAGGCGGTCCATAATCGAATCCTGCGTGATGTGTCCCCCTGAAACCCAAGACCCGTCTTGCCTGAAAGAGGATGTCGCGCAGGTCGACCTGGGAGGGCTCGCGATCCTGCGCTGCACCGGCGCCGACCGAATCGGCTTTTTGCACCGGCTGACTACGGCCAGCGTCCAGGGCGTGGGCGTCGGGGCTGGCTGCCATTCGCTGTTGCTCGACAGCAAGGGCCATGTCTTGGGAGACCTGCGTGTATGCGTCATGACCGACGAGGTTCGGCTGCTGGTGGCCGCGGCAGCGGGGCAGAGGATTGCCACTGCCCTGGCTCGCTATGCGGTGATGGATGATTTCGCCGTGGCGGTAGAACCCGATATGGCCGTGAAGGCGCTCTGCGGCCCAGGTTCGGCGCAGGCGTTGCGCGCGGCCGGTGTTCCCGTGCCCGAGGACTTTGCGGCTCGGCCCCGGTGGTCGCACGCGGATGCTGCCAGCCCCTTCGGTCTACTGTGGTTGGTGCGCAGCCACGATCTAGGCAGCGACGGGCTATGGGCCTTTGGCGCCGCAACGGCCTGCGCCGCGCTGGCCGCCAGCTTGGATCTGGCCGGCGTGCCGGTCCTGGCGGCCGATGTCGCGGAGGCCCTGCGCATCCAGGCCGGCGAGCCGCGCTTCGGCGCCGAGATCACCGGTGACGTCCTTCCCATGGAGGTGGGGTTGGCCGCTGCCCTGGATCACAAGAAGGGCTGCTACCTTGGCCAGGAAACCATCGTGCGCGCGCGCGACCGAGGGTTGGTGCGGCGGCGGCTGGTCGGGTTGCGCCTGAGCGGCGACGGGATGCCCACTGCCGGCGATGTGATTGTCTTTGAACAGAATCCCACGGCCGGGCGCGTGACCAGCGTGGGCCGTCTCCCTGGCCAGTCTGCCATGGCCCTGGCCCTGCTGGCCTCGGCCGTCCCAGTCGGGGCCGAGGTTGGCATCAGCCACGGCCCCGAGACCCTGACCGCCGCGGTTGTCTTCGACCGACCGGTCTGGTGATAGGATTTTGCTGTAAGGTCGTGGGTCCCCACGGCACCAGAGGCTTGGTTTGATGGCTCATAACCCGCTCTCCGACGATGACCTAGCGGCAACGCCTGCCGCCTGCGTCGAGAAGCGCCTGCTGGACTCGCTTGACCAGCTCTACGAAACCTACGAGCCGTCAGTCGAGCGCTGGGTGCGCCGCCTGGCCGGGCCAGGAGCCGAGGTGGAAGATCTGGTGCACGACGTGTTCTTGGTCGCCTTGCGACGGAAAAACGAGTTCCGCGGCGACGCCAAGATCTCGACCTGGCTGTTTCGCATCACCGAACTGATCGTGCGCAAACGTCGTTTTCGCCGGCGGCTTCACAGCTTCCTCGGTCTCGCTTTTCGCGACAACACAACCACGCTCACGCCCAGCAGCCCGACGCCGCTCGAA
The DNA here is from genome assembly GCA_003142855.1 of Myxococcales bacterium. Lineage (GTDB taxonomy): Bacteria > Myxococcota_A > Polyangia > Fen-1088 > Fen-1088 > Fen-1137. The sequence continues at coordinate 77,540 of PLNW01000083.1, forward strand.
GAACTGGAGCGCCGCCAGCAGTGCGCGTTGCTGTACGCCGCCTTGGATCGCCTGCCTGAGAAGTACCGCACGCCTGTCATCATGTTCGACATCGACGGCCGTCCAGCCCAGGAAGTGGCGAGCCTCCTCGGAATCAAGACCAACGCCGTCTGGGTGAGGGTGCACCGCGCTCGCTCTCGGCTTCTCGATGAGCTGTCGCCCGACGGCAAGAAGACATCAAATGAGGATTGAAAGCACAATGACCGAGTCAGCCAAGGACCGGCAACTGGGGCCGCTCGCGTCTTTCGTGCGTGCTGCTGAGCCGCTGGAAGAGCTGACCGCAGGAGAGCGCGAGCGGATCAGACATCGGTTGCAAGCGGCCTTGTATCCTAGCCACCGTCCGGCGGTAGGCTTCCGCTGGTCCACGGTGCTGGCAGCCTTGGGCCTGCTGCTGGCTGGCGGTGTGGTGTTCGCAGCGGCCGGCCACTTCGGGCTCATCCCTTGGCCGCGTGAAGCGAGACCCCGGATCGGCAGCGAGCCGGCAGCCAGCAAGGCGCGGCCGCGCCCGGTGCGGGGAGTCGCTCCGTCGACGAGCGCGCCTCCCCCTGCGGCCGAGCCCATTCAGTCGCAGCCAGCCGTCGTGCCGGTGGCGGGTCCGGCCAGGCCGGCGCCGGCTACTGCCAGCCCTCGGGCTGACCGCGCGCCTCATGTCGCGCCGGTGAGGGCGGCTCCGTCCCAGACGGTCATGGCAGCCTACCCGAACTTGCAGGCCACGCTTGGCGAGGCGCCGCAAAGTCCGCGGTCACCGCTGTCAGCGATCGCGTCGGGACAAGGGGCCGAGCCTGGCTCACCCCGGCCTTCTTCCCAGCCGGTTGCTGCACCTGTGGCGGATTCTCGTCTGGCCATGCTGGCGCCTGCCCTCGACCGGCAAGCGGCACGGGCGGACCGATCGTCGCATCTCGCTCCCGCGGCGGCGCCAGCGGCTGCGACTCCGCTGGACGGCCAAGCCATGCTTGGCCAGGCGCTGCGCAGGCTACGCAATGAGCACGATCCAGCGGGCGCGCTCGATATCCTGACCAGGCATGCATCCTTGTTTCCGCAGAGCCCTCTCACCAGCGAGCGCTCTGTGCTGGAGGTCGAGGCGCTGCTGGCCCTGGGCCGCCGTGATGAGGCTCTGCTTCGTCTGGATCGCATGTCTCTCGACAACACCCCGCGCAGCGCCGAACGCTACGTGGTGCGTGGCGAGCTGCGCGCGCGGGCGCAGCGCTGGAGCGAGGCCGGGGCGGATTTCGACCAAGCCCTGGCTCACGGCAAGGGGAGCCCGGTTTGGCAGGAGCGCGCCCTGTGGGGCCGCGCCGCGACCCGCACGCATACCGGAGACCATGCGGGCGCCCGTGCCGACTTGCAGATCTACTTGCAACTCTATCCCACGGGCCGGTTCGCGTCCGAGGCAGAGCGTTTGTTGGCGGCCCCGCGATGAAGCGAGCCTGTGTGGTGGGGCTCGGCGCCCTGTGCATGGCAGCGACGCCTGCGTGGGCAGCACCTGTGATCACTAGCGATTCGGATTGCCCGTCGGTGCCCGAGGTTGTGTCGCGCTTGACGGGCCTGCTTTCTGGGAACAGCCCGGGGACCAGCGGCGCCGCCCATATTCGCGTCCAGGCAGGGCAGATGGTGGTGGAGCTGGCGGGCGAGGGCGAGCCAGCCGCCAGTCGGATCTTGCCCGCCGAGGCCGATTGTCACTCGCGCGCCCAGGCCGCAGCCTTGGTCATTGCGGCCTGGCTGGACAACATGCCAGCCGATTCGCAGGCGCAGGCTGAGTCGGTCCCCGCACTCGCCATTGAGCCAGCCAGCCTGCACGCGCAATCGCCGGTCACCGAGGCGGCCCCGCCCGCTCCATCGCGGTTCTCGCTGGGCGCGGCCGCGTTCGCTTCCATGGATGACCAAGGCCCGGGCGGAATTCTGTCGGTTGAGGCCGCGTGGAGAAACCTGGTCGGCCGGTTCGGACTGGCGACGGATCTGTCGTTCCCGCTCCCGCGCGAGACGAACGTGGGTCAGGGCAAGGCGCGCTGGTGGCGTCCGGTGTTGGCGCTGGCGCTGCGCGCTCCCTTGACCCAAGGCGCTTGGATTTTGGATGCAGGCGTTGGGCCCACGCTCGGACTGCTCGTGGTCGCGGGCAGCGGGTTCGACCAGAATCGCACGGACCTGGCCGTGTCCTGGGGAGCCACGGCTGGGCTCCGCCTGGCCCACAGGAGCACAAGCAAGTGGGCCTATTGGGCCGAACTACGCAGCCTACTGTGGCCAGCGGCACAGCACATCCGCAATGAGGTGCGTGGGGAAGCTGCGAAACTCGCGGATCTGCCGCGCATTGAAGTTCACCTTGGTCTTGGTTGCAGCTTCGGTGTTTTGTAATTGTCGGCTGTAAGGTCGATCAGTGTGCGGGAACAAGATGGTCATGACAAACAACACTCGCTCCACTCACGGTTCACTGGTTGCGCTGGTGCTCGCCGCACTGTCGCCCGCATGCATGTCCGATCCAGAGGCAGGAATAACGATTGCCCCTGACGCGGGTCCTCTGAGTTCTCTTCCGGACAGTGGGGGCACGACTGGTACCACATCAGCGGACAGTGGCGGGACGACTGGCACAACCCCAGCAACAACGACGTTCACCTTCGTATCCAGCCCGGAGAGGGCAGTCGACATCTTGTTCGTGATCGACAACTCCCCGTCCATGGACCCCAAACAGCAGGCATTGGCCGCCAACTTCCCCAAGATGATCGCGGCACTGCAGACGCTTCACGGTGGCTTGCCTGACGTGCACATCGGCGTGGTCAGCAGCAATATGGGAGCTGGCAACGGCGCCATGGGCGGCAACTGTGGCAATGGGCTAGGCGACAGGGGCCTTTTGTGGGGCAACGATCCCACCGATATGACCGCGTCGGTCGCGAACGGCAGTGCTGCGGCGGCAGATCCGAACCACCCTCTGATCGCCTCTGGTTGCGGCCTCAATATTGGTCAACGTTGGATTGAAGATATCCAGGATCCCAACGGCACTGGCCGCATACAGAACTACACCAACACCCTGCAACTTCAAGACGTCTTCTCCTGTCTCGCCACGGCCGTGGGTGTCTCCGGCTGTGGAGAGGAACACCAACTGCAAGCGACTCGCGTGGCTCTCATTCCCCAAACCAGTATCAATACCGCGAACAACGGCTTTCTGCGTGACAACGCCAAACTCGCGATCGTTCTCATCACCGATGAGGATGACTGCTCTGCCAACAACGACAACAGCCAGAACGATGACATGTTCAACATGCAGACCAAACGGGACGTGGGTGACACCACCAGCCTGCGGTGCGCGGCGCGCGGCCACCTCTGTGGCGGGCAGCCAATTCCTAACTACGACCCGGCGGTCGGCTACACAGGCACAACGCCTTTCACACACAACTTCTCCGACTGCTCGGCCAAGTCCCAGATTGACCTCCAAAATCCAGACCACGTCTATCTGCCGCTTTACGATGTTCAGGAAATGATCGACAGCGTGAACTGGGTCAAGGGAGCCCAGGCCCAGCAGAAGATCTTCGTGTCTGGCATCATTGGCTGGCCTCCGGGCCCGAACGACGCGAACCTCCCGCCCGACCTTCAAACCAACCCCAATTACCGGATTGACAAGGATGCCACCTCGCTTCCGGCATCGCAGGGGAATCTGTGGGACTACATGCCCATTTGCTCGATTCCGTCCCAGAAGTCCGCTGATGGGAATATCTACAAGGCCTATGGCGGTCTTCGTTTGAAGAAGTTTGTCGATGCTTTCGGCGACAAGGGGCAAGTGTTCAGCATCTGCAACTCGGATTTCACCAACGCCATGACCCAGACCGGCAACGGTCTGGTTCAGGCGATGACGGGCAACGCTGACTGCGTCCCCTATGCGCTGACAGATGCCGACCCGAACACTCCAGGCCTTCAGCCCCACTGTGATGCTGTCGACCAAATCCCGTGCGATACGCCGGGCACGGGTGTTTGTACTGCGACTGGCTACGCGGAAGCACGCATGCCAGAGTGCAAGGATAGCCAGGGGAACTTGCTCGACCCGGCCAGTCCTCAAATCGACTCCGTGAGCGACGACGCACGGCCTTGCTGGTATTTCTCCTACGACACGACCTGTGCGAATGCGCAGAAGATATCGGCCTTGCGGCCCACGGGAACCGTAGCACCAGTGGGCACGCTCCTGGCGATGACCTGCCAGACCTGTCCCGCTTCGAACCCAGGGTGCGTGGCCGCGTCCCCGTAGCCACCTCCCGACACGACCCTCTGCGGCTCAAGCGGGCTCGTGGAAACACGAGCCCGCTTGACATATGAGGCTTGTTTCCCAATAGTGGCACCCGCATGGGAAAGCACGACAATCGCCGTTCCAAGAAGATGCGCCAACGCGTGAGCCAGAAGAAGTACAAGGCGCGGGTCAAGAAACAAAAGGCTGAACGCCGCGCAGCCCGCGGAACGCCAGCCAAGGCCCCGAGAAAGTCGCGAGCTGCGGCGCCCGCGCCTGCCAAGGAATAGTCTTTCGCCGGGCCTCAGGGAGGTCACGTGAGCGGCGAGAGGGACAGCGGCGCCAAATCGGTCGAGCCGTCGCCGGATGCGCCCGCGGGTGCCGGTCCGGCTGATCAGGCCACCACCGCGCTCATGCGCCAGTACCTCGAGGTCAAGGCGCAGGTTCCCGATGCGATCGTGTTTTTTCGCCTCGGGGATTTCTACGAGATGTTCTACGAGGACGCGATCTACGCGTCCCGCGTGCTCTCGCTCACGCAAACCACCCGCGACAAGGGCAAGGAGAATCCGGTGCCCATGTGCGGGGTGCCGCACCACTCGGCGCGTGGCTACATCGCCCGGCTCACCGAGCTGGGCCGACGCGTGGCCATCTGCGAGCAGCTGGAAGACCCCAAGCTGGTCAAGGGCCTGGTCAAGCGCGGCGTGGTTCGCATCGTCACGCCGGGGGTGATTCTCGACGAGGAATCGCTGGAGCCGCGTGCGCCAAACTACGTGGCAGCCGTGGCTGGCGAGAGCCGCGACGGATTCGGCCTGGCGTTCATCGACGTGACCACCGGCGATTTCCGCGCCACCGAGGCGGCCACGACCGAGGGCTTGCTCGATGAGCTGGCGCGCGTCGATCCGCGCGAGATCCTCCTGCCGCGTGGACAGAGCGATCTGGCGGCGCTGGTCCGACGCGCCTACCCGCGCCTGGCGCAAACCCCGATCAGCGTCGACGACGAGCCCGAGCCCATTTCCGCCCTGGCCGACGGGCTTGGTCCTGGGCTGGATCGGGACGCCCTGGCGCGCGCCCCACAGGCGTGCCTGGCTGCCAGCCGTGTCCTGCGCTACGTGCGCGCGACCCAGCTCTCGGCGCCGCTGCCCGTGGCGCGCCTGGAGCTGTTTCGGCGCGACGAATTCCTGGTCATCGACGAGCAGGCGCGCTCGCACCTGGAACTCACCGAAACCATGCTGGAGCGCAAACGGCAGGGCTCGCTGCTCGACACCCTGGACGTCACGGCCACAGCCATGGGCGGCCGCCTTCTGCGTCGCTGGCTGCTCTTTCCGTTGCTCGACCTGGCTCGCATCCGGCGCCGCCATGATGCCATCGAGCGCCTGGTGGAGAAGCAATCAGCGCGCGAAGCCAGCCGCAAGATTCTCTCGGAGTTGGGCGACGTCGAGCGGCTGGTGAGTCGCGCGCGTCTGGGCGTGGCCAGCCCGCGCGATGTGGTGGTGTTGGGCCGCTCGCTGCAGCAGCTGCCCGATCTGGCGGCGGCTTTGCAGCAGGCCGTGGATTCGCTGGCCGCGCTCGCGGCGGACGGCGCGGGATCCGACCTGCTGGACCTGGGCCAAGATCTCGCGCAGGACATCGCCGACCGCATCGTGGCCACGCTGGAGGACAACGCGCCTGCCATCACCAAGGAGGGCGGGTTTATCCGATCCGGCGTATCGGCCGAATTGGACGAGCTGCGTACCATCGCCTCGGGTGGGCGCGACCAGATCCTGGCCATCGAGGCGCGCGAGCGCGAGCGCACCGGGATCGCCTCGCTCAAGGTCAAGTACAACAACGTGTTCGGCTACTACATCGAGATCACACGCGCCCACCTGGCCAACGTGCCCGCGGACTACACGCGCAAGCAGACCGTGGCCAATGCCGAGCGCTTCGTGACGGCCGAGCTGGCGGACTACGAAGCCAAGATCCTGGGCGCCGACGAGCGTCGGGTATCGTTGGAGCTGGCGCTTTTTTCAAGCTTGCGTGATGAGGTAGGCGCAGCCGCCTCGCGCGTGCTGGCCTTGGCTGGCCGGGTGGCTGCGGCTGACGTGGTCGCAGCCTTGGCCGAGCAGGCCCACCACCATGGCTATTGTCGGCCGGTGGTCGACGATTCCGAGGTGTTGGAGTTGTGGGACAGCCGGCACCCGGTGGTGGAACGGCTGGCGGCCACCGGCGGCTTCGTGCCCAACGACTTGCGTCTGGACACCGAGCGCGAGCAGATTCTTATCGTGACCGGACCCAACATGGCGGGCAAGTCCACCCTGATTCGCCAGGCCGCCCTGTCGGTGATCCTGGCCCAGGCGGGCAGTTTCGTGCCGGCGCGTGCGGCGCGCATCGGCCTGTGCGACCGCGTGTTCACCCGCGTCGGCGCGGGCGACAACCTGGCGCGCGGCGAATCCACCTTCTTGCTGGAGATGCGTGAGACCGCGCATATCCTGCGCCACGCGACCCGCAGGAGCCTGATCATTCTCGACGAGATCGGACGCGGGACATCGACCTATGACGGCGTGTCCATCGCCTGGGCCGTGGCCGAGCACCTGCACGACGTGGTTGGCGCGCGCACGCTGTTTGCCACCCACTATCACGAACTGTGCGACTTGCACGATTCACATCCGCGCGTGCACAACGTCAGCGTGGCTGCGCGCGAATGGAAGGGCGAGGTGGTCTTTCTGCGCAAGCTGACCCCGGGCGGCACCAGCCGGTCGTTCGGCATCGAGGTGGCCAAGCTGGCCGGCTTGCCAGCCGCGGTGGTCGGGCGCGCGCACGCCATTCTCGACCGCTTGCAACTGGGCGCCGCCAGCCCGCGTCGGCCTGACGAGCCGCACCCGGCGTTGCCTGGCCAGGGCGAGGCGCCGCAACTCGGACTGTTCGAGCCGCGCGGGCAGAAGTCACTTGCGCCAGAGGTCGATAGAGAGCGCGAGGTCGTGGCCGCGCTGCGGGCCGCTGATCTTGATGGCTTGTCGCCGCGGGCGGCCTGGGATTTGCTGGCGAAATTGCGAAAGAATTTGACGGATGGCGGATCCGGCCGCCCATGATTAGGGGTCGTGGCAGTACACCGCGCGGCGCTCGCGCTCCTGATCGCCTTCCTACCCAGCATCGTTTTCGCTGCGCCTTTGCGCGCGCCTGACGGGGGAACCGTCCCGCGACCTGCTCCGCCCATGGCCGTCGGGCAGACGCGATCTTCGACCACCGTGAAGAAGATCAAGCCGCTGCGCAACCCGCCGGTTGAGCTTTTCCAGATCAACACCAAGGAGACTTTCGTGCTGCGCTTTTCCGACGAGCGTGGCCGTCCCATCCAGGGCTGGCAGAAGCGATTCCAGCGTTTCATGCGCTGCCACCACACCAACACCCAGCACAGGATCGACCCGCGCCTGCCGCGCCTGCTCTATCAGACGGGGCGGCATTTCTCCGGGCGCCGTATAGAGGTCATCTCCGGCTACCGCAATCCCAAGGTCGCGCGCAACCCGAAAAGTCCCCACAAGCAGGGACTGGCCTGCGACTTTCGTATCGCAGGCGTGCCCAACGCGACCTTGCGCGACTTCTTGCGCCGCAGCTTCGACCACGTGGGCGTCGGTTTCTATCCCAACTCGCTCTTTGTCCACCTGGACGTACGCAAGGGGCCGTCGGCCTTCTGGATTGACTACTCAGGGCCGGGCGAGGGTGCCGCCTACTCCGGGAATGCACGCGACGACCTGCGCACCGGCAAGGCCGACTGGTTCAAGCCAGCTTCCGGCGGGCGAGCCGCATCGGAGGCGGATCGTGCCGAAAGCGTGGACGACTTGATGGAGACTGCGGTGAAAGGCGGCGGAACCTCGGCTGCACCGGGTGGCGACCCTGGCAAGGCTGCGGCTGCAACGCAGCGGGCCCCGACTCGTGCCAGTGCGCCGAACTAGCCCCATGTCAGAGCCCCGCTTTGCCGATTGTCGAAACCAGGCCGGCAGTGCTAAAAGGTTGCCAGATACCTCCCACGGACAAAGACAAGTTCGCTCTTGCTCGAGGCCGTCAGGCGCCGACGCGGGCGCGAACGCAGAGGAGAATTCCAGATGAAGAAGCTCGGTGTTTCCTTGGTGGCAGCGCTTTTCGTGTTGGTGGCCGCACAGCAGGCCATAGCGGCCAAGGCAGCCAAGCCCAAGGCGGACAAGCCGCACGGACCCGCTCCGGTGGCCAAGGCTGACGCCATTTCTGAGATCAGGGGCGACTACAAATGGGGGATGACCCCGCAGCAGGTGATGGACAAGATCAACGCGCGCATCGAGGACGGGTACAAGGACCGAATCGCCAAGACGGCGGCGGAACCGGCCAAGAACGACAAGCTCCGCAAGCAGATGCACGACGAGACCGCCGTGATCAAGAAGAACCTGGTCAAGTTCGATGGTCAGAAGGGTCCCTGGGACGTGTCGATCATCGATCAGGAGATCGTGCAGGGCCAGGGCGAGTCGATGCTCTACATGAAAGAGCCGAAATCCACCCGCTACTTCTTCTTTGACCACGACAGCCTGTACAAGATGTTCATCGCCTTCGACAAAGAGATGCTGCTGGGAAAGAACTTCAAGGACTTTGGCGCGGCCATGCAGGGGAAGTTCGGCAAGGCGCAGGAGAACTACGTGATCCGCAACGACAGTGTCGGAGTCAAAGAGAGGAAGCTGGACCACCTGCTCTGGCGCTCGAGCACGGGCGACGGGCTCAAGCTGGTGGACCGGTCTGAGTTCTACGACGTGTACTGCCTGGTGTTGTACGACAACAGCGTCGAGCAGCGCATGGTGGCCGCGCGCAAGGCAGCCGATGCCAACAAGCCCAAGGGTTCCATGCTCGACGGTGTGGTCGGGGGCAAGGAATCCGACCGCGACGAGAACGACAACGTGATGGACCGGATCACGGGCAAGGAAGTCCTCAAGCCTGGCGAACGGCGCGCCGCGCAGCAGAACATCACCGTGCCGTCGCCTGGCGCTCCCCCTGCTGGCGGTACTGACGATATCCCGCATCGGTAATCGTGGCCCCGAACGCTGTGTTGCTTGACAGCGGCGGGTCGGCTACGCAGAATGCGACCCTTTCCAAATGGCCAACATCAAGTCAGCGCAGAAGAAGAATCGACAGCGCATCACGCACCAGGCGCGCAACTCGGCCCACAAGGCGGCGATGCGCACGGCAGTGAAGAAGTTGCGAGCCGCGGTTGCGGCCAAGAATGCAAAGCAAGCGGGTGAGTTGCTCAAGTCGGCGACCTCGCTCATCAGCCGGCTCGGCGGGCGGGGCGTGATCAAGAAGCGGACCAGCTCACGTCACGTGTCGCGGCTGACGGTCGCGGTCAACGCGCTGGCCAAGTAGTCTGGCGGCGGGCGCCGAGCCGCGGCTTGCCGCAGGCATATCTTGCAGCTGTCGAAGTTGGCCTCAGGCCTGCCTACAACCATGGCGCAGATCGGCCAGCGTGAGCGGTAGCGGTAGCGTGAGCGACCAGCGGAAAGCGGCTTGCATGGGCGACTCGCGTGAGCGTGCGCGGCACGCGGAACGCTCACGCCCCGCGCCTTCCGTCTCCCGCGTAGCCCCACACGAACTCGCTCACCCTCACGCACTCGCCCACGCCACCCGCTAGCCGCGACCCGCGGGCCGGCCCTGCGGGCGGCCCGTAATTACCCGACAAGCTCTAGCTAGTTTCCAGTCACCAGCTTGAACTCGGTTCGGCGGTTCTTGGCCTTGCCTGCCTTGGTCTTGTTGTCGGCGATGGGCCTCTCCGGGCCGTAGCCGATCGCGGTTAGCCGCTCGGTCCTGATGCCCTTGTTGACGAAGTACTCTTTGACCGCATCGGCGCGCTTCTGCGACAGCTCCTTGTTGTATTCGTCCTTGCCGACGTTATCGGTATGACCGCTTATCTCGATCCTGGTGTCTGGGTAGTCACTGAGGACCTGGACGGCCCTGTCGAGCACGTCGTAGGACTTCTTGGTGAGATTGGCGGAATTGGTCTTGAAGGTGATGCCTTCGATGACGCCGGTGAACTTCTTCAACGCGGCGGGCACCTCGTCCGGACAGCCATCCTCATCCTGGTAACCGTTGAAGGTTTCGGGCTCGTTCGGGCACTTGTCGATGTTGTCGGGGATGCCGTCGCCGTCGGTGTCCTTGGGCGGCGGACAGCCATTCTTGGTGGGATCATCGCTCTTGGGACCCGGCTCGGTGGGGCAGGCATCGTCGACGTCGAGGATGCCGTCGCCGTCGGTATCCTTGGGCCGCGGACAGCCATTCTTCTTGGGATCGCTGCTCTTGGGACCCGGCTCGGTCGGGCAGGCATCGTCGACGTCGGGGATGCCGTCGCCGTCGGTATCCTTGGGCGGCGGGGGCGGCGGGGGCAGCGGAGCCGGCGGAGGAAGAGGCCGATTTCCGCCGAACGCCAGGTATGCAGACACCAGGATCTCATAGTCGGGGCCATGGTAGTACCTCTCGCCGGAGCCTGGGCCGGATACAAACGCGGCGGGGGGGAACATGATGCGGCCGTCGAGTCGCAGCCCGAAGTAGTCCGTCAGCGGGAATTTGGAGCCCACGCCAACGTGGAACATGTCATCGGTGTCATTGAAAGGGACTCCGTACGGGCCGGGGTGGCTATGGGAGATCTCCGACAGGGCGCCCCAGCCGACGAGGGCGAAGGGCCGCACATAGCCGGTGTGGATGAAGTTGCCGATCACCTGGGCACGGTAGCCGACAATGATCTCGCGCGTGCCACCGTTGGCATCGTTGAAGCGCGTGTGAGTGGGCGAGACCATGCCTTCAGCTTCGAGACCCACCCAGCAGTTGAGGTTGTAGGCCAGCCGGAAACCAAAAGCCCCGCCCAAGTCAGGCGAATAGCCTTCGGGAGAGCCCACGTAGCGGCCGAGTCCGTGCTGCTTGTCGTAGAAATGGAGGCCGCCAAAGATCCCGATCTCGAATGGCTGCAAGAATGGCGGTTCCTCGGCGGCCGCTGTGGTTGGCGAGCCGGCCTCGGCGGCCAGCGCCCGCGGGGATGCGACCCCGGCCAAGGCTGCCAGCAACCCTGCGGTCAGGACACTCGACTTCAGCAACACCGTGTTTGATCGACTCTTCATGCGATTCCCTCCCTTTTTGAAAGCGCGATTGTTTGGATCCCGCGCTGCCTTCGCTTCGGCTCGGGACACGGGACCCTCGTGATTCTCTGATCGCTGAACGGTAAGATGCGCCACTATCGATTGTGCGTCAACGATCCGATGAAGACGGCGTTCAAGCGCTCCCGGCGCGCCGAGGAGCAGCTTCCTCTGCCAGCTGGCGCACCAGGCGGGTCAACTGGATTTCAGGATCTACGCGTGACGACTTGAAGGCGCGGTCGGCCTGGTACAGGCGTTCAAAGCTGCGGCGAAGGGCAGCCACGGACATGCGCCGCGCGGGAACCAGCACGTCGTCGAGAAAGAAGGGCGGCAGGCCCACCGCAGCGGCCATTTCGGCGCGGGACACGTTGGCAGCGGCCAGCTCCTTGGCCCGCCAGGTTTGGCGAAGTTGTCGCAACAACATCGCTTGGATGCGCAAGGGTGGCTCGCGGTTACGAAGCATGTTGGTGACCAGCTCGAGCGCCCGTCGGGCGTCGCCCGTGCCGATGGCCTTGGTCAACTCGAACACGTTCCGCTCGCGCGATTCTGGTACCAGTTCCTCGACCTGGGCTCGGGTGATGCGACCGCCTTTGCCGGCGTAGATCTCCAGTTGTTCCAGCGCCTGCATCAGGCGGCCCAGATCGGGGCCGGCCGAGCTGGCCAGGGCCTCGGCCGCATCGCTGTCAATGGCCATGCCTCGGGTCTTGGCTTCACGGGCGATGAACGGGCCCAGCTCGCGGTCCTTGAGCCGCGCAAATTCGTGCAGAAATCCAGCCTTGCGCAACGCCAGAAACGCGCGCAGGCGGCCGTCGACCTTTTCCGCCAAGAGCACCAGGCAGGTGCTGGGATTGGGATGGGCGGCGTACGCGGTCAACGGTTCCAGGGCATCGGCCTTCACCTGCTCCAGGCCGCGCGCAATCACCAAGCGCTGCTTGGCGAACATGGGCAGGGTGCGGGCTGCCGCCAGAACCTCGACCAGCGCGACTTCTTTCAGGTCGAAGAGTTCGCAGTTGAGCCCCGACGTGTCTCCGGCCGAGGCGCCCAGGATCTTGCGGCGCAGGGCCGCCACGCAGCGGTCGACGAGAAAACGCTCAGGACCGTGCAGACAGTACAGGGGTGCAATCTCACCGCGCTCGATGGCGCGCAGCAGATCGGGCTCTTCCCGCGCAGGCACGCGACGGGTTTACCACATCCGCGCTACTTCAAGAGACGGATGCTGTCGCCCTCGACGAAGTAGATGAGAGGCGGATCGACGCGGCCGTGGTCAGGACCGAAACGAATGTCGCCAGTCATCCCCTCGAAGCGTTCGCTTCCCACCAGGCGCAGGACATCGGCGCGGGTGCGCGCGCCGCGATCGACCGCCCCGCGCAGGATGGACAGGCCGTCGTACCCATAGGCGTCAACCGCCGTGGGGTTGGTGCCATAGGCTTCGCGGAAGCGGGTGACGAAGTTCCCACTGCGCGCATCTTCGGCGGGGTAGTAGCCAGGGCAAAGCATGGCACCTTGCACGTAGCGTTCGGCATTGCGGAGCAGCTTTGGGGAAAGGCTTAACGCCGTGGAAAGCAAGAGTACCTCACGCCGGCCCGCGGTCGGCACGGTGGCCGAGGAAGGCGCGGCCAGCAGGCGCGGCCGACGGGGCCAGATGTCAGCCACGGCCAAGGCCGGCCCGATGAGTTCCAGACGCGTGGCCTCGTCGGGCACGAACAGGGCATCGAAGCCGATCTTGCGCAGCTCATTCACCTGCGCGGAGAACGACGTGGCGCCTGCGACGTAGGTGAGGTGCGCGACCAGCGTGCCGCCTCCGGCCGCCAGGGCATTCTTGAAGGCCCCGGCCAGACGCTTGCCCGAGGCGCTGTCTGGCCCCAACACCACGAAGCGGCGCGCGCCCAGAGCCAGCGCCCGCTGTGCCAGCGCGATGGCGCGTGACTCGGGCGCGTGGATGAGTTGGAACGCGGTGGTGCGGGCGCCCGGCGCGTGGTCGTCGAGCAGCAGGAAGGGCACGCCGTCGCGCGCAGCCAGTTCGATGCCACGCGGGTTGGGCGCGCCCAGCAGACCGATGACCGACTCTTCACGCGCAAGCGACCAGGCCGCGCCGCCTGCGCCCGCGCTCCCGGCGCGTTCGGCCGGGGCGTCGGAATCGCGCACCATGAGCTGATACGAAGACGGATCGCCCGAGGCCGTGGGTTCGGCCATCACCAGCATCGCCCCGCGCAGCACCACCTCGCCCAGACGGGCTTGCGCTCCTGACTGGGGAACCGCCAGGCCCAGCCGCAACGGATCCACTGATGCCGTCGCTTGCAGGCCTGGGTCAAGACCCAGGTTGCGCCGAGTGAGGCCGATGTCCTGCTCCAGCCGGACGGCGCCGGCTTCGTCCCCGCGCGCGCGCAACGCGGCCACAGCGTGCGCTCCGAGCATGGCGCGCACGAACGGGGCACGAGGAACGCTCAGCGCGGAAAGCGCAGCCTCACCGGGGATCTTCTCGGCCACCTCCTCGGCGCGGCGGCGCGCGTAGGCGCGTTCATGCTCGCGTGCTTCCTCGACGCTGCGGTACTGATCCCACTGCTCGATGGCAGCCACGGGATCTCCGGTCTCGGCCAGCGCCTCGGCCGCAGCGGCGCGCAAAAGGAGTGGGGCATCGGCGTCGCTCAGGCCTCCGATTCGGGGCGGTCCCGAGGTGAGAAACGGACGCAAGAGCGTCACGGCCAGCACGTGGTTGCCCAGCCGGCCGTCGGCGATCCCCAGAAGAAAGTCGAAGTCGGGGGTTCTGGCACCTGCGGCGGCCTTTTCCAACGTGGCCTTGGCCCCGGCCGCGTCGCCGGACGCGAGCTGCGCGCGCGCCAGTAGGGCGAAAGCAGCCGGACGCTGGCGATGGTCTGGATGATTTGCCAGGAACGATTCGAGCGCGCTGCGCGCGGTGGCGGGATCCGCCGCGAACGCTTTGCTGGCGGCAGCCCGAAAATCCGCGTCGCCACCGAGATCCTCGCGCGCCAAGGCTGCGCCCGAATCGGGCGCTCGCTCGCCGGACAACGGAACTTCATCCTGGCGCGCCTGCACCTGCCCGCTGGCACAGCCAGCGAGCAGGAAGGCGGCGAGTATTCCGATGCGCATGGACCGGGTTTTACGTCAGTCGGGGGCCTGAGTCGACTGAACTGCCGACTCATCGGATCTCCGCCCCGCGCCCCGGCGCGATCCGCGACCGCGCCGGGGCTGGCCGCCCATGTTGCATGGGCTAAAGCGGGCTTGGCTCTCGTAAGCCCGCTGCGGGGAGGTGCAGAACCCTCCAGGGTTCCACACCAGATCTTCAGATTCTTCGGAACCCGGCTAGTTCTGCCGGGGCGGACGCCGGGTCCGCACTCTTGCTTCCTCTTCGGATAGACCCTCGGTTGCCATCACTGCACGAAGCTTCTTCACCTCTTCGGGGCTCAGGCGGGCCAAGTTTGCTTCCCTTCCCTCGTTGGTTGCGTCGTTCCAGTCAACGGTTCCCGGACGGATGTGCCGTAGCTGCATCGGTCTCCCTCCCTCATTCTCTTTCGGTAGCGCCTTTGTTTAGGTTCGCGACCTCGCATTCCCAACCTTCATCAACCAGAAGGTATTCCCAGAACTCACGCTCGAATTCTCCCAGACTTTCCTGGGTGGCAACAGAAAAAATCGTGTAACGCGGCCGGACCCGAATCTCCGACATCTGCCGCGTCCTGCCCCGCGTGTGTTATGAAACTCGGCTAAATGAGAATCTCAAAGACTCTGATCCCGACGCTGAAAGAGGCTCCTGCCGAGGCTGAGGTGCCGTCCCACATCCTGATGGTGCGCGGCGGATACCTGCGCAAACTCGCTGCCGGCATCTATTCGTTCTTGCCGCTCGGCTGGCGCGTTGTGCAGAAGATTTCGCGCATAATCCGCGAGGAGATGAACCGCGCTGGGGCGCAGGAGGTATTCTTGCCCGCGGTTATCCCGGCCGAGCTGTGGCAGGAATCCGGGCGCTGGGATCACTACGGCGACCAGCTTCTTCGCTTCAAGGATCGCAAGGGCGCGGACTTCGTCATCGGTCCGACGCACGAAGAAGTGATCGTCGATCTGGTCCGCCACGACGTGCGCAGCTATCGGCAATTGCCGCTCACCTTGTTCCAGATCCAGACCAAGTTCCGCGACGAACTGCGCGCGCGCGCCGGCCTGATGCGCGGCCGCGAGTTCATCATGAAGGACGCCTACTCGTTCCACACCAGCGAGGAAGATGCCCTGCGCGAGTACAAGATCATGTACGACGCCTACACGCGCATCTTCACCCGTTGCGGACTGGCTTTTCGCGCGGTCGAGGCTGACACCGGCGCCATCGGCGGCTCGCAGTCGCACGAGTTCCAGGTGCTGACCGAGACCGGCGAGGACGCCATCTTGGCATGCGACAAGTGCGACTACGCCGCCAACGTCGAAGAAGCCAAGGCGCGCTCGGTTGCTTCAGCGCCGGCCGCGGCGACGCCGGCTCCTGCCGTCGAGAAAGTGGCGACGCCAGGCAAGCGCACCATCGAGGAGGTCACCGCTTTCCTTGGTTGCCAGCCGCAGGATCTGGTCAAGACGCTCATCTACCTGGCCGACGGAAAGCCGGTGGCCGTGCTGGTGCGCGGGGATCGATCTGCCAACGACGTCAAGGTGAAGCGCGTGCTGGGCTGCACCGAGCTGGTGCTGGCAGCGGACAAAGCTGTGGAAGAAGTCACTGCGGCTCCGGTTGGCTTTGCCGGTCCGGTGGGGCTGCGCATTCCCATCTACTGCGACCACGAGGTGTGCGCTCTGCCGTCCTTCGTGTGCGGCGCGAACGCCGCAGACCTGCACCTGCGCAACGTGGTGTCCAAGCGCGATTTTGCGCCCACCCAGTGCGGCGACTTCCGCCAGGCGGCCCTGGGCGACGCGTGCCCGCGCTGTGACGGCGGCCATTTCATCGGCTATCGCGGTATCGAGGTGGGGCAGGTCTTCTTCCTGGGCACCAAGTACTCGGCGCCCATGAAGTGCAACTTCCTCGACACCGACGGTAAGGAGAAGCCGATGGTCATGGGCTGCTATGGCATCGGCGTGACCCGCATCGCGGCCGCGGCCATCGAGCAGAACCACGACGCCGATGGCATCATCTGGCCGGTGCCCATCGCGCCCTTCGAGGTCAGTTTGCTTTCGCTGCAAGTGAGTGACCCACAGGTGACGGCGGTGGCCGAACGCCTGCACGATGAATTGCAGAAAGCGGGCATCGACGTGTTGTACGACGATCGCGACGAGCGACCGGGCGTGAAATTCAAGGACGCGGATCTCATCGGCATGCCGTACCGGATCACCGTGGGCAAGAAGGGCGTGGCCGAGGGCGTAGTCGAGCTCAAGGCGCGGCGTTCGCCCGAGGTGGTGAAGGTGAAGATCGAGGACGTCGTGCGCGTGGTGGCCGAGAAGGTCGAGCGCGAGCGGGCGGGGGGGCTGGCGTGAGCGCGGGCGCGATTCCCGCGCGTGAGCGCGTGATCGTCGCGCTGGACGTACCTGACCTGAAGGCGGCAGGCGATTTCCTCGACAGGCTAGAGGGCCAGCCCGCCTTCTACAAGGTGGGCCTGGAGCTCTTCGTGGCCGAGGGCGTGCGCGCCATCGAGGCGGTGCGCAGCCGCGGCGGCAAGGTCTTTCTCGATCTCAAGCTGCACGACATTCCTGAAACCGTGGCGCGCGCGGTGTCCTCGGCCATGGCCCTGGGTGCCGAGTTGCTGACCCTGCACACCGCGGGCGGCCTGGCCATGATGAAGCGAGCCGCGCAGGCGGCGCAAGGGCGGGCCAAGCTGCTGGGCGTGACCGTGCTCACCAGCCTGGCCGAGGACGATCTAGCCGCCGACGGCATTGCCGGCAGCATGCGCGAGGCCGTGGTGCGGCGGGCGCATCTGGCCAGCCAGGCCGGAATCGCTGGCGTGGTGTGCTCGCCGCAGGAAGTGGCTGACGTGCGCCACGCGTGTCCGTCGCTCTTGCTGGTGGTGCCCGGTGTGCGGCCAGCCGGCGCTGATGTCGGCGATCAGAAGCGCGTGGCCACGCCGACTTCGGCCATTGCGGCCGGCGCAGACTATCTGGTCGTGGGCCGACCCATTCGCGACGCCGCGAATCCGGCCGCAGCATTTGCTGCCTTGGTCGCTGAAGTCGCGGCGGCCGGAAAGTAGACGCATGGCGGACGACCCATCGTCGCGTGTTGTGTTCGGCGTGCGGCCGGTCGAGGAGCTGTGCCGGGCGCGGCCGCGCGAGGTGGCGGTCGTGTACTTGGCCGAGGGGCATCGTTCGCGCGAGATCGAGGTGGCCGTGGCCGCGGCCAAGGATCGGGGCATCACCGTCGAGATCCGACCCCGCGCCCTGGTGGCCGGGCTAGCCGGGGCGCCGGCCCATCAGGGCATCGTGGCCATCGTGGGCGAGTATCGCTACGCCCTCATCGCGGACATGCTGGCTGCGGCTCAGGCGGCGTCCGAGGCGCCGCTGCTTCTGCTGCTCGATTGCATCACCGACCCGCAGAATTTCGGCGCGCTGGTGCGCAGTGCGGAGGTGCTGGGCGCGCACGGGGTGGTCATTCCTGACAAGCACGCAGCGCCGGTGACCGGCTCGGTGGTCAAGGCCTCGGCAGGCGCCAGCGAGCGCGTGCGCATCGCGCGGGTTCACAACCTGCTCGGGACGATCGATTGGCTGGGATCGCAGGGCGTGCGGGTGTGGGGCGCGGCTGCCGAGCGGGGCGTGCCTTTGGCGCAGGCGGAGCTGGTTGGCCCCACCGGCTTGGTTGTAGGCGCCGAGGGCCGCGGCTTGCGTGAGGCAGTGGCTCGTCGCTGCGCCGGCGTCGTGCAGATTCCCCAGCGCGGGCAGGTGTCTTCGCTCAATGCCTCGGCCGCAGGAGCGATTCTGCTCTACGAGGCCATGCGCCAGCGCAGCAACGCACATCCGTAGCGGCGACCACAACGGATTTGGCACGCGCTCCGGGTCTGCTAGATTTCTGCCTCGGAGGCAAACTGAACATGTCACGCATTCCCGTCGCCGTTGTTGGCGCCACTGGGCTGGCAGGCCAGGAGTTCCTGGTTTCGCTGGCCGGGCATCCCATGCTCCAAGTCGTGAAGGTCGCGGCGTCCAGCCGCTCGGCCGGCAAGACCATGGCCAATGCGGTCAAGGACGACAAGGGCGCCTCCCGGTGGTTCTGCACCGAGCCGCTTCCTGACGAGATGGCCGGCCTCAAGGTCGAGGATTCGGCACTTATGACCACCGAGGGTGTGCGTCTGGTGTTTTCTGCTGTCGAGGCGGACGTGGCGCGCGAGTTGGAACCCAAGTGCGCGGCCAGCGTGCCCGTGATTTCGACCGCGAGCGCGTTCCGCTACGAGCCGGACGTGCCGATTTTCCTCCCCGGTGTGAACTGGGATCACGCCGGTCTCATCGAGGTCCAGCGCAAGAAGCGTGGATGGAAGGGGTTCATCACCCCGGGCCCGAATTGCACCACCGTCGGCCTGGCCATGACCCTGCGTCCGCTCGACATCGCGTTCGGCATCGAGCGCGTGATGATGGTTTCGATGCAGGCGCTCTCCGGCGCGGGCCGCTCACCTGGCGTCACCGCCATGGACATTCTCGACAACATCATTCCCTACATCCCCAAGGAAGAAGAGAAGGTCGAGAAGGAGACCACCAAGATTTTGGGCAAGCTGGTCGGGGATGCCATCGTGCCGGCGCCGCTCGCGGTGTCGTGTACCTGTACCCGCGTGAACGTGCTGGAAGGCCACACCGAGTCGGTCTTCGTTCAGTTGAAGCGTCCCACCCACCTCGACGACGTGAAGGCCGTGTGGCGCGAGTTCGGCGCTGACCTGGCCGGCCTGGGTCTGCCCTCGGCGCCCAAGCACCTCATCGCGATTCGCGAAGATCCCTATCGCCCGCAGGTGCGGCTTGACCGCGACGAGGAAGGCGGCATGTCCACCGTGGTGGGACGACTGCGCGAGGATCCCGCCCTGCCCAATGGCATCAAGTACATCCTGGTGTCGCACAATACCCGCATGGGCGCGGCCAAGGGTGCCATTCTGGTAGGCGAGTACCTCATCAAAAAGGGATTCATTTCGTAGGCTGCACCTACAATCCTGCGTGCTTCGCCTGGATCGTCGCGGCCAGGGCGTCGATGGTTTGCAGGTCGGCCTCGGTGGGCAGTCCCTTGATCTCGACGGGATCCAGGAACTCGACTTTTAGGTTGCCGAGCAGGCCCTTGAGCGTCTCCACGGTCTTGCCGCCCCAACCCAGCGAGCCTATGACGGTGGCGAAGCGCGCCTTGGGGCGCAGCATGTTGGCCACGAAGGCAGCGTACGCGGCAGCCGGGTGCGGCCCGGCCAGCACGGTGGACGTGCCGATCACCACGGTGGCCGCATCGACGAGGGCCATGGCCATGTGCCCAAGATCCATGTGCGGCAGGTTGATGCGCGTGACGCCCACGCCTCGGGCAATCAAACCATCAACCAGCCGGTCGGCCATGATCTTGGTACTGCCGTGCATGGTCACGTAGGCCACCACGGCTTGATTCTTGGGCTTGTCCCCGATCCAGTCCTTGTGTGCGTCCAGGATGAACTGTGGCCGGCGATACACCGGGCCGTGGCTGGGCGCGATCATCTCCACGCCCAGGGATTCGATCTTGGCGATGTATCCGCCCAGGCGCGCGCGGAACGGCATCATGATCTCGGCGTAATAGCGCTTGGCCGCCAAGTACGCTTGCGCTTCGTCGTCGGCGAAGAGATCGCTTGACGCTCGGTGGGATCCCAGGAAATCGCAGGTGAAGAGGATCTTGTCTTCACGCAGATGGCTGAACATGGTCTCCGGCCAGTGCACCCAGGGCGCAAAGATGAACTGCAAGGTGCGGCCGCCCAGGTCCAGGATGTCGCCGTCTTTGATCAGGGTGACCGCCTCGGCCGGCAGGTGCACGTGCGTCTTGAGCAGCTCGGCGCACTTCTGGTTCGTGACCACTTTGGCCTCGGGAAAGCGCGCCAGTACAGCAGGCAGGCTGCCCGAATGGTCTTGCTCGGCGTGGTGCGCGACCACGTAGTCGAGCTTGCTCACACCCGCTGCCGCCAGATTGGTGAGCAGCTCGTCGGTAAAGGCGCGGTCCACAGTGTCAAGTAGCGCCACCTTGTCTTGGCCCTTGACCAGATAGGCGTTGTAGCTTGTGCCGTCGGGCAAGGGGATGAGATCGTCGAAGAGCGGCTTGTCCCAATCGAGGACGCCCACCGCATGAACACCCGGCTTCAAGGTTCGTGCTGCCATGTGGTTCCTGTTGGCCCTAGGCCGGGGAAAAGTTTCCCTTGCCCAAACCGCAAGTCGGACACACCCAATCGTCGGGCAAGTCTTCGAACGGCGTGCCCGGTTTGATGCCGCTGTCCGGATCGCCCACGGCCGGGTCGTACTCGTAGCCGCAGGCGTCGCACACGTACTTCTTCATCTTGTCGTCAGTCATGGCTGCCAAGGACTAGCGTTCTTTGCGTCAGGTTTCAACGCCTGTGCGTCTGTACGTTGACAGAGGGGCGGGGCAGGGCAAGATTGGCCTGGTGAGGAACCTGCGATGAAATGGGTGGCTTTCTTGCTGGTCGTTCTCGTCGGCGGTTGCGCCGGCTGCTTGAAGAAATCGGAGACGCGGCCGGCGCCCGTGTCGCAGAAACCGCCGACGGTGGCCCCGCCTGCGCCCGCGCCAGCCGCGGACGCGACCCGCCGCATCCGGCCGGCCCAGATGGCCGGCTCCTGGTACCCGGAAAACAAGGACCAGTTGGCGGCCGAAGTCGACGAACTGTTTGCTCAGGCGAAGCCGCCCAAGATCGACGGCAAGGTCATCGCGCTCATCTCGCCGCACGCGGGCTATCGCTTCTCAGGCAAGGCCGCGGCCACCAACTACCAGCTCTTGCGCGGGCAGGATGTCCGCCGTGTGGTGCTTCTGGCCATCTCGCACCACTATCCCTTCCGTGGCGCCTCGATCCCCGACGTGACTGACTTCGAGACGCCGCTGGGTCTGGTACCAGTGGACGGCAAGGCTGTGGCACGGCTGCGGCGCAGCCCAATGGTCAGCAGCGTGATGCGCGCCGAAAACAATGAGCACTCGTTGGAGATCCAGCTCCCGTTGCTCCAGCGCGCCCTGCCCAGGTTCAGCCTGGTTCCCATCTTGGTGGGCCAGATGACCGACCAGGACTACGTTGATTTGGCGGCTGCCCTAGCCGAGATCGTCGACAGTCACACGGTCGTGGTGGCGTCCAGCGACTTCACCCACCGGGGCGTCAACTACGGCTACGAAGTCCCTGACGGCCCCGGTGACGTGCAGGCGCGGCTGGCGCGACTGGATCAAGGATCCATCGATCAGATCACCAAGCTGAGTCGGCCTGGCCTGCTCGCCTACGAGAAAAGGACCGGCACCACGATCTGCGGCCTGCACCCGATTGCCCTGCTGCTGGAACTGCTGGGCCGTTTCCCGGGCAGCAAGCCTCACCTCATTAGCCACTACACGTCAGGCGACGTCACTTCCGACTGGTCAAGCAGCGTGACATATATAGGTATGGCATTCACGGGCAAGTGGCGCGAGGAGTCGAAGTTGGAAGAGGCGCGTGAGGCAGGCGAGAGCACGTTCCCGCTCACCGACGACGAGAAACGGACTCTGCTGCGGCTGGCTCGTTTGTCGCTCGAGGCGTCGGTGCGCAAGGGGCGCTTTGATCCCGACGGCATTGTGTCCATTCCCGCGACGCCGTCGTTGGAGCGCAAGGCCGGCGCGTTTGTCACGCTGAAGTGCAAAGGCGGCGCGGACGGCACTTGTACGGGCCAGGGCGAGGAGTTGCGCGGCTGCATCGGCACCCTGGAGCCCAGCTCATCGGTGTACGACGTGGTGGCTCATCGCGCGGCCAGCGCCGCCCTGGAGGACACGCGCTTTCCTCACTCAGTCACCGTCGAGGAATTGCCCTCCATTAGCATTGAAGTCTCGGTGCTCACGCCCCCGCGGCCGGTGAAGAGCGCCGACGAGATCGTGATTGGCCGCCACGGCATCATCCTGTCCAACGGATGGAACCGCGCGACCTTCTTGCCGCAGGTGGCGCCCGAGCAGGGTTGGGATCGCGAAACCACGCTGCGCCATCTGGCACAGAAGGCTGGGCTGCCCGCCGACGCCTGGAAGAAGGCCGACTTTGAAGTCTACGAGGCAATCGTCTTTTCGGAAGGCGAATTCAAGTAGAGCGTCACGATTTTTCCCCCGGCGTCTCCCATTGGTGCGGGCTATGCTTTCGGCGTGTCCGGGGAACGAATCGATGCAGACCGTCGGCAGTTTCTGCTGACAGTGGGCTCTCTGGCAGCGGTTGCTACCGGGTGCAGCTCTTCCTGTGGCAGCACTCGCTCGACGGGAACCTCGGCGGCCGGCATGCCGGCGGGCAGCGCGGCTGTCCTGAATGAACCGAAGCGCACGGAAAAACCGCGCGTCGTGGTGGTGCGAGCGAAACAGGCCCTGACCCATGGCTACGACGCCGACCGCGGTGCCCTGCGCGCCATGCTGGGCGCCGGTCTTGCTGCATTGGCAGGCACACCAGACGGCGTGGCGGCTTTGCGCCGATACTTCAAGACGGGCCAGACAGTGGGATTGAAGATCAATGGACTGGCTGGCCGTAATGCGGCCACACATGTGGAATTGGTAGACGAATTGTCGGCACTATTGCGGCAAATGGACATTGGCGGTCCTCAGCAGGTCGTTTTTGATCGTTTCGCGTCTGATCTGACTGCGTCGGGTTTTGCGTTGAACGAGCGCGGCGAGAGCTACCGCTGCACCGGCAACGATGCGCTTGGCTACGAAGAGGAGGCGACCGTCATGCCGTCCTCGGCTTCGCGCCTCGCCCGAGTGCTGACCGAACGCGTGGATGTTGTGTTGAATCTGCCCGTGCTCAAGCAACACATGTTGTCGGGCATGTCGGGCGCGCTAAAGAATCAATTTGGCTGCATTCATAATCCCAACAAAATGCACCTGGACAAGTGCGACCCCTATATTTCCGAAGTCAACGCCTTGCCCACAATTCGACAGAAGCAGCGCCTGATTGTGATGGACGCCCTTCGCCCGGTGGTCGACAACGGCCCCAGCTACCAGCCGGGCATGGCCGAGGTGGCCAATGCGCTGCTGTTTGCCGTGGATCCCGTGGCGATGGATGTCGTGGGATTGGAACTACTTGAAGAATTGCGCCGCAAACGTGGCTTGCCGTCGCTCGACAAAGTCGATCTGACGCCGACGCATATTCAGACCAGCGCAAAGATGGGCCTGGGCGTAGGCGAGCGCGCAGCCATTGACGTGGTGTCAATCGAGGTTTGACCATGAGCTTCTCCCGTCGTGATTTTGTTCGAGGCTGCGCGGGGACGGGCTGTGCTCTCGCAGTGGGTGGATCGGTGGGCAGTCTGGCACTCTTTCAGCCGCGCCCCGCGCGCGCGGGCGAGGCGCCACGGCCGCACCCGGCGCGGTTCTGGAAGAAGCTGGACAACAAACGCGTGCAGTGCCAGCTCTGCCCCAAGCAATGCTTGGTCGAAGACCGCGAACGCGGCTTCTGCGGCGTGCGCGAAAACCGCGGCGGCGAATATGTCACTCTGGTTTGGGGCCAGCCCTGCGCCGTGCACGTGGATCCGATCGAAAAGAAGCCACTCTTTCATTTTCTACCCGGCAGTCGTGCTTTCTCGCTTGCGACCGCGGGCTGCAATCTGGAATGCAAGTGTTGTCAGAACTGGGACATCTCGCAGTCGCGGCCTGAGGAAGTCGACTGGCACTGGATGCCGCCCGAAGAAGTCGCGCGCCGGGCGCAGGCTGAAGGCGCCTGCGTAGCGTTCACCTATTCCGAGCCCATCGTGTTTCTCGAATACTGCATCGACACAGCGATCGCGGCTCACAAATTGGGCGTGCGCACCACCATGATCTCGGGCGGCTCCGGGGAAGTGGAACCGATGAAGGAGGCGTGCAAGGTTCTCGACGCGGTGAAGATCGATCTCAAGGGCTTCACCGAGGACTACTACCGCAAGCTATGCAAGGGCAAACTGGCGCCGGTGTTGAAGACCATCGAAACCGTCCGGCAAAGCGGGGTCTGGTTGGAGCTGGTGCACCTGTGCATTCCTGGCGCCAATGACAGTGAGCCCGAGATTCGCGACATGTGCCGCTGGGTAAAGACCCATCTGGGCGCGGAGGTGCCCTTGCACTTCACGCGCTTCTCGCCGCAATACCAGATGAAGAATGTGCCGCCCACGCCCTTTGAGACGCTGATTCGCTGCCGCGACATTGCCCTGGGCGAGGGGTTGCAGTACGTGTACACAGGCAATGTGCCCGGGATTGAGGGCGAGAACACCTATTGCCCGCGCTGCCACAAGGTGGTGGTGGCTCGCCACGGCTTTCACGTGGAATCCGTGAGCCTGAAGGCCGGCCATTGCGCTTTCTGTGGGCAAGCTATCCCTGGCATTTGGAGCTGATCGCTTGTTCGGGCGCGGGCCGAAGTTCGCTGCGGCGGCGATCGTCCTGATGGCTGCGAGCGCCTGCCGCTCGGGTGATCGGCATGCGCACAACTTTCCCAGCAGGGTCGATCCGGCGGCCCTGCATGCACGCTACGGCGATGCGCTCTACTCGCAGGATGCGGAGGAGACGTTGATTCGCGCGTTCTTCGAGGATCGCCGCAATGGGGTGTTTCTCGACGTGGGCGCGGGCGATCCGGTGAAAAACAGCACGACGTACTACCTGGAAAATCACCTGGGTTGGCGCGGGATCGCCGTGGATGCCCTGGCCGAATACGCGGTCGACTACGCGCGGCTGCGGCCGGCCACGCGTTTCTTTTCCTATTTCGTGGGCGACAGGAGCGGGCTGAAACGCGACTTCTATGCGAGCCCCGACAGGGATTTCTCGTCCGGCAGCGGCGATGACCCGCGCGGCGGGACCTACCAAAGGCGGCAGGTGTCGACCATCACGCTCGACGACCTGCTGGGCCGCGAAGGCGTCGCGCATGTCGACTTCCTGTCCCTGGACATCGAAGGCGCAGAGCCAGCCGCATTGGCCGGATTCTCGATCGGCCGTTTCCAGCCAGCCCTGGCCTGCGTCGAGATTCACTCGGCCGAGCACGGCCGCGCCATCAGCGAGTACTTCACCTTGCACGGCTACCGCGAGATTATCGCCTATCGAGCGATGGACGGAATCAATCGCTACTTCGCACCAGCGCCGTAGAAGGACCGGAACTGCATAAGGGGCTGGCCAGAGCAATCACAACTCGCGCCAAGGCAGGGCGGTCACGCGATCGGTGAGTTTTCGGGCGTGCGGCACTCGGCACACCACGAAGCCCTGCCTGGCCCGCTGCGGGTAGGCGTCGAGAAACAGCTCGAGGTGGCGAGCGTCAGTCGGGCGAGGGTTCTCAGTCCATTTCACCTCGATCGGGATATCGCGCCGAGGCGTCTCGACGACGGCGTCCACCTCCGCGCCGTGCCGAGTGCGCCAGAACGCTACACGACAGCCACGGCCGAGGTACGCGGTTCTTGCGAGCAATTCCAACAGCACCCACTGTTCGAAGAGTGATCCTGCGGCGGTCTTCAAGAGATCACGGGACAGGGGCACTCCGGCCGCCGCGTTGCGGACGCCCAGGTCGAAGAACAGAAACCGAGGCGTCGACAGAATCTCTCTTCGACCGGAGCGCCCATAGGGGCCAATCCATGTGCCGACGAAGGTGTCCACCAGCACCTGGTAGAAATTGCGAATCGTGGCCACCGGGACACCGGACTCTTGCGAGAGCCCGGCGAGGTTCATTACGCAGCCCGATTCGGAAGCCGCCACGGTCAGAAAGCGGGAGAAGGCCCCGACGTCACGAACCACGGCTTCGCGGCGGATCTCCTCCTCCAGGTAGACTTCGGCATAGGTGGAGAGCGTCGACGCGCGACGCGTGACAGGTTCGGCTGTCACGCCTGGCAGGCTGCCCCACACCAGGAGATCTTCGATCGGGGCCGCGGGGAAGCCGCGGTTCGCCGGGACGACCGGAAGCGGAGGCAGAATCGCGGATGCGCCGGTGCCGGTTCGTTCAGGGGCGATCACCGGGAACAGGCGAAAAGAATGCGCCCGCCCTGGCAGGAGATTGGCCGCACCCGCCCGGAGGCGCCGGGCCGAGCTACCGGTCACGAAGAACTCGAACCTCGCTGGGAAGCGATCAAAGAGATACTGGATGTCGTCGAGCAAACTGGGGACCTTCTGGATCTCGTCGATGCAAATCACAAGGCGCCTGTCTTTGCGCGCTTCCAACTCGGCTGCCAGAGTTCCCGGGGCCCGCTCGTAGCGGAGACGTTCGCGCGGATCTTGTAGGTTGATCACCAGAGCCTTGGTCGGTGCGATGGCTCGCAGCAAGAATGACTTGCCGGTTTGCCGTGCGCCGAACAGCAAATGCACCTTTCCTCG
Organism: Myxococcales bacterium; assembly: GCA_003142855.1. GTDB lineage: Bacteria > Myxococcota_A > Polyangia > Fen-1088 > Fen-1088 > Fen-1137. Next base: position 104,298 of record PLNW01000083.1, read on the forward strand.
AGAGCTGCGGCTGCGCAGCGCTGCTTCGAGACAGCGGGGATGATATGACAACTGGCTCATGATTACGCGGCAGATTCTACAACTAGTTGTAGAGTTGGCAAGGGGCCGATTCTCCTGAGGACAAGGACGCTCTCACAGTGGCGCAGAGACTTGCCATGTTGGAAGGGGTGGATGATAGAAGATCCACCATGCCCGACGTCACCTTTGCCATTGCTGCTCGCAGTGACATTCCGCTCTTGCAGGCGCTGGCGCGCACGATCTGGCGGGCCCACTTTCCCGGGATCATCTCGACCGTCCAGATTGAATACATGCTCGACCGGATGTACGCGACCGAGACTATCGAGAATGAGATGCGGGTCGGGACTTGCTGGGAATCGATCCGGCAGGGCACAGAGGCAGTCGGCTTTCTGTCCTATTCGTTCGATGAAATTGCGGCCCGGTTGAAGCTGCACAAACTCTACCTTCAGGTGGAGCGGCACGGGCAGGGATTGGGCCGGGCCAGCCTAGGGCATGTGATGGAAGTCGCTCAGAACCTGGGCGCGGGCGAGGTTTCGCTCTACGTGAACAAGAAGAATCAGAAAGCCATTCGCGCCTACCAGCGCGCTGGTTTTGCAATCGCCGAATCCGTGATCAATGAATTCGGGAACGGCTTCGTCATGGACGACTACCGAATGATGGTGCCCTGCGCGCGAAAGTAGGCGGTGTCACCCCCGCGCGGCTTGCAACGCACGCTGAAAAGCGGGCAGAGAGCGCTCGATGGTGTCGAGGGACACGGTCATCGACAGCCTGATGTATCCGCCGCGGCCAAAGCCCGTGCCTGGAACGGCGAGCACGCCCTGCTTGAGCAAGAAACCCACGAACGCCACGTCGTCGGGGATGGGAGTCTTGAGAAAGATGTAGTAGCCGCCCTCGGGCCTGCGCACCTCATAGCCAGCCGCGGCCAGGCCGGCGCAGAAGACATCGCGCTTGTGCTGGTAAAGGGTCACGTCCACGCAAGCATCGGCCGCCTCGGCCATGACCAATTGCCAGAGAGCCGGCGCGTTCACGAACCCGAGCGTGCGGTTGGCGAAGGTGCAGGCCGCCGCCATCTGCGGCCAGTCAGGCAGACGCGGCGACAGCGCGAGAAATCCGATGCGCTCGCCGGCCAGGGCCTGCGATTTCGACCAGGAAAAGCAGATCGCCGTATGCGCGATGAGCGACGCCACCTCGGCGACGGGGGCGCCCTCATAGACCAGGCTCTTGTAAGGCTCGTCGCTGATGACCAGCGGCGGGTTGGGCAGGCGCGCGAGCATGGTCCCCAGATCGCGCAGCAGCGTCGCAGGATACACGCGGCCCGAAGGATTGTTGGGCGTGTTCAGAATGATGCCGCGAGTGCGCGGGGTAATGGCCGCGGCGATGCGCTCGACATCCGGCAGGCATTCCGCGTCGGTCTCGACCACCACCACGCGGCCGCCGTGATTCCCCACATAGAAAGGATACTCGGCGAAGAAAGGCGCCAGCAGGATGACCTCGTCGCCCGGATCGAGGATCGTCTTCAAGATGACGTTGCAGGCGGCTGCCGCGCCCGTGGTCATGCACACGTGCTCGGCGGTAAATGGCAATGCGACTTCCCGTCGCAGTTTGTCGGCAATGGCCGCGCGCACCTCGGGGAAGCCCGGGTTGGGCATGTAGCCGTGGCTGTGCGGTCGACCTTTGTCCACCACCCGGCGCAAAGCGGCCAGGGTGAGGGCCGGCGGCTCAACCTCGGGATTGCCCAGCGTGAAGTCGAAGATGCTGTCCTCGCCACGCTCTTTCTTCAGGCGCGCGCCCTCCTCGAACATGCGCCGAATCCACGAGGCGCGTTCCAGTTGCTCGGCAATGCTCTTCGCGACAGCCATCAGCGATTGAACAGGTCGTTCTTGGCCAGCACGTTGATGCCCGAAGCCTGCAGCGCTTGGGCGGCGCCGTCGGGATGGTCGAAGCGGAAGATGAGCACGGCGCGATCGCCGTGGCCAAAGGGAAAGGCGTACATGTACTCGATGTTGATGGTGGTGCGCTCGAAGGCGGACAGGATGCGCGCCAGCCCGCCCGGACGGTCTTCCACTTCCACCGCCAGCACCTCGGTGGGATTGACCACGTAGCCGGCCGCCTCGAGCACCTGCGTGGCCCGGATCGGGTCAGACACGATGATGCGCAAGATACCGAAGTGCTGCGTGTCCGCGACCGACAGGGCGCGGATGTCGACGCCGTTCTCCGCCAGCAGGCGGCAGGGGGCGGCGATGTGGCCGGGCTTGTTTTCCGCGAAGATCGAAAGCTGTTGGATTTTCATGTCTGTCCTCGCTTGTCGATGACCCGCTTGGCCTTGCCTTCACTGCGCTGGATGGTTTGCGGTTCCACCAGCGTGACCTTGATGCGGATGCCGAGCACCCGCTCGAGCGTGTCTGCCAGTCTTTCCGACAGCGCTTCCAGCGTGCCCACCCGATCGCTGAACACCTGGGCCGTGACCTCGACCTGAACCTCGATCTGGTCCAGGCCATGTTCCCGCGTGAGGATGATCTGGTAGTGGGGCAGGGTGCCTTCCACCTCCAGCAACACCGCCTCGATTTGCGACGGGTACACGTTGACGCCGCGGATGATGAGCATGTCGTCGCTGCGTCGGCCGATGCGTCGCATGCGCCGCAAGGAACGGCCGCAGGCGCAGGCGCCGGGGATGAGAGCGGTGATGTCGCGTGTGCGATAGCGAATCATGGGCATGGCCCACTTGGACAGCGTGGTCAGCACCAGCTCACCCTCCTGGCCGTCGGGCAGCACCTGCCCGGTCTCGGGATCGATGATCTCGGGGTAGAAGTGATCTTCGAAGATGTGCAGGCCCTCGTGGCACGGGCACTCGATGGCCACGCCCGGGCCGATGATCTCGGACAAGCCGTAGATGTCGAAGGCCTGGATGTTGGTTGCGCTTTCGATGTGGCGGCGCATGGAGTCTGTCCAGGGCTCGGCGCCGAACACGCCCACGCGCAGGGGCAGGGCCTTGAGGTCCACGTCTAGCTGGGCGGCCCGGTCGATGAGGTGGAGAAAGTAGGTGGGGGTGCAGCAGATAGCGGTCACGCCGAAGTCCTTCATCACCATGATCTGCCGGTCGGTGTTGCCGCCGGAGATGGGAATCACAGCCGCGCCGATGCCCTCGGCGCCATAGTGCGCGCCCAGCCCACCGGTGAAGAGTCCGTAGCCGTAGGCGTTTTGCACGATGTCGCCTTCGTGCAGGCCGCAGGCCGCCAGGCTGCGCACCATGACCGAGGTCCACACATCGACGTCTTGCTTGGTGTACGCGACCACGATGGGCTTGCCGGTGGTGCCGCTGGATGCGTGCACGCGCACCACATCCCGCATCGGAGTCGCGAACAGGCCAAAGGGATAGGTGTCGCGCAGGTCGGCCTTGCTGGTGAAAGGCAGGCGCGCGACATCGTCGAGCGTCTGGATATCGGCCGGTGTCAGTTTGCGGCTCTGTAGCCGCTGGCGGAACAGCTCCACGCGTTCGGCGGCATGGGCCACAATGGCCTGCACGCGATCGAGCTGCAGCTTGCGCAGAAGCGGCACAGGCACGAAGTCGGGCGCGCTGGCAGGATGGTAGCTGGGCGTTCTGGGTTTTCGGTCTTGCGAGGGCGAGGTCATGGGTTCTTTCCGATGGCAAAGGCCTGCAGATTGGCCGCGTGAAGCTTCTCGGGCAACGCAGCCTTGATGGCCGCATGCCAGAGATTCTCTGCAAGATTGAGGTGGCGAGCAAGCGCTCCGAGCAGGGCCACGTTCAGGCTGCGCTTGTTGGCCAGACGCGTCTCGTCGACCAACCCCGGGTGAATCAGGATTCCGTCCGCCTTGAGCGCCGGCCGCGCCACCTCGATCTGGCTGGCGGCCAGGACCACCAGAAAATCCGCCTCGCCCGCTGGAACCATGGGCGAAAACACGCTGTCGCCGAAGCGCACGTCGCTGGAAACCGAGCCGCCACGCTGGCTCATGCCGTGAATCTCGCTTTTCTTTACGTCCAGCCCCGCGCGAAAGGCCGTGTCCGCCAGGATTCCGGACGCCTTGAGCACGCCCTGGCCGCCCAGGCCTGCCACGACCACGTTGATCACGCTGCTATTGCCCGGCATTGGCCTTCTTCTCCCGAATCTTGATGGCACCCGCGGCCAGCAGGCACGGTCGGCGCGCGATGATGACTGACAATTCGTCGCGCGCCAGGGCCTCGCGCAACACGCGCGCGATGGCTTTCTCGTCGGCAACCGGGTCGACGATGTGTATGTTCTTGATGCCCAAAGTGCGCGCCAGATCTTCGAAGACCACGCGTCCGGTTGCTTCGTGGTCAAGTCTGCGTCCCGTGCCCGGGTGTTCCTGCATGCCGGTCATGGCCGTGGTGCCATTGTCGAGGATGACCAGCACGTGGCCGGTGGCGGGCGGGTTGTAGACCATTTCCACCAGGCCGGTGATTCCGCTGTGCACGAAGGTGGAATCGCCAATCACGCTGACCACCTTGCGCGCTTGCTCGGGCGGCAAACTGTGGCGCAGGCCCAGGCCCACGCCGATGGCAGCGCCCATGCAGACGCAGGTGTCCATGGCGGAAAAAGGCGGCAGCACGCCTAGGGTGTAGCAGCCGATGTCGCCCGCCACGATGCAACCCAGGTCGCGCAAGGCCTCGAACACATTTCGGTGGGGACAGCCCGGGCACAGTTCAGGCGGCTTGCCCGTCGGCAGCGCGGGCTCGGGCGAAACGTCGCCAGCCACGATCCGGCGCACGCGGCTGACGTTCAGCTCGCCGAAGCGGTACATCTCGGGCTTCTGCTCGACCGCGATGCCGGCCGTGCGCGCACCTTCATAAAGGTAGGGATCGCCTTCTTCCACGACCAGGGCGCGATCTACGCTGGCGGCGAAGCGGCGCATAGCCTCGACCGGCAGGGGATGGGAAAGGCCGATCTTGAGCACGCGCGCCCGCGGCGCGGCCTCGCGCACATGCTGGTACGAGATCCCAGAAGTGATGATTCCGAGAGATCTTTCGCCATCCACGATTCGGTTGGGACCGTGATCCTCGTTCCAGGTAGCGATCTCGGCCAGCTTGGCGCGCAGACGATGGTGCGCTGGTCGTGCGTAGGCCGGAATCATCACCCGGCCGGGCACATCGCGTACGAAGTTCGGTGGGCTGGGCGGCGCGAGCCGACCCTTGGTCTGCACCAGCGTCGCCGAGTGGCACACGCGCGTGGTCATGCGCAGAAGAACGGGAATGCACCAACGTTCGGAGATCTCGATGGCGAGCAGGGTGAAGTCGTAGGCCTCCTGCGAGTCGGACGGCTCCAGCATGGGCAGGCCGGCCGCCACGGCGAAACGGCGGTTGTCTTGTTCGTTCTGGCTGGATGCCATGCCCGGATCGTCGGCCGACACGATCACCAGGCCGCCGGTCACGCCGGTGTACGCCGCCGTGAACAGCGGGTCCGCGGCCACATTCAGGCCCACGTGCTTCATGGTGACCAGGGCGCGCGCGCCGGCAAAGGCAGCGCCGATGCCGACCTCCAGCGCGACCTTTTCATTGGGCGCCCACTGCGCCCGCCCGCCCAGCGAGTCGAAAGCCTCAAGGATCTCCGTCGACGGCGTGCCGGGATAGCCGGTGCCAAGCGCCACGCCGGCATCGAGCGCGGCTTGCGCCACAGCTTCGTTGCCGCTCGCGAGTCGGCGTTCGGAATTGTGTTGGGGCATGGAACTTCAGCCTCGAAAGAGACAGTTTTGTCCCGTCTCGCTCCCGTCGGCAAGGGGCTTCGGGCATGGTAACTTTGAAACTGTGATCGAGGCCTTGGTTGTCCTCGGACTTCTGACCTACCTGTGCCTGCTGGCCGTGCCAGGGCCCATCTTGCAGCTCTGGCTCGGTGCCCTTCTGGCGCTGGTTGGCTTGGTCGGCGGAGGTGGCGCAGGCATTGCCTATCATCTGGCTTTGCGCCGATCTCTCGTCCGCCTGGGCTCGGAGGTGCGCGGGTGGTTGTGGTCGCCGGTTGCGCGTCACCACCTGCTCGACGAGCAGGGCCGCCGCGAAGTTCTGCCCTGGTTCCGCGTGGGGGCGGTAGGCTTCTTCGTCTGCCTGGCAGGACTCGGGATGGTGCTCGCCGCTCTCTTGCAGGCAGCGCTGGCCGGGTGAACTTGGGCTAGTTGCGGGACGCCTCATAGTGAGGCACAATGATGCAAGGTGATTCATGAAGGCAATCACAGTCAGAAACCTGCCTCCTGCGGTCGTGCGCACTATTCGTGAGCGGGCGTCGAGAGAGGGCATCAGCACCAACAAAGCGGTCATCTCGCTGCTGGAGCAGGCGACAGGCAAGAAGAGGCCGCAGGCTGTGGCGCCGTTGCATCACGAACTGGACGCCCTGGCTGGCAGCTGGAGCCGCGAGGAATCGGTCGAGTTTGAACGCGCGTTGCGCGAGCAGCGGACCATAGACCCGGAACTGTGGAAGTGACTCGCGTTCTGGTCGATACGTCCGCCTACTCCGCGTTCTTCAGGGGGCACTCGGGCGTCAAGGCGCTGTTTCAGAAGGTAGATGAGATCGTCCTCAGCCCGATCGTGCTGGGCGAATTGCGCGCCGGCTTCATCGCGGGGGCACACCGCCGCAAGAATGAGCGCGAACTGGACCTCTTCGTGAGATCGTCGCGGGTTTCCATCGCGTCCATCGACGAAGAAACCTCGGGGTACTACGCGGCTATCGTTCACAGCCTGCGCATTGCAGGCACCCCCGTCCCGACCAACGACATCTGGATAGCCGCGTCGGCCATGCAGCACGGTCTGCAGGTTATCACCACGGACCGCCACTTCGCGAAGATCCCTCAGATTCTGCGCGAGGTCTTGGCGGTCGAGTAGCGCCCTACGCCGCCCGCGGCGCCAGGCTTTCTCGCCCTCACCGCGTTGACCTCGCGCGCCGGGCTGGTTTGTTTCCGCCGGGTATATTCCCGGGCACATTGCGGTTTCGCCGGTATCTCGGCCGGGCAAATTCTCTCTTGCCGACGCAACAGGGACTTTTCTTGGAATTGTGCGGTTGGCAACCTTGCGGACATGAATTCCGGCGATACCGCGTGGCTCCTGGTTTCAACTGCCCTGGTCCTCTTGATGGTGCCTGGCCTGGCCCTGTTCTACGGCGGCTTGGTGCGACCCAAGAACGTGCTGTCGACGTACATGCACAGCTTCGTGGCCATGGGATTGATCACGCTGCAGTGGGTGGCGTTCGGCTACTCGCTGGCTTTCGGGCCTGACCACGGCGGCGTGATCGGCGGCCTGTCGTTCGCGTTCCTGCGGGGGGTGGGCCTGGAACCGCGCCCAGGTATGACGATCCCGCACCTGCTGTTCATGGCCTATCAGATGATGTTCGCCATCATCACGCCGGCGTTGATCTCCGGCGCCTTCGCCGAGCGCCTCAAGTTCTCGGCCTATGTTCTCTTCACTTTGCTGTGGGCCACCTTCATCTACGATCCACTGGCCCACTGGATGTGGGCTGATGGCGGCTGGCTGCAGAAGCTGGGCGCGCTCGACTTTGCTGGCGGCGTGGTGGTGCACGTCAGCTCGGGCTGCTCGGCGTTGGTGTTCGCCCTGGTGCTGGGCAAACGCCTGGGCTATCCGCGCGAGCGCATTCTGCCCCACAACCTGACCATGGTTCTTCTGGGCGCGGGTCTGCTCTGGTTCGGCTGGTTCGGGTTCAATGGCGGCAGCGCCCTGGCTGCCTCGGGCGTGGCGGTGCTCGCTCTGGTCAATTCGCAACTGGCCGCGGCCATGGGCGGCATGGTGTGGCTGGTGGTGGACATCGCCCGCTATGGCAAGGCGTCGGCCTTGGGCTTTGCCTCGGGCTTCATCGCGGGCCTGGCCACCGTGACGCCGGCTTCGGGCTACGTCGGGCCGATGGGCGCGCTGGCCATCGGCGCGGCCGCGGGTTTGGCCTGCTATGGCGCTGTCATGCTCAAGGGCAAGCTCGGGTACGACGACACCCTGGACGCGTTTGGCGTGCACGGGGTGGGCGGCGCGGTCGGTACCATTCTGCTGGGCGTGTTCGCGCTGCGCGCGTGGAACCCGGCCGGCGCAGACGGTCTGCTGGCCGGGAACGCAGCTTTCTTCGGCAAGCAAGCACTCGCCGTGGGTGTTGGCGTCGGCTATGCGGTGGTGGGGACTCTGGTGTTGCTCAAGCTCGTCGACGCGCTCGTGGGCTTGCGTGTGGGCGCCGAGCAAGAACACGAGGGCCTGGACATCCACCTGCACGGCGAAGAGGGCTACAACATGGGCGTGGGCGTGTCCACGCGAGGCCAGGCTGAGGTCTTCGCCGAATCGCCGGCTGAGGCGGCGGCGCCGCTCGCTAAGCAGCCTGCCTCATTGGCGTAGCAAGAGCCCCTGTCCAATGCTCGGCGCCAGGCCGAGGCGTGGTACAGCTCTAACTCGATCCAAAGATGGCGTTTTCTTTGAAGCAGAGTCAGAGTCACGGCGTCTAATCAACCGAAAGGAACAAACATGCGCAAGACAATCGCACTCATCGCCAGTGGTCTTCTCGCCCTGTCAGTTTCCGCCGCTGCTTTGGCTGGCGCTCCCGAAACCTTCGCCCAGAAATGTGCCGGCTGCCACGGCAAGGATGGCAAGGGGCAGACCACGATGGGCAAGAAGCTCAGCATCAAGGACTTGACCGACGCCAAGGTGCAGGCCGCGACCAAGGACGATGCGTGGGAAAAGTCCATCACCGAAGGCGTGAAGAATGACGCCGGCAAGGTCGTCATGCCCGCCAACAAGGGCAAGATCACGCCCGAGGACATCAAGGCGCTGGTCAAGGTCTGTCGCGACTTCAAAGGCAAGTAGTCAAACCGTCCTCGAAAACACCGGCCGGCCAAGCTGCTGGCGTGGGGTGAGATAGGCGTCGAAGCACATGGCCAGATTGCGCACGAAGATCTGGCCCAGGCCGATGGCGTGTACGCCCTGCTCGTCGAGGCGGCACATGCCGTCCTTCTCGAAGGGTGCGAGCTTGGCCAGGGTTTCGCGGAAGTAGTCGGCAAACACGACTCCATACTTCGCCTCCAGTGGGGCGCGGCTGACGGTGAAGTTGCACATCAACGACAGGATGGCGTCGCGGCGGATTTCGTCGTCGCGGGAACGCGCGTAGCCCCGCTGCACCGGCAGGTGGCCGTCGTCGAGCATGCGGTAGTAGGGCGCCAGTTTCTTTTCGTTCTGCACCAGCGCCCCGCGCACATCGCCGATGGCTGACACGCCGAAGCCGAGCGTGTCGTCGCCCGGGCTGACGGTGTAGCCCATGAAGTTGCGTGACAGGCGGCCTTGGCGCTGGGCCACAGCCAGCTCATCCGAGGGCAGGGCGAAGTGGTCCATGCCGATGGCCTGATAGCCGGCGGCCAGGAACGCCTCGCGGGCCATGGCCAGCAGTTGAAACTTGGTGTCTCGGTCGGGAACCGCGCGCACGTCGATCAGCTTCTGATTGCTGCGCACCATGGGCAGGTAGGCAAAGGAGTAGACCGCCACGCGATCGGGACGCAGAGCCACGGTCTCAGCCAGAGTGTTGGCGAACGACTCGGGCCGCTGCGCGGGCAGGCCGTAGACTAGGTCGAAATTGATGCCGCCAAAGCCGTGCCGACGCGCGCCCGCGACCAAGCTCGTGGTCTGCTCGCGAGTCTGCCGGCGGCCGATGGCTTGCTGAACCTCGGGCGAGAAGTCCTGCACGCCCATCGAGATTCGGTTGAAACCGAGGCGCGCCAGCATGTCGAGATGGGCTTCGCTGGTCACGCGGGGATCGACTTCGACAGCCAACTCCGCCTGGGGCAGGAATTCAAAGTGGCGGACAAAGCCGGCCACCAGGCGTTCGAGTTGCGTCGGCGAAAAGTAGGTGGGCGTGCCGCCGCCCAGGTGAAACTGCGCGACCTTGCGTCGCCGGGGCAGGCGCGCGGCCAGCAAATCGAATTCGCGCAGCAGGTGTTGCAGGTACGGCTCGGCCACTTCCTTGTGGGTGGTGGCGAAGGAATGGCAACCGCAGAAGGTGCAGCGTCGTTCGCAGAAGGGCAAATGAGTGTAGACGGACAGGGGGGCCGCGCCGCACGCGTCGGCGCGTTCCAGCGCGCGCAGGTAGTCGGGCTCTTGGAAGTCCTCACGGAATTCGACCGCGGTTGGGTAGGACGTGTAGCGAGGCCCGGCACTGTCGTAGCGGGCCAGCAATTCGGCCGAGATGGAGCGAAGATCGCTCATGCCTCGCCCTCGGGGGAAAAGCGATAGCCCAGGCCGCGCACGGTGTGCAAGTAGCGCGGGCGTTCGGGATCGGGCTCGATGAGCTTGCGCAGCCGCACCACCATGTGCTCGACCGTGCGTGTGGAAGGCGAAACCTCGTAGCCCCACACGCGTTCGAGGATCTCATCGCGCGAGACCACCTGGCCGGCGCGTTCCACCAGCAGGCGCAGGATCAAGTTCTCCTTTTCCGCCAGGGCGCTGCGCTCGCCATCGGGAGCGATGACTTCCCCTTTGCCAAAATCGACCGTGACATCACCAATGCGCGTGGCCTTGATGGGCTGTCCATACCAGCCTTGCCGGCGCAGCATTCCGCGCACGCGCAGGAGCAGCTCGCGCAGGTTGAAGGGCTTGCCCAGATAGTCATCGCCGCCCATTTCTAGGCCGTACACGCGGTCGTCGTCTGAAGTCTTGGCGGTGAGAAACAGAATGGGCAGGCGGCCACCCTCGTCGCGAATGACCTTGCACACGGAGAACCCGTCGAGCCGAGGCAGCATGACGTCGAGGATCACCAGGTCGATGCCGCCTGACCGCCAGCGGGAAAGCGCGCTTTCGCCGTCGCCCACGATTTCCACGGCGTAGCCTTCCAGTTGCAGGTTCTCGCTGATGCCTTCCGCCAGGTGCTGCTCGTCCTCGACGACCAGGATGCGCGCGCTCATGCCTGCTCCTCACGGTGGAGCGGCAAGCTGACCCGGAAGCTGCTGCCTTTGCCCACGCCCGGGCTGTCGGCCGTGAGGCTGCCGCCCAGTTGTCGTATCAGTTCGCGCGCCAGGTACAGCCCGAGGCCGGTGCCTTCGGTCTGGCGCACCATCTCCTCACCCACGCGATAGAATTTTTGGAAAATCTTCTCGCACTCCTCGGCGGCCAGGCCAATACCCTGGTCACGGACTTCGAGGACGGCCCAGTCGCCCTGCCGTGCCACGGTGACGTGCAGCGGCTGCTCGGCGCCGCCGTACTTGGCAGCGTTGTCCAGCAGATTGCGCAGCACGGTCTTGAGCACGCCCAAGTCATAGCGCGCGAGCAGGGGCTCGGCAGGCAGAGCGAGATCGACGGCCAGACGGCGTTGCGCGGGATCTTGGCCAAGCGCTTTGACCACATCCGCCACATCGCGGCCCAGATCGCCCCGGTCCACGTGCACCACAAAACGGCCACTGTCGAGCCGAGCCACCGCGAGGATGTTGTTGACCAGGCCATCCAGGCGATTGACGTCGCCGCGCATGTTGGCGAGAAAGCGCGCGCGCTTTTCAGGGGGCGGATCGCGCAGTTCCAGCGTCTCGATGAAAAGGCGGATGGAGGCCAGCGGGGATTTCAGTTCGTGGGTGACGGCGGAGAGGAAGTTGGCCTGCTGGCGCATCAGTTCCATCTCGCGCCGCATGGAACGCAAGATGAGCACGGTTCCGGCCACCAGAATGCAAAGAAAGGTCGTGCCCTCGGCCGCGAACATGCGGATGCTGGCCCGTCGCTGAGCTTGCAGATGCTCGAGTCGACCCGGTCGAATGGTGACCCCGTAGCCAGGGTAGCTGGGAACCAGTTCCTGGCCTGGGTGCACGCCCGGCCGCCAGTCGAGCTGGGGATAGGCCAACCCGAGAAACTCGGTCGGTGCCAGCGCCTGATGTTGCGCCAGACCCCGCAGCGCCCGTTCCGCGGATTGGCGATCGGCCTGCATGTGCTCGGCGGTGGCGCGAATTTCTTGGGCCGAATAGCGCAGGTGGAAGAGAACCCACCAGGCGAGCAACGCGATGGTGAACGCCATGATGGCGAGCACGCCCACCACGAGGAGGCGGGATCGGGACTGCATCGACCCCGTACGCCGGGAAGAGGACAAGGTCATGATGGCGGAATACTACTGCCCGCGGCGGTCGTCGTGCACGCCTTGTAGGAAGGCCTCCACCGCCTCCATGCCGTGGTCGTGCGCCAGGCGTTTGAGCCCGACGGTGGGCAGGTGCAGAAGTTGGTTCACGACTTGCTGGCCAAAGCGCCGAATGTGGTCGCGATGGACTTCGTCCAACTTGGCCAGGCCGTTGCTAAAGAGCTGCTTGAGCAACTCGTCGGCCGCGGCTTGGCCCTGGCTGCGCAAGTCGCGCACGATGGGACTGATGTCGCGCTCGACCACCCGCCGGCGCAGGGCCTCCAGGGCTTCGTCGACGACCACGCGAGCCTCGGCAATTTCCGCTTCGCGGGCGCGGCGGTTACGCTCCGCCTCGGCCTTGAGCTGGTCGATGTCGCAAAGCTTGGCTCCGGCGGCGGCGGCGGCTTTCCCGTCGGTGTCACGCGGCACGGCCAGGTCGATCACCAGTGGCGGCGTGCCCCGCAGGGATGCAAAGAAGGCGCGTCCCAGGAAGGGCTCGCGCGCCGAAGTCGCCGTCACAATCACGTCCACATGCCCAGGCGCCGCTAGAAAAGCGTCCAGGGCCAGGGCGCGACCACCACACGCTTTCGCCAGATCCGCGACCTTGCTCACTGTGCGGTTCACGAACAGGAGGGTGCAGCCTGGCCGGCGGCGCAGATGCTCGCCACACTGGCGTGTCATGTCGCCGGCGCCGATGAGCGCCACCGTGGCCGGCCCCTTGGTCCGCTCGTCGATGAGATCGAAGGCCAGCGAAACCATGGACACCGGCCGAGCCCCAAGGGCGGTCTTGCTGCGCACGCGCTTGGCCGCCTGAAAGGCCTCTTCGAACACCATTTGCAAATGCGGACCGGCCAGCTCCAGTCGTTGCGCCGTGTGCAGCGCCTGCTTGACCTGGCCCAGAATCTGGGCGTCGCCAGGGTTGAGCGAGTCGAGGCCCGCCGCCACACAGAAGAGGTGTTCGGCCGCGCCGTCTTTCTCGTAGGCGTGCAGGGACTGGGCCGCCGCGCGCGCCGTGGACTCCTTGCTGGTCCCCGCCTGGCCGCGCGTCGCGAAGAAGCCGTGGATGCGCTTGCGATACTCGGAAACCGGGGTGCCCCGCCGGCACAGGAAGATCACCTCGACGCGATTACAGGTGGCCAGATACACGCTCTCGAGGAAGTCACACGCCTGGTGAAGCCCCTGGCTCTGGGCCTCGCTCTCCTCGGGACTGAAAGTGTATTTCGCCAACCCCTCTTGCTGGCCTCGGCGCACGGTCACACCGACCATGCCGAGATATCTCACGGCTTGGCCTCCGCGGGGGCAGGAGCCGGGGGCGGTGCCATGACCAGCTGACCCAGGTCGGGTTCCTTGGGGCTGCCGTCCACCAGAATGGCGTGGCAGGTGTCGCAATCATTGGGGATCACCTGATCGCCCTTGGTGGCTTTCATGTTGCCGTCGTGGCAGCGGTAGCAGCCGGGCGAGTCGTCGTGCCCGATGTTGTTGGGGTGGGTCTTGGAGTTGGTGTTCATTTCCGAGAACACAGTGCGATCGTACACCCCAGCGGCCTCGTCCGCAGCCCGCGCGATCAGCTTGCCATCGCGCGCGGCCAGATCCGGGTAGGTCCTGCGATAGAAGTCCGCCACGCTCAGTCGAACCCCAGCCACGCCCTGGTCATGGGTGGCGTAGACTGTCGAAACCGCCTTGACCGCCTCGCGCTTGAAGAAGGGCAGATCGCGGAGGTCCGCCTGCCGCTGCAGAACGCTGTCAACGGCCTTGGCCGGAGTTTCGAAGAGGTGGGTGGGACGATTGTGGCAGTCGATGCAATCCATCACGCGTGCTGCCTTTTGGATGTCATCCGCGGCCGGCAGTTTCGCGCCTTCGCGCGTGAACTCGGTGCGCTTGCCGTCTGGTGTGGTCAGCTCGACCCAGGCGATCTCTTGCCGGCGCTGGTCGGTGGCCAAGTAGCGAATGCGGTTGTCAGCGTAAATGTGCCACCAATGGATGCCGCCGTGAGGCTGGCCAGCGCCAACCGCGCCGCCGCCGGTCCGGAGCAAGAGCGCAGTGAAGCTCGCGCTGTTCTTGTCGTCCTCGGCAAAACGGCCGATGACCCGCAGCTTGTCGCCGTAGTGCTTGGCGGGCCAGTGGCAGCTCTCGCAGGTGTCGCGCGCTGGCCGCAAGGTGTGAACGGGCGAGGGAATCGGGTGGGAATAGGTTCCCGTCATCACCTTCCACACCTGGCGCAGGCCATCGAACTTGGACTTGACTGCCCAGGACGCGCCCGGGCCGATGTGACACTGAACGCACCTGACCCGCGAGTGGGGCGAGTTCTGGTAGGCCGTGTATTCCGGCCGCATGACCTTGTGGCACACGGTTCCGCAGAATTTGGGTGTGTCCATGAAGTTCAGCCCCACCACCGAGCTGGTCGCTAGCACCACGACATTGATCACGGTGAGCGCGGCGATGCCCAGAGCCACGCGGCGCAGGTGCGGATCGTTGAAGTCCAGGTTCGGGTAGGTCGCAATAGCCTCGGCCGACTGACCACTGCGCATCAGCGCTCGCCGTCGCCGCAGAATTCCTAGGGGCATGAGCAGCAACCCGCCCACGAAGACCACGGGCAGAAAGGCCGAGCCGAACACCCCGGTGTAGGGATTGTCGACCTGGCCCGCCACCTCGAGCGCAAGAAATACAATCAGGGTCAGCCCTGACAGCGTGGTCAGCCCGAAGCCCAGGACGGTGAGCGGATTTCGCGCGTAGTTGGCGAGCCGGGCGATGTTGGGAGAGAGCGACTTGGGTAGCAGCGGCATGGCGTTCTTGATTATCCCAGATGGGCTGGTTTTCGCGATTGTGGCGGCCCCGGCTGCCGTCTCGACTTGAGGATACCCCGCCGCAGCCCTCGGGTCTGCAGCCAGATCTCGCTCCCGGCGCGACGCCTATTGCAAGGCTGCCATGGTGTTGACAATCACGTCTTGGAAGAAGTCAGGATTGTGCAAGCCTCTCGATCCGTCGTTGCTGAGCAGTTGCCAGTTCCAGCTCGCCTTGGCCACCGCCGAATCCGTCGCGATGGCCGGCACTGGCGCCCCGGTCGTGGCGGGCGGCACAGGCGGCGCGGTTTGACCTGTGATGGTGATGCCGCTGATCTGGCAGTAAATCTGCGACAAGGTTGCGGTGCTAGCCGGGGCGGAAGCTGTCGCTACCCACGTAACGGTCACGGGTGCGGCTAGGGTCAGGTTGAATGAAGTCGTCCCGTGAATGGCGGAAGTGAGGGCCACCGCAGTTGGGGCGGCAGTCAGCAGAATGTCGGCTGTGGTGGCAGCCGCGGAGCTGTACTGATCGGTCGCCTGTAGATAGGCCCGCACGGAAAGTGTGTTTCCGGCGGCGTACAGGGCATTGATGATGGCCAGGGCCTTGGTTCCGATCGCGCTGCTCAGGTCGCCCAGTTCTGCGTCGTTGGCAGACAGCAGGGCCTCTCCGTTGGTCGATGCGGAGTGGCAGGAGGCGCAGACGGTGTCATCGGTCGCGAAGTTGTGGTTGTCGGTTTGCCCCGCGGCCTTTTCGGTGGCCGTGGGAATGGCCACGTGGCAGCCCGCGCATGTATCGGTCACCGATAGGTGCGGGGATGGATTGAGGCGCGGCATGAAGTACGCATTGAACCCGTAGAGCACGTCTGTCTGCGATGGCGTGTGTGGCCCCGAGAAATCCGCGGCCGCGGCCACGAAGTCGTCGTGTTCGGCATTGCGGGTGTTGTGGCAAGCCATGCAAGTGGCGCCCATGCCTGCGCCCACGATGTTGGTCAGGCCGTTGGGCAGCGCCAGCAGGGTCCCGCCCAGACGAAGCTGGCCGGGATTGCTGGCGTCGTGGGGGTCGTGACATGCCGAGCAGGTTATGGCCTCGACAGTCGAAGCCTGCAGGCCCAGGCCGCGCAAGTAGGCCTCGTCGGCCGCGGTGCCGTCTGGTTTGTGCAGAAGGCCGGCGTCGCCTGCGGCCAACTGGGTTGAGTAGGCAGCATAGCCTTGCGCCGAATGGCACCGGCCGCAATGAGCCGCGGTTGTCCCGCGCGCTTCGAAGGTGGCGTTGGACACCAGATCACGCTGGGCATGTGCGGAGGTGGCCCACTGGCTCGGTTTGTAGTGGTGGCTCGCGTCCTGGTGGCAGGAGGCACAAACGCCTTCAGAGAACGACACGCGCGTCCACTTATCGGGAGTCGTGTTCCCCGACGTGGTGTGCGCAGCCGAGAGGAACCCAATCGCGCCGTCTTGTGGGCCGTGGCAGTTCTCGCACTGGATGCCGGCCAGATTGGCCAGAGTGGGGTAATTCGTCACCATGTTTTCCCAGTTTCCGGGTTGCAACTTGGTGGGCATCACCCAGCCGGTGGTCTTCATGACGTCGTCGAAGCCGTTGTTCACGGCTGCCGGCGAGTCGCCCACGGTGTGGCATTCCATGCAGGAAAGCGGGAAGGAGGTTAGCGGCGTAACTCCGTCGGAATAGGTGCCGTCCAACTTGTGCTGCACAGCAATCGCGTGGTCGGTCTTGGACCACGGCGTGAAGATGTCCGGTGCGATGTTGAGAGTATCGTTGTGGCAAGTCTGGCAGGATGTTGGGTAGTTGATCATCTCGCCGCGCCAGTTGCCCGCGACCATGGTCAGCGTCTTGGTGGACACCGCTTCCGTCAATTTGTAGCTACCCACAACATCGGGGATGAAGCTGGGGAACTGCGTGGTGCCGCCTGTGAGGGTCGCACCTGAGCCAGTGCCTCCGGTCACATCCAGACTCCAGTTCCAAGTCGTCTGCGTGCCGCCGTCGCCCATCAGGAATTGGCGGATGCCGATGGGAACGTTCTGCAGTCCGGTGGTGGGTGGGTTCGACCGGACGGTAGCCGTGGCCTTGCCCACGTTGCCTTGTGGATCAGTCACATCCAACTCGAAGGAGTAGTTCCCGGCTTCGTCGGGGCTGATGGGAAGCACGCCGAAGTGAAGCTGGGCCATCACAGGGGTCTTGGCCGCGGCCAGGGTCTGTGTGGTGAAGGTCAGCGTCGGAGTGGAGGCGCCGGTGATGACGGCCATAGGGCCAGCAGTCTGGGTCCACTTGTACGTGAGCCTGCTGGCGTCCGAGTCAGGGTCGCTTGCGGCGCCGATCAAGGTGACTAGTGCGCCGAATCCCGCAGTTTGCGTGGTACCGGCAATCGTGACAGTCGGAGGGATGCCAACTGGAGCATCGCCACTTGGCGATGCATCGGCCATGGTGTCTTCAGAGCCAGCGTCCTCGACAGTTCCTGGAGGGCCTGGTGGGCCTGGCGGTCCGGGAGGGCCAGCGTCGCCTGCAGGCCCGGCCGGGCCTCGGGGGCCGGTACACGCCGCCAGGCTAGCACCAAGAAACACAGAGATTGCCAGTTGAAAACCACGGTCTCCTGTCATGGCCTGTGACCTCCGGAGGGATGACTGCCAGGGCTGCTCACCACTTCGTAGATGAGTAGCATTCCCAAGCGGCAAATCCACGTAAATCGGTAGGGGTAACGTATGTTAGCGATTGCTGCTTTCGGACATTAGATGACGAGATGGGGCGTGCCGTGTCGTAGCGCTGCAAGAAAAGACACCCCACTCTCCCGTCCTTTCAATCGAACGGGCTATTGGGAGGCAGCACCATCCCTGTTGTCTCGCAGAAGGCGACCGCGTCCTTCATAGCGGATCCTCTCGGCGCGGGCGTTTCTCGACGGACAATCCCTTGTTTGGGGCTGACCTACGGTCGCCCCTGCGGACAGATCGCCCCAAAGGGCATGTCCCTGCTACTGATGGCAGGTCTGTGGCAGGCTATATCCGCCGCAGGTGAGCGGGGGGGTGCAGGCCGGCGGACCCGCGCAGCAGGGCTGGTTCAAGCCGCCACAAGCCTCGCATGAATAAGTGGCTGGCGGACCGCCAGCATTGACTTGACAGATCAGGTTCGTGGCGGAACAGGTGCGGTTTGTTGCGGCTTGTCCTGAGCTGGAGCTGCAACAAGGCGCATTCAGGGTGCCGCATGGCTGGCAGATGTTGCCCGCTGTGCTGGGGCTGGGGCTTGGCCCACACCCGAGGCCACCTGCCGTGCAGGTCGGGTTGCTGCCCCCGGCGTTGAGACAACATGGATCGTTGAGCGCACCGCAGGTCCCGCAAGCGTTGTTGGAGCAAATACCGCCGCCAACGTTGTCCTGACATGCGACGCCTTGGCCGATGCAGGATCCCCTGTCGCAGCAGCCACCGTTGAAGCACGAGTTGTCCGAACAGCAGTCGGTAACACCGCAAGTGGCGGTACACTGCATTGGTTGTCCAAAGCCAGCCGACGTGCAGGCGGTGAAGGGCTGGTTGCAGACGTTCCCTGCGCAGCACGCTTGACTAAGTTGCCCACAGGCTGCTGCAGTGGTTCCACCGGTAGCAGCTTTGGTTCCGCCGGACGCGGCAGTGGTTCCACCGGCGGCAGCTTTGGTTCCGCCGGACGCGGCAGTGGTTCCACCGGTGGCAGCTTTGGTTCCGCCGGACGCGACTGTGGTTCCGCCGGAGGCGGCTGTGGTTCCGCCGGACGCGACTGTGGTTCCGCCGGAGGCGGCTGTGATTCCACCGGACGCGACTGTGGTTCCGCCGGACGCGACTGTGGCTCCGCCGGATGCTACTGTGTTTCCGCCTGTGGCGACTGTGATTCCGCCGGAGGCAACTGTGGTTCCGCCTGTGGCGACTGTGATTCCGCCGGACGCGACTGTGGTTCCGCCGGAGGCGGTTTTCGATCCACCTGGCACAGTCGTGGTCCCACCGGTGGCGGCGATCGTTCCACCCAATATTGTCGTGTTTCCACCGGTGACGGCTTTCGATCCACCTAGTACGGTCGTGGTCCCACCTGTCGCCGCCGCAGTTCCACCGGTCTCAGCGATTGTCCCAGCGGTGACGGCTTTCGTCCCACCAGAGGCGGTCGTGTTTCCGCCGGTCGCGGAGGTAGCACCACCGGTCGTGCCGCCCGCGTTTCCGCCAAGCACAGCGCTCGATCCATCGGTCGCTGCGCGAGGACCATCTTTGCCGGCGTCGATTAGGCCAGGCATCCCGCTCGAGTCGGTCTGACACCCAAGAGCAGCGAACGCCAGCAAGACAGCACATCCGACCCCCGCCCGCCGTGTGAAAGAAACCGGAACGAGCTGATGCAACTGCATTGGTTGGCCTCCGATGGTTCGCCAGTCCGTCGACTAGGCGCTGAAGACTTCCTAATAGATTAGTGTATGCCAGCGCTCACTGGCTTCAACCATTCTGGCTTGAGACGCGAGTGAACAGCTACACAGTAGGCCCCTGTCTCACACGGAAATCGATCCGCCAACCTGTTGACTCCAGGGCAAAGAGCATTCCGCCGCCCTGGTGGGAATTGACCGTTTCGGCTACACTGTAACCGCGAATGTCACCCTCGGCCTTCAGGATTCTTGGCGCACGTTCTGGAACTGCGCGCCGGCTGGCGCTGGCGTTTGCGGCACTCGTCGCCCTATTCGCCGTCGCCACGGCGATCGCGTTGCTCGGCTTCGCTCAGGTCAATCGTGGCCTGGCCCAGACACGTGCGCGCGTGGACAGCATGCGTTTGGCCTTGGACTTGGCCAGCGCTGTGCGCGACCAGTACGCTCACCAGGCCCATACCATCATCATCGGCAATGACAGCCACCTCGGCTTCTACGCCGAAGCCAAGACGCGGGTTCTCACTCTGATCAAAGACTTGCGCCAGCGCGCGGAGCGGCCCGACGAACGCGCCTGGGTCGACGACATCGAGGCAGGCGCGGCCGAGCTGGACAGCATCTTCAGCCGCGACATTGTGCCGGCCGTCCTGTCCGGCCGGACTGCGGACGCGCATCTCGAGCATGCGCGCGCCTTGGCCGTGGTCGGTCGCATCCAGGAGCGAACCGATCTTCTGGCCAAGCGCTTTGAAGACGCCATCGGGGAGCTGCAGTCATTCGCGCAGGCGACACGTGATCGGACGGTGAGATGGAGCGTTTTCTTTCTGGTGCTGGCGCCTGTGCTGGCCGGAGGCGTGGCCGTCTATCTGGGCCGCAAGGTGGCGCGGCCGGTGGCGCTTCTGCATGCGGGCGCGGAACGCCTGGCCGCCGGTGATCTCGACACGCGCATTGCCGTGGGCGGCGACGACGAGTTCGGCGACCTGGCCCGCCAGTTCAACACCATGGTCGCGTCGCTCAAGGAACAACAGCACCGCCTCTTGCAGAGCGAACGTCTGGCTGGCGTCGGGCGCCTGGCCGCTGGCGTGGCACACGAAATCAACAACCCGCTGGGCGTGATCCTGGGATACACGCGCCTGCTGCGCAAGAAGGCGGTCGGCCCGCTGGCCGACGATTTGGCAGTCGTCGAGGAAGAAGTTCTGCGCTGTCAGGAGATCGTGGAAGGACTCCTCGATTTCTCGCGGCCGGTCCAGGTCGGCACGCAGCCGGTGGACCTGCGCGCGCTGTGCGACGACGTCGTGGCACGACTGGCGGAAGCGTCGCCCGCACCCGGCGTGGCTGTGACGGTGGCCGGGCAGGGTGAGACGAGGGGTACGGCCTCCAAGCTGCGCCAGGTGTTGCTCAACCTCATCAAGAACGCAATCGAGGCGGCGGTCCCGGCTGGAAGCGTAGACATCCAGGTCGACGAAACCCACGAGTGCTCGCGGGTGACGGTGCGGGATTCGGGGCCAGGCCTGGACGCCGAGGCGCGCGAGCGTTTGTTTGAACCCTTCTTTACCAACAAGCCGCGGGGAACCGGTCTGGGTTTGGCGGTGTCGCAAGCCATCGCGCACGCCCACGGTGGCGAAATCGTCGCGGATGCACCCGGACCGGGCGGGGCTTGTTTCGTGCTGTGCCTGCCGCGCTCCCGAGGAGGAACGACATGAATCGACCTGCCGTGCTGGTGGTGGACGACAAGGAGAATATGCTCAAGCTGTTCGCCAAGATCTTGGGCGAGGAACACAACCTCACCACGGCCAGCGACGGCGCCAAGGCGTTGGCGCTGATCGCAGAACACGAGTTCGACGTGGTGGTGACCGATCTCAAGATGCCGGGGGCCAGTGGATTCACCGTGTTGGAATCGGTCAAGGCGCGCTGGCCCGAGACGGAGGTGGTCCTGATGACCGCCTATGGCTCGGTTTCCGACGCGGTTGAGGCCATGAAACAGGGCGCGTACGACTACATCCAGAAGCCCTTCGACCCTGACTCTGCCGCCCTGATGGTGGCGCGCGCCTTGGAGCGCCGGCGCCTGCGCGCTCAGACCGTGAGCCTGCGCAAGGAGTTGGAGGGGGTGAACTCGTTCCACAACATGATCGGCAAGAGCCCGCCCATGCGCGAGGTGTACGGCCTGCTGCAACGGGCGGCGGGGCTTGATATGACCGTGCTGCTCACCGGGGAGACCGGCACCGGCAAGGAGCTGGCGGCGCGCGCGGTGCACTACCACAGCGAGCGCAAACACAATCGCTTCGTGCCGGTGAACTGCGGCGCGCTGCCGGGCGAGTTGGTGGAAAGTGAACTCTTCGGCCATGCCAAAGGGGCCTTCACCGGCGCGGCGGCCAGCAAGCCGGGCCTCTTCGAGGAAGCCAACCGGGGCACCCTGTTCCTCGACGAAGTGGGGGAGCTACCCTTGCCCGTGCAGGTGAAGCTCAATCGGGCTCTCGAGGAGAAGGAGATTCGTCGGGTGGGTGAGAACACGCCGTTCTCAGTCGACGTGCGCATCATCGCCGCCACCCATCGGGATCTCAAGGCCGAGGTTCAGGCCGGGCGGTTCCGTGAAGACCTCTTCTATCGCCTGCACGTCTTTCCCATCCGCATGCCGGCCTTGCGCGAACGACGCGAGGACATTCCGGCGTTGGCGGCCCACTTCCTGGCCCAGCACGCGCGCACATCGAAGCGCGACATCGTGGGGATCGGAAATGCGGCCATGCGGGCGCTGGCGGCCTACAACTGGCCGGGCAACGTGCGCGAGTTGCAGAATGCCATCGAGCGCGCGGTGGCCATTGCCGCCGGCAAGGAGCTTGACATCCGTGATCTGCCCGCGGAGCTGCGCGGGGCGCAGGTGGGCGCGCTTCCCGCCGAGGTGCTGGTCAAGATGCCTTACCGCGAGGCCATGGAGACCGCGCGCGACCGCATCTCGCGCGAGTATTTGGCGGTGCTCATGCGCGAGTTCGAAGGCAACGTGACCCGCGCTGCTGAACGGGCCGGCATCGAGCGCGAGAGCCTGCACCGACTGCTCAAACGCTATGGCGTGCGATCCGAGGACTTCAAACGCGGGTAGGGGTGCGGGCGTATCCCCGGGGAAGTGAGTCGATTCATTTCACCAGCCACCCGCCGCGGAGAACGCAGAGAGGAGAGGGGAGCACACAGGGCGACCTGATGGCCGCAACCAAGGGGTGTGAGGTGATTCACCTCGACGGCTATCCGTAGCTGAGAACGCAGAGGGGAGAGGGGAGGCCGCAGAGAAAACGGAATGATGTTGGGGCGTTCCCAACGAATCTTCGCGGCTTGTGAAGAAACTGCAACCTAGTAGCACAGAGCCGGAGAAGACGGAGTCATGTTCCGGGATTCCGATCTGTGCGGTTGGTGAAGGAGCGCGACCCCAGGAGTACAGCATCGAGCCCGACCTTTCCGCCTCGGTGTCCTCTCCTCTCCCCTCTGTGTTCTCAGCCGTGGGCCGCTCTCTAGGTGAATGCACGTTTTCGCGAGACTACTCAACCAAGGTGTGCAACATCTCGTCGACGCTGGTGAACAGCATGTCCGGAGAATGGGCTTTCAGGGCATCCAGGTCGGTGAAGCCCCAAGCCACGGCGCCGCTGGCGATGCCCGCCTGGCGGGCTGCCTCGATGTCGCGGATCTCGTCGCCGATGAAGATCGCCTGAGCGGGGTGGATGCCGATGTGGCGCAGGACCTTGCGCAGTTTCATGCGCTTGCCAAAGACCGACACGCCCCCTTCGCAGGCCGCTATCAGTCCCATGTTCTTCCTGCCCAACACACGGCGAACATTGGCGCAGGAGTTGGACGTCACTATGGCCAGCGTCGAGCCCGCCTGCGCCAGGCGGCCTAGCAGGTCCGGCACGCCAGGAAAGGGAGCGATCATCTCGATCTGTTTGGCCATCAAGCTGCGGAAACGAGCCGCGATGAAGGGCACCTTCCACAAGGGCACATGGTGTAGTCTCAGCAGCGTGGCGGCGTCGTGGCGCCTGAGAGTGGCAACCTGCTCCTTGTCGATTCGGTCGAACCCGAGCTCGTCGGCCAGTCGGTCGGAAATGCTGATGAACCACCCGAGGCTGTCGGCCAGCGTGCCGTCGAAATCGAAGATGACCAGCTTGAACTTCAAATGATGCGCTCCCTTTGCTCTTTTGGGACCGACTAGGCTAGATGACCGCCGTCAGGAGGGCAATGTGGACGAGAGAACACAGAAATTGGCGCAGGCGATGGCCGGAGGGAATCCAACTGTGGTGCTTCCGTTGGTACAATCGCCAAAGGCAAGTATGATGCAACGGGACGCGAGCGCGACTTTTGCGAATGGCGTTTAGTCACTTTTGCCTATCGGAAAACTTGGATATACTTGCCAAGAAGATGCGCCCCAAGGTCAGGACAGCGACGCTTCCCTGGTCGCGGATGCATTTGCACTTCTCGGTGGGCGAGGTCAGGCGATGAAACACAGTTTTGCCCTAGCGGTGGCCATGGCCGTTTTGATGGTGGGATGTACCAAGGCGCGTCCGTTGGAGGAGGCGGCCTCGGTGCACACGGCCGGGGTTCTGGATCCAAACCAACCCGATTTTCACGGCACGCTTCTGCTCAAGTCCAAGTTCGATTTCGGCCTCTGCCAGCAATGCCACGGCCAGGACTTTTCGGGTGGGACGGCCCATGTGTCCTGCTTGCTTTGTCACAAGGGCTCGGGCGGCATTGCGCCGGGTGTGATGAATTCTGACGGCACCCCGGCCTGCGCAGCCTGCCACGGCTCCACGCCAGCGTCGGGCAAACATAAGATCCACGTTGATGGTGGCCTGCTGGTCACGAAGTTCGTCTGTACGACCTGCCATCCGGATCACCAGAGCGCTCAGGATCACGCCTTCGCCTCCGACGGTTCGCTGCGCACTGGTCCTGCTCAGGTTTCGCTGACGGGCCTGGCCGCGCAAACGCCTGCCGATGGCACGCGGGCGGGACCGCCGGCCTGGGATCCGAGCGGTCGAACCTGCAGCAACGTCTACTGCCACGGGGCCACCTTCGCCGATTCGGCGGCCGTGACCAACAGCCCGAGTTGGGATGCCGCGCCTCGACCCGCGACCCAAACCTGCACCTTCTGCCACGGGCTTCCACCCAACGGCGCAGGCGGGACCCTTTGCTCGACCTGCCATCACAACGTCGTCGATGAGCAGACCAAGTTGATCAGCACGACGACCTTGCACCTCAACGGCACGGTCGATTTCGCAGACCCGAACACGCCCTGCAATACCTGCCACGGCTCAGCCAGCTCAGCGGCACCGCCCCCCGATCTGCAGGGGAATTCCGCGACCTCGGCCGTGGGTGTGGGCCAGCACCAGCGGCATGTGACGGCGCCTGTGCTGGGCATTCGCGGCCCCATCCAGTGCTCGGAGTGCCACCAGGTTCCTGCCAACGTGCTCAGCCCGGGTCATTTCGGCGCGGGTCACGCGCCCGGCGCGCCCGTCGGTGCGGCGGTTTTCCCCAATGTGACGGGCTCAGGAACTCTGGCGCGGGCCCAGAGCGCGTCGCCAACGTGGAATCCCGCTTCGACGACTTGCTCGGGTGCGTACTGTCACGGCGGTGGCGAGCCACTCAATACGGACAAGACCGCGGGCATCCAGCAAACGCCCAACTGGGTCTCACCCGACAGCGGCGCGTGCGGGACCGCCTGTCACGGCATCCCACCGCAGTTCTCGGGACACCCGACCGGGGTGACGCGAACTGGGTGCGTGGCCTGCCACGCGAAGACCATCGACGCTTCCGGGAACATCGTCTTCACGGGTGCGGCCGGAGCTCAGAGCACGACCCACATGAACGGAGCCTTCGATGGCGACTAAAACGGTGGTCGTTTGTTTGGCGGCGCTGGTTGGGGCCAGCGGGTGGGCCCGCGCTGAAACGGTCACGGCCAGCTCGACCACCATCGTTTCGGGCCAGCGCGATCCGCGCGATGGCACCGTGCACACGGTGGTGCCTTTCCTCGAGTTGGTTTCCCTGCGGGCCTCGGACATCAACAACGCCCTCTTCGACGACACCCAGATCGTGGTTTCGGGCTGGGGCGAGGCGGTAGCGGGCGATCCGCGCGATGGAAAGAGCGTCTTGGGCGACGTGGACGTGGCCTACCTGCAGGGCTCGACCTGGAACCGGCGCGTGACCTTGCGCGCGGGCCGGCAGTTTGTGTTTCCGGGAACCGCGGGCAACGTGCAGCTTGACGGCCTTGCCCCCACGCTGCGGGTGGGGGCGGGATTCGGCTTGTCAGGATTCGTCGGTGTTCCGGTGACCCCACGCTTCGGCTACAGCCGGGGCGAGTTCACCAGCGGGGCCCGAGTGTTCTGGAGTCGTTCTTATGAATCAGAAGTGGGCGTTTCGGTCTTGGAAATCCTGGGGGCGGGACGGCATGTGTTCCGTCGGGATGCCGGGGTCGATGCCCGCTATCGAATCTTGGATTCGCTCGCCCTCAGCGGACTGGTGCGGTGGAGCCTCGCCGAGACCCGCATGGCTGAGGCCGATGCGGCGGCCAACTGGCAGCCCTGTCGCTACCTGGACGTGACCGCGGACTACCGGCGTACGGCCCCGGACTTGTTCTTGCCGCGATACTCGATCTTCGCGGTTTTTGCTCAGGAGACGCGCGACGAATTCGGCGGTTATTTTTCTGTGCGGCCGTGGCTTCGCCGCCTGGACTTGCAAGGCGATTTTCACCAGGTGCACGATGCCAGTGGGTGGGGCTGGAACACGGGAGGCAAGGCCACCCTGCGTCTTGGCAGCGGCGGGGGAACGCGGCTCGGCGTCGAAAGCCGGCGGCTAAAGATCCCGGGTGGTGGCTATCTCATGGGCCGCGCCTTTGCCTGGCAAACCATCACCACGAAGATTCGCGTGGTGGCCGATTTCGATGTCTATGACCTCGACCAGCGTCTGAACGGCCAAGATCGTTCGTTCTTTGCATCGGGCAGTCTGGTGTATGACTTGGCGCCGGCCTGGCGCGCGGTGCTCACCGGAATGGACAACGTGACCCCCTATGCGACACATCAGATCGAGGGACTGCTCAAGATTGTCTATGACGGAGGCCATGTGCTGAGAGAGGTCACGCCGTGAGTGGTTCTGGAAAATGGATCGCGCTGGCAGCACTGGGCATCGCGGCCTGCGCGACCATGCTGGGGACCAGGCGGGCCAAGCAGCCAGGCGAGGAGATTCGCCAGTCGCACGCGGCCCACAAGGATCTTCCCTGTGTGATGTGCCACGAGGACGTGCCCGAGGCCAAGACGGTCACCGACCGCTTGCGACCGCCGGAGGCCAAGTGTCTGGAGTGTCACGCCGACAAGAAAGATCAGAAAGAGTGCGGCTACTGCCACACCGATCCGGCCCATCCCGGACCCTATCCGGCCGAGGTCCACACCATCATCATTTCGCACCAAACCCACCTCAAGCTGGTCAACGACGATTGTAGCGCGTGCCACGTGAAGCTTTCGGAGTACGCGCGGCCCGGGCCCACACCGCCCACCATGAAGTCTTGCACCAAGTGCCACGAGCACAGGGTCGACTTCGACGAGGGCCGCTGTGGCACGTGCCACACCGATCTCAAGCGATTCCCGCTCAAGCCAGTGGCCGAGTTCTCACACGCCGGCGATTTCATCCGGCAGCACGCCAGCGTGGCACACGCGACCGCCGATGCATGCACGCAGTGCCACGACCAGACGTTCTGTGCCGATTGCCACGCTCAGACCGCCCCCATGCGCGTGGAACTCAAGTTCAGCGAGAACGTGACCAGCGACTTCATCCACCGCGGCGACTACCTGACCCGCCATAGCATCGAAGCGCGCTCCGATCCGGTTCTGTGCCAGCGCTGTCACGGCACGAGCTTCTGCTCGGCCTGCCACGATCAGGAGAACGTCGGGCCCGGCGGCAGCAACCCGCGCCGTCCGCACCCGCCGGGCTGGGCCTTTGCTGGCCCCACGTCCCACGGGGTGGCCGCTCGGCGCGACATCGTGAGCTGTGCCTCGTGCCACGATCAGGGGCTGAACTCAAACTGCGTCGGGTGTCACCGCGTGGGTGGCGTCGGCGGCAATCCGCATCCGATGCAGTGGCAGCAGAAGCACAGCCTGCCCGAAGCGTACGGCACGGCGATGTGCCAGTACTGCCACAAGTAGAATCAGCGTTCGACGACGATCAGCACTTCTTCGGCGTGCAAATTGTCGTCCGCGCCGAGCGTGCGGACCGCCCCATTCTCGTAGGCGTAGCCCGCAACGACCCGCACGCCGGACTCTCGGGACCAGTCGAGCAAGTCCTGCAAGGTGAAGGGGTGGATGTTGGCTGTCTCGTACCATTGGTAGGGCAGCCACTCGGTGACCGGCATGCGTCCGTTGGCCACCAGGTCGACCAGCACGCGCCAGTGGGCGAAATTGGGAAACGAAACCATGCCCCGTCGGCCCACGCGCAACATCTCGGCTAGCATCTCGCGCGGGTTGGCGAGCGTTTGCAGCGTCTCTTCCAGTACCACTACATCGAAGGCCTGGTCAGGAAAGCGGCGCAGCCCTTCGTCGACGTCGGTCTGTATGACCGGCACGCCGCGCTCCACGCAGGAGAACACGGCTTCGGGATCGATCTCCAGGCCTTGGCCGCGGACGCCGAGGTCCCGCATCAGCCGTTCGAGCAGGGCTCCGTCGCCACAGCCCAGGTCCAAGACCCGTGCGCCCTTCGGGATCTCGCGCGCGATGATCTCGTCCTGCCAACGGGTCGCGGTGGGCGGCCGATCAGGCGCCTGCGGGCGTGTGGCCAGCAGCCTGGACAGCTCGGCAGCCCGTTGCTCGAACAGACCTTGCGGCAGATGATCGACGCTGTGGTCTGTGATCAGGTGGGGATCGATGGGAGGTGGCGGCCTTTGCGTCATGTCACCCTCGAATCAGCGAGCCAGAAAGCCGCGCACAAGGCGCCCGACCTTGGCGGTCTCGACCAAGAAAGAATCGTGGCCGTAGTGTGACGGCACGTTGGCGTAGGTGACGGGACGGTTGGCCTGGGTCATGGCCAAGGCCAGCTCTTTGCAGACATCGGGGGGATAGAGCCAGTCCGAATCGAACGAGACGATCAGCATCTTGGCGCGGATGCGCCGGCAGGCCTCGGTCAGGCTGCCTCCGCCCCAAGCCGCAGCGGCGTCGTAGTAGTCCATGGCGCGCGTGATGTAGAGGTAGCTGTTGGCATCGAATCGTTCGACAAACGCGCGACCTTGGTAGTCGAGGTAGCTCTCCACCGCGAACTCGATGCCGAAGCCCCCGGGCCGGCCATTGGCGCCATCCTGCAGGCGCCGGCCGAATTTTTCGTGCATGCCTTCGTCGGAAAGATAGGTGATGTGGGCCAGCATGCGCGCCGCTGCCAGGCCAGCCCCGGGACCCTCGCCGTCGTAGTAGTCACCGCCTGCAAAATTGGGATCGTGGAGAATGCAGTAGCGGCCCACGGCGTTGAAGGCCAGACCTTGCACCGACAGGCGCGCGCTGGCCGCCAGGACCACCGCGCGTTCCACCCGGTCCGGGTGGGCGAGCGCCATCTCCAGCGCCTGCTGGCCGCCGAGCGAACCGCCCACCACCGCCCGCACCCGTTCGATGCCGAGGACGTCGAGAAGGCGCATGTGCAGGTTGACCCAGTCACCCACCGTGACCATGGGAAAGCGCAAGCCGTAGGGCTTTCCCGTCGAGGAATCTACGGATGACGGCCCTGTAGTGCCGTAGCATCCGCCCAGCACATTGGGGCAGATGACGAACAGCTGGTTGGTGTCGATGGCTTTGCCGGGACCCACGATGGCGTCCCACCAACCCGGTTTCTTCTGGCGCCACGTGCGGCCGCTCTCGACCGCACGACGGTCCCAGCCCGCGACATGCGCGTCCCCCGACAGCGCATGCGTGATGAAGACGACGTTGTCCTTGTGGGGCGAGAGTGAGCCGTAGGTCTCATACTCGACGTTGACCGGGCTGATGCTGCCGCCCAGCTCAAGCGTCAGCGCTGAGTCCGCAGGCACCAGACACGTCGTCTGCGCTTCCGTCCACCCGACCGAGCCCGGAGCATCGGGCGGGGTCGTGCGCGGTTCATCCTTCTTTGCGGGATCCATGCGAGTCGGTATCAGGTCCGAGCGGCCAGAGGGAAAGCTTTCGCCGTCTAGATGGAATAGGTGGGGGCCTTGGCGCGCAAGGCGGCCCGATAGCGGTCTGTCAGATCCTGGAAGTTCGTCGAGTTGTATACCGCCTCCACAGCCGCGCAAGCACGCTCCCACAACTTGACGAAGACGCAGTCCCCAGCATGCGGGCACTCGGCTTGCGGGTGGTTAGCGCACAGCGTGGAAAGGGGCTGGCCCTGCAGGACTTGCAGAACGTCGCCGACTGACACTTCGGCCGGCGGACGGGCCAGGATGTACCCGCCCTCGTTTCCACGCCGTGAGGCCACGAAACCCCCGCGTTTGAGCTGGGCCAGGATAGCCTCGAGAAAGCGCGCCGGGATCGCTTGCGCTTTGGCGATCTGAGAGATGGAAATGGGTCCCTGTCCGAAGCGAAACGAAAGCTCCAGAACCGCCTTCAGCGCGTACCGGCTTTTCTGGCTCACGTTCACGGTTAGAATCCTGTTGGCAACCCCAAGGGCGCAAATCCTACCGGGGTGATAGTGCTTGGGAGGGGGGGTGTCAAGGTGATAGTGCGTCGAGAAATGGTCGGATGGTGACGCGCCATCGTCGACCTTGCCGCCGCAGTGGTCCTAGGCCAGTGCTATACAAGCGCTCCAGTGCCTGACACTTTTGACTCCAACGTGCTTTCCAAGTCTGCCTTGAGCGTGGCCGGGACCGTGGCCATCCTGGGCAGGCCCAACGTGGGCAAGTCCACCCTGCTCAACCGAATCGTCGGCGAGAAACTGGCCATCGTCACACCCAAGCCACAGACCACGCGCACGCGCATCGTGGGCGTGTGGAACGGCGAGGCTGAGTTGCCCGCCACGGATCCGCGCGCAGGGCAGGGGCCGGTCAAGGGCCAGATCGTGTTTGTGGACACACCCGGTGTGCACGAGGCGCGCTCGGAACTGAACCGCTTCATGGTGCGCGAGGCGATGGCGACCATCGACCAAGTGGACGCGGCCTTGCTGGTGGTGGAGGCGCACGCGCTTAGCGGTGCCCTTTCTCCAGCTGCAGCGGCTCTGCCTGAGGGGGAACGGCGCATCCTCGAACGGTTGGCTGAGACCAAGCGGCCCACGGTGCTGGCCCTCAACAAGGCCGACAAGGTGAAGGACAAGACTCAGTTGCTTCCCATCCTCGAGTGGTGGACGAAGGCGTACGCTTTTTCTGCGGTGGTGCCCACCTGCGCGACCCGGGGCAAGGGCGTGGAGGGCATCGTGCGCGAGTTGCTGGGCATCTTGCCCGAGGGGCCGCCGCTCTATGGCCCCGACGTGCTCACGGATCGGACGGAACGGTTCCTGGCCGGCGAGCTGATTCGGGAGCAGCTCTTTCTGCGCCTGCGACAGGAACTGCCGTATGCCACGGCGGTCCTGGTCGAGACCTGGAACGACCGCCCAGCCGGCGACACGGTCATCGAGGCAACCATAGTCGTGGAGCGCGAAAGCCAGAAGGCCATCGTGGTGGGCAGGCATGGCTCCATGATTCGTGACGTGGGCACGGCCGGCCGCCAGGAGATCGCGAAGTTTCTCGGCCGTCCGGTTCATCTGCGTCTGAACGTGCGCGTGGAAGAAGACTGGACCCATTCGCGCAGCGAGATTGCGCGTTTGGGCTACGAGGACGGAACTCGGTGAGCAGACGAGGCCGCCGGCCAGCCGACGATCCGTCGCTGCCAATCGTGTCTTTGGTGGGACGGCCCAACGTGGGCAAGTCGTCTTTGTTCAACCGCTTGGTGGGTGGCCAGCCCGCGCTGGTCGAGGACATGCCGGGCGTCACGCGCGATCGGCGCTATGGCGCGTGCGAGTGGGTCGGCACGAGGTTTCGGCTGACCGACACGGGCGGTCTGGATCCCGGCGCAAGCGGGATCCTGGGTGCTATGCGCTCGCAGACCCTGCGCGCTGTGGACGAGGCGGCGGTTTTGATTCTCGTGCTGGACGTGAAGGAAGGCATCACTCCGGTCGACCAGGAGGTGGCTCAACTATTGCGGCGTACCGGCAAGCCCGTGCTGATCGCGGCTAACAAGGTGGATTCGGCCGCGCGCGAGCCAAGCATGGCCGAGGTGTTCCGCCTGGGTTTTGACCAAGTTTTCGCAGTATCGGCCTCGCATGGGCGTGGTGTGGGGGACTTGCTTGACGCCACGGTCGCCGCCTTGGGCAGGGCCTCCTCGCCCTCAATGCCCGTCGAGAAAGACGACCCGCTGGCGGCGGAAAGCCAGGGCGAGAGCGCGCCCATTCGCCTGGCCTTTGTCGGCAAGCCCAACGTGGGCAAGTCATCTCTGGTCAATCGCCTGCTCGGGGAGGAGAGGGTGTTGGTGCATGACCAGCCCGGCACCACCCGCGACCCCATCGACACACCCTTCACCTGGCAGGGGCGCGAGTTCGTGCTGGTGGACACCGCAGGCCTGCGGCGCCGCCGCGCCATCGACACCCTGACGGAGGCGGTATCGGCGAAGATGGCGCGCGACCAACTGGCGCGCGCAGACGTCGTGGCCCTGGTCATCGATGCCCAGAACGGAGCCACGGCCGAGGACGCGAAGCTGGCCAGCTTCATCGAGGAGTCGGGCCGGGCTGCGCTCATCGTGGTCAACAAGGGCGACCTCATCCGTCGGGCCGAGATTGACGGAAAAGTTGCCGCTGTTCGCGAGGAGCTCGGCTTCATGGCGTGGGCGCCGGTGGTGGTCACCTCTGCGGTCACGGGACGTGGCGCTGGTGAAATCCCGAAGATGACAGCTGAGGTGTTTGGTCAATGGTGTCGACGAGTTCCGACGTCAGAGCTAAACAAACACTTTGAGGAAATTGTGACCCGTCGGCCGCCCCCTGCTGGGCCTGGCGGAAGCTACGTCCGTCTGTACTACATCACCCAGGCGCAGACCAGTCCGCCGTCGTTCTTCGTCAGCGCAAACTATCCCAAGGCCGTGGGATTGCCCTATCGCCGATATCTCACCAACCAACTGAGAAATATCTACGGGTTCGAGGGATCGCCCTTGCGGCTCGTCCTGCGTGCCCACAGCGGCAAGAAGCCGGTACGAAAGGCTGGCTGAACCATTTCAGAAAACCCGGCCCACGCGAAGGCCGGCGCAGGCCCACCAGGGATGGGCGCCACCAGACCCGGCCAGGCGCAGGGCGAAGAAGTCAAAGCGGGCCAACGCTGCCAGGGTCCAGCGTCGCGAGAGCAGATACTCTGCGCCGAGCCCCACTTGCGGTCCCAGGCGCTGCGAGCTGGCGCCTCCACCGCGCAGATCGGCCAGGCTGAGCCCCAGGTCCACAAACGGCACCCAGCGCACCACATCGAGCGAGTAGGTCGCACCCAGGGACAGGGCCGTCACCTGGCGTGGACTGCCTGATGCAGACCCGGGCTGCCAGGACCCGCTCACCACCGCGCGGCCGGCCCAGGCGTCGGTGAACCCCATCATGGCCTCGACGCCTGCCTGCATTCCGGGACGTGCGTGGTCGTCGCCGGCCAGGGCGAATCCGAGCGACGCAGAGACCTGCTTTTCTCCCGGACCCGTCGCGTGCGCAGGGCTAGGCGCCGCGCACAGGATGAGGAGGTTCACGGTCAACAGGCCCTGGATGGGACGGCCCAGCATGTTCCGCAGTGTACAAGGTCAGTTGACCCGACCCTATCCCTCTGTTATCTCCTCACCCCGTGGCCCGCTCCATCAATCGCAAAGAGTTGAAGCAACCCGACGAGTTCGTCAGCTTCTGGACGCGACTCGGTTCCTCCATTTCCGCCCACCGTGGCAAGGTCATCGCGGCCTGCGTGATCGTGGTGGGGGGCACCGGCGGGACTTGGGGAAGCATGGCTTGGAAGCAGCACAAGGCCACTCGGGAAACCGAGGCCTTTTCGCGCGTCGAAAAGACGGCTTTGGCGCCGCTGCTACCCGAGAAGACCGAGGAGACCAAGCCGGCAGACGACGAAGGCGAGGGCATGCGCTTCAAGACCGAACAGGAGCGCCTGCTGGCCACCGTCACGGAGGCCGACGCTTTTGTGGCAACGCATGGCTCTTCGGGCCTGGCCCGGCGGGCGTTGCTCATCAAGGCCAATTCCTTGCTCCGCCTCGGCAAGGGTGCGGACGCGGCCACTGCCTTCCAGCAACTTGCGCAAGACGAAGCTGACAAGAGCATGCGCTTGGTCGAACAGGATGGCCTGGCCTTGGCGCTCGAAGCTCAGGGCCAGATCGACAAGGCCATCGACCTGTACAGCAGCATGGCCATCGAGGCCCAGCAGGTCGGAAATTTCTATGCGGACCGTGCTCTCTTCGGCAAAGCGCGCTTGCTGCAGAAGCAGGGCAAAGGCAAGGACGCCGAAAAAGTCCTGCACGAGATCCTGGACAAGATGCCCAAGACTTCGTTGCGCAGGGATATCGATGACCGCCTGGCCGCGCTGGGCGACCAATAGAGAGTGGTTGATGTCGTTCCCGCGCCAACTCGCGGCTCGGCCCGGCCGTGCGCTGGGCCTATTGCTGGTGCTGTACGGCTGCGGAGGCGGCGCCCTTCATCGCGCGACCGAGGCGCGGCATGAGTATCCCGCCGGCGTCGTCCAAATGCGCTGGCGCATGGTCATTCATCCCTACTCTGCCAGCGAAGCGCAGCCCGAGGAATGTGCCACGGGAGCGCTGGTTGATTCGCGTCTCATCCTGGGCTCGCGTGCGGGACGGGTGGCGGCGGTGGACACGGCGAGCGGCCGTCTGATCTGGTCCGTGCCGATTGCGGGGGGCGTTGATGGTGAGGCGCGTTTTGATCAGGCGCACGGCCAGGTCTACCTGGGCAGCGACGATGGGATCTTCTACGCGCTCGACCCGCAGGACGGGACAACCCGTTGGTCGTACAAAGGCAAGGGCGCGGTCGAGCGCCAGCCCGAGGTGGGAGCCGCCCTGGTCTACTTCGCCAGCGCAGCGAATCGCGTGGTCGCGCTGGAAGCAGCCACAGGCAAGAAGCGGTGGCAGTACGAACGCGACACGCCCGAGGGATTCAGCATCCACGGTCACGCGGGGCCGCGCCTAGGTGGGGATGTCATCTACACGGGTTTCGATGACGGGTACCTGGTCGCGCTGGGCGCCGAGACCGGTGAACTGCGCTGGGCCCACTCCCTGGCCGCTGCCTCGGATCAATTTGTGGACGTGGATTCGACCCCTGTATTGCGCGATGATCTGGTGATCGCGGCCTCTTACTCGGGCGGGCTGTACGCCTTGCGGGCCAAAGACGGCGATGTGGTCTGGCGCCTGGGGGTGGAGGGAGCCGTGGCTATCCGAGCCGGGGCGACCCGACTGTACGTGGCCTCCCCGCGGGATGGCTTGGCCGCGGTGACGATGCAAGGACGCATCGAATGGCGGCAAGGCCTGGCCCAGGCTGGCGACCTGACCTCGCCTCAGGAAGTTGGCCCCTACCTGATTTTCACCGGTGGCCGCTCCGGTCTGTTCGTGGTGGATCGATCGAACGGACAGCTCTTGCAGGTCTTCGACCCAGGCCGCGGAATGTGCGCGGTGCCCCTCATCGATGCTGAGAGACGTGAGATCTACGTGCTCGCCAACAGCGGGACTTTGTACGCGCTGTCTTTGATTTGGTGAGTTGGCGCGGCTACACCCGCAACGGGCTCTGCATACCGGTCAGCCTGCGCACCATCTCTTTGATACGTCGGCCGCCTCCGGCATCACGCGCCCGCCAGGCGATGCCGAATACGTTCTCGCTGCCGGACTTGCCCGCCCAGGCCACACGACCGATGAAAGCCATGGGCACTTCAGCGCCAGGCGGGGCAATCTCCAACACCACCCGTTCTTGGATGGCCACGGTGGCGGACGAGAGCACGAAGGCGCCGCCGCGCCCCACGTCGCGTAGGTAGCCGGAGAATGCCTCCAGGCTGCCGACCAGTCGCCAGGAGATGGGTAGGTCGACCGGGACGCGCTCGTGGCGCCGCCGGCTGTGTGCGCTGGTGCCGGTCCGGGCGAGATCGAGCAGAAACTCCCACTTGGCCCGTTCGCTGGCCAGAAACTCGACGCCGATGCCGGCGCGGATTTTCAGGATGTGTCGTCCCGGCCGTCGCCAGGCGACTTGTCCGTACACCACCATCGGGGGCTTGCGGCGACCGAGGCGGACCCTCACCGCCACCGTCTCGCCCACGGGAACGTTGCGGCGGGTGGGACAGAACACGCCGCCGTTTCCACCCGAAGGCTGGAAGCCGGCGAGGAACTCGCGCGTGTTCTTGACGACGAACTCCGGGAAGTTGGCGGCACCGGAAGGCGCCGACGAGGTACTATCTCTGCGATCCCTAGACATTGCCTTTGTTCTGCCGACGGGCATGCTACGCCTTTGAGGAGTTGATACTACCTGCGAACCGACGATTTCAACTACCAGCTACCACTTCAACGGGTTGCCACGCAACCCGCCCCTCAGAGGGACGAAGCGCGTTTGCTGATTCTTAGCCGAGACACGGGCGAGCGCAATCATGCTCTTTTCGGAGATATCGATCGCTTTCTCCGCCCGCGGTCCTTGCTGGTGGTTAACGACACGCGCGTCATTCCGGCGCGCCTGTCAGGAACCAAGTCCACGGGCGGTCGGGTTGAGATCCTTCTGGTCGAGAGGATGTCCGCTGATGACAGCAGCGGCGATGCGAGCTGGCGCGAAGATTGGCAGGCACTGGCGCGCGGGTTGGGCCGGCAGTCGCCCGGCGCGCGCTTGCGGTTCGCAGGTGATCTGCAGGCAGAAATTCTCGGGTGTGGGCCGCGGGGAGAGGTCGAGCTTCGCTTCTCTGGGCCAGGCCAGGTAGGCGTGCTGACACGCATCGAGAAGATCGGTACGGTCCCGCTGCCACCCTATATCGAGGCAGCGCGAAAAGAGCAAGGGACCGTGGTTCGGCCGGCCGACGACAAGATTCGCTATCAGACCGTCTACGCGCGCCAGCCGGGCGCCGTCGCGGCTCCCACCGCGGGCCTGCATTTCACCGAGGAGCTTCTGACCAAGCTGCGGGCCGCGGGCCACGAGATCGCACGCATCACCTTGCACGTGGGCCCTGGCACCTTTCGGCCAGTCACCACGCCGGACATCGCGCAGCACCGTCTGGATGCCGAACGCTATGAGGTTTCCGAGGCTGCCGCCCAGAGTTTGCGCCAGGCCCAGGCGCAAGGCCGGCCCATCGTGGCCGTGGGCACGACCGTGGTGCGAACCTTGGAGACCCTGGCCCGGCTGGGTCCCTTGGCTGCCGGCTGCGGGTCGACCCGCCTGTTTCTTGTGCCAGGGGCCGAGTTTCGCGTGGTGACCGACCTGGTGACCAATTTCCACTTGCCCCGCTCGTCGTTGCTCATGCTGGTGGCCGCTTTCGCCGGTCGCGAGTCCGTTCTGGATGCCTACCGCGATGCCATCGAACGCGGCTACCGATTCTACAGCTACGGCGACGCCATGTTTATCCGTCCAGGGAGCGTGCTGTCGTGAGTGCTGCGTTTCTTGTGCAAGCACGCTGTGGCGAGGCGCGGGCTGGGGTGCTGCAAACCAACCACGGCCCAGTCGAAACGCCCGTGTTCATGCCAGTGGGCACGCAGGCCACGGTCAAGTCGCTGGCCTCCGGCGATCTGGAAGCGCTGGGCGCGCAGATTGTTCTGGCCAACACCTATCACCTGGCCATGCGTCCGGGGGCTGGGCTGGTGCGCGACCTGGGCGGGCTGCACACCTTCATGGCCTGGCCGCGCGCCATCCTCACGGATTCGGGTGGCTACCAGGTGTTCAGCCACAACGGGCGCCGCAAGATCGACGACGACGGTGTGACCTTCCATTCGCATGTCGACGGCAGCGAGCAGCGCCTGACGCCTGAGTCGGCCATGGCCATTCAGGCCGATCTGGGCAGCGACGTGGCCATGGCCTTTGACGAATGTCCGGCTTCGGACGCCTCCCGCGAAGTGCTGGTTCGGGCGATGGAGCGGACCACCAGGTGGGCGCGTCGCTGTGTGGGCAGCACGCCAGCGCCGGGACAGCTGCGCTTCGGCATCGTGCAAGGGGGCACTGATTTTGCCCTGCGCACGGAACACATGGCTGCGATCGCCGAGATGCCTTTCGATGGCATGGCGTTGGGCGGGCTCAGCGTGGGAGAGCCGCCTGAGACCATGCATGCGGTGGTGCGGGAGATCGGCCCGCGTATGCCCGAGGCGCGTCCGCGCTATCTGATGGGCGTGGGAACGCCGACGGATCTTCTGGTTGCCATTGTTGCGGGCATCGACATGTTCGACTGCGTGATGCCCACGCGAGCCGCACGCAACGGCCGTCTCTTCGTGCGCGGGGGCCACATCAACATCGCGAACGCGGTTCATTGCACCGCCGCGCTCCCCATCGAAGAAGGCTGTGCCTGCGAAGCGTGCCGGCGCTACAGCCGCGCCTATCTGGCTCACCTGTTTCGCGTGAAGGAGATCCTCTACTACCGGCTGGCGACCTTGCACAACCTCGAGCACTATCTTTCGCTCGTGCGGGGTGCGCGCCAGGCGATCATGGAGGGCCGCTTGGCCGCGTATTTGGAGAGCAACTTGGGGCGCGGATTCGTGCAACCGGCCGTGCGCGGTTGAGGACACAGAGAGGAGAGGGGAGGTCACGGAGAAGGCTTGCTTGGATCCCGGAGGAAAATCTGCTAGCGCTGGGACATGGCCAAACGCGTGGGTGTCGTTCTCTCTGGCTGCGGTTCCGAGGATGGTTCCGAAGTTCGCGAGGCAATCCTGACTCTTCTGTCGCTCGAACGCGGCGGGGCTGAGCCAGTGTGCCTGGCCCCGGACCTGATTCAGTCGCGGGTGGTGGACCATCTGAGCGGCAAGGTCGACCCAGATGCGAGTCCTCGCCGGGTGCCGGCGGAGGCGGCCCGCATCGCGCGCGGCCAGTTGCGCGATCTCGCCAGCGTACGCGACAATGAGCTCGACGCGCTCATCTTCCCGGGCGGCGAGGGCGTGGCCAATCTGTTGTCGGACTACGCTGACAAGGGAGTGGTTTGCAAAGTGCATCCGGAGGTGGAACGTCTGCTCAAAGCCATGCTGGCACGGCGACGGCCCATGGGATTCATCTGCCTGGCGCCCATTCTGGCCGCGCGGGTTCTCGGGCCGGTGGCCGGTGTGCGCATCACGCTCGGTGCGCGGGCGTGCGAGCCGGCCAAGCACGCCGCGGTCATGGGCGCTGACGTGCGCCCGTGCCCGGTGCGCGACATCATGGTTGACCAGAAGACCAGCGTGGTCAGCACGCCAGCCTACATGATCGACGACGCACGCCTGAGCGACGTGGCGGTGGGCATTGACAAGATGGTGCGTATGGTGCTGTCACTGGCGCGCGATCGGCGCCCGCGACCTTCCCCAGGGCCGATGCCACAGCCGGAAATCAAGGTGTCGCCGCCGGCCGGTCAGCCCATTTCACCGAGCGAACCCATCGTGCGCAAGAGACCAGGGCCGTAGCAGCGCGATTTGTGCTCAGGGTCGAGCCGGGAGGTAGACCCAATCGGGCCGGCAAGGACCGCCGGTGATCGGGATGAACACGTCGGGCTCGTCGAACCAAGTGACACCTGCGGGCCGGTAGTAGTCCCGCAAATCGTTCTGAAAGAACCACCTGTCACGATGGTCCAGAACAATCGTCGAGAAGCGATGGCTCTCGAATGCCTCGTGAAATACGCGGTAGAGCGTGCCCTTGGCGTCGAAGGGATCGGCTTGCAAGAGGAGCATGTCAGAAACCGCCTGGAAGGCCGCGTGCGAAGGTTTGCCAGCCAGCCGAGCAAGATTGGGGTGCTGTGGGACGAAAACCTCACCTGGGATTTCACGCAGGTGTTCGATGAACGCCATGCCGGCCTCGCGATCGCGGGCACTCGGCAGCATGGCGTGAGGGTTGTACATCAGTGCGGCGAGTTGCACCGCCGCGACGATTCCCCCGAGGAGTCTGGCTCGTTCCAGCCACGCCGGACCGAGTTCCTTGGCGCGCTCGAATCCCGCAGCGAGGGCAAGTCCGAAAGCGATGCTGAGACCGACGTGGGCGGGGATCAGATCATTCAAATAGCTGCCGCCGTGAATTCGGACCAGATAGGCCGCCATCAACTGACACGAGCAGAACAGCAGGTAAAACAGCCACGGGCCGCGGCGGGTGCCGCCTTGGGGGCTGGCGAGCAGAGCGATGAAGGCGAGCGTGGGGACAGGGAGCTGGCCGAGGGTTTCGACCCGCCAAAAGTCGAAGACGAGCGACTCCCTGCTGCCGGTCGTGTGGCCGAAGGGCACCATGAAGGCGTAGTACCAGTACCACCCGCCGGTCCACAGGTTCAGGCAGAGCACGCTTCCGCCGGTGAGCAATATGGCGGGCAAGGTGAACCAGAGCGAACGTCGAAATCCACGCAGGGCCCACGCTCCAAGCGCCAGGGCCACAAGCGATGGAAGCGCCGTCTGCTTGGCCAGGAACGCCAAGCAGAAGAGGGCTGCGCCAACGAAAAGGCCACGCTTTCGTTCGGCAAAACGAACGCACCAGGCGGAACCGAGAAGCAGCGCCATGAAGAGAGTATCGGTGCGTGCCAGATCGAACCACTGCCCGTTGAGTCCAAAGGTGGCGGCGAGGATGCCCAACGCGAGCACGCCGGCAAGGCGGCTCTTCGTCTCTCGGGCGACCAGATCGTAGAGCGTTGCGAACAGCGCGAGGGTGCAGCAGAACGACACGAAGCGAAGCGTGGAGGTGCTGTTGCCCATGGCCTTGGCCACCAGCGCCGACAGGTAGTAGTAGAGCGGGTTGTAGAGATACGGGACGAATTCGACCGAGGGGCTCGTGTAGATGGGCTTCCCGTCCAGCACGCGCTGGACGTGCTCGACGATGCTTCCCTCCATCCACTCGAGATCGAAGGGATAGCCCATGCGTCGCAGGGCCACGTAGACAAAGGCCACCACGGCTAGTCCTGCCAGTCCCACGGCGGGTGACAGCGCCAGCCGCGAGCGTCCGTTCATGGTGGCCTTGCGTGGAGGAGGTGCCATGCTCACCCAGCCACGAATTCCCGCGAGGCTGTCCTCGCCTACTTCTCGTCGAGGCGCCGGTTCTTTTTGATCTGGTCGAGTGCCTTCTGGTACTCGACCTCCCAGGTCGCGGTGCCCTCTTCCAGATTCTTGATCCGGCGGCGCACCTCGGCGTCAACCTCGTCGTCAATCTGCATGTGCTTCTTGAGGATGTCGACCATGCGCTTTCGCAGAGTGGCGTCGTCGGCGAAGATCTCCTCGACATGCAGGGATTGCATGAAGGACTCGATGATCTGCGTGGTCATCCACTCCAGCCCCTCATCACCTAGACCGAAGCTCTTTTCGTTGGCGAGGGAGCGCTTGACCTTGCCGAACTGCTCGTAGGGTAGGTTGCGCTTCTGCAGCAGGTCCTTGGCCTTGTCGGTGATCTCTCGCTCCAGGCGCAGGTATTCCTTCAACACAGCCTGCACGTCGAGATCGGCTTCGGCCCGGTCAGTGACCGAGATATCCTCCGCATCGATGAGTGCCTTGATAATCTCGGCACCGATCACGGGGATCTTTCCGGCATAGAGGCGCATGGCTCTTGCGGCTTCTATAGGAGCAGCAGGGGCTCCGTCAAGGAATCACGCGAGCTTCACACTTTCTGTCTCAGAGCTTGACAGGCGAGGCTAGGCAAGCAAGATCCCCCGGCGTCGTTTCTTGTCGGCTTCACGGCAGGCGGGAGAGCGACGCATCAGACAAACGGCGGGTTAGCTCAGCTGGTTAGAGCAGGCGTTTCATACGCGCCGGGCCCTCGGTTCGAGTCCGAGACCCGCCACAATTCGAGATTCCACAGCAGTCCACGAACCGGGCTGCGGTTCAATCCACGACTGGGTCGGTGTGGGTCAACTGCTGGCCTTCGCTACTTGGTTTTCTTCGGCGCCAGTCGCGCCAAGCTGTCGCACAGGGCGCGCCAGTCTTCGCCGGTCTCAGTGAGGAAGATCCCGATACGTGCCGAGAGGCGCGGGTTGATGTTCTCCATGGTGGCGGTGTGCACGATGATTCCCGCTACTGTGATCTCGCGCGGTGGCTCCTCGATACTGACGGTGACCCGGATCCGAGTTCCCACGGGTCGGGAATCGGGCATCACCAACTGCATGCCCCGTTGGCTCGCGTTGACAATGCGCGAGTAGATGGCCGGGCTCAACACGTCGACGTGGATGACGGCGGTGGCCTCAAGGGCGAGCCGAGGTCCGTCGCTACGTCTTTCCATGGGCACCAGGAAAGCTTCTCCCGTCGCCCCGGGGGGCTACTTCTTCTTGGCCCCCGTCGCCGCCGAGTCACTACCAGCCGCGGCGCCAGCCGCAGGAGCGGGGCTTGCGGGAGTCGCGCCTTTGGCCGCAGGAGCCGTGCCGGCCGCCGCGGGTGCTTCCGGGGCCGCCTCGGCCGTTTCAGGATTGCGTTCCCACTTGTCGGCCCGGCCTGATCCGGTCGTGTCTGTCCCGATGCGGTCGAGACGACCATTCTCGTAGTACTG
The DNA here is from genome assembly GCA_003142855.1 of Myxococcales bacterium. Lineage (GTDB taxonomy): Bacteria > Myxococcota_A > Polyangia > Fen-1088 > Fen-1088 > Fen-1137. Next base: position 146,154 of record PLNW01000083.1, read on the forward strand.
CCATTCGTCGGGTTTGCCGTCACCGTTGCTGTCACGCTCGACGCGAACCAGCTTCCCGCCTTCGTAGAATTCCACGTAGTCGGGCTTGCCATCGCCGTTCATGTCGCGCTCCATGCGCACTTTCTTGCCTTCCTGATAGTAGACGCGCTCGTCGAACTTGCCGTCGAAGTCCAAATCGAAGTCCTCGGTCATGAGCATGCCGCCCGGACCGTAGCTGTAGATGATGTCCATCTTCCCATCGTGGTTCAGGTCGACTTGGCGGCAGGCCAGTTGCTGCACCTTCTGACCACCTTGCTCCACCACGGTGAAAAGTTTGATGACGTCAGGCTTGCCGTCGCCGTCGGTGTCCGCGGTGACGACCTGCTTGCCCTTGTCGTCGCAGCGTGAGCGATCGAACTGGGCGCCGAAATCTGTCTGACTCACCTTGAGCCCGCTGGTGGCGGTGCCGGGTGAGGCCGCGGTGCTGCTGCTGCCGCAGCCCGAGATCGCGAAGACCACCGTGCAGCAGGCCAACAGAAGGCCCAAGACCTTGCGGGACGGACTCCGCCCGCGTGACGACGTATGACAAGAGAGCATGCGGCCAAGGCTAGGCCCAAACAAATGTGGCAGCAAGTACCATTGGGTATCGATGTCGTGTCGCGGTAAACGATTGACTGCTGGCGTATGGTCATGCATGGTCCCGTCATGGCACGGAAAAAGGTTTCGACAACCGTGTACCTCACCCCGGAGCAGTACGAAGTTCTGAAGCTTCTGCACCAGAAAACCAAGGTGCCGGTCGCGGAATATATCCGCCAGGGAATCGACCTGGTTCTCGACCGGGAAAAGAGTCATCTTCCCGGACAACTTTCTCTCGACGTCGTTCGCCGGTAGCCGTCTGTGCCGACCCCAATTCAACAGATACGCAATTTCTCTGTCATCGCGCATATCGATCACGGAAAGTCGACCCTCGCGGATCGCTTGCTGGATGCGACTGGCGCCCTGACCGCGCGCGAGCAGAAAGCGCAGTTTCTCGACAGCATGGAGCTGGAGCGCGAGCGGGGCATCACCATCAAAGCGGCCACCGTGCGTCTCAGCTACAAGGCCGCCGACGGCCAGACCTATGAGCTGAACCTCATCGATACGCCGGGCCACGTGGATTTCCACTACGAGGTGTCGCGCTCGCTGGCCGCGTGCGAGGGTGCCCTGCTGGTGGTGGATGCTTCGCAGGGGGTGGAGGCCCAGACCCTGGCCAATGTCTACCTGGCGACCGAGCACAATCTCGCGATCGTGCCGGTGATCAACAAGATCGACCTGCCCTCGGCCGATCCCGAAGGGGCCAAGCGGCAGATCGAAGAAGTCATCGGCATCGACGCGTCGGGCGCCATCCTGGCTTCGGCCAAGGACGGGCGTGGCATCCCGGAAATCTTGGAAGCCGTGGTGGCGCGGATTCCGCCGCCCGAGGGATCGCTGACCAAGCCGCTCAAGGTGTTGTTGCTCGATAGTTGGTACGACAGCTATCGAGGCGTGGTGCTGCTGGTGCGCGTGGTGGACGGTACCCTCCGGCAAAAGCAGAAGATCCGCCTCTGGGCCGCGGGACGCGACTACGAGATCGTCAGCTTGGGTGTGTTTGCCCCTTTTGCCACTGACGTGGCCGAGCTTGGTCCCGGCGAGGTGGGATTCATCACCGCCGCGATCAAGGAAGTGGCCGATGCGCGCGTGGGGGACACCATCACCGAGGCGAGCCGGCCGTGCGAATCGCCTCTGCCTGGCTTCCAGCCCGCCAAGCCCATGGTCTTCGCCGGCATCTTCCCGACGGATCCGGCGCGCTACGAAGATCTGCGCGACGCCCTCGACAAGTTGCGCCTCAACGACGCCTCGTTCAGCCGCGAGCCCGAGGTCTCGGCGGCCTTGGGATTCGGCTTCCGCTGTGGCTTTCTCGGCCTGCTTCACATGGAGATCGTGCAGGAGCGGCTGGAGCGCGAGTACAACTTGGATTTGGTCACCACCGCGCCCACCGTACGTTTTCGGATGGTGCTACGCAACGGGGATGTCGTCGACCTGGACAATCCGGCCAAGTTCCCGTCGGAAGGTGACATCGATCACATCGAAGAGCCGATGATCGCGGCCGTCATCCACACACCCCCTGAATTCGTGGGCGGGCTGCTCAAGCTATGTCAGGAGCGCCGGGGCACCCAGACCAGCCTCAGCTACGCCGGCGAGAAGCGCGTGATCATTCGCTACGACCTGCCGCTCACCGAGGTGGTGTTCGGCTTCTATGACCGCATGAAGTCGGTGTCGCGCGGCTACGCCTCACTCGACTACGAGCCCAAGGGCTATCAGCCGGCCGACCTGGTGCGCCTGGACCTCTTGGTCAACGGCGACCGGGTGGATTCGCTGTCAGCGGTGATCCACCGGGAGACCTCGTACATCAAAGGCCGCGACCTGTGCATCAAGATGAAGGAGCTGATCCCGATGCAGCAGTTCGAGGTGGCCATCCAGGCTGCCCTGGGCTCGCGCGTGATTGCCAAGACGGTGGTGAAGGCCTTGCGCAAGAACGTGACCGCCAAGTGCTACGGCGGCGACATTACCCGCAAGCGCAAGTTGTTGGAAAAGCAGAAGGAAGGTAAGAAGCGGATGAAGCAGGTCGGAAACGTGGAAATCCCGCAAGAGGCCTTCCTGGCCATCCTCAAGGTCGAATGAACATGATGACTAAGTTATGGACCGCGTGGCGGACGCACAGGTACTGGAATCGGGCTCGCGACGAGGGCAAGCATCTGGTCAGAGAGTCACGACGCATCCTCAAGCGGCGGAGCTATCGCATCCCGCAGACGGTGGCCGACGAGATCGGGTTGGCCGTGGCCGAGGTTGAGTCAGCCGCCAAAGGCGACGACTTCGAGCGCATGCGCGAGGCCATCGCGGCTCTCGACGAGCGCATGGACAAGCACCTGGCCTTTGCGCGCAAGTCGACTGCGCGTGAGTACGCCGAGTCGATCGGGGTGGCCCTGGCGGTAGCCTTGCTCCTGCGCGCTTTTGTGGTGGAAGCCTTCCAGATCCCCTCGGGGTCGATGATCCCGACCCTGGAGATCGGGGACCACATTTTCGTGTCGAAGTTTGCCTACGGCATCGGGATCCCGTTTACCAACAAGAAGGTCGTGGAATTCAGCGATCCCCAGCGCGGTGACATCATCGTCTTCCGCTATCCCCCCGATCCTTCCACGGACTTCATCAAGCGCGTGGTGGGGCTGCCCGGTGATTCGGTCGAGCTTCGCCACAACCAGGTCTTCATCAACGGTCAACCCATGGTTCGTGAGCGTGTCGCCACCGAATGTCGATACAACGAAGGTCGCAGCCCCGAGGAGGCGCGCGATTGCGAGCTGTGGATCGAGAGCCTTGGCAGTAAGACCCATAAGGTCTACCAGGACCCCAACCAGCCCCCGCAGGACTGGGGGCCCCGCGTGGTGCCCCCGCGTAGCGTCTTCGTGATGGGCGACAACCGCGACAACTCGCGCGATTCTCGTGTCTGGGGCTTCGTGCCCTACGACAACGTCAAGGGCCGGGCGCTCGTCGTGTGGTGGTCGCGTGATCCAGCCTACGGCGGGTGGTCAGCTGAGGGCGTGGCCGAATGGTTCAAGTCCATTCGCTTCTCTCGTTTCTTCAGCGTGGTCAGGTAGCTATCGCGATAGCAAGTAGATGGCAGTACCAACGACCACCAGAATCGCTCCCACCACCGCAATCACGCGCTTCGCTTCCCGTCGCACGGGAGCGGCATCTAGGGTGGCGAGAACCTCGGCGATGTGTTGGCGAAGCGCCCCAGCGCTTTCGTGACGGTCATCGCAACCCTTGGCCACCATTTTCAGAACCACCTCGTCCACGGCGGCCGGGATGGCCAGGTCGGGGCGCAGACTCGACGGGGCAGGGGCTGCCTCCTGCAAGTGGAATTGGATGACTTCCGTCGTGCTCTTGGCGCCTTTGAAAGGAAGCTGCCCGGTGAGCATCTCGTAGGCGACCATGCCTAGCGCGTAGATATCCGAACGCCCGTCGAGCGCCTTGCCGCGCAGCTGTTCGGGCGACATGAATTCCAGGGTTCCCACTGTCTGCCCGATAGCCGTCAGCGCGGGAATGATCTTGCTTCCCTCACCGGACAGGATCTTGGCGATTCCGAAGTCGAGCACTTTGACGAAATCTGCCCCGCCACGCCGCTCGACCATGATGTTCTCGGGCTTCATGTCACGATGGACAATGCCCTTGTCGTGCGCTTCGCCTAGGGCTTCCGCGACCTGGTCCAAGATGCAAAGAGCGCGGCTCGTTTCGATGACGCCGTCCCGGTGCTGGATCTCCTGCAGGCTCTCGCCTCGCACCAACTCCATGGCGAGGTAGAGGACTCCGTCCTCGGTCTGGTCGAAATCGTAGATGGTGACGGTGTGCGGGTTGCGCAGTTGCGAGCAGGCCTCGGCTTCGCGCCGGAAGCGGGCCACCACGGTGGCGTCGGCCACGCTGTGGGGATGCAAGATCTTGAGCGCCACCGGCCGCCCGGTGGCGAGCTGCTTGCCTTCGAAGACCGCGCCGAATCCACCTTCGCCGATTTTGCGTTCGACCTGATAGCGGTTGTTGAGGCTCCGACCCACCAGGCTGTCCAGAGACGCCGGCCGGGGACTGGCGGCAATCGGTGGCGGAGTCAGCGGACGCGAAGCAGCGGGTCCGGATCGGCCAGAACTGGCCGGGGTCAGGGGAACACCAGCGGCCGGGCTCATCACGCGCACGCCGGTGGCGGGGCTCATGGCGCGGACCCCGCTGGGATGGGCCAGGGCGGACTGGAGGGCTCGGTCGAGCGCTCGCTCGAAGTTCGCAGAAGCACCCGGTGCCGCCACCGGTATGGGCGCGCCGCAAACGCCGCAGAAGCGAGCGGCCGGCTCAGCGGCGGTGTTGCACTGGGGGCATACTCTAGTCGCCATGGGTTCCCGCAGCTATGGCTCTCTCCCGGCGTCAGCCGGGCGGTTGGGCGCCGCGAGCATCTCGGGATGGACAGCCGCGGGTGGTGTGGCCGACGGGGACGCTAGCTTGCCGTGCGAGATGAAGCTAGGCCTCTCGAAACTGCGATCCGGTATCGCGGCCCGCTGATAGACCAGAAACAGGGCTCCAGCCAGCGCCGCCAGCAGGGTGACCAGAACAAAGGCAAGCACAGATCGAGCCTCTGGGATGGGCTGCGCGGGGGCAATGGTTGTCGCGGCTGGTTTCCCGGCGGGGCTGTTGGCAGCGGGTTCCCCGGGCACGGATAGGTCGGATGCGGTGGCGCGCAGTTCTTCTCCAGGGGCCATTTCGCCCGTCGCCTGCTCGGGCGACGGCGGGCCTTTTCCCGGCTCAGGGTCTTCCGGATCCTGACCCGGGTCGTACGCTAGAAACGCCACCGCCTCCTCGGCGCCCGGCTCAGGCAGGCCTTCACCATCAAATCGGGCCAGCACCACCGTGATGTTGTCGGGGCCATCGTGCGCATTGGCGCACCCGATGAGCCGATCACAGGCCTTTTTCACGTCAGGCTCATCAAGCAGTATCTGCTTGATTTCGTCGTCGCTGACCGGGCCGTGCAAGCCGTCCGAGCAGACCAGGATCACGTCGCCCCGATGGAGCGAGACTTGCGAGAGCACGACCTCCACCTTGTCCTGGACGCCCAGCGCTTGCAGGATGATGTTCGCGTGCTCGAAGCCTTTGGCCTCTTCCAGGGTCATGGCTCCGGCTTCGATGAGCTGCCAGGCCAGGGATTGGTCTTTGGTTGCTTGGCTCAGGTGACCGCCGCGCAGGACGTAGCAGCGCGAATCGCCGATCTGTCCTATCAGCAATGTGGCGTCGACCAGTCCAACCGCCGTGCAGGTCGTGCCCATTCCGCGCTCGTTCTGGTTGTCGCGCGACTGGACGAAGATACTGTCGTTGGCCGCTTCGATCGCGCGGCGCAGGCGACGCGCAAAACGTTCGCGCGTCAGCGGTTCGCCGCTGCCGACCGCCGACGAGATGGACTCCACGGCCATGGTGGAGGCGACTTCACCCGCGGCGGCACCGCCCATGCCGTCGCACACCAGAAACAGAGCCCCCTTCTCGCCCAGCAAAAAGTCGAGTGAGATCTCGGGCGAGGGCTTTTCCACATGGGCGAAGTCCACCACGAGGAAGTTGTCCTCGTTGTGCTCACGCAACTGGCCCACGTCGGTCTTGCCACAGACCGTGATTTTGATTTCAGAAGAGCTTGCCATGCGGAGGGCTCTGACTCATCGTGACGTTTCTTTCGCTTTCGTCTACAAGCTTCGCCTCAACTTATCTCGAAGCGCAAGAGTTCATCGCCGAGCCGAATCATTTCGCCAGGGGTCAGGACATGCTGCCCGGTGAGGCGGACGAAGGTGCCGTTCGAGCTGCCCAGGTCGGATAGGAGCGCGCTGCCATTGCGAAACTGAAGCAGGGCGTGGCGGCGCGACATAAATTCATCGTCGGAGAAAACGATATCGCCCTGTTCGCGGCCCAGCACGAGGTCACTGCGGGTGAGGTGGAACATGTCACGGCTGGTTCCTGCCGAGGTGAGCTGGCGCAGCCGTCCCCAGGGCGCCTTGAGCGGCGTGCCGAACAGGACTATGCCGTGCTCGACGGCAGGACGCAGGGTCTTCTCGACATCGGACAAGAACTCGAAGCGCAGGACCTGCTTGCCGACCAGAATCAGGTTGCCGTCCGCCAGTTCCACCGCTTGGCCGATACGTCGGTAGACGCCGTTGCGGTTCTCAAGGGGCGTGATCACGTATTGGCCGGCGCGCAGGGTGATGCGGGCATGGCGTGGGGCGAGATGCGGATCGTCGAAGTGGAGATCGCCTTCACTGCGTCCAATGTCCACCTGCTCGCCGGCGACAGGGTACGACTCGCCATCACTGCCATCGCGTCGCACGGCTACCAGCCGCGGCCCGCCAGCCTGGCGAGCCGCCGCGACCGAGGGACGGGCCGCCACCGCTGCGGCTAGGGCCGCCGAGGCGTCGGCGCTCATGGGAGTGGTGTGGCCGAGACGGCGGCCGCAGGCGTGGCAGAAGTTGGTCCCCATCGGGTTCTGATTGCCACATCCAGCGCAGAGCAGGGTCGAGTCCGTCACGGACGGCAACCCCACGGGAGCGCCGCAGCGTTGGCAGAAGGCAGCGCCCTCCGCGAGCGCCCCGCCACATTGGAGACAACTAATGAGCATCTTCGCTAGTCGTTGCTAGAAAGCGCCGGCGACCGTTGCAAGGCAGCCCATCCTCTACTAGAAGGCGAGCGGGACGTTCACTGTCGAGACGGGCATGACACCCACCCATTCATCGTGCAGCAACTAATACCAACGATTCCGGAGAGCGTCAAATCCGCGCGAAGCGGATTCTGGTCGAAATTGGCTGTGGCCACCTGGCTTGCCGCGCTCGTGTCGTCGTGCGGTCCGGTGGTGGAAAATGCGCCGTTTTCGGCGCGGCCGGACACGTTGCGGCCCGGCGACCTGCTGGGCCCGTTTGACGGGCTGGTTGTCGACGGAGAAACCGACCATCCGCTGGCGGGAGTCGTGGTGGCGGGTGCTTGGGCTTTCGAGCGTGGCATCGGACTGCAGGGCCCGGCCGCCGCGCTTGAGGCGGTCGCTGAAACCGGCGCAGACGGCCGCTATCGGCTCAAAATCCCCGAGGATCTACCCCGAGGCGACGGGGTCCGCCTGCGACGGTTCACGCTCATCGCCTACCGGCGGGGGTACGTGGCCTGGCGGAGCGACAGCATTTTCCCGACGGGAGAGCCGCGCACCGACTTCGCCCAGCGGGGAACGCGGGTGCATCTGGCGAAATGGCAGTCCTCCATGTCCCACTTCAGGCACCTGGCTTTTCTGGGCGGCGGTCCTGCCATCCGCGCGGCGGCGGCCTGGGAAGTGCAGCCGGCGGGACTGGAGCTTGACGGTGCCTCGCCCGCAAGCGCTTCCGAGCGTCCGGCAGAGGCTGCGCGGGTCGGCTCCTCGGCGGCGCTCGACATCTCTCCGCTTCTGTCCGAGGACGAGGTGCGTGGCGTGACCGGGTACGCTGGAAAGTTCGAAGTGGGCAAGTTGGCTGACCGAGCGACCAGTGACGTGTATGACAGCCGCCACTTCAAGGCCAGCGACAAGCCCGAGACCCATGACGTTGGACTGCGGGTGTGGGCCATCGGGTCGGATGCCGCTGAGGCGCAATTCAGAAAGCTACTCGGCGATCTCCCGAACGCGGTTGCGACCGAAGAGATGGGAGATGCATCCTTGCGGGCCAGGGGCGGCGACGTGACCGGGTTTGCTTTCTTGCTGCGGGAGAAAGGGGTCGTGATGCAGCTGAGTTGCGGCCTTGCTCAGTGCTCTGAGCCATCGATGATCCTGCGTCTTGCCAAGCTGGCGGAGAGCCATTTGCCCGAGGTCAAGCTGCCGTCACCAGAGAGCACTGGACTTCTGCCTGCGTCGGGCCCGGCGCTTGCGCCAGGAGGCAAGCCGTGAAACGCTCGAGCCTTCTCGCCCGTGCGCGGTTCAACCTGGCGGCACTCGTGGGTGCCTGGGCAATGTTCAGCCATCCGGCTGCGCGCGCCTATGAGCCCGCCCCCACGCATGCCGGCTTGACCGAGCGAGCGGTAGAAGCCTCTCGCCTGCACCAGGTACTCGCCCATCTGGGACGGCCGCTGGGACTCCTCGAACCCTTGCACATCGGCCTCGACCTCTTCGACCGAGACGAGCGGCGGGCCTGGCAAGCTCGGCTCGACGCGCTTGACCCGGCGGGCGGGTACCGGCCGGGGACTGACGGCGTGCAGGGCGCGGGCGAGTGGGTGATGGCAGGTGCGGTGCTGGCCAAGACGCCGCCCGAGCGTGGCGCGAATCACTTCCTGGATCCGGCAACCGGGAAGGGTCTGCACGATGACCCGGGGTTGTCAGGCTTGGCCCACAGCCTGCGTCTGCTGTTTGATGGCGGCGCGAGCGTGCGCAGTCTGGCCGCGGGCACGGCCTTTACCCTGGAGGGCAAGTCCGCGCTGGACTGGATCTGGTCGCCCGGCAATGACCTGGGCGTTTCCGTCCTGCTCGACAACTGGGAGCGCGCCGTCAGCTTGGCTGAGCCGCGTGCGCGCGAATCGGCCTTGGTGCGGGCGCTGCTGGCCCTGGGCGGGGTGATGTCGGTGCTCGAGGACGCCGGGCAACCAGCCTTCGTGCGCAACGACTTCCGGGGCGAGTTCTTGCAGCGGGACGATGGGTCGGCCTACGAGCAGTTCGTGGCAGAGCACTACGGCCGCTCGGGGCTTCCTGCCGCGGCTGCGCCGGTGTCCCGCCCTGGCATCGCCAGCTTCTTCGCGTCTGCCGATGGCAAGGGACTGGCCAATCGGACTCAGCGTCGCTTCTTCTCCGAGGGTACCATCCCCGCCGATGTCTCGATCGAGCGGGACACCAAGGTGGCCGACGTGGCTCGCCGAGCGCGTGAATCGTTGGAGTTTCCCTCGCCCACGCTGTCCTCGCTGGTGCTGCGGCCGGTGCAGAGTCGCCACTACTTGGCTCTGGAAGGCCATCGCGTGCTCGCCTACGAAAACACCGGGACGCAGGTGCGTTTTTTTCTCGATGACGCTATCTACGCGGACATGGCGCGCACCTTGCTGCCTGAGATCGCCGGCTACGCAGCGGGCCTGCTCAACCACCTGTTGCGGGCGCGTTTGGAGATGACGGTTGCGGGAACGAGCGTGACGGTTCGCCTGGGCGGTGAGGTCAAGGAGGGTGGGGCGCTACGCGTGTTTGTCGAGGACGGGAGTGGGCGGCGGCGTGAGCTGCCGGGAAGTGCAGCGTCGCTTGCACCGGGTGGCGAGATTGCAATCAGCGCGCCGGCCGGCGCCAGGAAGCTGGCCGCGGTACTGCGCGGACGCGACGCCGCTGGGCCTTTCGTGGCCGCAGGCGAAGTGACGCTGCCCTGAGTTCGGCCTACTGGGTGATCGCGGTCAGTCCTTCGACGCAGAAGTCCCAGGGGACCGGCGTCGGGGGCGCAGCCGGAATCTGGAATTGAAGCAGGATAATCGTGGTGGGATCCCAGGTTTCCTTGGTCTCCCACGTGGCCTGTCCAAATCCGGTATCCGTGAAGAGAACCGTGTGCTGGCCCATCGCGATTTCCTGCTCGAAGTAGGGATTGTCGTTGTTGTTCTTCGTGGTGAACGCGACTCGAATCCCAGTTCCTGCGGGGAGCGTGGTTCCCGACAACAGGAAGCAGAATCCTTTGACCCCATGTGATGTGGCGTTGTACGGCTGCTGCCCACCAGTGTCGTTCAACTCAAGCGCGATGCCGGCACCCCACCCGGTGGCGGACTTCCCAGTCGATCCAGTTGTGCACATCTTGCCGTTGGTGTTTGGAAAGCCTGTCATCGAGGGGGGCTGGGTCTGGGCCGAGCAGTTGACATTCTTCAGATCAACGCAATCGCTGTAGTAGAACCAGTTGCCGTTGATTCCGACGGAATTGGCTGGCACATTGCCAGTGGCGTCTGGAACGATCGCGACACCCGGGCAGCCGGATCCGGAGCCAGTCGAGGTACTCGCTGTTGTCGTTCCGCCGGTCACCGTCGTTCCGCCCGCTACCGTCGTCCCGCCAGTGACCGCCGAGCCACCGACACAATTAGCGCAGCCGCCCGTCACGAGTGAGCCACCAGTCACGACTGAGCCGCCGGCCACCGTCGTGCCGCCGGCCATCGTCGTGCCGCCAACCACCGTCGTGCCGCCAGCGACCGTCGTGCCGCCGGCCACCGTCATGCCACCGGCCATCGTCGTGCCGCCAGCCACCGTCGCGCCGCCGATCACCGTTGTGCCGCCAGCGACCGTCGTGCCACCGGCCACCGTCGTGCCGCCGGCCACCGTTGTGCCGCCGATCGCATTCCCGCCAGATGCACTCTGGCCGGCCGATCCTGGAACGCCTCCTGCGCCACCATTCCCGCCACCGCCTTGGTTTGTAGAACTGGGCATACAACCTTGAGCCAGCAGAACAACTGCCAAACCGACCATTGTGAAAGAGTATTTCCCGCGACTATTGATGAGCATCTTCAACATGGCGCAAGCTTAGGTCGACTCGATGGTCGGAATCCAGGGAAAGATGGTCGTTGGGTGACGCGGGTCACCGCGCGCCGAGGCGTGAACGACGTCGGCGCTCGTCGTCGAAAGAGGAGTCGAACTACACGCCGAACGCGCGAGCCACGAAGTAGGTCACCGCAGCGATGGCGGCTGAGACCGGGATGGTGAAGATCCAAGCCCACAGAATGCGACTGGCTACGCCCCAGCGCACGCGGCCCGGGTTGGACACGGTGCCCACGCCCACAATGGCACCGGTAATAGTGTGGGTGGTTGATACGGGGATTCCCAAGGAGGTGGCAATGAAGATGGCCAGCGAGCCGCCGGTCTCGGCGCAGAATCCGGTAAAGGGACGCAACTTGGTCAGCCGCATCCCCATGGTCTTCACGATGCGCCAGCCGCCCACCATCGTGCCCAGCCCTATAGCCAAGTAGCACGAAAGGACGATCCAGGTTGGAATGCGGCCAGCGGTGTGAAAGTCCTCGCCCAGCAGGCCCTGCGAGTAGAGCAGCACGGCGATGATTCCCATGGTTTTCTGTGCGTCGTTGCCGCCGTGGTTAACACTGAGCAAGGCCGAGGACACGAGCTGCAGGCGCCGGAACCACTTGTCCACGCGTCCTGGCGTGGACTTGCGAAACACCCACGAGCCGGTGATCGCGAGCAGCGAAGAAGCCACGTAGCCAATCAGCGGCGACAGAAAAATGAATGCGGCTGTGCTGCCGATCTTCTGCCAACCCAGGATACCGAGCCCCGCCTTCGAGACTCCCGCCCCGATCAGGCCGCCCACCAGAGCGTGGGAAGAGCTGGACGGCAAGCCCCACCACCAGGTGAGCAGGTTCCAGGCGATGGCCCCGCCCAAGGCACCGATGATCACGGCGACGTCGACCACGCCAGGGTCGATGATCCCCTTGCCGATGGTGCCGGCTACATGGAGCTTGAAGAGCGCGAAGGCAATGACGTTGAAGAATGCCGCCCACAGAACCGCGCGGAATGGCGTCAGCACCTGAGTCGAGACGACGGTCGCGATGGAGTTGGCTGCGTCGTGAAATCCGTTGATGAAGTCGAAGGCCAGGGCAGCGGCCACCACCACGACGATGAGGATGATTTGGTTGAGATCCAAGGAGCTCATGAGGGCACAGACACCAAGGGCGCAGAGGGCGTATCGCGGCAGATCGCTGTCATCGGCAGGACTCCTGCGTGCTTCGTGTCGCGTTCCTGTACCACGAAGACGACGGTCTCGGCCAGCGGCGTTATTGGCCGGCCCGCCTAGCGCTGCAATACGGTGTCTGAGATGTTCACGCCGCCAGCTTCCAGCTTGCCAGCCAGGCGTGATGGCGTGCGGGTGGCGATGAAGCGACCTTTGCCTTTGCCTTTGCTTTGCCAGGCCAGAAGGGTCTCGGCGCGCAGTTCGCCAGCGGATCCCAAAGTGGGCTCGGCAATCTCCATGATCCGGATGCTCCCGTCAGTGAGAGTGACGGCATGGACCAGCACGTCGAGGCTCGATCCGAGCAGGTCATTGGGCGTCGACGATGAACCGTAGGTCGCGCCCATCACCCGCAGTCGGTAGAGGGCATCATTGGACGAGCGGGCGATCAATGCGGTGAGAGCGCCGTTTTGCCCCCGGGCGCACTCGCGTAGCAAATCGCCCAAGAGCATGGATGCAGCGGCGTCGGCGACGACATAGTCCGGTCTGAGCGCCACCGCGGCGGCGACCAGGTCAGGAACGCGGGCCGCGACCGGCAGTTTCAGCCAGGCAGATGCGCTGGCAGGCGGGGTGATGGTTTCGGCCAAAACCACGACGCGTGCCACTCGATCGAGCGACCAGGCCAAGGTGCCTAGCAGCAGGTCGCAAGACGCGCGGTCACCAGCAACGAGCAGGTTCTGCCGGGTGCTTACGCAGGCTTCGAGGACTTGCTGCATTTCCGCAGAAAGTCCGCCGTCGGTCACCATTTCGTCCAGGGTCTTGTGGCCAACATTCGGCCGTCGGATTGAGGCGCGCAGGCGGTCGCACAGGGGCGGAAACAGGGCGGTGATGCGTGTGCCATCGGCGAGGGTTGTGTCGATGACCGACGCATCGGGTTCCGGTCGCGGCACGCCTCTGGCAGCCAGCCTACGCAGATGGTCCGGCAGCGACGCCAAATCGGCGGACGCGACCACACCAGCCTCTCGACGGCCGTTCCGCTCAACCTCCACGGATTGCGTTCCGGAGAAGAACGCCGCGGTTGCGTCCTCGCTGTCCAGCAAGCGAACCAGCCAGGGTGGGTAGTCTCCGCCTGCTTGTGCCGGTGCTGCCGAAGGGGCAGCCGGGGGAGGGAAGGCGGGCGGGGCGGGCGGCGGCGGGGGGGCGGCACGCTCAGGCTCTCGGGTCAGTTGCGCCGGGGGCGTGCCCCGAGGTGTGGTCAGCGGCTCGTCGGGCGACGGCGACGGCGTCGGCGTCGGGACGGGAACCGGCGGTCTCAGCGGCGGGAGGTTCAGTCGCGGCGCAGGGCTGGATAGCGCATCATCATCGTCCAGGCTGATTTCCGTAGGTAGCGGCGGCGCAGGAAGCGGCTCGGCAGCCACCACAGGAATGGTCTTGCTCTCTCGCCTGGGGGGTGGCGGGGGCGGTGGCGCGGGGACATGGGCCTTCGACCCGCGGGAGGGCTTGGGCCCGGAACCCTCATCGCCCCCGTACAGGGCGCCGGGCCGCGGGGGCGGCGGAGGCGGCGGGGCGCGACGGGGCAGGGCTGTGCTGAGCGAGCCTGCTTCGGCCGTCGAAGGTGCGTAGGGCGGCGGAGTGGAGCCGAGCTGTGGCTCGGCTGCGCGCACCCCGCCGGTCACTCGAATGGCGAAATCGCCGACGAAGACCTTGTCAGAGGTTGAGATCGACGTGGCCTCGGCGATCTTGCGGCCGTTCACATAAGTCCCGTTGGTGCTGCCCAAATCTTCCACCAGGAGCTGGCCATTCTGTAGCAGCAGGCGACAGTGGTGCTTGGACACGTTGCCCTTGGGAAGGACGATGTCGTTGTCCCGGACCCGTCCTACTCGAATCTCAGTCTTGTCAAAGGTGAGATCCTTGGACTCTCCACCTTTCTCGGCCAGCGTCAGGATCAGCATGGCATCACGCTAAGCAAAAACGCGTCCCTTGTCCACTTGGGTCGTCGTAGGATTTGGCGACTACCCCGTCGGGCCGGTCTGTGGTGCAATGGTGGGGAGCCCGTTGCGGCCGCAATCATCAACTGTTCAAATGGAGGGCGTGACCATGCAGATCTCAAGAGTCGCTGCTTTGGCTGGAATGCTGACCGTGGCATTTAGCTTCTCAGGTCGTGCCCGTGGCGACTCAGCAAAACCAAAGTATTACTTCACTATAAGTAATATAACCTCTGAAGATAAAACGATTATTTCTTTGGCAAAAGAGCTCCTCGCCAAGGAAATTTCGTCTCGATCCGAATTCACCCAGGACCTGGGCGGCGCCGAGGGTGAGGCCGCGGCCACCGCGGAGATGAAGAAGCGAGGGCTGAAGGGCTTTCAGGTCAACCTGCGCATCATGACCTTCAAGCAGGAGATCAAGCCGCCGGTGCCCGGCCGACGCGATCAGCAAATGGCCATCCAGGTCAAGCTGGGCGTCTACGGCACAACCTACCCGGGAGGCAAGCTCAACTTCACCGGCGACGGCGAGGCGTCGCTCCTGGGCGAGTTTTCCGAGCGTCGCAGGGAGAGCGACGTGCAGAACCTGATGAAAACGGCCCTGGCCAGTGCGCTCAAGCAGGCGGTCAGCACAGCGGTCGACAAGATGTCCACCGCCACGCTGCCAGAGTCGCCTCGCCGCAAGGGCAAGCGGCACAAGTCCCAATAGTGTTGTAGGCAGGTAACTCCGATCCATGTGGTCCCATCTTCCAGGCTTCCGATCTCACATTGTCCTTGCGCTCTTGTTGCTGGCCAGCGCTTGCAAGAAAGGTGCGCCCCCGGCTCCACCACCCACGGCCCAGGCCGAGCTGCCGCCGCTCGACGTGAACAAGGATTCGGCGCTGCTCTTCACCCACGTTGAGTCCAACGGGAATTTCGCCACGACCGACAAGGCCGATTCGGTGCCGGAAGTGGCCCGGCGTCTGGTGCGGGTCACTGACCCAGCCAAGGGCGTGGCCGAGCGGCGGGATACGTCCAATGTCTACGTCGTCGACTTGCGCGAGTTGCTGACCAACGGCAAGGCGCGGGCACGGGCCATGTCGCGCGAGGCATTCGAGACCGGCGCACTGGCGCAGTTGCCGCCCGGTGATTCCAGTGCGCTGGCAGGCCCGCATGGCCCGCCTTTGCCCGAAGAGCCCGAAGCAGCGGGCTCGGACGCTGGGGCCGGGCATGCGCTCGCAGGAGGCCCGCCGGTCGTGATCCTATACGGGACGCCGTGGTGCGGGGCCTGCAAGGCGGCGCGCCAGTACCTGAGTTCCAAGCACATTCCCTTTGCCTACAAGGACATCGAAAACGATGCGTCCGCTGCGCGCGAGCTGCAACACAAGGCCTCGCGGCTGGGAATTCCAGCGGATCGGGTGCCCATCCTCGACGTGCGCGGTCGTCTATTGGTGGGATTCGACCGGACGAGACTGGAGGCACTGCTAGGCGATGCAACCTAGTCGCGTGGGGAGCCCGCCGGCTCCCCCTGCGGGGACTTCGGGACCGACAGCCCACCCCCGCCCGCCCCGCGCTTCGCGCGCCCTCGTCGCCGGCGGCGCACCATCGTGCGAGGCCGAGCGAAGCGAGCGGGGTGGGTGTGGCGGGTGGGGGGCCGAAGGGCATGGCGAGGCCGAGCGAAGCGAGCGGGGAGGCGGTGGCGGGTGGGGGGCCGAAGGGCGGAGCGAACCCTTTCAGGGTTCCCATATCGGCTGTCGCCCGCCGACTTCGGCCGCATAACCTGGTAGTGTTCCTGCCGCGTGGATTCTAAGGTTCCATTTTCTCGCCTGGCTCTCATCGGTGTCGGCTACATCGGAGGCTCAGCCGCCCTGGCCGCGCGACGGGCTGGACTGGTCGGCTCGGTGACTGGCTACGATGTGGACGCCAAGGCTGGTCCGTTGGCCCTGTCGCGCGGTGTGGTCGACGAGATGGCGGACAGTGCCGAAGCCGCGGTGGCCGGAGCGTCGCTGGTCTTGTTGGCCGCTCCGGTGCTGAGCCTGGCGGGCCTGCTTCGTCGTATCGCCGGGAAGCTAGCGCCCACGGCGACGGTCATCGACGTCGGCAGTGTCAAGCAGTCGATCGTGCTTGAAGCGGATGCGGCGTTGCCGGGTGGACGTTTCGTGGGCTGCCACCCCATGGCGGGGGCTGAGCATGTGGGTGTGGGCGCCGCCGACCCGGACATCTTCGCGGGACGGGTGTGTTTCCTGTGCCCGAGTGCGCGCACCAGCGACGAGGCGGCCAGGGCCGCGGCCCTGTTCTGGCAAGGCCTTGGCTGCCAGATGGTGTCTATCGATCCGTCGCTGCACGACCGTCTGATGGCAGCGGTCAGCCACTTGCCCCATGTGGCCGCCTTCGCGTTGGCGGGCAGCCTGACCGATGCCCTCCCGCTCATCGAGTCGAATGTTTTGCCGGGCAGGCCCACAACCAGCTTGCGCGACACGATTCGCGTCGCCGCGTCCAGCCCGCAGGTCTGGCGGGACATTCTCCTCGCCAACCGTGAGCATCTGCTCCCGCTGGTGCGCGAGTTGGAGCAACGGGTGCGCGCCATCGGCGCGGCCATGGCCGCTGGCGACGCCGCCGCGCTCGAGGCGGCGCTGGCCTTGGGACAGGCGTGCCGCCTGCGGCTGGTGAAGTGAAGGTGTTTCTTACTGGCTTCAGAGTTCCGCCGGGCGTGCTGGGCGCTTGGCTGGTCGTGTCCTGCGCCGCCCCGGTTTCGCCAGGCCCGGCAGCCGTTGCGGCGGCCCCGCGCACCGCTGCCGACGACGACGATCTTTGGGCGTTGGCGCCCGCCGAGGCAGAGCTTTTGGTCTGGGCCGACATGGCCCAACTGCGCGAGTCGGTTTGGACCAAGGCGGCCCTGTACAAGACGGCTCCCGAGGAGCGCGCCGCGCGGGCGCGATCGCGCGGCTTTGACGAGGTGGACGATGTGGATCGTCTGCTCTACGTGACGGTTCCTCTCTTGCGTGAGGGTGCGAGCCTCTTGATCGCGCAGGGCCGCCTGGATCGCGAGCGCCTCAGCGAGGCGTTCCGGCACCAGCATCCCCAGACAACTGCGTCTGACTACCGGGGCGCGAGGGTGCTGGCCGAAGGTGAGGAAGCCATAGCCTTTCTCACCAAGCGAACCGTTGTGTCCGGCCCGCTGGTGGCTGTTCGTGCCACCATCGACTGTGGGCTCGGCTTGGCCCGCAGTGTGGCCAGCGAGTCGTGGTTGTCCACTCTTCAGACCGTGCTGCGCGAGGGCAGGGGCCCATCGCGGCGCCTGCCGGCGGTGGCTGCGGCGGTGCGGGTCAGCCCGACCATGCGCGCACAGCTCGAAGCCGAGATAGGCGAGGGCGGGACGCTGGAACAAGTTGGTGCGCGCCTTGACCTTGGCCGTGACCTGGACGTGGCCATAGTCGGGCTGGTGTCCACGCACCAGCAAGCCATGGACCTGGCCGCTCGTCTATCCGCGGCGCTACGCGAGCAGCGCAACCGGCCGCTGGTCTTGGTGCTGGGCCTGCAGTCCATCCTGGACGGCGTTCGTCTTGACGCCCGCGAAAATCGAGTGGAAGGAAGGCTGAGCATTCCCGAGGATCAGCGTGCGGAGATCGTTGATCGCATGGCGCTGGTGGCGGAGCAGATTGCGCGCCGTCGTGCCAGCACGGCAGGCTCGGGCGAGAGTTCCCCCGAAGGAACCGTCCGATGAAGCAGCAGAATCAGAGTTCGGAACCCCTGCTGCGCATCAGCCGCAGCCCCGCGCTTCGGGGCAGGGTGAGTGTGCCCGGGGACAAGTCCATCTCGCATCGGGCCCTGCTGTTCGGCGCGTTGGCTGACGGCGCGGTCGAGATCAGTGGTCTGGGTCTGGGCGGTGACAACGCCAGCACCATGGCAGCCTTGCGTGCGCTGGGCGTACCCATCCAGCAGGCAGGCACAGAAGTGCGCGTGGAGGGTGTTGGCCTGGCGGGGCTGCAGCAAGCGGCTTGCCCTCTGGATTGCGGGAATTCGGGCACCACCATGCGTCTCTTCTGTGGGCTTTTGGCGGGCCGGCCGTTCGCGTCCACCCTGACCGGCGACGCGTCGCTGTCTCGCCGACCAATGGCCCGGGTGGCGACGCCCTTGCGACGCATGGGCGCGGTCATTGACGGTCGGCAAGAAGCGGCTCGGCCGGGCGATCTGTTTCCGCCTCTCACGGTGCGCGGCGGAGCGCTGCAGGGAATCGAGTACCAGCTTCCGGTGGCGAGCGCGCAGCTCAAGAGCGCCCTGATTCTGGCTGGCCTGCAGGCACGCGGCCGGACCGTGATCAGCGAGCCGGGCCTGTCGCGCGATCACAGCGAGCGAATGTTGCGGTTTCTCGGCGCGCCAGTGAGCGTTGAACCGGAACAGCGGCGCGTGGTGGTGGATCCCACGGGATGGAACGGCCGTCTGCGCGCAGGCACCGTGAGCGTGCCCGGCGATCTGTCTTCGGCGGCGTTTCTGCTGGTCGCTGCGCTCATTGTGCAGAATAGCGACGTGACGGTCGAGAACGTGGGACTCAACCCCACTCGTACCGGTGTGCTCGATGCCTTGATCGCCATGAGGGCCAATCTGGAGATCACGGTCACGGGCCAGGCCATGGGCGAGCCAGTCGGCAGCGTGCGCGCGCGGTGGAGCGACCGGCGGCTGCGCGGCACCACGGTGGCAGGGGAGCTGGCGCTGCGTTCCATCGACGAGATTCCGGCGCTGGCCGTGGCCGCCGCCCTGGCCGATGGCACCACCGAGTTCGGTGACCTTCGGGAACTGCGCGTGAAGGAATCGGACCGCATCACCTGCATCGTGCGCGAGTTGCAGCGAGCCGGCGTGACAGTGCGCGAGGCCCCAGCCGGTTTTTCGGTGACGGGCACCGCGGGACAGCCCTGTCAGGGCGGCCGCGTGCAGCCGGATGGCGATCACCGCATGGCCATGGCGGGCGCCATACTGGGGTTGGTGGCTGCCGACGCGACCGAGGTGCCGAGCCAAGACATCGCGACTTCATTCCCGAGTTTCGCCCAGCTCCTGCAGGTGCTGGGCGCGTCCGTGGGCTAGAACCTTCCCCCGAGCGCGACCTTGAGGGCCGGTTTCCCCGCATCGGGAGCCGGTGCGATCAGCACGTAGCAACTGAGCACGGCCACGCTGGCACCGACCCCGATCAGGGCACCAGCCACGGCTGGCCACTTCTTGCTGTCGTGGCCGACATTGGCCAACAAGGCGCCTCCTGCGACGACGGTGGCGAAACCCAGGGCGATGCCTCCCGCGGCCAGAGGACGGCGCCAGGACGACGGCGGCGGGGGTGGTGGCGGGGGTGGGCGTTGCTGAGTCAGCCAAAGCTCGACCGGATTCTTGATGGCGTCGCCAAGCTGGATGATTTTCTGGCGGGCCTCGTCGACGGTGCACACCGGGCAGAATCGTGTTTGGGTGTCGATGGGCACGCCCGCGGGCGTGGGACCTTCGGCGCTGAAAAGCCGCGCAGTCATGTCGTAGCTGTTTCCCGTGACCGCCACGCTGACGCGCACGACGTGGCTGACGTCCAGCATCTGGCCCAGGCGCTTTACGCACATCGAACCTTCGCATTGTTGCAGTTCAGGGAAGATGTCGATGTAGCGCGCGACATCGACGGAATCGAGCACGTAGATGGGCGCGGTGCGGGTGAGGCCCACCACGAACCCATCTTGCAGGCGCATGGCCAGGGCACGCGAAGCGTCTTCTCCGGTCACCTGGAATTCTGTGACGGCGACACGCGCGGTGGTCGGATACTGACCGTCCGGGTGGACGGAAACCGGCGGCAGAAGCATGCCGGCGGCCACACCGTTGGCAGGCGGCGGGGCGACGGGGATGACCGGCGGCGCGCCAGTCTTCTTGGCGGGCGGCGGGGCAGGCTGTGCGGGTGTGGTCGGGGCTGGCTCCGGCGG
This sequence comes from Myxococcales bacterium, assembly GCA_003142855.1. Taxonomy (GTDB): domain Bacteria; phylum Myxococcota_A; class Polyangia; order Fen-1088; family Fen-1088; genus Fen-1137. The sequence goes on from PLNW01000083.1 coordinate 166,248, forward strand.
CTTGGCAGCGGGAACGGCAGATTCCGCCGCGCGGTCACCGTTCGACGCGACCCCGCCGGCCGAGCTCACGCGCGTGGCGGCCGGCTTCTTGCCGTTCGCCGCGGGCAGGCCCTCGGAGGCAGTCTTGGTCTGTCCCAGAGCAGTCTGAGCGCTCAGCAAGACGATCAACAAGGGAAGCAGGGTGGGCCTAGTCACGGGAAGGGCTCAGTCTGTCACATTGGGTACGCGTCGTCAGCGGTTCTGGTCGGTGCGGTTGTGTCAGTCATTCCTTCTCTTCCAGTTTCTTCTTCATACGTTTGAGAAGGGCATCAAAGGATTCCTTGTTGATGATCTTGCTGAACTCGGCCCGGTAGTTCTCCACCATGCTCTGCTCGTCGGTGATGACGTCGTAGACCAGCCACTTGCCTTCTTTGTCGAGGAGCTTGTATTCAATCGCCACGTCCACCTTCTTTCCCCGCGTTATGCTGTGCAGGGTGGCGGTCACGTCGGCCTCCTTGCCGTCGATGGTTTCCTTGTCAAAAGCTAGGTCGTAGTTCGGCGATCCGTGGACCTGCTTGATGTAGCTGCGCTCGATCAAATCCCGCAGCGTGGTCACGAAATCCGTTCGCTGTTTGGCCGAAAGGCCATCCCAATGTCGCGCGAGCGATCGTCGCGCCAACTCCTCGAAGTCGAGAAAGCCAGTCACGATCCTGCGCATCTCGCTCCGCTTGGCGTCGGCCTCGGGCGACCAGGACGGCGCCCGGCGCGCAAACAACTTCTTGAGCGCGCTGTCAGACTTCTTCAGCTCCGCCATGGGGCTCGACGAGGCCTTGGGGTCGCCGGCCGTCGCCTGGCTGGGCGCAGGACCTCCGTGCTTGGGTTCGGCGGCAGCCGGCGTGGTTGTCGGCACGAGCAAGGCAAGAACGACCATGGCGTTACGCGCGTTGGAGAGGACCGGCAAGACAAGGTACTTCATGGAATGACAGGACGACTCTATACCGCAGGTGCCCGCCTAAAGGAAACGGCGCCGGACCCGTGCCATGGGAAGGGTCACGTGATAGCTTTGCATGGCGATGTCCTCGACGTTCGACGCCAAGGCTTGGCTGGGCCAAATCACCGCGGACATGCGCGAGGCCTATGCCCGCAACCGGCGGGTGATGTCGTTTGGTGAGTACCTGACCCTGTTCGAGATCGACATGCCCGGCCAGGTGCGTTCGGCCGCCCAGTACCTGCGTGACGTATTTGATCACTACGGGACCAGCACGGTGCGCGGGCCCCGCGGCGCGCTCACCCACTGGCAGCTCTTCGACTGTCCCTGGGACGAGGGCCGCGACAGCCTGAAAGGCCAGGAAGAGGTACAGGCTGCTGTCTATCGCCTGCTGTCGAACTTTGCGCGCCAAGGGCGCAGCAACCGACTCATCCTGCTGCACGGCCCGAATGGCAGTGCCAAGTCGACCTTCGTGTCGTGTCTGCAACGGGCCATGGAGCACTACTCGTCGCTGGATGCGGGCGCGCTCTATCGCTTCAACTGGATTTTCCCCTCGCAGCGCTCGGGCAAGGGTGGCATCGGCTTCGGCGGAGGCCTGTCCCCTGAAAGTCAAGCGGCTGGCGAAAGCTACGCGTACCTGGAAGATGATTTGGTCGAGTCGAAGATCGTCGACGAGCTGCGCGACCATCCCATCCTGCTCTTGCCGCGGGCGGAGCGGCGCACTTGGATTGAGGAGAAGCTCAAAGACCAGATCGCGGCCGGTCTGCGGCCCGCGCGGGCGTTGCTCGACGGTGATCTCTCGCATCGCAACCGTCAGATCTTCGACGCGCTGCTGGTTTCGTACCAGGGTGATCTCGCCAAGGTGTTGCGCCACGTGCAGGTGGAGCGTTTTTTCATTTCGCGGCGCTATCGCCAGTCGCTGGCCACGGTTGAGCCACAGCTCGCGGTGGACGCGCGGGTGCGTCCGCTGACCATGGACCGATCGCTCGCCACCCTGCCACCGGCGCTGCAGTCGCTCACGCTTTTTGAGTTCTGCGGCGAGTTGGTCGACGGCAACCGCGGGCTGCTGGATTTCGACGACCTACTCAAGCGGCCTCTCGACGCATTCAAGTACCTCCTCGGTGTGGTGGAGGACGGAATGACATCGCTGGAAGTGGCCAGCATCGCCGTGGATACGGTGTTCTTGGCCACGGCCAACGAGAGCTACCTGGCGGCGTTCAAGGAAAGCCCCGAGTTCCAGTCTTTCAAGGGGCGCATGGAACTGGTGCGCGCGCCCTACCTGCTCGACCATCGGCTCGAGCAACAGATCTACGACGCGCGCATGGCTGAGGCGATGGGCGCGCATGCGGACCGGCACGTGGCCCCGCACGTGACCTGGGTGGCGGCGCTGTGGGCGGTGCTCACGCGCATGAGAAAGCCCAGCCCGGAGAAATACCCCGAGGGGCTGGCTGACTTGGTCGCTCGCCTCAGTCCCAGCGACAAAGCGCGGCTGTACGCGGGCGAGGCGCCGGAGTCGTTCTCGCCCGAAGAGCAGAAGCAGCTTCTGGCAAGCGTGGAGCTCATCGCCCGCGAGTCGGACAGCTACCCTCACTACGAAGGCCGTTCGGGCGCCTCGCCGCGCGAGATGACCTTGCTGCTGATGAACGCAGCCCAGAGCGCGAAATGGAAGTGCGTGTCGCCTTTCGCCGTGTTGGAGGAACTGGAGGAGCTGGTGCGCGCGGTGAGCGTGTACGAGTTCTTGCGCCAGGAACCCATGCCTGGGGGATTTCACGACAACGGCCAGTTCATCACTCAAGTGCATGACCGCCTGATCGAGCGCATCGACGACGAGGTGCGCACCTCGATGGGGCTGGTCGATGAGCGACGTTATCTCGAACAGTTCGAACGCTACCTCACCCAGGTGTCGTGTTGGGTGAAGCACGAGAAGTACCACAATCCCGTGACCGGCCAGGACGAGGACGCGGACGAGGATCTCATGGCCGAGGTGGAGCATGCGCTGCACGTGGAGACGGGCGATGGGGGAGCCGCGGCCTTCCGGCGCGAGATCATCGCCAAGATTGGTGCTTGGTCCCTAGACCATCGGGACCAGCGCCCCGACTATGAGCGGATTTTTCCGCGGCCCCTGGCTGAGCTGCGTGAGGCGTTCTTTTCCGAGCGTCGAAAGGTGGTGCGCAAGATCAACGAGGACATTCTGATCTACCTGGTCGACGGACCGAGCCGAATGGCGCCGGATGCCGCCGCAGCGTCACGGCGGACGCTGGACACGCTGCAATCGCGCTTTGGCTACTGCGAGCATTGCGCGAAGGATGCCGTGCTGGCCTTGGTTCGCAGCCGCTAGTCCAGCGCAGCGTCGTCGGCGCCGCCGGCCCCACCATCCGGGCCACCGCCCGCGTCGGCACCACAGGGCACAACCGCCCACGTGCCGCTGTTGCCATCGCTGGTGCCCGTTCCCCATTGGTTGCCAGCGTCGGCATTCGCGTTTCCGTAGAATAGGCCGGTGCTGGCTGAGCAAGAAACGGTATCGCTCGCATCCATGTTGCCCATCCAGGCGAAGTTGTAACCTACGCAAAACGCGGATCCGCCGGCCACTGCCGCGATAGCGAATGGCATCGGGGCAGCGCCAGCCGTGGTGCTTGAGACGTAGCTTCCACAGAAAGTCTTCACCGAGCCGCCGCTGTCGGGCTGCTCCAGCAAGGCGAATTGCCCGCCCCCCAGCGGACCCTCATACCCACCAAGGACGTATCCCGGTCGCGATTCGCCGCCCAACTGGTAGCCCGTGGTCGACGAAAGCGAGAGGCTGGCGTTGTCCTGGTTGAGCATCCCCGAAAGCGATGCGGTCGTGCCGTCCATGTCCACCAGCCCTCCGCTAGCCGGCAACTGGCTGCTGGCTGATCCTACAACCGTGACGGCCAACGTTCCCATCTCGCCGGCACCCACGAGGACGCCGCGGTAACTTCCAGGACCGCCAGCGGTCGGCTTGCTGGCACAACCCAGAAACAGGGACATCAGCGTGGCGGCGGACACGGCGAAAGTGCGGAACGCGAAGATGGGCATGAACGAAACTCCTGGAGAGAGAGCTGAGCCTAGCAGCACGTAGTCGTTGGCTCCATTAGGCGAGAGCGGAATTCTCAGTACGCGTAGCGACTTCCCGCACGCGGCTGAGCACAGCGTGGGCGTTCATCACGCGGGCGTAGATGTAGAGGGCAGCCGGCAATCCCTCGTCGAGGGCCGCCTCACTGACGCGCAGGTGCTTGCTGACGGCGAAGACCACAGCCTGGGGTAGTCCCTTGCGTGCCAGCTCGATGCGCTTCCAGACAGCCTCGCGGCTCCAGAAGCCGAGAACTTCCAGATAGACCGTCTGCCCGGTTTGCTCGTGCACAAACTCCAGGTCGGGCACGCACTGGCCCACGCCCGGAAGATCGAGAATCGCGTCGCACAGGGCTGGCCGCCAGGGACCGGGCAAAGCGGAAAGATCGTGGAGGAGCGCGGCCACTTCGTCGGGAAGGGTGCTGGTCGGATGTCCGCGACCATTCCCGTCGACCAATTCTCCTGCGAGCGGGCCGCGCACAGCATAGCGCAAGGGCCGCCGCTCGCGACCCCAGCGCAGGTCGGCCTCGATGGTGAAGCGGTCGCAGGCCATCAGCGCCGGCAAGGCGAGCGCGAGCTGAAGCCCATACTTGGTCACCGACTCGAAGAGGCTGTAGGGGCCATCGATGTGAAGACGATAGCCGGCGTGCTTGGGCAGGGCCTCGATGCGATGGAGCAGACGCAGAAACTTGAGCTTGCGGAAGAGATGGCGATAGTTCGCGGGAACCGCGCTCCACACCGTGGCGCGTACGCTCAGCGCGCGCAGCAGGACCGCCTGGTGTTGCGCGAGATGGTGCTCGGCCAGCAAGGCTTCAGGCGCAAGCAGGCGCGCCTCGCGAAGAATGTGGGCGTCGGCTAGGTCGGCAAACAGCGCGCGCTCGATGCCGTCGCTGGCCACCCTGCGCTCGGTCGCCAGCGCCGCGACAACGGCGGCGCGATCAAAGGCGGCGTGCCCGGCCTCGCGGCGCACGCTGGCGGCGTGGGTGAAGAGCGTGCGGCGCAGCTCTATCGGATCCATGGCCGCATCTGCTTCGAATTCACAGCGGTCGAGCACCAACTTCAGCAGGCCACGAGCCAGGCGTTGCTCGCGTGGCTCCACATCCACAGCGCCGCAGGCATCCAGCAGAGTGCCGCGAGACTGACCGACATGCGCGCGCGCAAGGTCAAGATAGGCGGTGGCCAGTTCCAGCGCGCGAGGCCGCTCACCCTCGGAAACCGGCACCACGAATAGACGATCGCCGCGCCGGCGCACGTGCACCATGTCAGCGGTAAGCAATGTGTTCGCGCCTCCGCTGGCTGGTGAAGGTTTCGCTGGTGCCGCCTGCGACCAGCTCGTACAGGATGGCCTGCTTGCCGTCGCGTTTGCGCAGGATGCGGCCCAGACGTTGCACGTGCTCGCGCACCGAGCCGCTGCCCGACATGACGATGGCCACGTTGGCCTCGGGAACATCCACGCCTTCGTTGAGTACCTTGGAGGTGGCGATGGCGGTGTAGCGGCCCTTGGCCAGGCCGTCGAGAATCTCGCTGCGCTCGCTCACCCGGGTCTGGTGGGTGATGGCCGGCAAGAGAAAGCGTCTGGCCACCAGGTGCACAGTGGCGTTGTCCTGGGTGAAGATGATGGCGCGGTCGCGGCGATGCTGGTGCAGCAGCCGTTCCACATAGTCCAGTTTGGCCGGGGCGGTGAACGCGATGGCGCGCTGGCGTCGGTAGGCCTCGAAGGCGCGCCGCCCTTCGGCATTGCGCGAGGATCGAATGATGAACTCGGTCCACCCGTGCGGGCTGGCCATGGAAATGCCGTTGGCGTCGAGAAACTGGCGGTACAGGGTGCGCTCGGCCGCATATTCCGCACGCTCGGCGGGCGAGAGATCCACGACCACACGCACGGTTTCGTAGCTCGAGAGGTAGTCGCCCGACAGGGCCACGATGTCCTTGCGGTAAACAATCGGACCGATGAGGTCGTCCAGCGCGCTGCCGTCGCTCTCGGGTACCAGGCCGCGCGCGGCCCAGGCGTCGCGCTCGGGCGTGGCGGTCAGCCCCAGGCGGAAGGGCGCTAGGGCCAGGCGCGCAGAGAGCGAGTAGCTGGCGCTGGGCAGGTGGTGGCATTCGTCGAACACCAAGAGGCCAAAACGCGCGCCCAGGTTCTCCATGTGCAGGTAGGCCGAGTCGTAGGTGGTGACGGTGAGAGGCCGCAGGTCGTAGTCGCCGCCGCCGATGAGTCCCACCGGCGCGCCAAAGGTGGCCTGAAGGCCGTCGTGCCACTGGCGCACCAGATCGAGGGTGGGCGTGACCACCAGGGTGCTGCGCCGACGCAGGTCGATTGCCATGTGGGCCACCAGGGTCTTTCCGGCGCCGGTGGGCAGGACCACGACGCCGCGGCCGCCGGCCGCATCCCAAGCGGCGAGCGCTTCGCTCTGATAGGGGCGCGGCTCGCGCCGGACCACCGCGCCCGCGGTCAAGCGTTCGTACCGTCGAGCTTGGTCGAGATAGGCAATCTTCAGCCGGCGCAGGGTGTGGACCAGATCGGCGTAGGCCGCAGCCGGCGCGCGGAAGCAGGCGGTGCGCTCGTCCCAAACGCAGGCCAACGGCAGGCCGACGAAGCTCGCGGGAACCCCGGCGATTTCAAGGGTGCCAGAGCGGAAGCGAATCTCGACCGCAGGGGGGGCAGGCGGCAGGGTTGCGTTCGCGGTCACCACGGGCCATCACAGCAGCTCGTCGAGCCGTTCGCACACGTATTCCACGTAACCACGGCATTGCGCATGCACGGACTGACGATAGACGCCACCTGCAGCCGGATCGTTGAAATCCAGGCCGGTGAGGGCGAAGCAGTTGTCGCTGCCGAAGCGCGAGCGGAAACCTTCCACCAGGGATTGGACCTTGCTGACCAAGACGTCGCGATCGTCGCCTAGCTTGTCACGGCCAAAGGCCGCGCTGAGCACCAAAACGCCGCCCGTGAGCGCCCCGCACACGGACTTGGTGCGGCTAAGCCCGCCGCCAAACCCGGTGGCGATGCGTGGAATCAGGTCGCTCTGCCGGCCCAGACGCTTCATTCCGGCGATGGCCACGGCCTCGGCACAACTCAGGCCCGAGTCGAATACTTCGAGCGCAAGCTTGGAGGTTGACATGCGCCGATGTTAGCACTGCCGTGCGAAGACGAGTGCAACTCTCCTGGGCGCAGCAAACGGCTTCTTGTGACATTCTCCTTCGCATGCGCGCAAAGATCATCGTCGCTGCAGCGTTGCTGCTGGGCCTGGTGGCCTGGGACTTCGCGGCCGCCACCACCTTCGTGGGCGACGACTACCTGTTTCTCGCCTTCGCGCGGCTGGAACCTAATCCGCTGCTGGCCTTCACGCGCGACATGCACGGCGGCGAATACTACCGGCCCCTGCCCATGCTGCTGTGGTGGCTGCTCAATCGGGTGGGGCAGGGCGCCCAGTGGCCGTTCGCCCTGGCGGGTTTTCTGCTGCACGCGGGAAGCGCTGCTCTGGTCGTGGCACTGGGCCGCGGGGTGGGGTTCACGTTGCGGGTTTCGTTGGCTGCGGGCGCGCTATTCCTGATCGCGCCGGCCGAGCGCGAGGCTGCGCTGTGGTTTGCGGCCAGCACCGATCTTCTGGCCACGATCGCAACCCTTGCAGCTCTGGTCTGTCTGCTGCGCGCGTCGCGAGGCTGGCAAGTGGCGTCGGTCGCACTGGCTGCGCTGGCGTATTTCTCGAAGGAAACGGGTTTGGTGCTGCCGCTGCTTGGAACAGCGGCGAAGTGGGCGGCTTCATCTCGGCAGCCGGGGGCGGCGGAGAACACAGGGAGGAGAGGGGAGTTCACAGAGTGGCTTCGGGCATGCGTCGCGCCGGTGGTTCCGCATATGGTTGTGGCGGGCGGGTACTTGATGGTTCGGTTCAGGGTGCTGGGGGGGCTGGGCGGCGTCAACGATCCGGTTGCGCCTTGGTGGGGACGAGGTCTGCAGATGGCTGCGGGTTTGGTTCATGCGGTGACGGCCTATGCGCCCCTTCCGGAGGTTCTGGCGTGGCTTGTGGGCGGCGGGTTATTGCTGTTTGCCGGGGTGTTTGCGCTGCGCACTCGGGGCCGCGCATGGTTCCCAGTTATGTGGACGTTGCTGGCCTTGCTACCGTTGCCGGCGGCTGGTTGGGTGGTGGGCGCGCGCTACTACTATCTGCCCGCGGTGGGGCTCATGCTCATGCTGGCCTGGGCCGCCGAGGCGCGCGGGTGGGCGGTCGTGATGCTTGCCATCGCTCTGCTGGCAGCCATGGGTCTGGGCTCGACCGCGGCGCGCATGGGCGAAGTCCGCCGCTACCGCGGGGTCTTGGCCGCGGCCCGCGATGTCGTGGCCAAGGGTGCGCGGGCTGGGCACACGATCTTCTTGGTGCGAAACGCGGTCAAAGACCTGGACTTGGCGCTCAAGCTCACGTCGCCGGTCGGGCGATTGCCCCAGTCGCTGCTGGTCATCCCGGACGTGCCCGCCTCATTCGTCTGGATGCCACAAGGGTTGGCGGATCGCACGCGTTTTCTTCTCGCGCGGCCGCCCTTGCCGCCCGCCGGGGCGTATCGTTTTGGTGGCCAGTCCATCGTGGGCCTGGCCCGGCGCGGGGAGGCCCCGGATCTCGAGGAGGTGGTCGCGCGGCTGCCCGAACTTCGCTTCATTGAGCTGGTCACGGACGGCCGCGGCCAGGTGACCGGACGGGACCGAACCGAACCGCGCCCATGAGCCCACGTGTGGCCACATTTCCAGGGCTAGCCGCGCGCGGCGGGCTGGCGTAGCATCACGCTCCAGGAGACAACAGCAACGTCATGGCAAAGGCGAGTCAGAATCACTTGGAGCTGATCAAGGTCGCGGTGTCGCTGGCGCAGAAGCGAACCTTCGACCATTTGCTGTACGTGGGCGACATCCCGCTGCCCGAGGAAGTCTTCCGCGGCAAGCCGCGGGCGCGCAAGAAGCTGGTGCAGGCGGTGGTCAGCGAGGCCCAGCGCGCGGTGGTCGAGGCCACGGGCGTCCCGGTCATCCCGCTGCCCCAGTACGACTTGGGGCGGCCTGAGAAGCTGAAGCTGGCGCTGGTCAGCGGCATCGCACGCGGGCTGTACGCGGAAGGCGACGTGGTGGTGGCGCTGCTCTCGGCGCGTCCCGTGGGCAAGCCCGATTCCATTCTGGTGGTCAATGTCGGCCCCGACGAGGAGGACGTGGGCTTCGGCTTCTTGCGCACCGAAGGCGTGCAGCCTGAGATTCTGGAGGCGCTTATCGGCCTGGCGGTCACCATCGGCGTGGAGGGCTGGGAAGGCCGGCCGGTGGGGGCGCTCTTCGTGATCGGCGACTCCAACAAGGTCATGGAACAGTCGCGCCCGCTCAGCCTCAACCCCTTCCAGGGCTATTCGGAGGACGAGCGCAACATGTTGAGCCCGGAAGTGTGCCGGGCTCTGCGCGCCTTTGCCGTGCTCGACGGCGCCTTCGTCCTGCGCGAGGACGGCGTGGTGCTGGCCGCCGGCCGCTACCTCAATTTCGAAGAAAAGGATGTGCGCGTACCGCTGGGCCTGGGCTCGCGCCACATGGCCGCCGCCGGCATCACCCACGAAACCGAGGCCATCGCTGTGGTGGTGTCGCAGACATCAGGTGCCGTGCGCGTGTTCCGCCACGGCCGCGCGGTGCTCGAAGTGTCGTCGAGAATCCGCAGGTCGTAGGTGCGCTTGAAGACCAGCGGCACAATCGACCTGCCGATTCGGGCCAAGAACGGCAAGAGGGTCGCGGACCTTCTCGCCGTGTTGCGTTCCATGGGCAGCGAGAAAGACCGGGCGGGCATGGCTCGCTATGGAATCAACGTCGAGAACGCTTTCGGCGTCTCGGTCTACAAGTTGCGCTGGATCGCGAAACGCCTCGGCACGGACCATGCGCTGGCGCTTGCCCTGTGGGCGACAGGAAACCACGAGGCACGCCTGCTGGCCTGCTTCGTGGATGATCCTGCTGCAGTTACTGAAAAGCAGTTCGAGGCGTGGGCCCGCGACTTCGATTCTTGGGACATCTGCGACCAGGCGACGACCAGCCTGTTCGACCTGACGAAACACGCTTGGCCCAAGGCCGTCGCGTGGGCCGCACGCGACGAGGAATGGGTCAAGCGCGCCGGCTTCACCTTGATGGCGGGCCTGGCGGTACACGATAAGTCGGCCAGCGACCAACGCTACCGCAAACTGCTGCCCGTGATTGCGCGTGGGGCGTTCGACGATCGCAACTTCGTCAAGAAGGCGGTCAACTGGGCCTTGCGCAATATCGGCAAGCGCAACCGGGCGCTCAACGCCGCTGCCATCGTTTCCGCGGAGAAGATCCGCGTTGCCGCCAACAAGCGCGCCGGTGGTGAACGTGGCGGCGACTCGATAGCACGCAGTGCCCGCTGGGTCGCCGCCGACGCTCTCCGCGAGCTGACGTCGGAAAAGGCTCAGGCGCGACTCAAAGACTGACCTAGAAATCTACCAGTTGTCGGATCTTCCCCTCCAGCTCGGCCTCGGTCACTTCGTGCTGTTGCCGGGTGGCAAGATCGCGCAGAACCAGTTTCCCGCTCTGTAGCTCGTTGTCACCGACGATGAGCGCCAGGCGTGCCTTGAGCGCGTCGGCGCGCTTGAGCTGCGACTTCAAGCTCGCCGTACGATGCTCCAGCTCGGTGCGAACGCCTTGCAGGCGCAGTCGATGGGCCACGGGCAAGGCCCAGGCTTGCGCCTTTTCTCCCAGCACCGCGATGAAGAGGGCCAACACGGGCTCGAACTCCTCGGCCGGCTCGGCCAGTGCCAGCAGGACGCGCTCGACGCCGAGGCCGAAGCCGATAGCCGGAACCTCGGGCCCGCCCAGCGACGAAACCAGACGATCATAGCGCCCGCCGCCGCCCAGCGTGTTCTGCGCGCCCAGATCGCCGATCTTGGCCTTCACCTCGAAGATGGTGCCGGTGTAGTAGTCGAGCCCGCGCACCAACTTGGTGTCCACCACGCTTTGCACGCCAAGTGCCGAAAGGTGGCTGCGCACGGCTTCGAAGTGCTGCTTGGATGCATCACCCAGAACGTCGAGCAATATCGGCGCGTGGCTGGCAAGCGCCTGGATATCAGGGTCCTTGGAATCCAGGATGCGCAGCGGATTGGTCTGCAGGCGCTGGCGCGAGCCCTCGTCCAGTTTGTCGAGATGGCTGGAAAAGTACCCGCGCAGGCTTTCGCGATAGCTGGCCCGTTCCTCGGGCTCGCCCAGGGTGTTGATGGCAACTTCGAGGTCGGAAGATTTGATGCCGACATCGGCCAGCAGCGCCACCAGCATGGCGATCATCTCCGCATCGACAGACGGCGCAGCCAAACCGAACACCTCGGCGCCGACCTGATGGAACTGGCGCAAGCGTCCGCGTTGGGCGCGTTCATGGCGGAACATCGGGCCCAGGTAGTACCAGCGGGTCACGGGCTCGCGGGTCCATTGCGAGCGGGCGATGTACGCTCGCACCGCGCAGGCCGTGCCCTCGGGCCGCATGGACACCGACTGCCCGTCGCGGTCGGTGAAGGTGTACATCTGTTTCTCGACCACCTCGGTGTCTTCGCCCACCGAGCGCACGAAGAGCGGCGTGTACTCGAGAATCGGTGTGCGCAATTCGTGATAGGCGAACGACTCGAGCATCGAGCGCGCCTTCTCTTCGACGAATTGCCACTTCGACACCTCGGGCGGGAGGATGTCGTTCATTCCCTTCACGTTTGGCGGTAGGTCAGACACGGCCGGATTTATAGCAGAGATAGTCGCGTGGGGAGCCCGCCGGCTTCGCCGGCGGCGCACCATCGCGGGAGGGTATGGGAACCCTTTCAGGGTTCCCATGTCAAATGGCAACTACTCCGTGCGTACGACTGCGGCGCCCAGACCTTCCACCAGTCGTAGGGTGGCGCGCTCCACCGCGGCTGCGTCGCGGCCGTCGACGGTAATCTTGACCTTGTACTCCGCCAGGTTGAGCCGAGGATAGGAGCCGACCGCAACTCCGGGAAACTCGGCCACCACCGCGTCGAGGGTTGCCGCGATGACAGCCTCGCTCTCGCGCGAGTAGACCGCGCGACTGAGGATGGGACCGGTTCGGAATAGCTCGCGCACCATCGCGAACTTGCATCGGAATATCTCGGGCACTCCGGGCAGGATGTAGACGTTCTTCACCGTCACCACCGGCCAGTGTGAGCGGTCCCCGTCCGGGCCGTAGAGCAGTCGCGCGCCGTCAGGGATGTCAGCCATGCGCAGGTCGCGCTCGTGCAGGTTGGGCCCCATGGCCGAACGAATTTTGGCCTCCAGCTCCAGATTGCGTGCCGGGCGCAGCCCAAAGGCCTTGGCCATCGCCGCCATGGTCACGTCGTCGTGGGTGGGGCCGACACCGCCCGAGGTGAAGACATGGTCGTAGCGGCTCGACATACCCCGCACAGCCTCGGAAATCTCGTCGATCTCGTCAGGGATGACGTCGATGCGGCGAACCGCCACCCCCAGCCCGCGCAGCTCGCGCGCCAGGTAGCGTGCGTTTTCTTCCTCCACCTTGGCGGAGAGGATTTCTTCACCGATGACCAGGATTCCCGCGGTGGGGCCAAGGAAGGGTAAACTCATGTCGATTTCGATGAATACTACCCAAAAAATTGCGCCCTTGGGCAGGCTCCCCATACTGATGGGACGGAGCCGTCATGCGTCGCGATACCCGGTCAGGAAAAAACTGGATTCTGCGTGGACTGGCGGCTGTCTTTTTGGCCGTGACCTTCGGCTATGTGCCGTACCACCTCTATGCGCGCTCCGGGTACGCCCGCTATCGGGAATTGCGACGCGATTGGGCGGTGGCACAAATCCGCAACGCCCGCTTGCACGCAGAGAACCAGCGGCTGGCCCGTGAAGTCGAGGCGCTGCGCACCGATCCGCGCGTGCTGGAACAGGTGGCCCGCACCGACATGGGGTGGGTGCGGCCAGGCGAGATCCTCTTCGATTTCGGCGAGGCGCGATGAGACTGTCGAAGTTGCGCGTCCGTCTGGCTTTCGAGCTTCGGCGCGCTGTCCAGACAGTGTGGGGCTTTGCCCTGGTGGCGACCATGGGGGCGCTTCTGTGGCTGGGCTGGTTCCCGGACTTGCGCCGGCCCGGGGCTGACTGGACGCGCGGGTTGGCCGCGGCTGCGCTGGCGGCAGCCTTGCTGGTCAAGCTGGCCGGCCGCATGGTCACCAGCGAGCGCCGGCGCACCCGCGCCCGCGAGATGGTTTCCGATCTTGAGATGGGCCTGCTCTTGCTCTCGGCGACCTATGTTTTCCTGTCGGTCGTCGGCGGGGTCACGGCGCCGCTCTACCCGTTGGTCTATGCCTTGGTCAGCTTCCTGGTGACCTTCCATCCCCTGTCGGTCGGCTGTCCCCTGGCGGCCGCTGCCCTGGGCTTCGAGGCCATCATGGCCTATGGCCCTGGCGCCGCGCCGGGCGCTGCGGCTGCCTTCCCCGGGCATGCCGGCTTCATCGCCGTGTTCGCGGTGCTGAACGTGGCTTTCTTGCACGCCGAGGTGGCTCGCCAGCGGCGCGAGCGCCGACGCTGGCTCGCGGCCGAGGTGGCGTCCATGCGGGAAGAGGCTCGCGATTTCCGCCTCATCTCGTCGGCGCTAGGCAGCGACAGTCGCGTGCGCACGCGGGCACAGGAGGAGGAGAAACTGTCGCAGGGATCGATCGAGACCATTCGCGAGCAGCTTCTGCACACAGTGGACCTGCTCCGTCGATCCATGGGGTTGCAGACCTGTGCCCTGCTTTGGCTGGACAGCACCGGCGACAAGTTGAAGTTCAAGGAACTGGCGAGCGATTGTTCCCACATCGCGGAGGGGCCGCTCTCGGCGCGCACCGGCGTATTGGCCGCCATCATCAAGGACCGGCGCCCCTGTGTGCTGGAATCACCGCGGCCGTCGCTTTTGCCCTACTACCAGGGGCCAGCCGATGTGTCGGCTTTCTTGGGCGTGCCGGTTTGCGAGGGACTGTCGCTGCGCGGGGTGCTGGTGGGTGACCGCAAGCAGGGCGCGGCCTTCTCTACGGCGGACGTGGAGTTGTTCACTGCCGCTGCGGATCAGGTGATGCGCATCGTGCAGTCGGAACGCGTGTTCCAGGCGGTCGAGCGCTCCAAGCACGAGCACGAGCGCTTCTACCGGGCCTCGGCTGCGCTCAACCGGGCGCTGACTTTGGCCGAGGTCTACGACGCTGCCATCGAGGGAGCACGCGGGGCCTGCGAGTTCGACTTTGCCGCCATCGCGACCTGCGAAAACGCCGACGGGCAACACCTGCTCAGTCGGGTGGTGGGCGCGGGGGCCGACGAGCTGGCGGGGCGGACTTTCTGCGACCCGGGTTCCATTGCGTCCATGGTGGTCAAGAACAAGCTGGCTCTGCCTGCGGCTGGCGACTGGCGTGATCGTGGCGGGTCCTACGTGTTCGAGTCGCGCGAGCGCTTCAAGGGTTTCGAGTCGCTCTACGTATTGCCCTTGTTGGTGAAGGACGAGGTCATGGGAACCTTCACTGTGGCGGCCCAGCGAGCCGGCGCCTTTCCCGCTGACCGGCGCGAGATGCTGGGCGTGATCGCGAACCAGGTGGCGATCTCCATGCAGAACGGCCGCATGGTTCAGGCGCTGGAGGAACAGGCCACCACCGACGGGCTCACCGGCCTGGTCAACCACCGCACCTTCCAGGAACGCTTCTCCGCCATGTTGGGCCGGGCCGAGCGCCATTCGATGCACGTGTCCTTCCTGCTGACTGACATCGACCACTTCAAGAAGATCAACGATACCCACGGCCACCCAACAGGCGATCAGGTCTTGAAGCGGGTGGCCGCCATTCTGAAGGCCAGCGCGCGCAAGATCGACATCGTGGCCCGCTACGGGGGCGAGGAGTTTGCCTTGGTGCTGGAGGGAACGGATCGCGCGGGCGCGCGCCAATTGGCAGAGCGCATCCGGCAAGAAGTCGGGGCGCAGACGCACGACTCAGCCAAGGGCGCCTTCCGGGCGACGTTGTCATTGGGCGTGGCCGTCTATCCCGAGGACGGCAAGAGCAAGCAAGAGCTGATTTCCAACGCCGACCAGGCCCTGTACGCGGCCAAGCACAGCGGCCGCGATCGCACCGTGTGCCACGGCGAACTGGTGCGCGCCAAGCAGCCGCGGGCGCGAGCTGCGGGGTAGGGGAGCGAGGCCAACGCTGTCTTCGCCGTGCCAGGAGCGAATCGCCCGCAGCCGAGGCAACAACAAGGTAGTCGGTTGCCAACAAGCGAAGTTCGTGACGGACGAGCCACACACTGGACTTCGGAAATCTGGCTCACCTGTTCCTCAGCCAGAGCCTCAGGTCGGCCCAGTGGGGGGCCAAGGTGAAGCCGTTGAGTGAGCCGCTCGACGGACACCGTTGGTCTGCGACCACGAAGTCAGCTTTGGCGACCAACTCGTCCAGGGGTGCAGCCGCCCCATCGCCCGAGCGTCGGCCTTCGGAGTCCGCGGCGACCATGTCGTTCACTTCCTTGATGGACATCAAGCGCCTGGCGCTGCACCCAAGGTACGCGACCGCGCCGAGTGGACGGCTAGGCGGACGCTCCCTCGGCATCTCGACGACGGAGTAGTCGCCAAAGTCCCTGCGATTTCGGGTGTGGTGATAGGCGAAGTCGAAGAACACCAGCTCACTTCCGACCGTAACCTCGCGGTTGACGCTTGAGCTGCGTCTCCACAGCAGGTGGGTGACGCCCAAGCCCGCCAATTGGTCGAACACGGCGCCTGGCTCCCCTAGGTAGGCGTAGTCGATTGCGCCTTGCCAGCGTTGGCTGTCGCCCACGAATCTCCGCTGGAGCCCGAGTCGCAGGTACTCTTCGTGCGTGAGCACAAGGGCGTTGGCAGGCAGGGCGGCCGCAATGTCTTCGTATCCTGTGTGGGTCTTTAGGGCATTGGCATCTCCGCGGAACGACGCGGACAGTAGCTCAATGGTGCGCTTGATAGGAACGTCCCCGGCCATCGCGTGGGTGGGCAGGAAGGGGACGTCTCCGCCCCAAATCAGCTGGAGGCCGACCAGCGCCGCGACGCCGAGGCGGGCAAACAGGTTGCTGGACCAGGCGAGCGCCAGGGTGGCGCTGGTGGATGCGACCATCCACGGGAGCAACGACTGCAGGTAGCGGTCTTGGTGGTAGGTCCAATACCATACGAAGACAGAGACCATCGCGCCGGTCGCGAGCACCCAGACCCGCCCGCTGCGGCGGACGAACAACAGCACGGGCAGGCTGAGTGTGAAGAGAAAACCAAACACCGGTATGTTGCGGTGGAAGGGGTACCAGTCATGGGGAACAAAGGCGAAGGTGAACACGGCCAGAAAGGTTTCGCGGAGGCGCTCCATCAGTGTTCCGGTGGGCTGCCAGCCCGTGTCCAGAACCGGCCCCTTCCAGCCGGGAACCCACGGGTGGGATGGGAAGAGTTTGCCGAGCAGGGGGTACACTGGGTTGCCGTACCAGATCAGGTTCGCCAGCCAGTGAGAGGCTGTGGCGACCAGGACCACTGCGGCCACCAGTCCTGGTCCGGTCGCGAGGAACTTGAGGATCCGACCGCGGCGTCGTGGGATGGCAAGGGCAATGCCCACAAGCAGAAAGAGCGCCGTGGGCAAGAGCAGGCTCAAGGACTGGTACTTCGTGAGCGCGCAACCAGAGATCATCAGGCCCAAGACCACGCACCTGCCCACCGACCAGCTGCGCAGCACGCGAACCGCGGCGAGTGCCAGAGGAATGGCCCAGAAAGCAAGCACGTGGTCGGCCGCCCCTCCCAGGCTCGAATCGTAGAGAAATAGGCCGGGGAACAGGAAGAACACAACCCAAGCCATTCCCGCCCGCTTGCCGGGGACCAGCGTCTCAACCAGCAACGGCGCCCCTGCCAGTGTCGCCAGGAACAGGATGAACTCCAAGTGTGCGACAAGTTCGACCCGGAAGAACTCGTCACTGGGCGTGATGGTGAACGCCCAGGTGTACAGCCAAGACGCGAAGTGAGGCAGCGCACCCGCATACGACCCCTCAGGGAAGGATCGAATGCTATGAGCGGCACCATAGTGCTCCGCCAGCGGGATGTGGTAGGTGCAGGCATCGAAGGAGAGGTTCTGCGGCACCATCACGCACAGGTAGACCAGTGTGATTCCGAGGGTGCCCAAGACGCTGGCGCCGATGCGCAAGGCGGAGAAGGAGACCGCGCGTCTCGAGACCCGATGGACGTGCCAGTAGGCCCGCCGGAGGTATGGCACAAGCGTCGAGACCCCCGCTGCGGTCAGGACAATCGGGAACAGATAGAAGAATGGACCGCGCAGAAGTTTGCAGAGACCGCAAAGGAAGATCCCCGTGCCGAACACGAACACCCCGACGGTGAAGTCAAATAGAAGGCGCTCGCGCAGACGCAGTCTCAGCCCGGGGACAATGCTGAGCAGGGCGTGACCCGCGAACAGGCTGGAACAGGCGAAAACCAGCGTCCAAAGCCAGATCCCCGCGTATTTCCAAAAGATCCAATGAACGACGCGTTCGTGCTGGTTGGTGGTGGCCAACAGGATAAAGACACCCGCGAACAAGGCTGCAGCAGTCAGATAGGGGCGGAAGCGGTCAAATGCGCGTCGCCAGACTGCAAAGACATGTGGCATGGTGGTGCTCGGCCGTTTGGACTGTCGGGACCCATTCCACGCAGTGCAGCCGATCTCCCGGGGTCCACAAGGGGATCGTTGGCAGTCTCGCATGGATCCGGGCAGATGAGCAGTTTGGAGCGGCCGCCGGATCCTTGGAAGACAACAAGTTCTTACAGAGACGCCTTGGACAGCTCAAGGCGCAACGCATTGTTCTTGGGCACTAGAAGACAGAGACGAATCGGGAACTTTCCGTCGCTGGTTGCTGTCCGAGGCGCGATGAAACTGTCCAAGTCGGGCTTTCTGTGCGCCGAACCCTAGTCTCTATCGGGTCCGGCGCGGCTTGTCCGGGGGCACGAGGTCCACAGGACGGTCAAGATCTGACGGTGCTGCACTCGGTTCCAGGTCAACTGGCATGTTGAGATCCAACGGTGGCTCGCTCGCCTCGTCGGGCGCGTCCGCCTGTGGAGCCAGCGGCCGGAGAGTCATCTTGCCCGCGATGACCGAGGCATGCGGTGGGGAGGGTCGCGGAGCGGCCGGGGCGCGTGAGACCTGCGATGGCCGACCGAGGGGACCTTGAATGCTCCCCACCAGGAGGCCGGCCGGTTCCCTGCCTACCGGCGGGATCTCGATCGCGTCGTCGGGCGCGGCTGTGGCGCCAGCTGCGTGGGTTGCGTGCGGCGGGCTGCCCGGGGCCTGCGGCTTGCGCGACACGGTCAGGTAGGGGAGGGCGTCGTCAACCTGGTGCTCGAGTGCGTGCGAAACGTTTTCCTGACGTCGCTCCCACACCAGGTTGATGGTCATCTCGTGGATCTTGGCCTTGATCACGTGATACGGCCGCTCCACCTGCATCCCCTTCGCGCTCACGTGGATGATGTGATAGCCCTTGGGCACTTTCAGGGTGACGTTGCCTTGCTTGGGCGTTGCCGCTGCTTTGGCGCGATCCTGGTCGAGCCACACCCGCGCCCCTTCCACCGGGCCGCTGTCGTCCACGACCGTGATCTTGAACTCCGCCTCGGATGCCTCCAGGTTGAAGGCCACGAAGGCGGTCTTGCGGGGAAACACCTCAACCGCCTCATAGGGTTCGCTTAGAACCAGCACCTGGCGTCCGCGCGTGTAGATGCCGTACAAGTGGACGAAGTACTTGCCCTTGGGAATGCCTCGAAAGGTCGTGCTGCGCTCGACCTGCCAGGCCTCGAATCGCCGCTTGCGTTGCCCCAGCCATTCCAGCTTCTTCTTGTATGCGCTGGGGTTCTCAATCACCGGCGTCTTGTTGTTTTGTGAAATGAGGACCGAGAACATCTCTTCCTTGGAATCGGGATCCCACTGCACGCGCACCACGATGGTGCCGCGGAACGAGAGAACCACCAGCCAGGCGACGGATCCCAGCAGCGCCAGCAGCGACAAACCGACGACCAAGGGGTTGAACATCACCAGGCCGGTGGAGCGGCCGATAAGCGCGCTGCTGGCCCGGTAGACTTTCTGCTTGGCAACGTCGAACAGGATCAAGTCGACGTTCACCCAGGGGGCCAACCCGGCCGGCTGAATGCGGTACATGAGCACGGCTTCGCCGCCCATATCGTGCGCCATCACCGCCAGCGCATCTTCCGTGGCTCTGCTGGCAGCAAGCTCCTCGGTGCGGATCTTCGAGCGTGAGGCGGACAGCTCCCAGGGCGGGCGCATGAGCGCCTCCAGCAGGCCGTCCGAAAGCCTTTCCGACCGAACCAAGAAGGGCCAGTACAAGGGCTGGCCACTTCCGGGCAAGGGCGCAATGGTCACCGCGGTCAGCGTCGGTTCGTAGAGCAGGTCGAATTTTTGCAGAAGAGTGTACAGGTTGCGTGCCAGCGTCGAGGGCGGCCCCACCGGCTTCTGTGGTCCTTGGGCCGTGGCGCGTACCTGTTCGGATTCGTCTTGGCGTGACTTGATTTCCTGGCTCAATGCCGCCGCCGCGGGGTCGGCCCCGCCTACCTTGTCCAAGCGGGCGCCCACGGCCTTGATCTGTTCCGTGCTCAGATCCTGAACCTTGATGAGCGGAGCCGCCTGGCTGACCGCCGCCCCGCCGGCCAAGGCACGCGCCGCCACAGTGGACGCCAGGCCTGGCTCCTGAGGCGCGAGTTTCTGTGCGGCTGCCAGGGCTGCCGCCTCAATCTGCGGTCCAAAAGTTCCCGGTGCCGATGCGGCCACGAGAGGCAGGGCCACGCGCCACTCGGAGGCGGGTCGGCCTAGCAAGGGTGACAGCGCCTCGTCGCGTTTCTCCACCGGATCGCCGCGTTCGACCGCCAGTGCGGCCCTCGCCACCACCACGGCCGGCACGCTGCGCGCACCCTTGAGCATGTCGAGTTCGCGTTCAGCAGCGTCGAAATCCCGCAACGCGATCTGGGCGCGAGCCTTGGCGGCACGCAGGGCGACGTTCTTGGGATCAGCCGCCAGTCCCTCGTCGGCCAGTTCCGCAGCCGCGGCCCAGTCGCCCATGAGCAGGCGGGCCTGCACGCGCGTCTGCTTGAGCAAGCTGGGCTCCTCGGCCAGGGAGCGGAGGACATCCAGCACGGCGGGCAGATGGGCGGCCATGTTGGGCAGCGCGACCTCAACGACCCGCGCGGCGGCGGCTGCGTCGCCAACCAGCAACGCCGCCTGTGCTGCCACAAAGGGACGCAGGTCCGCCAGGCCGACGGCCGGACCGTCGACCACTGTGCCGCCGATAGCCGGGGCCAGGCGTTCGGCAATCTGGCGAGCCATGGCAGCCAGCTCGCCCATGGCGACGCCCACCGAAATGCGGCCGACTCGCTTGCCTGCGGGACCATAGATCAGGCCGGTTGCTGTCAGGCGCTTGGCAGACGACTGCAACTGCGCGACCAGGATGCGGTCAGCGCCCAGTTGCTCGGCCAGCCGAGGCGCTAAGTCGTTGCTCACGGTCAAACTGCCACGCGGGGCACGGCCGGTGAGCGCCTCGATGGCAAGGGCCAGCTCATGCCTTGGCACCGTATGGCGTTCACCAGTTTTCAAGTATGAGCGAAGGAGCAGAGATACCGCAGCGGCCTCTACGCTGAGTTCCGGCGGGGCCGCCAGGTCAGGGAGCACAGCGGTGGCTTGGGCCGCCGCGGGTCGCGCGGACGTCACGACCCCGACCAAGAGCGCGGTCACGAGAGCTGAACAAAGACGAGCGCTGGCGCGGGGTGCGAGCATCGCGAGGATCTTCATCTGATCTTCGTAGGGTTTGCTCGACAAATCAATGCGCTTGGGCGACGCAGCGCGATCGCGTGATAGACTAACCGCCAATGTTCCGCTCATGCTTGCGACTCGCCGTCGGTGTCGCCCTGATGGCCGCGTGCGGCTGTCGCTCCGATCCCGACAAGCCGCTCGGGCCCGCCGATTCATACATTTTGTTCGCGCCGGTCGTGGGAAAGCTGGAGGGCGCACTTCCTGTCGTGCGCCGTCTCGACATCAAGGACCAGGCGGTGCAACCACTTCCCCAGCTTCTCGAGTCCAGCTTCGCCTTCGAGATGCTGCGGACAGCCTACCTGGCCAAGCAGTTCGTTCGCGAGGCCAGCGCCGACGGCCAGCGTTTCACGGCGGCCGCACAGCGTCTAGGCGCCGAGCCGACCTGTCTGGTTCTGGGGCTGGAACGACAGCCCTACGGACGCGGACTGGCCTTGCCCCAGACTTTCGGTGGCGTCCAGTCGCGTCCCGGCCTGCCGTGGATTGGCTTGCCCACGGAACCCTCTGCCGACAAGGCGCTGGTGCAGACCCTGACCGGCCGTCTGGCCACCTACGTCGCGCATTTCGTCGCCACAGCAGGGGTGCTGTCCGACGGGAGCGTGCCTCCCCCGGTTCTCGTCGAAGGCTACCGCATGGCCATGGAAGTCATTGCGCGCGAGTGGCGGGAGAGCCCCGGGCCGGCTGGCGTGATCCAGGTCGAAGAGGGTTCAAGCGCCCAACGTGAGATCTTCGCCAACGTGCGCGAGAACCGATATGTCCTGCAGCAGGACGGAACGACCCTGCGCGCCGCGCGCGACCTGCTCGAGGATCCGGGCGTGGCCGCCACGGTCATCTACCGCATGGCTCAGTCGCGTGCCCTGGCTGGGCGAGTCGCGCCCGAGGCATTCTACGCGCCCCTGGCCTCGAACCGCTTTCCACCCGGCGTGAGCCCGGCCGCGGTGCTGGGGACTTTTAGGAATTTCCAGGCCAAGTTTCTCGGGTCATGGGCCACAGCGGTGTTGCGCGGCCACGCACCCCGCGACGTGATCGACTTGGTCGATCTGTACGGCGCCGCCTTTCCGGCCGAGCGCGCCGAAGCGGTTCGCATCTTCGTGGTCACGACCTTCGGGGCAACCGTCAAGACCGGCGGGGTGTCGACCAGACCCCAGGATTCCACCCGGGCACTGGCTGAGCTGACCGCGCTCAAGGCCGAAGTTGTGGCCGCACGACGCTCGCTTCGTGAAGCCCTGTCCGCCAGCACGGGCGACGCAGGAGCGGGGCCGGGTAGGGTGCCCGGTCGTGGACCACGATGAGCGGGAAGAACTGGCGCCATTTCAGGTTGTTACGGTATGAAAGCTCGATGAGTTGTTTCAAAAAGATGGGGGCAGTATGAAGCGCGCGCTTATCACTGGAATCACCGGTCAGGACGGCTCGTATCTGGCCGAGTTTCTCCTCGCCAAGGGCTACGAGGTCTTCGGAGTCATCCGACGCTCGAGCTCATTCAACACCGAGCGCATCGACCGGATCTACCAGGATCCCCACAGCGCCGACTACCGACTGCGCCTGGTCTTTGGCGACCTCGACGACGCCAGCTCGATCAACCGAATCATCCAGTCCACCCAGCCGAACGAGATCTACAACCTGGGCGCGCAGAGCCATGTGCGGGTCAGCTTCGACGTGCCGGACTACACGGCCAACACGGTGGCGATGGGGACCCTGCGGCTGCTTGAGGCGATTCGCGAAAGTGGCGCGCGCTGCCGCCTGTATCAGGCATCTTCCAGCGAGATGTTCGGCTCGTCGCCGCCGCCGCAGAACGAGGACACCTTGTTCCGGCCGCGCAGCCCCTATGCCTGCGCCAAGGTTTTTGCCCACCAACTGTGCCAGAACTACCGCGAGGCCTACGGCCTCTTCATTTGCTGCGGGATCCTGTTCAACCACGAATCTCCCAGGCGCGGCATACCGTTCGTCACGCGCAAGATCACGCGCTCGGCAGCCCGCATCCTGCATGGGCTCGACAAGAAGCTGTTCTTGGGCAATCTGGACGCGCAACGCGACTGGGGATTTGCCGGCGACTATGTCGAGGCCATGTGGCTGATGCTGCAGCAGGACCGGCCCGACGACTACGTCATTGCGACGGGCGAATCGCACTCGGTGCGCGAAGTCCTAGACGTTGCTTTCGGCACCCTGGGCCTGGATTGGCAGAAGTTCGTCGAAACCGACTCGCGCTACTTGCGTCCCACCGAAGTAGACCACCTGCGCGGTGACGCCAGCAAGGCCGCAGCCACGCTGGGCTGGAACCCACGCGTGCGTTTCCGCGAACTCATTGAAATGATGGTACGGTCGGATGAGGCCGACGTGCGAGCCGCGCTGGCAGGCCGCGCGCCCAATACCTAGCCCAGAACAACCTTCTCACCGTCGAGAGCCGTCTTGTCGCGAACACTCATCGTCATCCCGACCTACAACGAGCGTGAATGCGTCGAACCCATTGTTGCCGCCGTGCGGGCCGCTGTGCCCCAGGCGACCATTGAGATAGTCGACGACAACTCGCCCGACGGGACCGGCGCCGTGGCCGACCAGATCGCAGCGCGCGACCCGCAGGTGCGCGTGCTGCACAGGACGCACAAGGCCGGCCTGGGCGCCGCGTACATGCAGGCTTTCTCAGAGGCTCTGGCGGAGGGCTGGGAGCGCATCGTGCAGATGGACGCGGATTTCTCGCACAATCCGGCCGATGTGCCGCGGCTGTTGCAGGCATTGGAAGAAGGCGCGGACATGGCCGTGGGGTCGCGCTACGTGCGCGGGGGCGGCACCCAGAACTGGGGACTGGGGCGCCGGCTCATCAGCCGCGGCGGCGGGGTCTACGCGCGCATGGCCCTGGGTGTTGGGGTTCACGATCTGACGGCCGGGTTCAAGGCTTGGAAGGCCGCGACCCTGCAG
This sequence comes from Myxococcales bacterium, assembly GCA_003142855.1. Lineage (GTDB taxonomy): Bacteria > Myxococcota_A > Polyangia > Fen-1088 > Fen-1088 > Fen-1137. The sequence goes on from PLNW01000083.1 coordinate 190,036, forward strand.
GGCATCGACATGGGGGCAGTCAACGCCCGCGGCTACGGGTTCCAGATCGAGATGACCTACCGGACCCTGCGCGCGGGATTCCAGGTGCGCGAAGTGCCGATTCTCTTTGTCGACCGGCGCGTGGGCCTTTCCAAGATGTCGGGCTCGATCTTCTTCGAGGCCCTGACCCTGGTTTGGCGCCTTCGCTTTCGCGTTGCCCGCGAGAAGTCTCAGTAGCTCGGCGACCGAGCGCCAGCGGCCTGCCGCTGAGAACACAGAGGTGAGCGGAGAGAACGCAGAGCCGGAAAAGTGCGCTGCGGTTCGAGGGCGGAATCTCACCAGACGGTCCTACTGGGCTCGGGGTAAAGCGTGGTACGCTCGCGACCAGAGCATGAGCACCGTTGGGCGCAGCTTTTCGTGGGACGCGAGCCCTTTGCATTGATGCTCAGATGAACGAGCATCCAATCGATCCGTTTCTGGCAGCCTGGTCCGACGCCTCAGGAACGGACGGGTTTGCGTCGCGCCCGCTCGTCAGCCGCGCGCTGCAACTGCCCGGTGCTTGGACACGGGCGCGGCTGCACGCGGCGCTGGCTGCAGTCTTGGTGCAGGAGCCGGCGCAACGCGAGCGGTTCGAGAAGACCTTCGCCCTTTGGTTCGGCACGGACGTAGGCGATCAAGAGGGTGAGATCCTCGATCTCGATGCGTGGCTACGCACGCCTTTGGCGCCTGTGGGCCAGGCCGGCGACGCCGGCGAGGACAGGGTTGCGGACGCAGAATGCCTGGTGGGCGCGCAGCAGCCGACGGCCATAATGTCGCCGCGACCGCGCCGCCGAAGCCGCTGGTCGTGGGCGGCGCTGGACGCCACGGTCGTGCTCATCGTGGTGGCTTGCGTGCTGGGAGTTGGTCGCAGACCGTCGCCCAAGCCTGGCACAGCCAACCCCCGCCTGTCGCGCAAGACGGTGCCTGACACCAGCTCGGTTGTCGAAGGGCACAGCCAGCCAACCGGGGTGCGGAGCCACGCCAAGCTGAGGTTGGCTGCGACATATGGCGAAAAAGAGCGCGAACAACGCGACCAGGGAGACTTGCTCACGCCGTCGAAATCCTCGATGAGACAAAGGACACTAACCGAGGAGCACTCGCGTGATCAGCGCGCGACCGCTGGCTCCCCACCTGATGCGGAACTGTCCGCGGCGCAAGGCGGTCAGAGAGTCGCTGTTGCAGGTCCGGCGGAACCGCCTGCCGCGCCCGCCGGGCCAATGAGCCGCGCACAGGCAATTGAAGCGCTAACCAAGGCTGGGATCGTCAAGAAAGAACATCGCAGCGGACTCGGCGGTCTCAAGTGGTTTTATTCAAGAGGCAGTGTCGAACCTGAGGCGATCCCGGCGCTAGACAGCCTGGGCGGGTCGATCGGGCTTCTCTTCTCAGAGGAAAGCGCCCCGAAGCTTTCGCCGCTGCGTTCCTTGCAACGTCTCAAGGGACTGGACCTGGGCTGGACGAAGCTGAGCGACGTTTCAGCACTTGATGGGATGTCGCTCACCCACTTGGAACTGAGCGGGACGAAGGTGAGCGACGTGTCGGCGCTCAAACGGATGCCGCTCACCCATCTCGACCTGGCTTGGACGCAGGTGAGCGATCTGTCAGCACTTGCGGGGATGCGGCTAACCTACCTGGAGCTGGGTGGGACGAAGGTCAGCGACCTTTCGGCGCTCAAGGGCGCGCCGCTAACCAGTCTGTCCTTGTTCAGGACGCAGACGAGCGATTTGTCAGCGCTCAAGGGGATGCCGCTCACCCATCTGGACTTGCGGCGGACCAAGGTCAGCGACGTGTCAGCACTCAAGGGGATGTCTCTGGCCAATCTGGACTTGAAGGGGACGCCGGTTAGTGACGTGTCAGCGCTCAAGGGGATGCCGCTGCAGTGGCTGGATCTTGGTGGCACCAAGGTCGACGATGCAGCAGCACTCAAGGGGATGCCCCTGACCAGATTGGACTTGGGCGGGACGAAGGTGAGCGACCTGTCAGCACTCAAGGGGATGCCGCTACAGTGGCTGGACTTGAGCGGGACGCCGGTGAGCGACCTGTCAGCACTCAAGGGGATGCCGCTGCAATGGCTGGACTTGAGCGGGACGAAGGTTACCGACGTGTCAGCTCTCGAATCTTTGCGACTCCTGCAGACGTTGTACGTCAGGGGGCTGGTCGCTCCAGTCAAGGACTGGTCGCCGGTGCCTTCGGGGGTCAAGATCATTCCCTCGCCACCAACACGCCAGACAGCATCATCTAGGACCGCGCCGTAGCTGCGCGTATAGATTCACCGGGCATTTGAACTTGGGCGCTACAGTGCCAATGTCCGATAACAGTGCAAATGTCCGATAACAGATATTATGTCAACTAGCCGAGCCTGACGATTTCATCTTGTGTCTGGCGGGAAGTTCTGGGATTCCAGGCGCCTCCGTGGCCTCTCCTCTCCCCTTTGTGTTCTCAACCGCGGGTGGCTGGTGCGCTGAACCAGCTCATCCTTGATGAGGCTCGAGGCTGAGCTGCTTCCGGGTGCGCTGCTCGCGCAACTCGGCCAGCGCAAGTTCGAGCTCGGAGGAACGCGTGGGCTGGGCTTCGATGGCGGCGATGGCCTTATCAAGGGCTGCGATGTCGGCGACCGTGCGGGTGCGCAAAGCCGCGTACATCTCGGCGAACTGGGCGTGAAAAGAGCGCAACTCGTCCCCGCGGCGCAGTTGGCGTAGCACGGGCGGCAGGTGGTCGTCGCGAATGCGGGCGCAGGTGGTAGCGATGTTGTGGAGCGGCCCCGCCACCTTGTGGGTCAACCAGATTCCTGCGACGGCTATCGAGAGGATGAGGACCACACCGAAGCCGGCCATGCCATAGAGGACGATGCGATCATTGGCTCGGAACTGCGCCCACAGCTCGGCGCCGGCAACCGGATCGGCCTGGACGGTCATCATGACGATGCGGGACGATACCTGGGTGGCCTGGTAGATCTTGTAGCCGAGGACTCCGGTGAGAAGCACGGCCACCGCCATGATAAAGGCCGTGTAGCGAAGCTGCAGTCCCACGTCGAGGAGGTAGTTGCGCAGCTTGCGCTTGCCCGCGAATGTTGCCTTGTCGGATTTTTCGTTTTGCTTGGTCATACTCGTCTCTCCTCCCGGATCCCGGCTAACCACCTTGAGAACGGAAGAATTCAAGAAGGCTGTCACCCAGTTGGCCCGCCGTTGCTTCGATGCAGTCACGTCGGGCGTTCAGCTTGTCGGCCTCGCGCCGGCCCCCTTGCACGGCGGCGCCGGCACTGGTCCATAGGATCACGCTGCGCGACGGCCAGCGCGCGACCATGACCTTGATCTCGCAATTGATCTCCGCACCACCGCCCGACTCTTCCAGGCGCGACACGTTGCCATCGACCAGGAACCCGACGCGGCTGGTGTGGCCGCGTCCCTTGGGGGCTGGCGCGTCCGAAGCGAAAGTCAGCTTGGGCAGTTTCTCGAGGGACTGCCGAAGCGAGTTGTGCAGCGAGGCGAGCAACGCGGAATCGGCGGCCTTCACGCCGCCGGCGAACGAGCCCAGGGTCACGAAGATCTTTCGGTCGTCGACCTCTTGGTCCTCAAGAGTGGACAGTGCAAGCTTGGCTTGGGTGCTGACAAAGGAATCGCGCTCTCGTCCCAGGAGCGCCTTCAGCGCCGCCATGGCTGGCGCGCCACCCAGCTTGCCCAGCGATTGCGCCGCCATAGCTCGCACGGACTTGTCCTCGTCGTTCAGCGCCTTGATGAGCGCATCCGCCCCACCCTTGTCCCCCAGCTTTCCCAAGAGCAGCGCAGCCTGCACCCGCACCTTGAAGCTGGGATCGCCCAGCAGTGCGTTGGAGAGATCATCGACCTTGCCGGCCCAGCCCAGCCGGGCCGCAACCAGCACGGCAAACACCGTGGCCGTCACAGCCAGCGGCAAGCGTGGCCGAGAAAACGCGGCGTTCATCCCGTCGTGCGCTGCCTCGATGACGGCCCGCTCGAAGGAAGCTCGATGACGAAGGCCGATCCGCCTCGGGGAATGTCCTCTATCCAGATGGTCCCGCCGTGCACGTCCACTATCAGCTTTGCCAGAGCCAGCCCCAGACCGTGTCCGATAGGCACATGCTTGCCTGCCTGGGAATAGGGCTCGAAGATCCGTGTGCGCTGCTCCGTCGGAATGCGGTCATGATCGCCGCCCACACGGGCATGGGTGAGCCCACCCGCGCATGAGACTTGGATGCGGCACTGCCGGTTGCCCGGCTGGCGCAAGACGTGGTCAATCAGGTTCGCGAGGGCTTCCTGGAGATAGTCAGGGTCACCCTGCACAGGTTGAACGTTGGCCGCACTCTCGATGGCGATGGTCTTGTTATGGGTGCCCGTCGAGGACTCGATGACGGCCTTGGCTTTTTCGGCAAGATCGGCCAAGAAAACCTGCTCTTCGCGCAAGGCGATCCGGTCTGACTCGAATCGTTCGTAGTCGAGGACCGTGCGCAGGCCGCGCGCCATATCACGAAACAGGGAGCGGCAGTCCTGAACACACTCTTCGACCTCGCTCTTGGAGGAAACGCGGCCGGCCGACGCCAGTTCCTGGGCCAAGAATTCGAAATTCGCCTGAACGGCACCAATGGAGTTCTGCAGGTCATGGATCAATCCACCCACCCAGCGCCGTCGCTCCCGGATGGCGGTGCCCTGAACGATACGCTTCTTCTCCTCGCGCCGGTACAGCACCTGGGTTCGCAAGAGAGCCCACAGGCGCGCCCGCCGTTCGTCGACGCTGGTGGCCGCGGAAAAGACCGCATCCGCGCCCGCGGTCACGGCGCTCAGGTTTTGAGCCTCACTGCTCTTGTCGTCGGTCCACAACACAACGGGCACGAAATGCGTGCGGGCGTTGGCTTTGAGGCGTGCACAGAGATCGATCCCCCCGGACGCTGTCGCATGTGCTTCTATCAGCACCAGATTCGGCCGGTGCAGGAGCACTTCCTCGAAGGCAAGGTCCGCATTGTCCGCCACCTGGACGTTGATGCCCTCGGATTTGAGGAACTCGATCGGACGCCGAGCGGATGGCCGGCCTGACGCAACCACCAGGCCTTCGACCTGACCCGAGGTTGGTACGACATCGTTGCGTGTCGTCCGTTCACTGGAAAGCATTGGACGGCGAATCCCGCGCCGGGAATCAACGTATCAAAAACCGCGTGATTTTTCAACGCTTAGCACCGGGCACGTTGCGTCCAAGACTTGTGCATATAGGGGCACATGTAGGTTTTTTGACTTCATTGTGGGTTATGACACTGTGTCAGCATGAGAAACAGTGATTCTGCTGGCCGTGCACCCTGCCCTGCAATCCAAGAGAAGCGCCAGCACCTGCGCTTCGACAAGGTCTTCCCGGTTCGGGTCGAGTCGATCCTGTTCGGCGAGCTGGACTGCGTGGCTCGCAACGTTTCGGCTGGCGGAATTTTTGTCGAAATGAGTGAGCCTCTTCCCCTGGGAGCGCATGTGCGGGTTTCGTTTCTCAGTGCCGACAATTCAGCCGAGATCGTCGCGCTCGGTGAAGTCAAGAATCACTACTTTATGAACTTCGCGAGGGAAGGCCTGACCCATTCCGTCTCCGGCATGGCCGTGCGCTTCTACAGCTTCGAGAACGAGAGCCAGCAGATCCTGGCGGACTGCCTAGATCGCTTCCGCGTGTTGAACTAGTCGCCCTACTCCGCTAGCTGCGCTCTTACCACCACCGGCTCGGGCAGTGCGACCGTCGTGTCGGGGTCGATGGGAACTTCCACGTCACGGGGGCCCTGCGCGATGGTGAGCGTCCGCGTGCCCTCTCGCACGCTGAGCTCGTAGCGCCCCGGCAGCACGCCAGCCACAAGAAAGTGCCCGTCTTGGTCGAGCGCACCCACCGCCGGCCTGGGGAAGCCCAGCGAGGGTGCGCGACCCAGAAGCAGGGCACGGGCATCGGATGCCAAATGATAGCCAGGCCTGGGAATCACCTGGCCGGTCACGCGTGCGCCCTTGTGGTCGAGGCGAAGCTCGACGGTGACATCGCCCTTTTCGACCAGCTCGATCTTCTCGGGGGGATAGGCCAGCATGTCGCCCCGGCGCGCCCACAGGTAGTAGGTGCCGGGAGCAAAATGATCCTGGGCAAAGCTCCCTTCCGAATCCGTAGTCCAGAAAATGGGCAGAGTCGGCGCGCCAGGGACGTCGGACAGCACTGCCGCGACCGTGGCATTGGGTTCGGGCTTTCCGTCGGCGTTGTGGACCATGCCGCGGATCACGGTTCCATGGGACAGCTTCACCGTCAGCCGTGCTGCTGGGGCGCTGAACGCGTTCTTGGTGGTGACCGACTTCCAGCCGAATTTCGAAACGCGCAGCGAATACCGGTGGGCTTCCAGGCCGCCCAGCATGAAAGCTCCGTCTGCGCCTGAGCGGGTCTCGCTAACTTCAAGAGGGTCTTCCGGTGTGCGCACGGCTTGCAGCAACGCATCCGCCACCGGAGCGCCGGTTTCGGCGTCGACCACGCGCCCCCGTGCCACCGACTCTGCGCCCATGCGAAAAATTCGCGCTGGTGCGGCGCTCGACGCAGCAAGCTTGTCCGGCGCAAGCCGGTCAACGATTTCGCTGGCCAATCCGGTGCGACGCAGCCGAAGGGAATAGGTCCAGGGACCATTGCGCAGGTGAAGCTTGAAGGTGCCGTCCTTGGCCGAAACTTCGTCTCCCAGCGATGTGAATTGCGTGCCCCGTGCGACCCAGATGTCGACATGCACGCCTTCGAGCCGATGTCCCGTCTCATCTGTCACTCGGCCGGAGAAAGCTACCTCGGGTCGATCGGCCGTGTCCCGGTTGAACAGCGCCCGATGGAAGGCCAGCTGAGAATCCAGAACGCAGTGCGGTTCAGGTGTCCATGGCAAGGCACAGGGTGGCGCCAGCGTGGAGCAGAACTCCACGCATTCCTCGGGATCCTTGGGGTCGCACACTCGAGGCTGCGACTGGAACGTCTCCAGGAAGGCCGCCTCTCCCTCGCGGCCGACACAGTACAGGCAGGCGTCCGGCTGCTCCACACATAGAACGCCGCGAGGAGACGCGCTGGTGACGTCGGCCGGCCGCGCTTTTGAGACTCGGATGGAGCGCTTGCAGGCTGGCAGGGCAAAGAGAAGGGCCACGGCGGCGCACAAACCGAATCTTGCCAGCACGGGTTGTCTCACGGAGTAGCTGAACACAGGGGAAGAGTATAGGATCACGCGCTCTCGGCAAGCGCGCGGATTGGTTGTAGAAGACCCCCAAGGAGTTAAACCCTTGACTCGTGGCAGACTCATCGTCCTGGAGGGCATTGACGGCTCGGGGACCACGACGCAGACCGAACGGCTGGTCGCATGCCTGCGCCAGCAGGGACGGACGGCTGTGTCCACGCGTGAGCCGAGCGGCGGTCCCATCGGTCGCCTCTTACGCGAGGTGCTGCTTGGCCAACATCGCATGCCGGCCGGCGGTTCCGTCGACGGACGAACCATGGCTTTGCTGTTTGCCGCTGACCGCCTTGACCATCTGCAACGCGAGGTCGAGCCCATTCTCGCGGAAGGATCCGACGTGGTCTCGGACCGCTATCTCATGTCCTCCCTGGCCTACCAAGCCGAGGAGGCCGATCGTGAGTGGGTGGCGCTATTGGCACGAGGGGTTCGGCCGCCGGATTTGACCATCTTGCTCGACATCCCAGTGGAGCTGGCGGCACAGCGCAGGCATCTGGCCGGACGTCCCGAAGAACGCTACGACGCGGATTCCTACCTGGGACGTGTGGCAGACAACTACCGCCGGCTGGCACGCGCCGCCGGGTCCGCGGTGATTCTCGACGGTTCTGCATCGCGAGACGAGGTCGCTGTCGCCGTGGTCGCGGCCGTGCAAGCGCGATTCGCATCCACGGCAACGCCATGAGAGTATGGGGCGCAGTATGAGTCGAAGTCTTCTTGCCCTTGCCGCCGTCCTAGGCGGCGCTGGGCTGCTGGTCACGTCCTGCGCGACCAGCAACGCGGAGCGGGTCAACCCGGCGCCCGTGGGTGAGCAGCCCACGCCGATGGTGATCGCGGCTGCATCGCCCTCTCCTGCGGCCGAGCCGCCACCGTCGCCCGTGCCAGAACCAGCCTCCTGCACGGCATTTGTGAAACCGGGCGTGCTGAAACGTTCGGCGGTGGTTCGTGTCGTGGAGGCAGGCATCGGACGCTGGCTGGCAGGTGGCGCTGAAGTGGAACGAAAGATCGCAAAGAGCCATTTCCAGGGCTGGGAGATCCGGCGCCTGTATTCCGGTGATCCCTGCTACGCGGCCGTCGACCTGCGGCCACTCGACGTGGTCATCCGCGTGAATGGCAAGCCGATTGAGAAGCCCGAGCAAGCCTTCGAGGTGCTGAGCAGCCTGCGTGCAGCCTCGGAGCTGGTGGTGGATTTTCTGCGCGACGGTCAGCCACAGAAGCTAACCCTACAGATCGCGGACGAATAGGGCTAGTGCTTCTTCTTGCCGCCCTTGCCCCGGTGAGGCGCCTTGGCTTTGGCTGGCTTCTTGTTGGCCGCGGCCTCTTGCTCAGCGCCAGGGACCGCGCCGCCAGCACCGGGCTTGGCGGCGTCGTCTGCGGCGCCGAGCCCAGGCCCGGCCGTTTTCTTTTCGGGGGCAGCCGGCGCCGGCACAGCGGCCGGGGCCGACGGTGCGGCCGCGGACGGCGCAGGCGCCGGAGCGGGCACGGGGGGAACCCCTGCCGCTGGCGGCGTGCTGACGGTCACGGCCGCCGGTGGGGCGGCTTGGCTCGCATGGGACTTGTTGCTTCCCCTGCCCTTCATCATCATGGCGACCACGACAATCATGGCCACGATCACCACAGCGGCCACGAACAGAATCGCGGTTCGTCGGCCGCGTCCGATTTCTTGCACCAGTTCGCGCTCATCCATCTTCTCGCCGGGTATCGCGGCGGCGGCCGCAGGCAGGGCCGTGGCCGTCCCTCCGGTTCGCAGCGAGAACTTCTTCCGATCTTCCGTGGTCACAGAACCGTCATCGACGTAGCGATCTTCCAAGGGCCGCACGTCTTCGGTGGGCAACTCGGCCTCCTCGGCCGCAGGCTTTCCCCCGGCCCCCAGCTTGGCCTTGGCGTCAGCCACCATCTGATCGACGTCCCCCTTCTTGAACCAAAGCGTTTCGCGGAAGGCAGCGCCGGCCTTAGGCGGTGGGGCCTTGCCAGCTTCGGCGGGCTTGATCGTGCCACCGCCGAGAGCCGGTGTGGCCGAGCGTTGCGCGGCGGCTGCCTTCTGCCCCGCCGGGACGACCTTGGGAGCAGGGGTTGCAGCGCGCGGGGCCGCAGCTGGCGGTGGAGCAGCCACGACAGGCCTAGACGGCGCAGCCGGCGCAGGTCGCACAGGAGCGGCTGGCTTGGCTGCCATGGTCTCCATGACCGAGATTGTGGGTTCGGACGAGGCCGCCGGCGCCCTTGTGGCAGGCTTGGCAGCGACCCTCTCGACAGGTGCCGGAGCTGAAGGCTGGCTGCTGGCCGCCGCGGCTTTGGCAGCCGCTTTGGCCGCCGTGGCTTCAGCAACCATGCGTGCGACATCGGCCTGATTTCCGGCGAAGAGCATGGTCTTGGCGAGCCCAACCTCGCTGCCGGCAGGCTTGGCACCCGCGCTGGCCGCGGCGCCTGGAACCGCGGCTTTCACGCCTTCCAGCTCGGTTAGGAAAAGTCGCAGGGTCAAGTGGCGGCGACTGGAACTCTTGTCCATCGCCTTGAGAATGAGGCGGTCGGCTTCGGCCGAAATTCCCGCGCCAGGCCGTCGCTGGCTGGGTGGCAAGAGCGGGCTGGACGCGTGCATGTCGAGCACGGCCTTCGGCGTAGCGGCCTGGAACGGGGGCTCGCCGGTCAGCATGTGATAGAGGATGGCCGCCAGGCTGTATGTGTTCGAACGCTGATCAGCCGGCTTGCCCTGAGCCTGTTCGGGCGAAACGTAGGCCGGATCGCCGGCCACCTTGTCAGTGACCGGCGGAGCCAGCGGGAAGTTGATGACTTTTACGTCCCCGTTGGGACCAACCAGCACGTTCTCGGGCGACACATCCCTATGTACCAATCCGGCCTTCTGCGCCTCGAGCAGAGCCTGGCCCACCTGCGCGATCATGGCCTTGGCTGTGTCCAAGTCGACGGGACCGGCCCGCAACACGCTGGCCAGCGATTCGCACGGAAACAGCTCCATGGCAACGAAGAGGCGCCCATCATGCAGCTTGCCACAATCGATAATGGTGGCGACCCGCGGGCTGGAAACCCTCATCAATTGCTTGAACTCTCGTTCCGCGCGGGACTGGGTGGCAGCCGACCCCAGTACAGCCGCGTTCACCAGCTTGAGGGCAACCTCGGTGCCGGTCTGGCCATCGCGCGCCCGCCACACCTCCCCGGTGTTGCTGCCTCCGATGCGTTCGATCGGCTTGAAGCGCGGCTCTGGTGCGTCGGGTATGGACTCGAGCCGTTGCGGGCCATCCGCTGTGGCACAGGTCTCCTGGGGACAGAAATTCGCGTCCTCGGGGTACTTTGACTTACAGATTGGGCAGGTTTTCATCCGGTACCTGAGGTGAAGTCGCTCTGCCTGCAAGGACAATTCCTCGACAGGCGCGAAGCGGACAAATCCTAAGCCGAAGGCACCGACGAAAGCAACAAGGGTTCTGCGCACCCAGCCAGGATGCGCAAACGGGATGCCGCCCCGCGTCTGGAGCTACTCGGCGGCCGTCTTGGGCGCGGGCTGGCCTGGAGCGCCCATCCCGGCGAACAAATCGGCCTCGGACTTCGTCGAGCGAACGCTTTCCTTGGCCTTGCGCTTGTGTCCGGCGTTCGAGTGGTGCCGCTGCCGGCGCTTCCAGGTCTTACGACTGTTCGATGCCATGGGGCTCTTCACTTAGCAGGGGCGAAGCGCGAGGTCAAATGCAGAGAGGTCTTCCGCATCTGCCACGGTCAGCGACGCCGGCGCACGTTCCAGGGTCTTACGACGAACGGCTACAGCCGCTCGTACTGGTCGCGGGCCTGGCCCGCTTGCACGGGCCTGAAAACGCACACGTGGCAACCCAGACGACGCTGGCAGCCGAGTTACTGCCGTTCCGCTGAGGTCACACCCTCGATCCCTTGCAGGGCACGCACGACCTTCTTCAGCTGGTCCACGTGGCTGACCGTGACCTGGAAGGTGTTGATGCCTCGGCGGTCCTCAGTGGTCTTGCACTTAGCCTGGATGATGTTGACGCCAAACTCGGTGAAGCACTTGGAGATGGCGGCCAGGATGCCGGGGCGGTCGGTCGAGATGACCTCCACCGCCACCGGCCGCAGCATGCGGGTGTCTTCGTCCCAGGACACCTCGACCCGACGCGCGGGGTCCAGATTCAGCGCTTTGGGGCAGCTGAGGGTGTGCACGATGACACCGCGTCCACGGCTGATGAAAGCCACGATATGGTCGCCGGGCACTGGGCTGCAGCACTTGGCAAAGCGGACCACGATGTCGGCCTCTCCTTGGACGCGCACGCCACCCACCGAACGCTTGGTCACACGCCGGGCCTGCGCGCTCGCATCAGCGATCACGGCTGAGAGATTTTCGGCAGTCGCGTCCACGGGCTGGGCATCGGGATAGATGGCGGCGTAGGCTTGCTCGGGTGCGACTTTGCCGTAGCCCACGTGAACGATGAGATCGTCGGCGCTGCTCAGACGCAGCGCCGCTGCGGCCTTGTCGAGCAGCCGCTCCTTTTCGGCCGTCGCCAGCGAGCGGTGGTGATTGCGCAGCTCGCGCGCCAGAAGGTCGTGTCCCAGTCGGCGGCTGCGTTCGCGCTGTTCGTTGCGCAGGTGGTGGCGGATCTTGGTCTGAGCGCTGCTGGTCACCACGAACTTGAGCCAGTCTTTGGACGGTCTCTGCGAATTCGAGGTGATGATGTCGACGGTGTCGCCATTGCGCAGGGGGTAGCGCAAGGGAACCATGACGCCGTTGACCCGAGCCCCCGAGCAGTGGTCCCCGATTTTGGAGTGGACCGCGTAGGCGAAGTCGATGGGGGTCGCCCCCTTGGGCAAGGCCTTGACGTCGCCCTTGGGTGTGAAGACAAAGACTTCTTCTTGAAACAGGTCGATTTTGACCGTCTGGATGAACTCGGTCGGATCCTTCAGGTCGCGCTGCCACTCCATCAACTGGTGCAGCCACGCGAAGGCTTGGCGGTCGCCGGTACCCAGCACCGTAGGTTCTTTGTACTGCCAGTGGGCGGCGATGCCTTGTTCGGCGGTCCGGTGCATGTCGGGCGTGCGGATCTGCACTTCCATGCGGTCAGCCCCTGGCCCGATCACGGTGGTGTGCAGCGACTGGTACAGGTTGGGCTTGGGCAGCGCGATGTAGTCCTTGAAGCGGCCGGGGACCGGCATCCAGTTGGAGTGCACGATCCCCAGGGCGGCATAGCAGTTCTGCACCGAATCGGTGATGATGCGGAACGCGACGATGTCGTAGACTTGCTCCAGCTCGCGGCCTGTCCGCTTCATCTTCTGGTTGATGGACCAGAACGACTTGGCTCGCCCGCTCACCTGAGCGGGAACCGAGGCGGCGGCCAGCACGCGCAGTAGCTCTTGGCAAACCTCGGCGATGTAGGCATCGCGGCTGGCCTGCGTGCCCGCCATCTTGGTCGAAAGATCCTGGTAGTCGTCGGGCTCGAGGTAGCGGAAGGCGAGATCTTCCAGCTCCACCTTCATCCACTGGATACCGAGCCGGTTGGCAATAGGGGAATAGATCTCGCGCGTCTCGCGGGCAATACGTTCCTGCTTTTCGCGCGACACGTACTGCAGGGTGCGCATGTTGTCCACGCGGTCGGCCAGCTTGACTAGGATGACCCGGATGTCCCTGGCCATGGCCAGCAGCATTTTGCGGAAGTTCTCGGCTTGGCGCTCCTCGCGCGTGTTCCACGGGATCTGACCCAACTTGGTGACGCCGTCGACCAGTCGCTGGATCTCGGCGCCGAAAAGCCGGCCGATGTCCTCGGAGGTGGCGCTGGTGTCTTCCACGCAATCGTGTAGCAGTCCGGCGCAGATGGAGGCTACGTCCAGATTCAGCTCGGCAATGATCTTGGCCACGCCCAGCGGGTGCACCAAGTACGGCTCACCCGAGCGCCGCATCTGTCCCGCATGTCGTTCCTTGGCGAAGTCATAGCAGCGACGGATGAGCCCGATGTCGGCGGTGGGGGCGCCTTTCTGCGCGGCTTCGCAGATGAGGTCGATGATCTCCATCACGGCTTGTGGTCCGCAGCGGCCGCCTCGCGCAACAGAGCCTGCGCCAGGCCGTCGTTGCGGACGCGCGTGCAACCGGCCGCCACGTAGATGGCGCGCAACTTGGCGTAGGCCTGATCGAGGTTGTCGTTGACGACCAGATAGTCGTACTCACCGTAGTGGGTGAGCTCCTCGTGGGCCATGGCCAGCCGGCGCTCGATGACGTCGTTGGCGTCGGTGGCACGCTGGCGCAGGCGGCGCGCCAATTCCTTCATCGAGGGGGGCAAGATGAAACACAACACGCTTTGCGCGGGCCATTGCTGGCGAATCTGGCGGCCGCCCTGGTAGTCGATGTCGAACAGGCAATCCACGCCGTCAGCCAGGGAGGTGTTCACCGTTGCGATGCTGGTTCCGTACTGGTTGCCGTGGACCACCGCCCATTCGGCGAATTCGTGGCCCTCGACCATCTCGGCGAAGCGCGCACGGCTCACGAAGTGGTAGTCCTTGCCGTGGACCTCATCTTTGCGCGGCTGGCGCGTGGTGTACGAGACGGAGAAGCGCAGGTCGAACTCCCCGGCCAGTCGCCGCGCCAGCGTGGTCTTGCCGGCGCCCGAGGGTGAGGAGATGACCAGCAAGAGGCCGGGGCTTCTATCAGGTGACGTCATAATCTCGGGGGGTCTCGTCGGGTGGGTCACTCGATATTCTGGGCTTGCTCGCGCAGTTTCTCCAGTTCTGCCTTGCTCTCTACGACCAGGGTGGCGATTGGGGCGTCCTGGACCTTGGATCCGACGGTGTTGATCTCGCGCCCAACCTCCTGCACGAGAAAGTCAATCTTGCGGCCCGCGGCCTCGGGCGCGGTTGCGGCGAGAAGCCCGCCCAGGTGATCGAGATGCGTGCGCAATCGAACCAGCTCTTCGGATACGTCGAGCTTCTCGGCCAGAATGGCCACCTCCTGGGCCAGTCGCGCGGGATCGAGAACGGTGCCACTGGTCACGACGGCGGCCAACCGTTCTTCCAGCTTGCGGGCCGCATGGGTGGGCAGGCCGGAGGAGGCCTGCGCGATCTTTGCCGCCAGCTCTCGCAGGCGATCGAGTCGCTGGCGCAGATCGGTCGAGAGAGCGGCTCCCTCGCGGGCACGCGTGGCCTGCACCTCCTGCAGCGCTTGCTCTACCGCGGGTCGCACTTCGTCCCAGGTGATTTCGTCGCGCCGGACGGGACGGGCACCAGGGCCTTGCAAGAAGGCGGCTACCGTGGCCAGGTCAACGGGCTGGGCCAGTCCCAGCCCGCGACGCAGGGACTCGAGAACCTCGTGAGCCTGGCGAACCATCGCGAGATCGATCAAGGCATCAGGCGCGTCGATGCCTTCCTCTCGAATCGTGACACTCACTGTGCCGCGTGCGACGCGCGCGCGAACCGCGCGCACAATCTCGGTCTCCACCGCCGCCGGGATGTCCCCGTCGCGCCCCCGCACCTTGATGTCGCTGCCCCGGCCGTTGAGCGAACGAATCTCGACGATCAACCGCCGCACGCCGGATTCGGCTGTCCCTCGCCCGAACCCGGTCATGCTCAGCAGGCAATTGCTCATGGCCTCGATCTCTGCTCTTGGAACCATGCCAGGGTTTTCCCCAGCCCGGCGACGAAGTTCACCGCAGCCGTGTAGCCAAGCACGGTCTTGGCCTGGGAAATATCGGCCAGTGAATGCCGAACATCGCCGGCGCGCCCGGGCTCGTAGTGGGCCGCGATCGGTCGGTGCAGGGCCTCGCCCAGCAAAGCCAAGACCCGATTGAGACTGGTGCCGGTTCCACACGCGATGTTGAAGACCTTGCCTGAAGCACCCTTGGCATCGGCGGCCCGCAGATTGGCCTCGACCACATTGTCGATGAAACAGAAATCGCGCGATTGTTCGCCATCGCCGTACACGGTGGGCGAGCGGCCCTCCAGCGCGGCCGTGATGAACCGCGGGATCACCGCCGCGTACTGCGAGTTGGGATCCTGGCGTGGACCGAACACGTTGAAGTAGCGCAGCGTCACCGTCTGCACGCCAAACACCCGCGCATACACCCGAAGGTAGTGCTCGCCCGCCAATTTGGACACGGCATAGGGCGACAACGGCGCCGGGGCCATGGTTTCGACCACCGGCAAGCTGGGCGGCTCGCCATAGGCCGAGGACGACCCGGCATAGACCACGCGTCGAACCTGGCAGCGACGCGCGGCCTCAAGCACATTGAGGGTGCCTGTCGCGTTGGCGTTGTGGCTGGGCAGAGGCGCGGCCAGGGAGCGCGGCACCGAGGGGATGGCGGCTTCGTGAAACACGACGTCCGCGCCTGCAAAAACCCGATCCAAAAGCGCCGCGTCGAGGATGTCGCCCTCGACGACGGCCAGCTGTCCGGCCAAGTCTTGCAGATTCTCGCGTTTCCCGGTGGAGAAATTATCCAGCACCGAAACGTCATCGCCCCGCGCGACGAGGGCGCGTGCGAGAGCTGAACCAATGAATCCGGCACCGCCGGTCACGACAATCTTTCTGGACATGGGGGTTGGCGACATTAGTTTGGGAATCCTCTAGCGCGTTTTCCTCGCCGGGGACAGGGCTTTGCTTGGCGAGGAGACCGAACCTGGGAAGGGCAGACCGTTCAGGCCAGTGCCGTAGCGGGCATCGAGGAAGAATCCCTTGCTCGCTCCCGTTGAGATGCGGACGCCGGGCAGACCGTTCCCGTCGAGTTCATCTTGTGCCGAGAAAGCGCAGCCGTCATCGGTGACCACGCGGCTGGTGGGCGCCACGCCCGCTGCAGTAAGCACCACAGGGTGAACGCTGGCGGAGAATCGTCTATGGATCGTCTGGGCGGGCTCCAGCCTCTGGCCGTCGAAGTGGAACTTGCTCGATGCCCCGACGAGGCCAACCACTTCCACTTCGACCCCATCACGGCCAGTAGGCCACAGCGTGATCTGTCGCACGTCTCCGGGCAACTCGACCACCGGACCCAAGACCATGCTGGCCAAGTCGAGTTGTCGCACGCTGAGCCCGCGCAGCAGATCCGCCTGGCCGGCCGCACGCACCAGACGGCCCGCGCGCACGAACACGATCCGGCGACCATCCGGCGACCTCGCCAATGCCAGCACACGCCCATCTTCGGCCGTGAGGGGAAGGTAGCGTCCCGAGCGCGGCAGCCACGCGTAGATTTCTTGATTCATCCCCAGCACCAAGATCCCCTGCCCTTCCAGCTTGACGGGTGGTTGGGTGCGCGCCACGAAGACAAAGCCCTCTTGCGCAGCCTTGCTCCAGTCAGTCGACGCTTGGGCCAGGGCGGACTTCAGCTTGGCCAGTTCCTGAGGGCGAATCTGCAGCGCCCCGAGATCAGCCGCCTCCATCACCTCGCGCGCCCCGGGAACGTAGGCATGGCGGATCAAGGCCACCGCCTGCTCCGTCGCCTCAGCGAAGCGATCTTCGCGTGCGTAGGTACAAGCCAGGTTGAGCCAGGGAGCAAAAAAGTCAGGGTCCAGCTCCTTGGCTCGTTGGTACTTCGCTCGGGCCTCGGCAAAACGACCGTCGCGGTACAGGGCCTTGCCTTCGCGGTTGAGATTCATGGCTTCCTGCGGTGGCAGGTGCGCCACTTGGGCTGACCCGGAGCTGTTCGCATCCGGCTTGGCCGCGGGGCAGGCAGCCAGGAGCAGGCAGGCGCCGACAGGACCAATCACGGATCAACCCACACGGACCGCAGGTCCAAGCGATCGCCCACGCCGGCCAAGCCATGCACCCGTTTGGCCACCAGCGCGGGGACGTCGTGGCGGTAGAGAAAGATGACCGGCCGTTCACTGGCCAGCCATTCGCCCAGATGTTGCAAGACCGGGACGCGCGCCGCGGGGCCCACGGCCAGCCGCACTTGGTCGAGCAGCACCTGCAAAGGCTCTGAGCGATAGCCACTGAAGCTGAGTTGACCCTGGCTGCCGAAAAGCAGCCGGGGATCCTCGTCCCGCCGGCCTTCCCAGGTCAGAGTCGCCAAGTCGAAATCGCCGCCATCCAGGCGCGCCTGCAGGGAGCTCGCGTCGATTGCGACCGTGTCGAGCAAGAGCCCGGCGCGACGAAGGTCGAGGGCGAACCCGCGTGCCTCGGCCGCCAAACTGCGCGCGCCGGACGGCAGCAGAAAGCTCAGGCGGATGGGCACACCACCCACGTCACGCACACCGTCTCCATCGCTGTCGCGAAAACCGGCGCTCTCCAACAGAGCAATGGCCTGTTTGAGATCCAAGGGGTCAGCGGGAACCTGGGCGAAGGTGGGGGCCCCGATGGGTCGCGCCAGGCCGTGGTGGACTTCGTCGGCCAGGCGCGTGCGATCCCAGAGCAGGCTGAGTGCCTGGCGGAAGCGAGCATCGGCGAGCGGCCCGCGGCGGTGGTTGGGTACGATGAACGAGTAGCGATCCGGTGTCAGCCACCACACCTCCAGAGTGTCCCGCAGGGTGGCCGGAGTCACCTGCTCGGGATAGAGCACGTCGAGCACGCGCGGCAGGATGTCGATTTCGCCCCGTCGGGTGCGGACCATCGCCCGAGATCCATCACCGTCGATCTCGAACACGATCTCATCGAGAAACGGCGGCTGCGGCCGTTCGGCAGGTCGACTGCGAACCAGTCGGATGCGTTTGCCGCGCTCCCAAGAGGCGAAACGGAAGGGACCGGTGCCCACCGGCTGGCGTCCCAGTTGGGTGACCGCCGAACCCGTCTTGCGCAGGGTCTCGGCGGGCAGGATGGGGATCTCGCACAGGGCGCGCAGAACCAGGTCAGAGGGCCGGCGCAGACGGAAGCGCGCCCCCCGCTCGGGCAGCACGTCCACACCCTCGACGTCTTCCAGCATGGCGTGCCAAATCGCATTGCGACTGCCCGAGCGCAGGAGTGGTTCGAAGGTGGCTTGGACATCAAGGCCGGAAACCACGCGTTCGTCGTGCCAGCGTGCGTCCCTGCGCAACTTGACGGTGACGCGCTCGCCGTCGGGCGAGACCTCCCAGCTCTCGGCCAGCCCCGGCCGATACTGGTCTTCCCGGCACTCGATCAATGTCTCATAGACCAGGTGGTCTACCACGCGCTGGATGACCTGAAGGTGGTCCTGCAGCGGGTTGAGGTGCGGCGGCTCGGCCTCGAGGTGGACACGGAGCGTCCCGCCGTAGGGATTCGGCCGGGTGGGCTTGGGGGCGGTCTCGGGGAGCTTGACGCCGACGGATGGGCGAGCCAGCCGATGGGGCTCGGAAGCGCCCGCATCGTGCGGCGCCGTGGAGACCGGCCGGCGTGGGCTGCCGTGGTGCCGGTTGCAGGCGACGCAGGCCAGCGATGCCAGCAACATCACAAGGGCGACTCTGGGGCCTTGTGGCGCGCAAATGACCATGTTATGCAGGAACCTCACGTATAGGCCGCCGGGTCGGCGGCTATTGGCCTTCGAAGAGGGGAAACTCATGCTCCGAATCTCCATGGTATCGGTTTTCACGATGGCTTCCCTGGTATCGGGTGCGGCCCTGGCTCAGGGCCAGGCTCTCCCGCCGGTGAAGGTCAACCTGCCGCCCTCGCCCAGCTTCAATGTGTCGAGTGCACCTGTCCAGTATCCGACTGGCGAGCTGTCGGTGTTCGGTCTGCGCAAGCAGAAAGACAAGTACATGGACAAGGACGTGCGGGTCAAAGCTTATCTGACCGAGGTATATGAATGCCCGGCCGAACTGCGCAAGTGCAACGACGCGCTCTTCGAGAAGCAGAAGGCAGAGAAGAAGAAGGCTATGAAGAAGGGCGGCGACGCCCTGACTGCGCCAGTCGTGGTTGACCGAACGGGTTGCCGGCCCTGCGACCAGCCGCACTTTTTCGTCGCGGACAGCCCGGGGACCAAGCGCGAGCGCGCCCTGCTGGTGGCCGACTACCCCATCAAGGACTGGGACACCGGCGACCTCAAGCCGCTGACCGTCAAGCCGGGCGAGCAAGTAGTTGTGACTGGCACCTTCTCCATCAACTCGATCACCGGGTTTGCCGCGTCCAATGGACTCATTATCCACAAGAAGCTGGAGGATATGCAGGGCAAGGTGCTTGCCGAGGGCAACGCGGTCCTGCCCCCCGAGGCGCAGACCATCCAGCTGGAAGGCCAGACGCCCCAAATAGTGGGTTGGGCTGCGCACCAGAAGGGCGGCGAGAGCCAGCCCAAGGGTGACAAGGCAGTTCCCGGCGGGAAGAAGAAATAGTCAGTGGGCGGCGCCCCAGTTCGCGCCGGCATGCACGTCGACCACCAGGGGAACGCGCAGCGTGTAGGTTGACTCCATCACGTCCTTGACCCAAGCGGAGAAAGCCGCGACTTCGTCGGTCTTGACCTCGAAGACCAGTTCGTCGTGGACGGTGAGCAGCAGGCGTGCGTCGGGGAAGCGCACCATTTCTCGGTCTACGCGAATCATGGCCAGCTTGAGCAGATCGGCGGCTGAGCCCTGGATAGGCGTGTTGCGGGCCATGCGCTCGGCGTAGTTGCGTTCCTGGGGCCGGCTCGACTTGATCTGCGGCAGCGTCCGAGTGCGCCCGAGCAAGGTGGACACCGCGCCCGTGCGTCGGGCCTCGGCGATGACCTCGTCCATGTACTGGCGCACGCGTGCATAGCGTTGGAAGTAGCGTTCGATGTAGGCGTGGGCGTCGGCGCGCGCGATGTGCAGGGTTTGGGCCAGCCCAAAGTCGGTCTGCCCGAAAACCAGGCCGAAGTTGATGGCCTTGGCGATGCGGCGTTGCTCGCTGCTGACCGCATCCAGCGCCACGTTGAAGACCTCGGCGGCGGTGCGGCGGTGGATGTCCTGACCAGAGGCAAACGCGTCGAGAAAGGCCGGATCCTGGGAAAAATGTGCCAGCACGCGCAGCTCGATCTGCGAATAGTCGGCTGACACGATCTGAAAACCCGGATCAGCCACGAAGGCATTGCGGATGCGATGGCCCAGTTCCGTGCGGATAGGAATGTTCTGCAGATTGGGATCGCTGGACGATAGCCGGCCCGTGGCTGCTACGGCTTGGTTGAAGGTGGTGTGCAGACGGCCGGTGCGCGGATCAACCAAGGCTGGCAGGGCATCGATGTACGTGCCCTTGAGCTTGGTCAGGCCGCGATACTCGACCACCTTGGCGGGTATCGGGTGCAGGGATGCCAATTCCTCCAGCACGTCCGCGTCGGTCGACGGGCCGGTCTTGGTCTTGCGGATCACGGGCAGGCCCAATTTGCCGAAAAGAACCTCGGCCAGTTGCTTGGGCGAGCTGATGTTGAAGGGAGTGCCCACAGCCTGGTGAATCTCGTGTTCGAGGGTCGCGATGGTCCCGGCGACCTCGTGGCCCAGCTGGCGGAGAAAGTCGCAGTCCAGGCGGATACCCCAGCACTCGATGCGTGCCAGAACGGGAACCAGCGGCAGCTCGACCTCGCGATAGATCTTGGTGAGGCCCGCGGGTTTCATGGCCTGTTCTTGGTGGCGGGCCAGGGTCAGCGCGGCCCAGGCTTCGTCGCACAAGGGACGGCTGACCTCTTCAACTGGAATCTCGCTCGCCGGCCGCGCGGAGCGACCGCTGCCGAGCCATGCTGAGCGCGCGGGCACCTCCCCTGCCCCATCTGCGGCAGCCAGATCCGGCAAGTCGTACGGCGCGCGTCCGGCGTCGAGCAAGTATGCGGCCAGCATGGCGTCGCCAGCCAAACCGGCCAAGGTAACTCCGCGCACACGCAGCAGGATGTCGAGAACCTTGGCGTCGTGTTCGTACTTGCGAATCTCCGGGGATGCCAGAAGAGTCCCGAGCGCGGCCAAAGCCTCCGTTGCCGACAGCATCGCTGGACCACCCAGCAGGCGATGACCGACCGGCAGGTAGAAGCGGGCGCCGCTGGGCAAGGCGAAAGCCAGCCCCACGAGCGCCGCGCGTGGATACGGCGTGCCCTCGGCCAGCACGGCCGCGCCGCAAGCCTGGGCAGAGCGAATAGCGGCGCAAAGACCATCGAGGCCGCCGCGATCAAGGATGATTTCCGGGGGCAGCGAGGCCGCCGTGATCGCCGGCGCGGCAGCGCCGACCGGCGCGAACGCGGTGATTTCACACGCGGCGGTCCCGACGGGCGCAAGCGCAGCGACCACGGCCTCCGCGGCTTGTGCTGCCACCCGCGCACCATCGACCTGCGCCAGCAGCTTGGTGAATTCCAAGTCCCCGAACAGCTCGGCTAGACGGGCGCGGTCGGGCTCGGCGCGCCGAAGATCCCGCACGTCTCGGCCCAGCGCCACATCCTCACGCAAACGCACCAGCTTGCGCGAGATCTCGATAGCGTCGCGGCTCGACGCGATAGCCTGACCCTTCTTGCCCTTGATCTCAGCCACATGTTCGAGCACGCCATCGAGCGAGCCAAACTGGCTGATGAGATCAGCCGCGGTCTTGGGCCCGATGCCTGCGACGCCTGGCACGTTGTCCACGCTGTCGCCCATCAGGGCGAGCAGGTCACCCAGCCGGTCCGGCAGGACGCCGAACTTGTCCCGCACCTCTGCCGGCCCCAGCAGCTTGTTCTTCATGGTGTCGAGCAGATGGATCCTGTCGGAACAGAGCTGCATCAAATCCTTGTCCGAGGAACAGATCACCACCCGCAACCCGGCGCCCACAGCCTTTCGCGCCAAGGTGGCGATGGTGTCGTCGGCCTCAACGCCAGGAAGGGAGAGCATGGGCAGCCCAAATGCCTCGACCACCTGATGGGAAAGGCCAATCTGGGCAACCAAGTCCGCGGGCATGGGCGGCCGGTTGGCCTTGTACGCGGCAAAGATTTCGTCGCGAAAGGTTGGCCCCGGCGCATCGTAGATCACACACAGGTGGGTGGGCTGCCACTCGCGTTCGATACGCAACAGCATCTGGCACAGCCCGTACACCGCACCGGTGGGAACACCCTTGCTATTGGAAAGGGGCGGCAAGGCGTGAAAAGCGCGAAACAGAAAGTTGAGCGCGTCTACGATGTAGAGCGTGCCATCCATGGTGTGCAGGAAACTACCACTCACCCGGCCGCAATTCCGCTCAACCTTTGGGTTTTCGGGTTACTCTGATGGGGCACGTGGCGCCCCCGATCCGACGACGAATCCTGAGAATTGGCGGCATCGTGCTGGCCAGCCTGCTGGGCCTGGTCAGCCTGGCCGTCGCTGGGGCAGTGTTCTTTCTGCAAGGCGAGCGCATGGGCGCCTTCGTGGCCAAGGTTTTGCCGGAGATGCGCGGAAAGTTGGAGTTTCGCTCCATTCACTGGCCGGCGCGTCTGCTGGTCGACATCCTGGTCAAACGCCCCACTCCATTTTCCGTCGATGGCGTGAAGTTCTTCGACCCCGAGGGCACCGTGGTGGTGGACGTGCCCCACCTGGACGTCAAGATCGAGCTCCATCAACTCATCAACGGCGCCGGTCTCTTCATGCACGACCTGGAGGTGGGACCGAACTCGTACTGGCGCTTCGGTCGCATGAAGAAGACCAAGAAGGGCATCGGCTTCTTGGCCACATTCGATCCCAAGAATCCCCCGCCCCCGCCGCCGCCGGGCGCCAAGCCAGAAAAAGGCTTCGCGATTCGCATTTTCAATGCCCAGCTCAACGGACTACGGGTGGTGTTCGATTTTCCGCATGTCTGGGGCTTCGACCTGCGCGATCTGCACGCGCCGGCGTGGCTGCAGGTCGAGGACGGCTTCTGTGGTTGGGAAGCCGTGGGGCTGGAAGCGCGCCAGGGCGGAACCCTGACCGTGCTCGACCAGGTGCTGCCGTTTGACAGCGTGAAGGTGAAGCAGGTCGCCACCTTGCGCGAGTATTCCGATGACATCTTTCTCGATCTGACCGAGGGCAAGACCGGGCACTCCACCCTAGTGGGCAAAGGCTTCTTCAACGGCATCTATGCCGCCGATTCGGTGTCGGCGATTCACATGCACACCGAGTTTCACGATGCCGCCGATGCCCTGAACGCGGTGTTGAAGCCGATGAACATTCCCGGGCTGCATGTTGGCGGCGCCGATGCGCGCGTGACGGCGAATCTCCTCGGGCCCTACGTGAGCATTGCCATCAACACCGAAATCGCTGGTCTGGACGCCGCCTACGATCAGTACGCGGTGCAGAACCTGGTACTGCGTGCGGGCATGCAGTTCGATCCCAACTCCAAGGCATCGGCGCCCAACACCAAGCTGGAAGAACTGTCATTTTCGCCGCCGGGCGGCGGGCGTTTTTCGACCAAGGCGGATCTGATGGTCCCCAAGCTCAGCATGCAGCTTCGCTTTCACCATTTCACAGTGGACAGCTACCTGCCGATCGGGCTGCGCAAGCTGGCCGCGGGCAAGCTGCACGGCCGACTGTCAGCGACGGCGGAATTCGACGAAAGCATGTCAGCCGTCAAGCGGGGGACGTTACGCGACCTGGACCTCTCCTTCGAGCGGACGGGGAAGAAGAGGTCCTTGCCGCGCTCGTTGCGTTTGCGCGGACAGGCCACGGCTTCGCCCGCCGAGGTCAGCACATCGGGTATACACATCGAAGTGCCAGGCGCCGGCATCGATGTGAAGGGCAAGGTCGAGTTCGCCAAACATCTGCTGGCCCTGGGGTTGCGCGTGGGCAGCACGAATCTGCCGCGGCTGCTCGCCTCGCTGGGCGTACAGCCCCTGGCACAAGAGGCGTCCGTGGCGGTGGACCTGACCGGCACTATGGAGCAGCCGCGCGCCAGTGGCCACTTTGAAGTCAAGGACATCGGCGGCGTCGATGGCATTCCTTCGGTGCCGTCGCTCGAAACCAAGTTCCATCTGCAAGACGGCACGCTGAGCGTGGATTCCCTGGCTGCCCAGGTGGCCGACGGCACTCTGGCGGGAAGCGGAACGCTCAAGCTGTTCGAGAAGACTGTGCAACACATGCTGCGGTCGCCGGCCCTGGAATTTCGTTTGGAAGGCCGGCAGATCGCTCTGCAGTCGCTTGTCACGGGCGGGCTGGTCGCCGGCAAGATGTCCTTCGACGTGACGGCCAGCGGACCGCTTCGCCGTCCGAAAGTTCGTTTCGAAATGCCGGCCGGGGTGACCGCTACGGTGCTGGGGCAGACCTGGGAGATCGGTGGCATCGATCTGGAAGTGGACCAGGAGGGTGCGGCCGTACGCCTGCTGCAGGCAAACGCCAAGGGTGGCGGCGAGATTCAGATCGAGGGCCACATGCGCTTCGTGCCCAAGGCCATGCCCATCGAGTGGCACCTCAAGGTCACGGACTTGCCCGTGGCCGCGGTGCTGGCGGCAGCCCAGGTCGATGTTCCGGCGACCGGCCGCCTGTCCGTCGATTTGCGCCTGTCAGGCAGCACCAAGTCCCCGCTGGTCGCCGGCACCATCGAGCTCCACGGGGTGACCGTGATGGGCATGGCACTGGGCGATGCCATCCTGAACCTGAGCGCGCTGGAATCCGGCATCGCGGTCAAGGGCACGCTCTTCAATCGATTCACCGTCGATGCCACCGCTCAGCTCACTTCCGCCGGCCTGCGCGCCAAGGGAAACCTGGTCTTCACCCACCTGGTTCTCGAGGATCTGGCGCTGCAGCTCCGGGGCAATCGCGAGATTGCGGAACTGGTCCAGCAGCAGAAGGACCTTGACGCTCACGCCATCCTGTCGGGACATATCGGCGTGGAGGTGCAGCCGGAAAAACCTTTCGCCGTTCAGGCCGTGCTGACCGAGATCGATGCATCCATCCGCCAAGAAATCACGGGTGCTGGCGGTCAGGCCGCAACCCGCCGGATCGGCCTCAAGAACGACGGTGATCTGCGAGCCACGGTGGCGGGCGATCACATCGTGCTGGAGCAGGCGCGCTTCATCAGCGAGGGCGGGCGCTTCAGCGTGACGGGCGAGCTGGACGGCGAATCGCTACGTGCTGCATTGTCGGGCCAACTCAACCTGGAATTCCTACAACCGTTCTTGCGGAGAAAATTCCAGAAAGTGGGAGGCGCGATCAGTTTGGAGGCGAGGGTGTCTGGAACCACGAAGAAGCCCCTGGTGGCCGGTACTCTTGCCATCGCTCGTCCAATCAGTGCAGTGCCAGCGGGGTTTCTTTCACCTATCACGGTGCCGTCGGGCACGGTGCATCTCCAATCGGATGCGGTGGAACTGAAGGATCTGGCAGTGGCCGTGGGCGGGGCCACGCTTCGTCTCAGTGGCCGGGCTGGCCTGGGCGCGAACTTCGTGCCGACCACTCTGGCCGTGCAGGTCCATGGGGAGGTGAGCGCGTCGCTGCTGGAGTCGCTGGTGCCCGACGCCGTATCGGATGTCTCCGGCAGCGCGCGCATCGACGCCAAGGTCTCGGGGACGCTGGACCAGCCCAATGTTTCGGCGCGCATCGATCTGGGCGAGATCCAGATGCGCTTACGCGGCATCAGCGGCCGAGTGGCCGTCGAGAGCGGCACCATCGAGCTGTCGAGCCGCGAGCTGCTCCTGCGCGAGGTCAAAGTGCGCATCAACGACGACGGGCGCTTGCTCATCGGCGCCGCTGGGACAAGTCCCGGCCGCGTTCGCATTATCAGCCTGCGCCCGAAGTTGGTGCTGGGCAAAGTGGACCTTCCTCTCAAGGGCGAGCGTCTGGTCTACCGGGCGCCCGGCCTCGAGATTGACGATCTTTCCTTTGCCCTCGAGCTGACTGGTGATCTGCAAGACTCGCTCAGCCTGAGCGGCGATGTCCGTCTGATCTCTGGGAGATACATCCGAGATTTCAATGTGCGCAACTTGATGCTCACCCCGCGCATCAACGAGTCCGAGTCGCGTCCTTTCTGGGAAGGTGTGCCCCTGCTCGAAAACCTGGGTCTCAATCTGCGCGTGCGCACTCTGGGAGACGGCTTCATGGTGCAGAACAACCTGGCGACGGAAATCTACCTGCAAGTCGATTTGTTCGTGGGCGGAACCCTCTCGTCACCCACCCTGGCCGGGGACGTGCGGCCCACCGACGGGCGGTTTCACATTCTGGGGCTACGCGGCGATTTTGACATCACGCCCAACGTAAACCACATCACCTTCGTTCCAACCAAATCGCTGGCCGCGGGCGATACCCCCGAACTCGCCATCGACGCCACAAATCTCCTGACCGACGCTTCTGAGAACGAGCACACGGTTCAGATACGCATCACCGGCCCCATCAACCAGGCAGCCATTGACCTGTCGACCACCGACGGCCTCGACCGCAACCAGACCCTGATGATGCTGCTCTCTGGACGAACCACCGAGGACATTGGCACGGGAGCACGCACCATCGGCATCAACGCCCAGAGCGGAATCGACATGATGGGCCAGGCTTCGCGCGATGCCGTGTCGAACCTGGTCGAGCCCTACATCGACGATACCCTGCAATCTCTCACCGGCCACAAGTTGAATCTGCGTCCTGCCGTGGGAGCGGACGGCTTCGAAGTGAAGGTGCTGGCGCGTGCGAGTCGCGAATTCACCCTGGAGCTGTCCTATCTGCGTGGTTTTCAGACCCAGGTTCGCTACCGGGCCCAAGCCAATGCCTGGTTGCGCGACTACCTCACGGCCCGCCTGATTGGCGAGCAACTCAACTACTCGCCCCAGCAGGGCATTAACGATTCA
Source organism: Myxococcales bacterium (assembly GCA_003142855.1). Lineage (GTDB taxonomy): Bacteria > Myxococcota_A > Polyangia > Fen-1088 > Fen-1088 > Fen-1137. Next base: position 216,793 of record PLNW01000083.1, read on the forward strand.
GTGGGAAGTCTGAAGTTGGAGATGACCATCGACTACCCAATCCGGTTCATGACCCTGCCATGACCGAAATCCACCGAACTACTCTCTGACATCCGTGCTGGAACCCTTGTCGAGAAAGAGCACTCACCTTGCGCTTGCAGCGGTCCTGCTGGCCACCGGCCTTGCAGCCGGGGCGCGCGGACAGGACGCGCCCTCTGTGCAGCGGGATGCGGCTGTGACGGCCCCGGCACCACACATCGTTTCGGTCTCGCTAGAGGGCTCGATCGATCCCCCCGGACGCGTCGAAAGCCTGGTGGCCACCATCGCCCCGTTGCATGCGCCCTTTGTCGAGTCCGGCGAAGCCGATCGGGTCGGGACACCTCTAGGGACGGCTCCCCGTCTCAAAAATCTGCTCAAAGCTGTGGGCTATCAGGCTGAGATTGCCGTCCAGACGGAGGCCGGCGGAGTTCGCCTGCAGATTCGTCTGCGAGCCTTCGATCGCGTACGTCAGATCTTCGTTTCGGGCAACCAGCCCATCGTCCGTCCGGGCGTGCGCCAGGAAGAGATCCTCCGGCAGCTCAGCCTTCGCAACGGGCAAGCCCTGCCCCCGGCGGGAGAGCGGCGGGACACCTTTCTCGACGCGGAGGCTGTGCACGTGCGCGACTACCTGCACGCGCAGGGCTTTCAGGACGCAGAAGTACACATCGTTGAACACAGCACCAACAAGGTTCCGGCCAGGGTCAACTTGGACGTGCGCGTGAAGTTAGGACCGGGCTATCCCTTGGGCAAGATAAGCGTGACCGGCAGCCGCGCCATTTCCGTCGGCGATATCGCGGACAGCTTTCGCCACATGGATTGGCACTTTTGGCGCTGGCCGTGGCTGCGCCACGAACTATTTCGCCGCAACGTCTTGCGCATCGACGAGACTGCTCTCGCCCGCCGCTACGCCAAGCTCGGTTATCCCGGCACACGTGTCACCGATGACTTTGACCCCAATTCGAGCGTGGATCACAGCGAGAAGGAGGTACACCTGGGCATCCAGGTCAAAGAGCGCCGGCGCATCGAGCTGGTCTTCGAGGGCAATCACTCACGGTCCGCGGGCGCGCTGACGGGCGACGTCGCCGCCATGGCGCACGGCGTGTACGACGACGTTGACGCGGCCGAGGGTGCAGAAACGCTCCAGAAGGCGTACCGCGAGCGGGGCCACATGCTGGTCAAGATTACCTGGCGGCGCGAGCGTATCGACGAGGACGCCGACCGCATCGTCTTCACCATCGATGAGGGGCCGGTTCTCAAAGTGCGCGGGGTGGAGTTCGTGGGCAACCACAAGGTGTCGTCTTCCACCCTGGCGGAAGGGATTCGAACCAAAGAGTTCCCGTTTCTGGGCTTCCTCGGCTTGGGCGAGGGCGGTTTTGCGACCCCACGGCAGATCGAGCTCGACGTGCAGAGCCTGGTCGACTACTACGAGAGTATCGGTCGTCCGGGAAGCAAGGTGCGTGCTGAGATTGCGCCAGCGCCGGGCGAGTGGCGGCCGGCGCCGACGAGCGCCAAGGATGTTATCCGGCGCGAAGACGAGCTGGCATTGCGAAAGGCGAACGCGCTCTTCGTGCGTTTTCTCATTGAGGAGGCGCCCCTGGTGTGGGTGGCGGACATGCGCTTCGTATCTGCCGACCCCGCCACGCCCGTGCCGCGCGACGACCTGTTCTTGCGCAAGTCGCTGCGTACGGTGATAGGAGCGCCCTACCAACCGGCGGTCGTGCGCCGCGATGAGGAACGACTCAAACGCCTGATGGGGGACGAAGGCTATCGCAACGCCACCGTCGAGTCCCATATCGAGCGAGAGGGCGATCACGTCACAATCGTGTGGAACATCAAGCTGGGTTCGCAGGTGCACGTGGGCCCCGTGTTCCTGCGGGGCAATTTCCTGACCACGCAAGACACCATCATGACCTGGGCCGAGATTCGTCCGGGATCGTTGCTGACCACGCGTGCCGTGGAACGGGCACAGCGCAACCTGGCCATGATCCAGCTTTTCAACAACCCGAACCCGGTCAGCTTTCCCAGCGAAAGCCCGCAGCAACCGGTGGTTCCCATGGTAGTCGAAGTGGAAGAACGACACGACCATTTCGGCATCGTAACTATCGGTGGGGGCATTTCCACCGACCAGAAATCGCCCACCTCCAGTTTCCCCGTGGGCGGATACGCGGCGCTGGGCTACGAGCACCGGAACCTCTTCGGTCACGGCTGGACCTTGACCGCACAGACAGCCCTTGGCCTGTCGCTTAGCCGGGTGAACGCTAGCTTTTTGGATCCACGTTTCTTCGGCTCGCTCTTCCGCCTGGAGATCGGCGGCAGCTATCTGCGCCAGGCTACGGTGCGGCTGGGCGATCTGCGTTCGGGCGCAACCTTCATCGGATTTGCGCGCGAGCTGTTCCCCGGCGTCGATGCCAACATTCGCTACAATTTTCGCGACACCTTTCACACGGAGTTTCTGGCGCGCGGGGCCGGTGCCGACGAGGATGAAAGCACCGTCAGCATCGGAACCATTGTGGGAAGTTTCAGCACAGGCATCGAGTGGCAGCGGCTCGACAACACCTTGGTGCCTTCCCGTGGCTTCAGGGTGGGCGTGGGCGCGGAACTGGCCCTGCCGCGTTTCTCCTTTGACTATGGATCGGATTCTTTCATCAAGCTGAGTGGCCATTCGCTCGCGGTGGTGCCGCTGTTGTCGTGGCTGAGCCTGCATCACAGCCTGCGCTACGACCAAGGATTCCCGCTCGGGGGCGCATCGCTGCTGCCTCGGGTGGAACGGTTCTTCGCCGGCGGCGACACCACGGTTCGGGGTTACGATCTGGACCGCCTCCTGACCGAGACGATCTATGTGCCGAGCGCGTTCGCCGTCCAGTACCAACCGGTTGGGGGCAATTTGCGCCTGATTCAAAACATCGACCTCCAGTTCCCCATCCTCCGCCCCTGGTATGGGTCGGTGTTTCTCGACAGTGGCGTGGTGGCCTTTTCGTTCGACGGACTGTCAGCCTCGAATTTTCGCCACGGCCTTGGCGTTGCGCCCTTTGTCTTCAAGTTGCCGATTGGCGATCTGAGTCTGGCCGCGGCGATACCGCTCAACCCGAAGCCGGGCGACAGCTCATGGCGATTTCATGTGAACGTCGGGTTGATGTTCTGAGCGAGGCGTTCAGTTGATGGCAAGACAAGATCACGCTGGAGCGTCGGCTATACTGGCCGCGATGGTCCTAGGCCGCTTGTCTTGTTGGCGGGGGCTCCTACTGGAACGGAGACAGGCGTAGTGTCGCGTCCGATTACGCCCACGCGGGTGGGATTGCTGTTGTTCGCGTCCGGGCTTTGCGCTCTGGTGTATCAGGTGGCGTGGCTACGGGAGTTTCGTCTGGTGTTCGGGGCCAGTACCGCAGCGACCGCGGCGGTGCTGGCCGTGTTCATCGGGGGACTTGGCGCAGGAGGATTGCTGCTCGGCCCGCGCGCCGATCGATCGCCCCGGCCACTCGCTCTCTACGGCGCGCTGGAGCTGGGCGCCGCGCTGCTGGCGGCCCTGTCGCCCCTGTTTCTATATTTGGTACGCACGGTCTACGTGGAACTCGGGGGCAGCGCACGGTTGGGACTTTTCGCAGGCACCGCGCTTCGCGTTGCTCTGGGTGCTTTCGTGCTCGGCGGCCCCACCTTGCTCATGGGAGGGGCCATGCCCGCCGCTGTGGCCGCAGTGGAGGTGGACGAGGACGTGGGCCGCCGTCGGCTGGCCGTGCTCTACGGACTGAACACGCTCGGCGCGGTGGTGGGCTGCTTGCTCGCGGATTTCATCCTGCTCGAAGCCTTCGGCACGCGCAGGACGTTGTGGAGTGCAACCGCGCTCGGTGCCTGTGTGGCGCTCTGTGCATTGGCTTGGTCGAGGCCGTCGGCCGTTCGCGGCGCTCGCCCGGCTGACGCAGGCACGGACGCGCATGCCGGCGCAGCGTCAGGATTCGTCCTTTGCGCTGCTGGCGTTGTAGGTTTTGCCTTCTTTCTCATGGAGCTGGTGTGGTACCGCATGCTCGGGCCGCTTCTCGGGGGGACCGTGTTCAGTTTTGGAATCATCCTGGCGCTGGCTCTGCTTGGCATCGGTGTCGGCAGTTCTTTTCACGGGTTCTTCGCATCCCGCGGCCGTTCGTCCGCGACCTTGCTGGGTTTCGCTGGCATCTGCTTGGCCGAGGCTGCGGCCATCGCCCTTCCCTTCGCGGTCGGCGACGGGGTGGCTTTGCTCACGCTCTTTCTACAGCCCCTCGGGGGTGCTTTCGGGTTCTGGGGCCATGCCGCGGTTTGGGTGGTGGTGGCTGGCCTCGTGATCTTGCCCGCGGCCATCGCTTCGGGCATTCAATTTCCCGTGCTCATCGCCCTGCTCGGACGCGGTCGCGCTGGAGTGGGACGCCAGACCGGGATGGTCTATGCCGCGAACACACTGGGGGCCATTGCCGGATCCCTGGCGGGTGGGTTCGGCCTCATTCCTCTATTGACCGCACCTGGCTGTTGGCAACTCGCCGCCGGCATGCTCGCGCTGCTAGGCCTTGTTTCTTGTCTGCTTGGTTTTCGACAAAGCCAACCTGGTGCAACCCTGTCCAGGACGCTGCCGTGGCTGGCGGGAGCCGCCGCCATCGCGGTCTTGCTTTCCGCGCGGGGGCCGACGGCGGTTTGGCGACACAGCCCCATCGCGGTGGGCCGCATCGACGTTGGTTCGCTGGCCAACCCAACCGCACGGCGAGACTGGGAGAACGGAGTGCGCCGCTCCATCGCCCACGAAGAGGATGGCGTGGAGAGCAGCGTAGCCCTCGAACGAGCGACCGGGTACGCCTTCATTCTCAATGGCAAGACCGATGGACACGCCCGCATGGACGCCGGCACCCAGGTTATGGGGGGCCTGTTCGGCGCGTTCTTGCACGGGCATCCACGACGGGCATTCGTCATCGGCCTTGGCACGGGCAGCACCTCCGGCTGGCTGGCTGCCGTCCCCTCCATCGAGCGGGTGGACACGGTCGAACTCGAGCCGGCCATCCTATCGATTGCGCGCGTCTGCGCCGCCGTAAACCACGATGCCATGGAGAATCCCAAGCACCGGGTGATGATCGGCGACGCGCGTGAGACTTTGCTCGGCAGAGGCGAGGCCTACGACATCATTGCGTCTGAACCGTCGAATCCCTACCGCGCTGGAATCGCCAGCTTGTTCACGCGCGAATACTACCGGGCGGTCGAGCGCCGCCTCGAGAAGGGCGGCCTTTTCTTGCAGTGGGTGCAGGCCTACGCTATCGACGGACAATCCCTGCGCACGATCATGGCTACCTTGGCCCAGGTCTTCCCCTACGTGGAGACATGGTTCATGGCTCCGTCGGATCTGCTTCTGGTCGCGACACGTGAGCCGCTTGCTCACGACACCGGCGTCTTGCGGGCACGCGCGGCGGAAGAACCCTTTCGCAGCGCCATGCTCGGGGCATGGAGCACGACCAGCTTGGAAGGTGTGCTCGCCCACCATGTGGCGCGGCCGTCCCTGGTGCGCCGTATTGCCGAGCTAGAGGGTGCGCGCATCAACACCGACGACCGCGCTCTCGTCGAGTTCGGATTTGCACGTGCTCTTGCCGGCACGCGTGCGATTCGCGTGCGGGATGTGGCGGCCCAAGCGCGCGCACGCGATGAACATCGCCCCTGGCTCACCGGTGGAGACATCGACAATGCCCGAGTTGCCGACGAGAGAGTGGCGTTCGATGTGTCTCTGGGATTGACTCCTTCCGTCCCTGCCGATAGCAGCAATGCTCAGCGCGCACGCTATGCGGCGCTGGCTGAATGGATCTCCGGCCGGTACGCGGACGCGTTGGCCAGCTGGCGCCGTCAGACATCCGAGCCCCGCAATCCCGTCGAGATGATGGTGGTGGGCGATGGCCTCGCCGAGACCGGCGATGCGGAGGCCTTGCGCGCGGCGGAACTCCTGCGCCCGCTGTGGCCAGCCGTCGCGAATGGGATCGTGGCACGCTACTTCTATCGCCGGGGGAGTTTCGAGGAAGCGAATCGTTTCTTCGAGGCCAGTCTGGTCGCGTACCGCACCGATCCCTGGCCACCTCCGAACTTCATGCTGCGAACCCTCAACCTGGCTGCCGAAGCTGCTCGGAGCCGGCCGGAGGCGATTCATAGCCTGTTCGGTGTGCTATCGGTTCCGTTTGCCGTGTACATGATGGACGAGGCGCGGGCAATGGCCCTGGTTTTCCTAGCCCAGTCGTTGCCGCCAGGGTCAGAGTGCGCCCAGGCCCTTGCTTTTTTTGAACCGGATGTTCCTTGGAATGCGGACTTCCTCAGCTTTCGCCAGGGTTGTTATCGGGCCTTGGGCATGGGCCTTGCGGACAATGCTCAAAGCGACCTGGGCCGCTTCATGAAGGAGAACCCGGCTCACTTCTCGCCCCCCTGACCGAGAGGCCGTTCTCGAAAATGAGCAAGCGACCGCGGGTGAAGCCGGACGAGAGTTTCTCCTGTGACCGAGAATCGCTATCGCTGCGCCACGTACGCAATCACACCGTGCTTCTTCTCGAAGGCCAGCTTGCCGGCGTAGGCATCTTTGGCCGTGGCGAAATCGCCCACGCGCACGCGGTACCAGGTGCCCTTGCCCGGTAGATCGGAAACCACGAGATAGGTCTTCTCAGGGCCGAATTTCGCGGCAAACGCCTCGGCCTCGCCACGGTCTTGGAACGAGCTGAGCTGCAAGGTGAAGTGCGCCTTGCCCTTGGCCGAATCGGTAGCCGCGGCGCCGATCACCGGGACTGGCGCATTCTTAGGCGGCACGGGTGCCGCCTCGGCGGTCTGCTGCGCCGCCGGTGCAGCCGCTACCGCTGTCTTGCTCGACGCGGACGCCGTAGGTGCGTTGGTCAGGGTGGCCGCGGCCACGGCTTTCCCCGCGCTGGGCGTAGCCTTGACCTCCACCGGTCGTGCAGACACGGCCGGCTTGCTGTCGAGCAAAGCAACCAACTTGCCGTTGGCCGGCTTGGTCGAAGCCTTTTCTGGCGTGGCCGAGACCGCCTGACTGGACTCGCCATTCTTAGCGGTCGGCTTGCCAGCCTCGGTAATCTTGCCTGGTTCGCTCTTGTTCGAATCCGCCAGCTTGGGCTCGGCCAGTTTCAGGTCGGTCCTCTTCGCCCCATTCTGGGTGCTCTTGCCCCCGAAAAGGGTCTGCGGGAAGGTGACGGCTGGTGTCTGGGTGGACCGGGGCGCGGTGGCAACCTTGTCGAGCAGGGCCAGTGGGTCCTCCACTTCAGGAGCGACCGCGCGCCCCCGCGATTCCAGTCGCTTGCCCACCACGACGCCCAGAACGAAAAGCAGACAAGCCACCAGCGCGCTGCCAAAAAACAAGAAGAAGACTTGGCGGTTGTCGAGGCGTACTTCGATCTTGTCACGCCAGCGTTCAACATCGCGAAGGCCTCGTTGATCCATCGCTACTCCGGAAGTGTAACCCATGCTTCGCTCCTGAGAAAAAGTGAGAGGCCGAGTCGAGGCACTACGATGCCTCCTCGCCCTCCTCGCCTATGCGTTTCATGACGGCCGGCGCCGAGACTCCCACCAGGCCGAGCGCGGTCTCGAGCACCTGGCGGATGGCTTCGACCCAGTGCAGACGGGCTGCGGTTTTCTGCCAGTCCCAGGTTGCACGCCAATTGCCCACGCGCTGGCGCTCCTGGGGCAGAACCGAGTCGCCGTGAACCTTCTGCAGCCGGGTGTAGTAGCTTTGGAATTCGCCAGCTAGGTCGCTGATGAAGGACACCATCCGGTGCGGCTCGCGGGCCGCGGCCGCATCCTCGACGAAGTCGGGAAAGTCCGACAGGCGGCGCAGCAGTGAAATCTCCTCGGGCAGATTCAGGCGCGCGAACAGCTCAGCCGAGGGCGGCATGCGCGGGGCCTGCAATTCAGTCGCGCGCCGCAACAGAGAAGCGCAGCGGGCGTGGGCATACTGGGCGTAGTACACGGGATTATCCATCGACTGACGCTTGGCCAACTCAAGGTCGAATTCCAGCGGCGTGTCGTGTCGCCGCATCAGATAGAAGAATCGCGTGGCGTCGCGGCCGATTTCGTCAATCACCTCGTCGAGGCTGATGAACTCCCCTTCCCGCTTGCCCATGGCGACGGGTTTGCCATCGCGCAACAAGCTCACCATCTGGATAAGCAAGACCGAAAGGCGGTTCGGATCATGCCCGAGTGCCTTTAGGGCTGCCTGCATGCGCGGCACATGGCCGTGATGGTCGGCGCCCCAGATGTCGCACAGCTCGTCGAAGCCGCGTTCGATCTTCTTGCGGTGGTAGGCAATGTCCGCCAGTAGGTAGGTGGGCAAGCCGTCGGACTTCACCACCACCCGGTCCTTGTCGTCGCCCCACAGCACCGTGGTCTTCAACCACACGGCGTTGTCGCGCCGGTCGATGAAGCCGGCTTGCTCCAGCGCAGCCAAAGTGCTCGACACCTCGCCGCTGTCGTGCAGGGCTCGCTCGCTCTGCCACACGTCGAAGCTGACGTCGAACTTGGCCAGGGTGCCACGGATCATGTCCATGCAGCGACCGATGGCAAACTGCTTGATCGGCTCCATGTCAGCCGGAGGATGGGCGCCCACGAAGCGCCCTGCCTCGCGTTCGAGCAATTCAACCGCCAACTCTCGGATGTAGTTGCCGCGATAGCCGTTCTCGGGAAAAGCCACCTCGGGCACGATCACGCCGGTCCAGTCTTCGCCCTTGGCGGCCTCCATGTAGCGGGCCCACACCGAGAGCGCCAGCATGGCGACCTGGTTGCCAGCGTCGTTGAGGTAGAACTCGCGCAGCACATCGTAGCCCGCGAAACGCAGCAGCCGGGTCAGCGAGTCACCCACGGCGGCGTGCCGGCCATGAGCAAAATGTAGCGGCCCAGTTGGGTTGGCGGACAGGTACTCGACCAGCACGCGCGGCGACTGCTTTGGTTCTCCCTGTCCCCAACGTCCCGGGGCGGCCAGGATGTCGAGCAGCCGTCGCTGCCAGAAGGCATCGGACAGGCGCAGATTGATGAAACCCGGGCCTGCCACCGACACCTCTGAGATGTCAGCGCCGCCGGCAGCCCGCAGGCGCTCCACGATGATCTCAGCCAAGGCGCGCGGCTGCTTGCCAGATATCCTTGCCAGAGCCAGGGCCGCGTTGGTCGCGTAGTCGCCATGCTCGGGGCGCTTGGGCCGCTCGACTGGAATGCTGTCGGGAACAGCCGGCAGAAGGCCTTCGCGCTTCACCTGGTCGACGGCAGTCTGGAAAAGAACGCGAACCGTGCTTCGAACACTGGAGGTCATTTACCTACACTGTAGGCCAAAGTCGTACCACCTGTCAATTTCAGCCAGTGCCGCTGAATTTGGCGCTACTGGATTTGGAAGGGGGTCGTGCCGCTCGACGCTGGGTCGAAGGTGGCCACGGCAGTATCGCCCTTGCGCGCGTTGATGCGCACGATCTGACCGCGGCTGTTTGGCGTGAGCGCGGTTCTCCCCTGGTCCAGCACGTAGACATAGGGATAGGAAACCTGACTGGTGGAGTCGGTCATCAAGGGACTATCTGGCAGCTGGTCCGGCCCGGTGAAGATGCGGATGGGCTGGGTCAATGCGATATCGTACGAGGGGATCGCGACAGTCGCTGGGATGAAGCCACCGATGAAACCTAGGCTCGTGGTCAGGCTGTCGCCGCCATACTGGTCGAGGTTAGTCATGACGAAACGAATCTGCGGATTCTGGAAGATGGCCTTTATCGGCTGCTTCGGAACGCTGTTGCCGACACCACCATCAGCCGTTCCGGTGCTGGACGTGGAGACAATCGATTCCGGGTCGTCGTAGCTGAAGTCTTGGTACAGACACGGATTTGGTCTGGGCGGCGTCACGGGTGAGTAGGGAGGGTTGGGTATGGCGGGCGTATTCGGATCAGTGGGTGGTGTCTCCTGACCGAACAGCGCCACTTCTGTGTTCGCCGCGCCGATGAGGTTGGTGGAGTACTTGGTGAGGTTGTCGATGGGCACCACGCCGTCGATCGTCGCACAGGCCGGCGCGGACAGAGGGATTCGGTTGGCCAGCGCTGGATCGCGGTTGGGATCGAGCTGGCACTGACCATTCACGACAGTCGTGGTCTTGAGATCCGGCAGCGAACTGCCCGAGACGAGAAAACCATTCCCGACATTCACGTGGTATCCATTGCCCGGCTGCGGCCAGCAGGCAAGATCGAGAGGCGGCGCCTCGACGCAGTACCTTCCTGGCCCGGGCCGCGCCTCGGTGTCGCGAGGCAAACGAGGACCGAGAGAGCCGTCGAGAGTCTCGCACACGAAGCCTGGGCGGCAGCTTTGGTCGGGATCAGCCGTAGTCCCCACGGGCGGGGTCACATAGCCACAGGCCTTCACGCAACGCTTGAAGTTCTCGTTCGGCCAGACCTGCTGCCACTGGAAGCCCGGATCATCCGTTCCCGATGGTCCGTGGTCGGCCGTGGGCTGGCAATCCGCATCGTCCCCGGTCGCGCCTGCAGCTACTCGATTGAGGGCCGTCTTGGGCACTTCGTCGAGGTGCAAGCCGAGCGCTAGGTGCGTGGGCGTGGCGGCGATGACCTCGTAGCGTCGACGACTGCCCATAAAACGGGTGCACTTGTCGACATCAGTTTGTGATGCGGTCTTGGACAGGCACAGCCCCACGGCGCCGCCGATCGGCTGATGGCATGTGAAGGAGTCCTGTGGGACGCAGTCGGTGTCGGCGGTGCATCCTGGCAAAACGACCAAGTCGCCGGAAAGCACGCCCTTGGCGCAAAAATCAGCGCCCACGTCGTCCAGCGCACCTGCCGGTGAGCCCGCCATAGCTGGCGTATCGAGCGTGCCAGAGCTACGGGTTGTGCCGGGAAGAGCCGCCTCCCAAGCTACGGTGAAGGCGCGCGATACGTAGGTCGACGGGTATGGGGAATCGATCCAGTAGTTCGGAGAGAGGTTGACCGAGGTTTGCGTCGCACCCACGGGCAGATTGGGATCGTTCGCCACTTCCTCCAGCCTGGGTCCGCCCACCGATGACAGGATGGGCGTGGTGGGGAACAACAGATCGGATAGTGCCGGTGTGCGCAGCGGGGGCGTGAAGGACAGGGCCAGTGTGTCGGCGGTGTACTGCCCGGTTGAGCGAATTTCGCGGAACGAGTGGGTGAGAGTGTTGGCTTCGTCAACCACGGGGGCCTGACCGTTGACCAGCGTCTTGGGCCTGAGGTTGAGGATGTAGACGGAGTCATTGGAGGTCAGCAAGAACGCGAACTGGCCGGCCAGTGCTGGTGGATTTTTGGTGATGTTGGTCGGGTCGACCGGCAAGTCGACGACCGCGATGTCGCGCGCGATAGGTGGAGCCGCGTTCCGAGACGGAAGCGTGGGGATGCGAATGCCGGGCCCTTGGGCCAGCGGTCGCCGAGCCGCGGGGTTGACCGGGAAGCACCCGGTGTCGGGCGGCAAGTTGGCAAGAGTGTACTGGGCGTTTACGTCGCATTCCTGTTCGGGTTGTACCCCGTCCCCGACATTCACCACGCGGACTGAGCCGTCGCGCGCAAAGGCGTAAAGGAAATTTCCCCTCCCGTCCTCGAGAAAACTGCCCTGGCTGTCGATCGAGCTGCCGTCGGCCAAAGTGATGGGCGTGTCTTGAGGCCTGAAGGGATTGACCGAAAGGCGTAGGTGATCGATGCCGATGGCCCCTGGCTCAAGCGCGATGCGCCCGCCGCCAGGCGGTATGACGAACGCTTCGTCCACAACGTCCAGTGCAGTTAGGAAGTCGTCGGCGGCGCTGGCCCCCACATACACACGGGGTCTGTCGGGACGCAGAACCATTGCGCCCACGCCCAGCCCGGAACCCGTCCCTGCATCCGACTCTCCCGGCGCAAGGCCACCAGCGTTGGCGATGCCCCCGTCATCATCAGTCTCGGCGCCTGCGTCAGAAGCAGAGGAAGGCGTGCAGTCCACCGGACATTGCGGCTCGGTGCCTGCTGAGACGACCCCGGCTGAACGAATATAGACCGAATCTTTGATTTCCCCCGACGGCATATCGAGCAAGGCGACCAGATCACAGGACGGAAAGGTCACCAAAGCCGGCGGAGCTTTGTCGGTCTGGCACAGCCCGGGTGCAGCGCTTGGCAGGAGGAAGAGAATCTCCTTTGGAGAAGCGTTGAGAGGACGCCCAGAGATGGTGTGCGGCGCCACGCGTGTCACCGGACGGCCATTTTCGGTAGCGGGTCTGGCCGGGCTGAACAGCGACGCCAGGAGGAGCGACGGATCAACCAAGCCGAGATCGCAGGAATCGCGATTCGCGCTGGCGACCCAGCAACCGTCGGCACTGGCAGACAGCACCTCGGGCATGGCGCCGACGGGCGCCAGGTTGAAGCCAAATACGCCTGGATCGAGGTCGATGAGCCGGCCCTTGTCGATGTCCACTACCGCCATCTCACCACGGGCGGTATTGGTCACGAACGCGAACGTGCCCAGCTGCCGCGACGACGTACCCGCCGGCTGGATCAAAGGGGTCTTCTCGTCCGGCGGGTGGCACTTGCGCATGGGTCGGCCGGACAGGCTGGCGTTGGGATCGTTGGGATCAATCGCGAGACACACGAACCCCATGTCGCCGGGCCGCTCGAGGTTGTGTGCGGGGATGACGGTCGGTGTGGTGCACCCGCCAAGCAAGCCACACAGCACCAGCATTGGAGCTACCCGCGATCTCATTGTGTCACCGCGTGGGGAAAGCCCAGCCGCTGCACGACCATGTACTCGGTCGGGCTGCCCGGCTCAAGGTCAATGACTGCCACGTCGTTGTCCGCGTAGTCCGCGACGAACGCGATCGGCTCGGTGGGCGAGAACGTCAGGGCCGTGGGCCCGTGGCCTGCCTCGATGATGGCCTTCACCAGCGGGGCCTGTGGGTCGACCACGTAGATCTGGCCCCCCTCGAAGCAGGTTATGTAGAGCAAGCTCCCCCGGCCGGCGTCGTGAAACTGCATGTGGCTCGCCCCGGCACAGATCTCGAGAATGGCGCTGGTCCGGTTGGCGGGCTCGCCATTCAGGTCCGGCGTGCGATCGAGCACGATCAGCGCGGCCGGATCGGTGGAGGTGGTAACGTCTGGTGAGTTGCGATGAAGGACGTAGGCCTGATTGCCGTCGGGCGAGAGCAGGAAACCGCGCACGTCCGTGCCTGACGGCAAGAAGGCAGACGACGTGATTTGCTCGCCCGGGACTAGGGAAAGGTCGCGCGAGGTTAGGTCGTTCGGATCACAATGCTGCCCCTTGTTCTGGCACTGCAAGACCATCCCGGTGATATCGGGACTCGTGCGTGCCACCGCAAACAGCAGGTAGTTGGGGTCATTGGGGTCGTTGGGATCTCCGGGTTTGTTCAGGGTGAGAGCCGTCACACCCTGGTCCAAACTCGTCGGGAACACCACGCGGGCTATCGAATTGATGACGTTGGGCGCGTTGGGGTCGAGAAGACTGCCGACAACGTTGGGCGCGTTGGGGTCGAGAAGGCTGCCGATGTTGATAGTCGAAATGCCGCCGCCCACGACCTGGCGATTCACTGCGATGGTCAGGTGGCTGACGTAGAGAATCCCCAAGGCCTGATCGAGAGCCAAAGAATGGGGCTCTTCGGGCAAGACATTGTCGGTCACGGCCGCTCCGCTGGGCCGCCGGACGCGCCAGTTGTCGTCGCAGGACGGGTTGCGAAGTTGCGGGTCTGCCTCTGACCGCGGCCCATTGCAGCGCATGTGCACTGAGCCGTTGCCGTGGGTGACGTCGACGAATGTGATGGAAGGTTCGGCTCGAACTATCATGAAGATACGACCTACCAACTCGCTATTGAGGTCATTGGGATCCCGGTGATAGGTCTGGAAAGCCGCTTCGCCACCGAAACTGCCAATCCGCACCGTGGCGTCTGTTTGCACGTACGCCCGCTCGTTGCAGTTGAGAACATGCGGGCGGAGCAGGTCAACGCAGCAAGGTTCGTCCAGCGTGCTGGCGAGGGTTTCCGCAGCCGTGTCGTCGGTGAAATGGGTCGTGCTGCACTCTGGCCACGGCGACGCTACCCCGGCGTCGGGGGACTCTACTCCCGCGTCGGCTGCCAGCTTTTCTCGATCTCTTTTCGCTTTCTGCAGGTCGATCGCGATCAGCGTCCCGGCGTTGAAGCGGAGGTCGTTGTTCGAGTTGACCACGTACAGCCAGTTGCCCTCGGGGTCAAGGGCCAACCCGGCGGGCCAGAAGATCTGGTCCAGGGATGGATCGATTCCGGTTTGCCCCAGGCCGCAACCGGCCTCGGCCAGGACAAGCGCTCCAAGCACGAGAAGCCCGATAATCGGGACGCGGCCGACGGGGGATCTCATCGGCCGATGTCCCCCGTCGGTAGGTCGCACTTGGTTGATGTCTCTTTTCCCTGTGAGGGGCGGCGAGCCACTACTTCTTGAGCACGGCTTGGGCGGCCGCCAGGCGCGCGATGGGCAGGCGATACGGCGAGCACGACACGTAGTTCAGGCCGAGCTCGTCGCACAACATCACCGAGCTTGGATCGCCGCCATGCTCGCCGCAAATGCCGATCTTGATATTCGGTCGCGTCTTCCGACCGGAAGCCACCGCCAGGCGCATGAGCTGGCCGACGCCATCCCGATCTAGGCTGACGAAGGGATCGACATCGTAGATGTCCTTGGCGACGTAGTTGGCCAACACCTTGGGCACGTCGTCTCGCGACAGGCCGAACGTGGTTTGCGTCAGGTCGTTGGTTCCGAAGGAGAAGAACTCGGCGGTCTCGGCGATGGCGCCCGCGTTGAGCGCCGCCCGCGGAACCTCGATCATGGTGCCCACCAGGTACTTCAGCTTGCGTCCCCTCTCCTTGAAGACCTCCCCGGCCACACGGCGGACGATGGCCGCCTGGTGATCGATCTCCTTCTTGCTGCCCACGAGCGGAATCATGATTTCCGGCTCGACCACCGTGCCCTCCGCGGCCACATCGCAGGCGGCTTCAAAGACCGCGCGCACCTGCATCTCGGTGATCTCGGGGTACGAGATGCCGAGACGGCAGCCGCGGTGACCGAGCATGGGGTTGGACTCCTTCAGATCGTTGATGCGCGCCTCGATGGCGGCCACCGTCTTGCCCGTGGCTCGGGCCAGCTCCAGCACGCCCGCCTCCTCATGGGGCAGGAACTCGTGCAGCGGTGGATCCAGGGTCCGGATGGTCACCGGCCGCTTGCCCATGGCGCGGAAGATTCCTGCGAAGTCCTCCCGTTGCAAGGGCAACAGCTTCTCCAGGGCCTTGCGCCGCGCGGCCTCGTTTTCGGCCACGATCATCTCGCGCATGGGGCCGATCTTGCCCTCGCCGAAGAACATGTGCTCGGTACGACACAACCCGATGCCCTCGGCACCGAACGCCACCGCGGCGGTAGCCTGGTCGGGCTGGTCGGCGTTGGCGCGCACATGCAGGCGACGGATCTTGTCCGCCCAGCCCAGCAGACGAGCGTAGCGCTGGTAAGCCGGCGCGTCTTCCGCAGCCAGATTCTTCTCGATGAGCACGCGGATGACTTCGGAAGGCGTGGTGTCCACGCGACCGTTCATCACCTCACCGGCGAAGCCATCGATGGAGATCCAGTCACCCTCGTGCAGCACCACCGGACCGCGGGCCGTATTCACGCTCATGGTTCGGTTGTGGTAGTCGAAGCTGACCGCGTCGCAGCCCACGATGCATACCTTGCCCATCTGACGAGCCACCAGGGCGGCGTGCGAGGTCATGCCGCCGAACGCGGTCAAGAAGCCCTCGGACGCATTCATTCCGCGAATATCCTCGGGCGAGGTCTCATGCCGGCACAGGATGGTCTTCTCGCCGCGCGTGGCCCATGTCTCGGCATCCTCGGCAAAGAACACGATGCGCCCCGTGGCGGCGCCAGGACCGGCGGGCAGGCCCTTGGCCAAGAAGCGCCCTTCCTTGACCGCGGCCTGCTTGGCAGCTGTCTCGAACACCGGGCGCAGAAGTTGATTGAGCGCCTCAGGCTCGACGCGACGAAGCGCCTCTTCCTTGGAAATCAGCTTCTCTTCCACCATCTCGACCGCGATGCGCACGCTGGCGAATCCTGTGCGCTTGCCGTTGCGGCACTGGAGCATGAACAGCTTCGAGTTTTCGATGGTGAACTCGATGTCCTGCATGTCCTTGTAGTGCTTCTCCAGCTTCTTGCGGATGTCGAGCAGCTGCTGGTAGGCCTTGGGGAAAGTCTTCCCTAGCTCGATGATCTTCTGCGGAGTGCGGATGCCGGCGACCACGTCCTCGCCCTGCGCGTTGACCAAGTACTCACCGTAGAATTCGTTCTCGCCGCTGGCCGGGTTGCGCGTGAAGCACACACCGGTCGCCGAGTCGTCACCCTTGTTTCCGAAGACCATGGCCTGCACATTGACCGCGGTGCCCCAGGAGGCGGGAATGTTGTTCAGCTTGCGGTAGGCGTTGGCGCGGTCGTTCTCCCAGGAGTTGAACACCGCCATGATGGCGCCCCGGAGCTGGTCGAGAGGGTTGGTGGGGAACTCGACGCCCTTGCGGCGCTTGATCTCGGCCTTGAATTCTTCAACCAGTTCTTTCAGCGCCGAGGCAGGAAGCTCGGAGTCAACCTGGACACCGAGAGCCTTCTTCTTGGCCGTCAGAATGACCTCGAAGGGATCATGATCTTCCTTGCGCTCCGGCTTCATGTCCAACACCACGTCGCCATACATGGCGACGAAGCGGCGGTAGCTGTCATAGGCAAAGCGCTCATTGTTCGACACCCGGGCCAACCCTTTGGCGGTCTCGTCGTTGAGACCCAGATTGAGGATGGTGTCCATCATCCCGGGCATGGAGGCCCGTGCGCCCGAGCGCACGGAAACCAGCAACGGGTTCGCGGGATCGCCAAACTTGGTACCCAGCAGGGCTTCCATTTTGGTAACGCTGGCGCGCACTTCGTCCTCAAGCCCTTTGGGGAGCTTGCGGCCGGTGGCGTAGAATTCGATGCACACCTCGGTGGTGATGGTGAAGCCAGGCGGAACCGGCGCACCGATGTTGGTCATCTCGGCGAGGTTTGCACCTTTGCCGCCGAGGAGGTTCTTCATTTCCTTGTTACCTTCGGCCTTACCGCCGCCAAAGAAGTAGATGTGCTTGGCGCGCTTCGGGGTTGCGGTCTTGGCTTTGGCTTTCTTGGAGGCTGGGGCTGATTTCTTTTTCATGGTCTTGTTTCTGGGGTTCGGGTGGACGTGAACGGCGCCGTTTCTATCAGGGAGCGCCGACGATGAAAAGCCCTGCGGAGGGCGATAAAGGGAACTAGCGCAGTCGCGCCAAGAGAGTCGAGCCGAGCTCGCCGAGCGGCGCCCTCTCCTGCTGCATGCTGTCCCGGTCGCGTACGGTGACAGTCTTGTCTTCGAGGCTCTGGAAGTCGACCGTAATGCACCACGGCGTTCCGATCTCATCCTGGCGCCGATAGAGTTTGCCTATGGCACCGGTGTCGTCATACACGGCCCGTAGGCCGACCCGCTGCAAGTCGCGCTTGATGCTGCGGGCCAGTTCAACCAGCCGGGGCTCGTTGCGCTTGAGCGGGAACACAGCAACCGCCAGCGGTGCCAAGCGCGGGTGGAGGTGCAGCACGGTTCGGGTGTGCTCCTCCGCGATCTTCTCCCCTACTCCGCGTACCTTCTTCATGACCTCGATCTTGCTCGCCTCCGCGTCATCCATCAGGCCGATGAGCGTCGGCAGTGTGGCGGGTAGTCCCGTGGCAATGGATTCGGCGGCGGCTTGCAGGCGCTGCTTCACATCAGCGTCCATGCCTTCGCGTCGCCCCACCGAGCGGGCAAAACTTTCCACCAGCTCGCGCAGCTTGGCCGTGTCCTCGGCCGGCGGTTCCTTGACCAGTGAATCCTCATAGGCATCGCACAGAAACGCCAGAGTGCCTCGATCCGCACCTGCTGATGGCTCGATCACGTAGGGCACGTAGTGCTTCTTTTGTTCCTGATCGAAGTAGTGCAGCTCACCTACGGCGTCGGGATTCTCGGGCGAGCGGCTGTGCGCCTTCAAGTCAAAGTCCGTGCGGTTGGCGATACCCTCGAGCTCGCTCCAGCCCATGGGGAACAGGTACTCGAGATCCACACAGCGCTTGGCGTAGTGGGCCAGCTCGTGCTTTTCCTGCTCGCGCACGCGCAGGTTTTCCGCCCGAATTCCCAAATCCAGGTACCATTTCTGGCGCTCGGCGATCCACATCTCGTGCGCCGCCTCGTCCTCGCCCGGACGCACGAAGTACTCAATCTCCATTTGCTCGAATTCGCGCGTGCGGAAGGTGAAATTGCCCGGCGTGATTTCGTTGCGGAAGGCCTTGCCCACCTGGGCGATGCCAAAGGGTAACTTGCGCCGCATGGTATCGAGCACGTTGCCGAAGTTGACGAAGATACCCTGAGCGGTTTCCGGGCGTAGGTAGACCAGTCCCGACTCGTCGCCGGTGTCCACCGGCCCGACGCTGGTGCGGAACATCAGGTTGAAGGGCCGGGCCTCGGTCAGATCCTTCGAGCCGCACTTCGGGCAGGTGAGCTCCTTAGCGGCGATGGCGGCGTTGATCTCGACCAAGCCTTTGGGATCGCGTCCCTTCTGCGCCACGAAGACGTGGTCAGCGCGCGGTCGGGCCTTGCACGCACGGCAGTCCATCATCGGGTCCGAGAAGGTGGCCTCGTGGCCGGAGTACTTCCAGACCAGGCGATTCATGAGAATGGCCGCGTCCAGCCCCTCCATGTCATCGCGCTCATGAACCACCGAGCGCCACCAAGCGCGCTTCACGTTGTTCTTGAGTTCCACGCCGAGAGGTCCGTAGTCCCATGTGCTCCCGAGGCCCCCGTACACAGAGGAAGACGGGAAAACAAATCCGCGGCGTTTGCACAGACTGACGATGGTTTCGAGGGATGACGCTGGCATGGGGCGGGAATCTACTTGAGAGACTGTCCACAGTCGACTGCTTAACCTTCGCTAGTATCCCCACCCATCTTCTCGATGAAATCCAATGAACGCAAAGGCCCGGCGATGTGCGTGCGCAGCAGCCCAAGGATAGCTCGTCGGCATCGTGCATTGGTCTCTCGGTCCAGGGACGCTATCTCTGCGTCGGCCAACCCCATCCGGGACAGGCGGGCGAGCGCCTGGCGTGTTGTTGCGGCCAGAAGGTCGCCCCGCCGAGCACAGGACCCACACGCCACCCCGCCCTGCTCTGGGAGCCAACGCGTATTCTCTTCGCCCAGATCGGTGCGACCACATACGGAACAGCGGTCGAGCGCTGGGCCGAGCCCCAAGCGAGCGAGGAGCCCAAGCTCGAACACACGCAGGCGTTCTGCGCTGGCCCGCCCTGCTTCCAAGCGCAGCAGGAATTCTCGGAGCCAGTCGAACACCGCCGGCTCTGCGTGTCGGGGCGGGCACAGGCGGTCGCACAGTTCCAGGGCGTAGGCCGCGTGGGCCGTCTTGCCCAGGTCGCCCATCAGCCCGAGGCGCGCCTCTTGCACATCGAACTCTTCGAGAAGCAGCAGATCCGCCCCTGGCCGTTCGCGCAGCGCCGCTTGTCCTTCCGCGCCCATGCCCAGACCTCCGCCAAATCGCCGGACGCTCTTGCGCGCTCCACGAGCCAGCGCCGAGAGTCGACCTGCGGTTGGCCCGAGCAGGGTCACGACTCGATCCGACTCGCCGTAGGCGACCGTGCGCAGGACAATGGCTCTCGTCGCGAACCTGGCAGCCACAGGCTCAGGCTACCATGCTGCTGGGTCCGTCTGTCGCCCTCGCGCCGTCAGAGCCTGGCGGTCAGATGGGGAACGGCCTGGGCCGATTCGAGACTCAGGCCTTCGCCTGATTGTGGCTGCTGGCGCAGGAACAGGGAGAGTGTGATGGTCGCAATGAGCAGGACGATGATTACGAAGACCGCCAGGCCAATCCCATGTCGGGGCGCTTGCCCATCGTCCTCGCCGCTCGCTTCAGGCGGCGGCACGGGCGCCGTCTGCGTACGCGGAGCAGGCGACAAACGAGGCAGAGTCTCGGCGTTGTGGCGCGCGGCCACGGCGTCGTCGAAAAGGCTGAGCGACTCGACGTGGGAGATGCCCACGGTTCGCGCATAGGAACGGATAAACCCACGCACGAAGGTCTCGTGGGGCAAGTCCGCGAGCTTCCCTTGTTCGAGAAGTTGCAGCGAGGCAACCGAAACCTTGGTCTGCCGGGAAACGTCGGCCAGCGATACCTGGCGCCGTTCACGAGCTTCCCGCAGCACCGTGCCGAAGTTTGCTGTTTCCATTCGCCAAGAACCTCTTATCTCACTGAATCATCTGTGCGTAGCGCCGGCACTCATCCGCGACACAACTGCGCGGGGCCATGTCGACACAACGCTGAAATAGTTCCCGTGCCGACGCCAGCTCCCTCTTGCGTTCGTTAAGCAACCCGCCCAAAAGTTGTGCCTCCTGAATAGGACACCGTTTGACATCAGAGACCACCGGGGCCAACGCGTCCATCGCTTGGTCGGGTTCGCCACGGTCCAGGTAAACCTTGGCAAGACGGTAGCGGGCCACGCAGAAACCCGGTGCGCGGCTGACTGCCTCGTGCAACTCCTTCCACGCACTCTGGACGTCCTTCTTCTGATAGTAGGCCCACCCCAGGTTGGCGCGCGCCAACTCGGGCGTGGCATAGGCGGCATCCTTGAGCGCATTCTGGGCTGCCTCGATCGCCGCATCCCACGATTGCAGCTGGAACTCGGCCACCGAGAGGTTGTTCCATGCCTCGGGGAACTCGGGCCGCAGCTCGACGGCTTTGCGCAAGTTCTTGACGGCTTCCTTGAACTTCGCCTGAGCCTCGCCGCGAACTGATTCGGCGTCCTTGCCCTTGAGACAGGACGCGGTCTCGAGCTGGGCCAGGTAGTCGTGCCCCTGCCGGAGGGCGATGATTCCAAGCATGTTGTAGGCGTCAGCGTTCTCCGCGTCGGCCTGCAACGACTTCTGAAGCTCCTCGATGGCGGCCTCGACCCGCTGATCGCGGAAGTAGCCGGCCGCCAACTGGTACCTAATCTGCGACTGCTCAGCATCTCGCTTGGGGCGCGAGGCACACCCCGGATCGAGCAAGAGCGCAAGACAAGTCCCCATCGTGATCAGGAATCCTTTCGAGCCAGCGGCAAGTTTCGTCGTCTTTCCCAAAGGTTCTCGCTAGGTTAGCTTACCTGGCGCGGCCGGACGCTAGCAGGGCACTGGATCTACTGTCAATGCGAAAGTGACAGCGCCGCAAACACTTCAGCGGCACCGCCGAGTCACGACCCGGGTTTCTCATATACCGCGCGCGGTTGCACCCCAAACGTATTTGTGAAGTTGCAGGTTGAGCCGGACCGGGAGCCGGTCTCGCAGTATCCACGCCGCCAGGTCGCGGGGGTCAAGTTTCCCCGTGGCGGGCGAAAAAAGAAGTTCAGCCCGTCCCGAAAGACCACGGCTGCGTACCACCTCGGCTGACCACAAGTAGTCGGCTTCGTCGCACAGGACGAACTTTATTGCGTCCTGTGGTCGGAGACCGTGCAGGACGTCCCAGAAATTGCGCTCGACCTCCCCGGAACCGGGCGTCTTGATATCCACGATGCGTATGACGGCAGACGGGAGATGGGCCACGGGATGCGCTCCCGAGGTCTCCAGCGTGACCCGGAAACCCTCGCGCACCAGCCGATCGGCAAGAGCGGAAATCTCCGGTTGCAGCATCGGCTCTCCGCCGGTCAGCGCCACCGCGGATAGGCCGAGTCGGCGAATCTCCAGCATCACCGCATCGATGCTCATTTCCTTTCCGCCCGAAAAGGCGTAGGTCGTGTCGCAGTACGAGCAACGCAGGTCGCAGCCAGTTGTCCGCACCAAGGTGCACGGGGTGCCGGCGTACTGGGTTTCGCCCTGGATGCAAGCGTAGATTTCGGTGATGCGCATCGGGAACGAATCTGACTATGGCCTGTGGCCAACGTCGCGTCTATGGTATCCGGTGACGTGAACGCCGTCTGTGAGCCCACCCACGAAGAGAGCCTGTCTGCAGGAGGCGTCGCGCTCCACGTCGAGCACTTCTGCCCCGCCAGCCCTGCTCGGCTGGTCTTGGTCACGGTGCATGGATTCGGCGCCCACTGTGGCATCTATCGCCACGTGGCTACGGCTCTGCTTGCGCGCGGGATCGCGGTGACTCAGTTCGACTGTCGGGGCCACGGCCGTTCGCAAGGGCGGCGCGGGCATGTCGACCGATTCGACGACTACCACGACGACCTGTGCCTGGTCGTGCGTCGGGCGCGTGAGCGAACGCCGGGAGTGCCCTGGGCGCTGATGGGACACAGTCTGGGCGGAACCATCGCGCTGGACCATGTGTTGCGCCAGCAGAGCCAGCCGCAGGCCGACCGGTTGGTCGCGGTCGCTCCCTGGCTGGAGTTGAAGATGAAGGTGTCCATGCCCAAGCGCGCAGCGGCAGATTTTTTTTCGCGCTTGAAGCCAACTCTGACTACCGGGAACGGAATCAAGGCCGAAGATGTGTCGCGAAGTCCTGAGGTGGTGGCCAACTTCTTTCGCGATCCTCTCGTCCATCACGTGGCCACCGCGGGCTGGTTTGCGAGTGTTCTGCGAACCCAGGCCGCCCTGCGCACCATGGCCGGCCAACTGGCGGTGCCCACCCTGCTGCTGGTTGCGGGTCGGGATCGCATCGTGTCGACGGAGGCGGCCCTGGCCTTTGCACAGGCGGCCGGAAGCGCGGTGGAGGTTCGCCGCTACCAAGACCTGTATCACGAGATCTTTCTCGAACCGGAACGCGAGCAGGTGCTCAGCGACGTGGCGAACTGGCTCTTGCAGCCGCAGGCCTGATGGCAGGCTCCCGTGCCTCGGTCGGGATCTCCCGGCGTGCCGGCTGTCTGCCGTCGCTGTTCAAGAGCGCATCGCCGGCCAGGGCCTATACTTAATCGAGGAGATATCGTGAACCGGCTGGTCGCCTACATCGGGAATGACCCGGACCATCTTGCGTGCGCGCTGCAACCTGCGCGCGAGGCGCTGCGCGTGTTCTCCGCGGGGTCGGCGGCAGACTGGGGGCTCGGTTTTATCCAAGGCGGCGACGTACTCCTGCAAAAACGATCACGCAGCAGCACGGCCCAGGTTGATTTCTTCGATCTGGCGCAAGACCTGCGCGCCGAGGCACTGGTGGGGCGCGCCACCCAGGGCGAAAATGAGCGCGCTAGCGCAGCGAATGTCGGCCCATTTCGCTTCCGCTACTGGCTGTTCGGAGCGGTGGGCGAGTTCGGAGACTTCTCGCAAATCCGTGGGCGGCTGCTCGACAGCATCCCCGAGTTCCTGCGTCGCAATATTCGAGGACATTCGCCCAGCGAGCAGGTCTTTCATCTCTTCCTGGCCTTCCTCCACGACGCCAGTCTGCTTGAGTCGTTATCGGCGCAGCCTGAGCCCGCTCATCGCGCGCTCAGCGAGAGCATTGCCTTCATTGACCGCCTGTTGGCAGCATCGGGCGCGGCGTCCACCAAGCTGGCGCTGGTGGTAACCAACGGCCGTTGCCTGGTGGCCCTCTCCCATGGTCATCCGGTCCAATACATCGAGGTCCGCGGCGTCCCAGTCTGTCCAGTTTGCGGCGGCAAAGAATCCGATGCGCCCCGCGACCGCGCCATCTCGCATGACCAGCTCAAGGCTGTGATTCTGGAAGCCGACCATCGTGCGGACAGACGGGCCGGCTGGCAGCCAATCCCCGACGGGGGAGCGCTCTTGGTCGGCCCGAAGCTTGCCGTGCAGACAGTTCCGGCTCGGTGAATCGGGCGAGCCCGCCCGATTCATCCCGACAGTCGCGTTTACTCGGTTGGTTTCTTCGGCGCAAGTGCCGCGAGCTTCTCGCGCATCACATCGCCGAGCGTGGCAGTGGGAACGCCGGCGCTGAAGCCCTGAGCGTCGGCCACTTCTTCGGCGCGTGCAGCCCCTCGGAACGAGAGGCCAATCTTCCGTTCAGCGCCGTCCACCGAGATGATCTCGGCCTTCAGCGTCTGGCCGGGCTTGACGAACTGCTTGGGATCCTCCACGCGCTCGTCGGAGAATTCCGACACGTGGATGAGACCCTCGACGCCCTTCTCGATTTCGACGAACGCGCCGAAGTCGAGCACCTTGATGATCTTGCAGTCGACAATTTTCCCCGCCGGATAGTCGTAGGGAATTCGATCCCACGGGTCGGGCACCAGCTGCTTGATGCCCAGCGAGACCTTGGGTTTCTCACCGTCAAACTCGATATTGAGCACGACGGCCTCAACCTCGTCGCCCTTCTGGTAGAGCTCGGAGGGATGCTTGACCCTTTGGGTCCAGGAGAGATCCGAAACGTGGACCAGGCCGTCGATGCCTTCCTCGATCTCCACGAAGATGCCGAAGTCGGCGATGTTGCGCACGACACCCTTGACCACGGTTCCCGGCGGATATTTCTCCTTGAGTGATGCGAACGGGTTGGGTTCGAGCTGCTTGATGCCCAGGCTGATCCGGTTCTGGCGCGGGTCGATGTCAAGCACCACCGCTTCCACCGTGTCACCGATGGCCAGCATCTTGGAGGGATGCTTGACCCTGCGGGTCCACGACATCTCGGAGATGTGGATAAGCCCCTCGATGCCCTGCTCGATCTCAATGAAAGCGCCGTAGTCCTTGAGCGAGACCACCTTGCCGCGCACCACGGTTCCCGGCGGATACTTCTCCTGCGCGTGGGTCCAGGGATCCTCCATCATCTGCTTGAGACCAAGCGAAACCCGCTCCGTTTCGGAATTGAACTTCAGAACCTTGACGCGAACGTGGTCGCCGACCTGGAAGAGTTCCGACGGGTGAGTGACCCGGCCCCACGACATGTCCGTGATGTGGAGCAGCCCATCGATACCGCCCAGATCAATGAAGGCGCCGTACTCGGTGAGGTTCTTGACGATGCCCTCGACGATTTGTCCTTCCTTGAGCTTATCGAGGGTTTGCTCCTTCAGCTCCGCCCTCTCCTTTTCGAGCAGAACTCGGCGGGACAGCACGATGTTGCCACGCTTCTTGTTGAACTTGATGACCTTGAACCGATGGGTCTTGCCGATGAGGGCGTCCAGGTTGCGCACCGGCCGCAGATCGACCTGCGAACCGGGCAAGAAAGCCTTCACGCCGCCGCGGATGGTGACTGAGAGGCCGCCTTTCACCCGCGCGCTGATGGTCCCGTCAATGAGCTCGTCGCGCTCGCAGGCGGCGGATATCTCATCCCAGACCTTGAGTCGATCCGCCTTCTCCTTGGAGATAACGCAGAGACCATGGGCGTCTTCGCGACTTTCCAGAAAGACATCGATCTGGTCCCCGACTTTTACCGTGAGGGTGCCGTCAGCGCCCACGAACTCGGAAGCCGGGATGGTGCCTTCAGACTTGTAACCGATATCGACGATGATGTTGTCCGGGCCAACGTGGATGATCTTTCCCTTGACGATATCGCCCTCTTTCACCTCCTCGCGCCGAAGGGATTCCTCGAAGAGCGCTGCAAAGCTCTCCTCTAGGGGTGAGGGTTGATCGCCGGAAGAAGTGGAAGTGGAAACCATGAGTATCCTTTGCTGGCCGCTGCTACCCGACCCTTGCGGGTCGTCTGGTCCGAGCTGTCTGCCTGCCCCACGGGACTAGCTCGGCGCTTGTTGTCAATATCGGACACTCCGACCATCGGAGTGGCGAAGGGGGGCGAAAACTACCGCTCCGACAGGAACCTGTCAACGTGAGCTGCGTCGGATAGCGCGGCTTCCTTCCCACGCCCGGTCCTCCGCGTACGCTCTGATATGGGAACCCTGAAAGGGTTCCCATGCCCTCCCACGATGGTGCGCCGCCGGCGAAGCCGGCGGGCTCCCCACGCGAGGGGGGAGATCTGGATGCTTCACCACGGGATGCGCGAGGAGACTTGGAAGCGCGGGATAGCCCACCGATCATCCACCACGCTCGCGCACAATAGTGGCCATGCGCGCCACCACCTCGTCGGGGCTCAAGTCGGCCGTGTCAATCTCGATGGCGTTCTCCGCACGGCGCAACGGTGCGACAGCCCGCGTGCTGTCGCGCTGGTCACGAAGCTGCATTTCCGCAAGCACAACGTCGAAGTTCTGCGGCCGCCCGCTCGCCGCCAGCTCCAGGGTTCGCCGTCGCGCGCGCTCCTCGATGGGCGCCGTGAGGAAAAACTTGGCGCGGGCGTCGGGGAAGACGACGGTGCCCATGTCCCTGCCCTCCGCCACAACTCGGCCGCTGGCACCGATGCGGCGTTGCAACGCGAGCAGCCCGGCGCGCACTTCAGCGAAGGCCGACACTTGCGAAGCGCCCTCGGAGATCTCGGGCCGGCGGATCTCCTCGCTGACGTCTTCTCCGTCGACCACGATGTGGCTGGCACCGTCGCGGTCGTCGAATCGAATGTCGAGATTGTATGTGAGCTGGCCGAGCGCGCGCCCATCGGACCAGGCGATGTCCCGGCGACGCGCCGCCCACGCGCCGGCGCGATACAGGGCACCCGAATCCAGAAACGTGTATCCGAGGCGCCGCGCGAGGCCCCTGGCCACGGTGGACTTGCCGGCCCCGGCGGGGCCGTCAATGGCCACCACAAATGAATCAGCCTGTTCGGACATCAAGCGGGCCAAGCTAGCAGCCCCGCCCGACAAAGGCCAACTGAGGCGCCGGCAGCAATCTGATAATATGATGTTGTGAAGATTCTAGTTCCGCTGGTCCTCGTCCTCAGCTTCGTTGGGTGTACGAGGCGGGGGCAAGCGCCCGAGACTCGGTGGGTTCCGGAACCTGCTCCCGACCTAGGCTCGCTAGTCGCCCGCGTCGGCACTGTTCCCATCTATGCGCGTGAACTGGAGGCCCAGATGGCTCGCTCCAAGAGCACACCGCGTGAGGCCCTGAGCGAGCTGATTTCGTTGCACCTACTGGCCGAACAAGCTCATCACGAGAACCCCTTCCGGCCCGACTGGTTCGATCCCGAGCTGAGAAGTGCTCTGGCCGAGCGTCTGATCGAGCGCGAGGTCTGGCCGCAGGTTCAGCAAGACAGCGTGCCAGACCAGGAACTGCGCGCCATCTACCAAAAAGCCATCGATGCCTTCGTCCACCCTCGCCTCGTCGACGCTGGCTTTCTCGTCGTATACACGGGTGCTCCCATGAAGCCAGGTCCGCGGGCCGAGCGCGAGGCCACGGCCAAGGCTCTAGCCGCCATGGTGGCCTCGCGGATCATTCGCGGTCCAGAGGACTTCGAGGCTATCGCCAAAGACCCCGCCTGGCGCGGCCGCCTTGTCACCTTCCGGCGCACGGTTCAGGGTCCGGACCAGCCCTTCTCGGCCGAGGTCGGCGCAGCGGTTCTCAAGCTGAAGGCTCCTGGCGATACCACACCGCTGATCCAGGACCCTGACGGATTCTTCCTCGCGACCTACGCCGGGGAGAAGCCGCCCGTCAACCAGTCTTTCGCCGAGGTTCGCGCTGAGCTGCGCCAGCGCTACTACGAGCGCTGGCGCGTGCAGCGGATTGAACAGCTCACCCGAGAGATGGCCAAAGGCCACCGAGTCGAGAGTCATCCGCAGCTGCTCAACCAAAATGCGCCCGAGCGCGGATCCTAACACCATCGCATCAGATCCAGCTTCGGGCTGCTAGCCGTCGGTGAATCGAAGCACCGATGCCGTCGTGCTAACCCTTGCGGAAACGCGAGAGCGTGGCAGGCAAGCTGGCGAGGTCAGGGAAGGTCTTGTCCGGATGGACTTGCTTGGCGCGCGCCAAGAGCACTTCCTCGGTCTCTTTGTTGTTCGGATCGGGAATGCAGCACTCCACGGGGCACACCGCCTGGCACGCCTCGTGGTCGAAGAAACCGACACATTCACTGCACAGCTTGGGATCGATCACGTAGATGCTGTCACCTTCGCTGATGGCGTCGTTCGGACATTCCGGCTCGCACGCAGCGCAGTTGATGCATTCCTCGGTAATATGAGTAGCCATTGTGCTCCTTTCGCTCGGACCCTCGGCTCACGCGGTTCGCCCGCCTCAGAAACGACGGAAGTGTAATGAGGGGAGGTCCACCCGTCAACCTGGTTTAGGAAGGCTGGTTTAGGAAGGCCTAGGAAGAAGTCGGTTGCGCCACGCTCTCGGTTTCGGGCGCGGCCGTGTCTCCGGGCAGCGGCGGCGCGGTCTTGCGCGACGCCCGCAGATTGACTGCGACCAGTTTCGAAACGCCCGGCTCTTCCATGGTGACGCCACACAGGCGATCCGCAATCTCCATCGTGCGTTGGTTGTGCGTGACAATGATGAACTGCGAACGGTCGGTCATCTCGCGCACGGCCTCGTTGAAGCGGCCCACATTGGCCTCATCCAGCGGCGCGTCCACTTCGTCGAGCACACAGAAGGGCGATGGCTTGACCAGGAAGATGGCGAACAGCAGAGCCACGGCGGTGAGGGCCTTCTCGCCGCCTGAGAGAAGCTCAATATTTTGCAGAATCTTCTTGCCCGGCGGGTTGGCGACGATCTCGACCCCTGTCTCAAGCAGGTCGCTCTCGTCCGTGAGCGCGAGGGCCGCGCGCCCGCCGCGGAAGAGATGCGGAAACACCTCTTGGAATTTGGCGTTCACAGCATCGAAGACCTCGCGGAACCGCTTGCGCGAAGCGCGGTTGATCTTCTCGATGGCCGATTCCAGCCGCGCGATGGCCGATTCCAGGTCGGCCTTCTGGCTGGTGAGAAAGTCGTAGCGCTTTTGCAGTTCCTCTGACTCTTCGATCGCCGTCAGGTTGACGTCGCCCATGCGATCGAGCAAGCCGCGCAGTTCCTTGAGTCGACTCTCCTCCTTTTCGCCGACCGCGGGCCTGAGGTGGAAGTCCGTCAGAATATCGGCCAGCCGCTGCACGTCTGGGTGGCGTTCCCTGACCTGCTCTTCCAGCGAGACGAGGCGCAAGGCAACTTCCTGGCAACGCAGATCGAGGGCCGCCAGCCTTTCGGCCAGCTCGGTCACCCGCGTGCGAGTCTGCCGCAGGTCAGCCTCTCGGCGCGCCAGCGTGCCGTTGCGTTCCTCCACCGCGCCCTGGCGCTCGCCATGAACGCGGGCGCGTTCGCTGGCTTCGCCCTGCAGCAAAGCGGCTTCACCCCGAAGCTGCTCGGCATCGGTGCTCAGAGTTTGAGCCCGAAGCAAGTCGGCGGACACCTCTGCTTCGAGCTGTGCCCGACGATTTTGATAGTCGACCGTGTCTCGTTCCAGGCGCTCGAGATTCTGCCGGGCCATCTTGCGGCGATCACTGGCCTGGGCCGCAGCCACCCTGTGCGACGATAGCTCAGCCGCCAGCCCGTCGACCTTGGCCTGCAAAGCCTCGGCCTCCGCACGCAAGGCCATGGCGTTGCTCTCGTGGACGACCGAGGATTCGCGCACCTCCGCCAGCACAGCGGTGGCCTCGCACAGACGTTGCTCGTTCTGTGCCAGAGCGGAACGCAAGTCGTCGGTGCTCGACCGCAACTGCTCGCGACGAGCTTCCAGTTGTTGTCGTTCACGCAGCAGCCGGTCGCCGTCCTTGCTGTGGGCCAGCACCTCCATCTCGTTGTGACGAGTCGCCGCCGTCAGCTCTTCGACGGTCTTGCTGACCTCGGCCAGAGCCTGCTTGTTGCCCACGTGGCGGGCCAGAGCCGATTGATAATCCGCTTCCAGCCGGGCCACCACCTCTTCCAGCTCGCGCATCTCCCGTTTCTGGGATAGCACGCCGGCCAGGGCCGACTCGCGTGAGCCGCCGGTTACCACGCCGTGTGGATCAATCACTTCTCCGTCGAGAGTGACCAACGTCTTATCGGTGCGCGTTCGGCGCCACAGATCCAAAGCCGAACGCAAGTTTTCAACGACGACCACATCGCCGAGGAGGTAGGCCGCCACCCGGTCATAGCGACGGTCATAGCCGATCAGCTCCAGCATGGGACCGCGTACACCCTCACCCAACGGCAGGGCCACCGGAATGGTCGCCGGAACCTCCTGCTCGACGGACAATCCGTCGCCGGTGTCAAAAACCACCGTGCCAGCCGGAGCGGCCGCGAGGGCCGCGGGCGAACGGAGGGCCACGGGGATAAAGCTGGAACGGCCCTCGCTCTTGGACTTGAGGAACTCGATGGCTTCCACGCCGACGTCATGGGACTCGACGATAATGTTGCCCAGCCGTTCCCCCAACACGGCCTCCAGGGCCGTCTCCAATTCTGGCGGCGGCTGTACGATATCAGCCACCACGCCACGCACCCCGCCCATGCTCCAGGCACGATGGCTCGCCCCGCTGGGCACAGTATCTTGGCTGCCCGACGCGGGTGTCTGTTGGTCATCATGGACCCGCTGCATGATGGCGCGCACGCCCCGCTGAAAACTCTCGTAGCGGTCCTGAATCTCGGCCAACGATTGAAGTCGCGAGCGTCGACGGTGGGCCTCTTCGCGCAGTGTCTCCAGCTCCAGCTCGCCCCGGGCCACCTCCTCGCGCAGGCCGGCCGCCTTGGCTCCCGCGGTAGCACACTCCGCAAGAATCTCTTCAGCTCGAACCTGGAGTTGGGCAACCCGCTCGTCCACGGCCGAACCCTCGGCCACCAGATGGTCCACTTGCTCGCCGGCGACGCCATCATCAGCCATCGCCACCTGCAGGCGCTGGGCGAGATCCAGCGCACGTCCATGAGCGGCTTCGATGTCCGCTTCCAGACGTGCCATCCGCGTGGCGGCAGAGGCGGCCGCCGCCGTCGCCTGATCCGCGCCCTGACGTGCCATCGTGAGGGAGGAGCGGTCCGCCGCGTACGCCTGCTCGGTCGCCTCCAGCTCTCGGCTGCGCGCTTCGGCTTCCTCGTCGAAGCGGACGACCTCCCCGTGCAGCTCGGACAGCGCCCGCGCATTGTCCGCTTCCTTTTCGAGCAATCCTTCAATCTCGCGCCGCGATCGCTCCGCCCGTTGCGCCAGGGTGGCGGCCTCGTCAGCGTAGTGTTCAGCCTTCTGAGCAGACAATCTTGCCTTGTTGTCGATTGCGAAGAGCTCTTCCTTGGCAGTGGCCAATTCGGCCATCTCTTCGCTCAGGGCGAGGCGCTCGGCTTCGATGGCGGTTTCCTCGACGAGCAAGGCGGTTGTTTCCTGGGTGTGGCACTCCGCCAATTGCTCGCGATTGCCGAGCAGGAACTTCTGCTCAGCTACCAGGCCAAAGTGTTTTTGCGTCGCAGCGCACAGGTCGAGATCCTTCAGCTCAGCCTTGTAGCGCTTGTAGCGCTCGGCCTTCTGGGCCTGCAGGCGCAAGGAGCGCAGGCGCGTCTCGATCTCGACGACGATGTCGGAGACGCGCAGAAGGTGCTGGCGAGAGGCTTCGATACGCCGTTCGGCCACCTTCTTCTTTGCTTTGTACTTTGTGATGCCGGCAGCCTCGTCAATGAGGCCTCGACGTTCTTCCGGTCGTGACGAGACAATGAATCCGATGCGGCCTTGTTCGATGATGGAGTAGGCTTTGGATCCGACGCCTGTGCCGAGGAAAAACTCCACGATGTCGCGCAGGCGACAGGGCACCCCGCCCAGCAGGTACTCACTTTCGCCGCCGCGATAGAGGCGCCTGGTCACCACGACTTCCGCTGGGCCAGCGGCACCCCAGGAAACGCCACCGACGGTCGTGTCTCCGGCCAATCCGGCGGTGTCGAAAGTCAGCGAAACCTCGGCCAAGCCAGCTGGTCCGCGGGTCTCAGACCCGGCGAAGATCACATCGTCCATGGCTCGGCCACGGAGATGCTTGGCCGACTGCTCGCCCATGACCCAGCGGATGGCATCGACTATGTTCGACTTGCCGCAGCCATTTGGACCAACGACCCCGGTAATGGGATCTTCAAAAGTCAAAATGGTCCGGTCAATGAACGACTTGAAGCCGCAGATTTCGAGACGTCTTATCCTCATCCTGGCACCACCAGATGACGTGACGATACGTGACCATAGGGGTCACTTCATGACTGTCATTAGGTACCACTCGTTGCCAGCGATTGTAAAGGGCTTAGCAACCCAGGTTCCATTTTTCTCACCAGCCGGGACAAACGGCAAAAAACTTACCACGTTGCAGGTGGTTGTTTGTTAAGTTCCGCGCTCAATGGAGGGTGGGTTTCACACCGACCTAATCGCAGCCCTGGTTGCCATCGGCGGCTTGGCGGGCCTCTCTGGGCTCGCCATCTACGCCGTTCGGCGGGCCAGGGCCGCAAGACGCCGACAGATTGATGAGGAGGGGATCACCCAGCCCGTCGCTCGGCCCAAGCGTCCTGCCCTGAGACCAGAGGACGTTGAGGCAGGTTCGGAAAAGCCCACCGCGTCAGAAGAACCTCTCGTGCCGGCGCCGGTGGCTCCGACCAAGCAACCCTCGCCCGCCTCGTCTGCCGTGTCCCGGAAACCCACAGCAGAGGCGGCCAGTTCCGCGTCGCCTGATGCCCTCCCGCCAAAGCCTCGGGCCAGCGTCGTTCCCCTTCGCGAGCCCACGTCGCTCGGACCAGAACGCGGCAAGCTACCCGGAGCCTTTTCCGTCGAAAAGCCGCGCGGCCCCGAGCGCCCGATTCCCACGAAAAGGCGAGGCGTCGCCGCGCTCGTGCCGGGGCTCGAACCCACTCGCTCAGGTTGGGTCAAACGTCTCGGGCAGCTCTTCACGGGCAAGAAGGAACTCGATCCGGCACTGCTTGACGAAATCGAGAAGGTTCTGCTTACCGCCGACATAGGCGTGCGTACCAGCCAGAAGCTCCTGAGCGAGCTTCGCGAGTCCTTGGACAAACACGCGATCAAAGACCCCGCGGCTGTTTGGGGCCACCTCCGTCGAAGGAGCGTGGAGATCCTGACCATGGATGCTCCGGCCGTCGACTTCGCTGCTGCGCACCCCTTTGTCCTCCTTATCATAGGTGTCAACGGGAGCGGCAAGACGACGACGATTGGGAAACTCGCCTCCAAGCTGCAGGCCCAGGGCAGGAAGGTCTTGCTGGCGGCTGGTGACACCTTTCGTGCCGCAGCAACCGAGCAGCTCGAAGTCTGGGGCTCGAGAGTGGGCGCACCTGTCGTGCGCGGGAAAGAGGGCGCAGACCCCTCCTCGGTGGTGTTCGAGGGGGTCAAACGGGCGCGATCGGAAGATATCGACGTGGTCATTGCGGACACGGCCGGCCGGCTGCACACCAAGAAGAACCTTATGGAGGAACTGCAAAAGGTGCGCCGAGTGGCCGGCAAGGCGCTGGAAGGCGCTCCCCACGAGACCTGGCTGGTCATAGACGCCACCAGTGGCCAGAACGCCATCGTCCAGGCTCAGGAATTCACCAAGGAGATGTTTGTGACAGGGATCGTGCTCACAAAACTCGACGGCACTGCCAAAGGTGGGGTGATCCTGGGGATTGCCGACCAACTTCGCATTCCGGTTCGCTACATCGGCGTGGGCGAGCGAGTCGAGGATCTGCGCGAGTTTGAAGCGGATGACTTCGTGGATGCGCTTTTCGGCGAGGCTCCGTCTGGTGTAGAAGGGGAAACCTAGCCACCGATCGGCACGAGGTCGAAACAACCACGTAATTTAGTTGATCTGCTGATTTTGCTTGTGTTACATTGCCCACACCTCGCCCTTCATAGCCAAGCCTGCGAAATCAAAGAGATTTTTGACATGGGGTGAACGGCGGGCCCCAAGCAAGGAACCGCATGAAACGTCTTGCGTTCGGCCTCTTTCTAGTTCTTGGAAATCCAGGGTTCGTAGCGGCCGCAGAGGCACCTGCGGCCGACACCGGTGAAACCGCGGATGACAAGGCCACTCAGGCTGAGTCTTCTGCGAGCGAAACGCCGGAAGCGAATGCTGACGAAATTCCTGACCTCAGCGATGAGGTGCAGGAGGCAGCCGCCCAGAAAACCGAGGCTACCGCCGGTGCCGCCGCTGCGCAGAAGTCATGGGAGGACATCGTGGTCGTGCCGCGCAGGGCTTTCATAAAAGCGAAGCGCGTCGAGTTGGCACCATTCTCGGCGATCTCGATCAATGACACTTTGATTCGCCACTACTCGTTCGGTGGTGACCTCACCTTCTATCTGACTGATGTCTTCTCGGTTGGGGTCGAGGGCCAGTACTTCATCAAAGAGCGCTCTGAGCGGGAGTCTCTGATTGGCGAACAGTTCAACCGCGCCCCGACCCTGAACAAGTTCAAATACTCGACGTCTCTGGTTTTCGGGTACGTGCCCGGCTATGGCAAGTTCGGCTTGTTCAACAAGTACATCGTTCACTGGGATCTCACGGTGAACGCGGGCATCGGGCTCATCTGGACCGAAATCATCCCGATCAATCCCAATGATGCCTCTTGGGGCAACAACCTCGACATCATGCCGCACCTTGGAATATCCACCCGAATGTTCCTAACCAACTGGCTCGCGCTCAGCATCGGCATCCGGGACTACATCTTCCTCGACAAGTTCGAACCCTTGAACCGCGACACCTGGCGAGACACTCCTGGCGCCACGCCCAGGACCCTGTCGGCGAGCGAAGCGAAGGCACATAGCAACAGCTCGCTCACCCAGAACGTTATGGTGTTTGGGTCGATTGGGTTCTACCTGCCGCCTTCCTTCCAGTACAAGACGCCCCGCTAGCGAGACGATGCCATGACGAAGAAAGCGCATACGATGAAAAAGGGAATCGCGTTGCTCGTCGGATGTCTCGTTGGCATCCCTGCTATCACGCAGGCCGCGCAGGAGCGCAAGAGTCCGCTGGCCGATGCGCCAGCGATTCGCAAACGCTTCGAGTTGCGCGCCAATAGGCTTGAGGTGGGCGTCGGCCTGACACAAACCATCGGGCAGGACTTCTACAACGCCTTATTGCTGAACCTTCGGCTTGGGTATCACATCACGGACTGGATCGGCGTCAGCGTCTCGGCCGGGCTTCTCAACGTCACCCCGAATTGGCGCAGTTCATTCAACGATCAATTGAACTCAGCTATCGCACCAGGCAATAATGCACCTGGCGATGTCAAGACCCCCACGCCAGCCAATGCTGCAGCCGCCGAAAATCGCATCGGTATGGTGATCTTGCCCCAAGTTGATCTGGTGCCGTTCACCGGCAAGTTCTCACTATTTGGCAAGCTGTTCATGAACTACGACCTTTACCTCTTGGCTGGGCCTGCTCTTGTCAATCTGATCAGCAAG
Source organism: Myxococcales bacterium (assembly GCA_003142855.1). Taxonomy (GTDB): domain Bacteria; phylum Myxococcota_A; class Polyangia; order Fen-1088; family Fen-1088; genus Fen-1137. The sequence goes on from PLNW01000083.1 coordinate 251,924, forward strand.
ACGCCCACGGGCGCCAACCTCACTACGGAGTGCCGCACTGACCCGGATTTCGGACAGATGTGCAAAGCAAGGCCCTACACGGGGATGAAGTTTGGCGGGAATGTCGGGTTTGGCATGCATGCTTTTGTGAACAACTACTTCGCCATCAACGTCGAAGCGCACAACCTGATCTACAAGAACAACGCCGCAGGCCGCGACGTGAATGGCAACGGTGACGTGAACAGTTTCGACCTTCAGTGGACGTACAACTGGATGGTGGGATTGAACGCGGTATTCTTCCTTCCGGCCCACGTCAAAGTCAGCCACTAGCATCTGCCGGAACCACGGGTCAGGAGGCTGTTGTGTCGCAGAAGAGGAAGGTCACGCTTTACTTCAATGCCGCGATGCTGGCGGAGACCCAGAAAGAGGCCCTCCGGCAAGATCGCTCCATTTCCTGGATCATCCAGGCCTCATGGCGGATCGCCCGAGACATGGTGAAGCAGATGCCTTCCTCTGTGCCGCCCGCCTCGCACGTCGAGGATGGCGTTCATCCGGTACAAACTGGCATGTCGGCTCCGTCGGTTTCCGGCCGTGCAGTGGCCGCTCGTACCCAGGCCTAGTCGCGTGGGAAGCCCGCCGGCTCCCCCTGCGGG
>PLNW01000106.1 GCA_003142855.1 Myxococcales bacterium
TTTTGAATCAGTAGTGTTAACCTGCAGAGAATACTCCAATATACCTGCGAGCGTCTTGCGCGCTGACCGGTGCGGACGAGGGACAGCCGCCCGTGATTCCGCGGTGTTGGACTTGAGGGGGGCCTGGCGGCCGGCGACTGACGCCTCGGATCAGCCTGCAGGTCTGCTGGATAAGACGATAAGCAAACACTGCAAGGCCGCTGGATTTCAGCGGTCGGGGGGACTTCGGACGCCGGCGGCGTCGTGGTTCAGCACGCTTGGGGACCGATGGCTTGCCGGCCACCCCGCGCGTTTCGCTCGTGCCATCGCCGGATCCGGCTCAGAATCCGGCCCCGGCCCGCCGGCCTCCGCCTCCAGGCCGCCGAATTTACCTAACTTTACTTTCGCGCAATACGCCAGCACAACCCGGGCGTCATGTTGGTTGCAGACGGGACGCAAGAGGCGCCCGTCGCACAACAAGGGGGACACAATGACTGACACGAATTCACATCAATCGAAAGGTCGCCGTTGGTGGCTGCTGTTGGCGCTGCCCGTGGCATTGGCTGGGGTTCACGTCGCGCGGGCCTGGGCCTTTGGCGGGCCAGGCATGGGCTTCGGGCCAGAAGAGGGGGAGCACGAGGCGTTCATGCAGCGCCGGCTGGAAAAGGCGCTTGACCTGGTCAAGGCCACTGACACCCAGCGCGCTGCCATCAAGCCCATCATTCAGCAACTAGCCACTGACCTGAAGTCCATCCACAAGCAGCACGGGCAATTGCACAAGGCGATGCTCGATGCCTTTGCAGCGACCACGCTTGATGCGGCTGGCATCGAGAATCTGCGCGTCCAGGCTTCCGCTCTCATGGACCAGGCATCAAAGACCATCACCACGGCGCTGGTGCAGGTCGGAAACATCCTGACCGTAGATCAACGCCAGACCTTGATCCAGCAGATGCGCAACCATGGCGGCCATCGGCACCACGGGTTGTAACGCCACAGGCGACAAAGACTCGGGTATCATACGGGACGAGGCCGGGGACACCCGGCCGGCCGTGCCCACCATGCCAACCCGCGTTCTTCTGATCGACGACGATGCCCGCCTGGTCGAAATGCTGGGCGGGTATTTGCGCACGCACGGGTACCAGGTGGACTGCTGCGGGGACGGGGAAAGCGGCCTGCAGGCCCAGCGCCGCACGGGGTACGACGCCGTGGTGCTCGACGTGATGTTGCCTGGGATCGACGGGCTCGAGGTGTGCCGCCGCATGCGCGCCTTCTCCCAGGTTCCCATCGTGATGCTCACCGCGCGCGGCGATGACATGGACCGCATCGTGGGGATCGAGATCGGCGCGGACGATTATCTGCCCAAGCCCTTCAACCCGCGTGAGCTGCTGGCGCGCCTGGCTGCGGTTTTGCGTCGCACGCGCGCGGGCGAGCGCCAGGCCACCGACCAGCTGCGCGTGGGACCGCTAGAGATCGATCGCGGGGCCCGCGAGGTTCGCGTGCGCGGCCAGCGGCGCGAACTGACCGGCCGGCAGTTCGACCTGTTGCTGTTGCTGGCGGAGCGGGCCGGGCGGGTGCAGACGCGCGAGCAACTCATGGACGCGCTCAAAGGCGAAGAATGGGACAACGTGGATCGCAGCATTGACGTGCACATTTCGCGCATCCGTCAGGCCATCGAGGATGATCCGCGACATCCTCGTTTGGTGCAGACGGTGCGCGGGGCGGGCTACGTCTTGGCGCTGCTGCCGGCAGGAGCCGACGCGGGCGAGCCATGAGCCAGCGCCTCTATCACAGGCTGTACCTGACGTTTCTCGCCATCACCGTGCTCTCTCTGCTGGTGACGGCCTTTTTGGCGCGCGCCTTTCACGAGCCGCGCATTCCTGCCGGCCGCGTTTTGGCGCCCATCGCACGTTCACTGGTGTGCGAGGCACCGGGCCCCTGTCGGAGCGAAGAGGCGCAGCTTCTCGAAACCAAGGCGCATGAGTTGGGTGTGGATGTCGTGGTCTGGGACGTGGATGGTCGGCTGCTTTTCTACGCCGGACACGATCCGGCCGGGCCGTTCTCTCGTGGTCCTGATGGTTGGCAGCACGGGCAGCACGGTCCGGTTTGGCTCACCCATCTGGGGGGCGGTCGCTCTCTCGGCCTGCGCGAACGTGAGCACGTCGGGCCGCACAGGCCGCTTTTCGTGCCGCTCTTGATCGCTTTGGCGGTCATGATGGCGATCGGGCTTCTTCCCCTTTCCCGAAGCATCACCCGTCGTCTCGAACAACTGGCCGAGGGCGCGCGTCGCTGGGGCGCTGGCGATCTCCGCCACCGTGTGCCTGTGGTCGGCCGCGACGAGATCGCCGCACTCGCTCGGCGTTTTAATGAGGCAGCCGCTGCCATCGAAGCCTTGCTCGCGCAGGAACGGCAGATGCTGGCCGGTGCCTCGCACGAGCTGCGCTCGCCGCTTGCCCGCATCCGCATGGCTTTGGAGTTGTTGGCCGACGAATCCGATCCCGTGAGGCGGGGCGATCTCGCCCGCCGCGCGGCCGATGACATCATCGAGCTTGATGCCCTGGTCGAGGAGTTGCTGCTCTCGGCGCGCGCACAGCCCGGCGTGCCTCGGCGTCCGTCTGCTGAGATCGACCTGCTGGCGCTGGTGCGCGAGGAAGCCCAGGCCGTGGCTGCCCAGGTCACGGGAGAGCCCCTGCCGCTTCACTGTGAAGGGGCCATGGTCAGGCACATGGTGCGCAACCTTTTCGTCAACGCGCGTCTGCACGGCGGCAATGGCGCGATTCGTGCGGAGGTGCGGCAGCTGGAAGCGCAGGCCATCATCGCCGTGGAAGACGACGGCCCCGGCGTGCCAGAGAGCGAGCGGGAGCGTATCTTCGCGCCTTTCTACCGGTCGCCCGGGCTGCGGATTCCAGGCGACACCGGCCTGGGGCTGGGCCTGGCGCTGGTCCGCCAGGTGGCCCGCTACCATGGGGGCGACGTGGTGTACATCGCCCGCCAGCCCACGGGCAGTCGTTTCGAGGTGAGGCTGCCGCTCAGTCCGAGCTAGCACTACTGTGTTGGATTCGGACCGAGCCATCGCGTCGCGAGGAGGCCCGGCCGCGACGAGCGCCGAGGGAAGATACTCGACGTATCTGACCGAGAAGCGAGAAAGCGGACGGAACCCGCAGCAGCGACGGTGACGGGAGAATCCGACACAGTAGTGCTAGGCCAAGACGGAACCAGCCGTGCCGCCGCCGCCGGGCATGGCGGGCCCGCCGCCCGCGCCGGGTCTGACCCGACTCAAGCCATAGGGGATTCGTCCGGCTTTCCGGCCCCAATGGGCGGACTCTGTCTTGCCTTGGCCTCGGGAACGCAACGCCGCCAGGGCCGCGCCGTCGGGATTGAAAATCCCCTGAATGAACGCCTTCATCTCTTCCGGCGTGGAGATCTTCTTGCCGGCCTGTTTCTGGGCCTTGAAAAAGAGCAGGGGCAACTGTGTCCACACGGCCCCGGGGCGGGGATACCCCTTTACGATGAACTTGTTCTCGTCGGGCCGGACGCTCTCGGGCGAGGTCGAGGTGTTGTCGTGCTGCAGAAGGATCTCGTCCATCACCTTGTAGACATCCTTGCTTTCCTCAGTCAGGCCGCAATAGTCCAGCATATGAGCCAGGACGTAATTGGAGGCGATCCAGACATCCTTCCCCTGGTCGGACTTCACTTCCTTTCCGTCCGCGGTTCTCTGGGTGGCCCAGCCGTTGGTCACGCGATTGTTCTCATAGATGGTCTTTAGTATCATCTGCACCCTGGCAGGCTTCACCAACTCATCCGGGTTTTCGCCCATGGCAATCCACGCCCACAAACCGTCGAGCTGGTTTGTGAACACGTCGAAGCTCTTGTGAACCCTCAGGGCCTCGAAAGCGGCCAGGCGATCAGGATAACGTCCCTGCAGGCGTTCGGCGGAGGATACTTCCCAGAACTTGTCCTGGATCTTTCCGTCGACGATGTAGCCGTTCCGCTCGAGCTCGGGATAGACCAAGGCCGTCTCGGCAAGGACTTTCCCCATTTCTCCGTAGACGTACGCCTTGTCGATGAAGGGGCTGAGCTTCATGGCGCCGGCGTCCGGCAGGGCTTCAAACTTCGCCCGGTCGATAGCGCCATTGTCCTCATCGGTGTAACGGTACTTCTTTAGCTGGTCAAAGACCGAGCCGACTTTGTCGAGAGTTTCCGTCAGATTCGCGACCTGGTTCGGGTCGGCTTTTTTCGCGTAGGACTTGAGCAGGCCGAGAACCGCCTTCTTGTCGAAGCCGGGGGACAATTCCAACGCGGACGGATCGCCGATGGTGTTCACTTTTTCCGCGTCGACGCTGCCATCGTCGCGGAGACACCCGCCGCGCTTCAATTCCGCCCGCAAGGTGCCGCCCTGGGGATAGACGGCGAAGTCCCCTGGCTCCACCTTGGGATCGTAGCAGGTGGCAAAGTACCCGCCTTCTGTCCCGTCGTCGTTGCGCGTGCTGACCCACAACGTCTCGATGGTCTTCTTCGCCTTCTCGAACCGTGCCCGACAGTCCACGATCGTGGCGCGCAGCGAGCTGCGCTCCGCCTCCGTCGCCGCCCTGGTGAGCATCATCTCCGCCATCCGGACGATGGACTCGTATCCGGCCAAGGCCAGGCTGGCGCTGTAGGAGTCGTAGCCGAACAGCTTGATGTTATCGAAGGTGTTCTTGACTTCACCGGGGTTGCCTTCGGGAATGCCGTCGCCGTCCCGGTCGAGGCCAATCCAGTAGTTGAATCCGGTCTGCAGGGTCGCCCAGTTCTTGGCAACGAACTCGGTATCGTTCGTAAACTTCGCATTGCGGGCCACCCGCTGGGCCAACTTGGGGAACAGGTCCACCCAGTAGTTGGTGTTGAACCAGTCGTACTCGCTGACGTTCCCGCGCATGGGATTGCCCGCAGTCAATCGCCCCACGTCGTGGCTGACGCTGCCCTTGAGCTTCTTCGGCCCCTTGATGTGGGTCAACGAGCGGCCGTTGTAGCCTTTCTTGCCGTCACCTACGTCCGCCTCGTATTCCAAGTACTCGAAGCGGGCGGCCGCGTCGCCGTCCAGGGGCTTGCCCGCAAGGGCGAGCGCCTTCAGCCTTTTCCACTCCTCCAACTCCACCCGCATTGGGGCGCTGGCAGCGTGCCAGTGAAAATAGACTTCCGTATCGTCCTGGCCGCCAATCGAATCAATGAATTTCTGGCAAATAGCCTTTTCTTTCTCAGGAAACACCATCAACAACAACTGGGAGTACCAGTCCACGTCGGCCGAATTGAGGAAGGGATAGTCGAAGCACTCGAGGAACTCCGCCAATCCGCCCTCAATCCAGACGGCTGCGTTGGACAAGAGATAGGAGATCTCGTTCATCAGCAGGTTGACCACTCGTGTGGCAGCCGGCCGGTCGTTGGCATAGCCGGGGTCGCTGCGGACGATGTCGAACACCCGGGACTGGATTGCCTCGGTTCGATCGATCCAATTCGCGTGTTCCGCCAAGGCCAATTCAGTCATGGCAACGGCCCGCGTCTTCTCGTCCGTGAACCTCTTCGTGTAGGCTCGATCGAACGACTTGCCGTCGACGTATTTCTGTTTCGGGAAGTCCATCACCGTGGCGAAGGGGATCTTCGCCCGTCCGTTGGCCGCAAGCTTCACGGTGACGGCGATGGCTGCTCCGCACTCGAAGGTCGGCTCGGGGGATTTGTGGGCCGTGAACCGGCCCTGCAGGTTCACCAGCAGGTCGGTCTTGTAGGCCGCCGTCCGGAAACCGGGCTGAACGTCAATCTCGACGCCGGCCATCTTGGGCACGGCGATGACCATCCGGTCGCCGGTCTTCCGGCTGCCCATGACGACGCCTCTCATGGTGGCGGATTGGTATTCCTCGTGAACCTGTTCTTCCGTCGCGCCCTGTCCGCTGAAGGCATTGTCTTGCTCGGCGCGGAGTTTCTTTTCCGTCAGGTTCACCAGAGACGGCCGCGGGATCACGAGCGTCACCGTCCGCCGCTCATCGGTGGCGTTGTCGAGCTCGAACACGTCCACTGTGGCCGGCACCGACACGTCCGCCTCGTTCCCCGATAGTTCCGGAGAAATCGTGGTCCGCGCGACGCGAACGCCTTCCCACTCGTACTGGCAAATCATGCTGGGCGGGGCCAAGGTCACCGACACATCCTCATCGGCGATGGAATCGGGATAGGCCTGGGGCTCCTCGCCTTTTTCATCCTCCTCCTCACGCTTGAGGTTGGTGAGGAGACAGGTCTTGGTCTTGGCGCCCTGGGTGACGCAGATCATGGGGGTCGAGGCAAAGCGCATCCGCTTCCCAAACCGGATGGAACGTCCGGCGTCCAGGAGGTGGTTCACCTGGCCGAACGGGGAGACTCCAGTCGCCAACGTAGGCGCTCCGGTCACCACCCCGGTCGGAGGGAAATCCAGTGTGGCCGACAACCCTTGAGCGTGGACCAGCATTCTCCTGAACAGATAAATCACTTTGGCCAGCTCCCCGCCGATGCTGTGGAGCTCGTGCCTTCCGAGTGGGCCGGGGTCCTGCGCCGCCACGGCGGCGACCCGGCGGGACTCGCACTCCTGCACCATCTTCTCGATGAGGGGGACGGCGGGTTTGTTGCCGAGTTTTACGACGATCTCGACTTTGGTCTTTCCCGCGAGGAAGGCGGTGGGCACGACATTTCCTGCCACCGGTTTGCCGTCGACGAGCATGACCGTGCTTGCTCCATCTCCGCGCTCGACCCGGATGTTGCACGCCACGCCCCGGAACACCCGGGTGGCCGTGTATCCCGGCCAGTTTTCGGGGATGCAGGGGTCGATCATCAACCCGCTGAAGGTCGGACGGAGCCCCAGGATGTTCTTCGTCGTGGCCTGGTTGACCCAGGAAACGGTTCCCGACAGCCAGGGGTTCCGGGCCAAGCCGAATTGAGGGTGCTCGTCGCTGGCCATGTTTTGCACGAACACATCCGGCTGACATTCGTAGGTGTTCGTATCTTGCTTGAGGGGATTGATTCGATCGATGATCTGCACCGCGCGCTCGCCGTGGCCCAACATGGTTTCGGCGATGGCCGCCCACGGGTTGGGATGCAGGAATATGCCCGCGTTCTCCTTGAGGCCCGGCGTGTAGGTCGACGCGCTGATGCCCGGCTGGGTTTTCTTGTAGGCGGGGGTCATGACCTTGATGCCGTGTTTCGTGTCCAGCTTCTCTCGCACGGATTTCATGGCCCGGGCGGCCCGCTCCGGCGACGCGAAGCCCGCGATGACGGCCCACGCCTGGGTGTACAGGTAGATCTGTCCCTCCTCGTTCTTCTTCGACCCCACCGGGTTTCCGTCTTTGTCGATGTAGCTGACGTACCACTCGCCGTCCCAGGCGTGCTTGTTCACGCTCTTCTTGATGCGATCGTATTCCTCGGCGTAGCCCTGGGCGGATTTCACATCCCCCAGAACGTCCATCAGTTCCTGCATCTCCAGCAGGGCCTTGCCGTACAGGCAGGCGCTGAACACGGATTCCGATCCCTCCATGTTGAAGGCGTCGTTCCAATCGGCCCAACCCAGCTTGGGCAGACCGTGCCGCCCGAGGTTGCCGGGCGTGAAGGCCAGGGCACGGTGCAAGTGCTGCAAGACGGTGCCGGATTTCTTCTCGCCCGCGCCCTCGTCGTAGTAGCCGATGATCTTGTTCAGGAAGGCGGCGTCGCCGGTTTCCTTCACGTATTCGACGACCGCCAACACGTTCCAAAGGTGGTCATCGCTGTAGAAATCCTGCTCCGAGCCGGCTTGGCCCTCGCCAATCGACGCCTTCATGGTCAGCGGATTGAACTGGTGCATGGAGGATCCGTCGAAGCGCTGGACGGAGAGGAGCTTCTCGATCATTTCACGCGCCTTGTCCGGCATGTACGGCAGGACGCCCATCAAGTCCTGGTTGGTGTCGCGGACGCCGATGCCCCGGTCGCCGCCGTAGCCGAGCTGGTTGAGCGACAGGTACCGGGACCAGAAGAAGGTCGCGTGGTTCTGACGGGGGCCGAGCGTGTTGACGATCTTGTTCAGTGCCGAATCGGGCGTTTCGACGTCCCTGAGATGGTCGAGGTATCCCCGCCAGGAAGCATGCAGAGCCACAAACGACGCGTCCACGTTTTGGGGGTCTTGCAACCGGGCGATGGAGTCGGCGGCGGCCTCGACGCTGGTGTTCTGGCCGAGCTGGATGATGATTCGAGATTCTTGCCCCGTGGCGACGGATCCGAGGCGGTAAAGGATCGCGGCAATGCTGTTGCCATTGTCCGCGCGGAGAGCCTGGTAGTTGTCCAAATGCTCTTCCGCGAGCCCCCCGGGCTCGGCATACGTGCCGTACCCATGGATTCCAAGGAACTTGTTCCGATCCGTGGTGAAGGAATCCATGGGACGGTTGGCGGTCAGAAAATTGGCCCGTCTTCCCTCGGCCATGTGCGGATACTGCGTGATGACGTTGCCGACGGCTTTCCCCTTCATCGTCTGGGGAACCCAGTCCGCGTTGGTCAGGTTCTTGAGGGCGTCCGGGTGGGAGAACTCCACCAGCGGGATCACGTCCACGTGCACGTTCTTCGGCGCGGAAATGTTTCTCACCTTGACGTCCGTCACCACCTGCGACGCGCCCGCGGGGACGAACATCTTGATCTCGAATTCCAAACCGTTCATCCGCACGAGCCACTTGTTGTAGCCCAGGCCCATCCGGCACTCGAACTTGTCGTAGGGAGTCAGGGTGGGCGTGAAGAACGGGGAAAAGACCGTATGGGTACCGTCGGCGTTCTTGATCCGGCAATACAACGTATTGCCCCGCATGGCGTTCTGAGGGGTGTCGATCTTGTAGCCCGTGATGCGGTTGTTGGCCGGGTCCTTCTTGCAGATGTTGAGCCCGCCCGTCTGGTCGACGAAACCGCCGAAATCCAGCGTGCCGATGTAGTTGACCCACTTGGTGGGCGTGCGGGGATCGGTGACGACGTACTCGCGGGCCGCATCGTCGTAGTGGCCGAAACTGGACGCTGTTTCGTCGCGGCGAATCTTGGTACTCATGGATACCGCGTTTTTAGCATGCCTGCGGTCTACAGCCTACAGGCTAGGACCTCAGGCCCTGCCGCCCCCTATTCCCAGCCTTTGATTCATGGTATGGCCTTGAGCCATGGAAAACACGACCAAGAAAGTCGCGCCGGCTGTCTTGTGGGTTCCCTCGTCGTACTTGGCGATGGGATTCGTGCTTTGCGCGCTCACGCTCAGCACGACCTTCGTCTTCAAGAACCTGGGGGTCGATAAGAGCACGATCACGATGCTCGCCGCGATCCTCATGTTGCCCTACACCTTCAAGTTCCTGTGGGCACCGCTGCTCGAGCTCTACAAGACCAAGAAGTTCTTCGTCGTGCTGATGCAGCTCTGTGCTGCGGTCTTGATGGCGCTGGCGGGCCTGGCGTTGAGGCTGCCGGTGTGGTTGGCGATCACCTTTGGCGCCATGATGGCCTGTGCGTTCGTGGGCGCCACCATCGACATCGGCACCGACGGCGTGTACGTCACCACCCTCGACGACAAGCAAAAGGCCAAGTGGGCCGGCATCCAAAGCATGGCCTGGACCGGGGGCCAGTTCATCGCTCTCGGCGCCTTGGTCTGGGTCGCCGGCAAGCTCCACGACGATTACGGCTACACCTGGCAGATCGCCTGGATGTACGTCTTCCTCGCCGCCGCCGTCATTCTCGTCGGCCTGGCTGCGTGGCACGGCGCCGTCATGCCCCCCGGCGCCAAGGCCAAGGACGCACCCAAGAGCATGGGCGAAGCGATGGCCGGATTCGGCCACGCCTACAAGACCTTCTTCCAGAAGAAGCTCATCTGGCGCATGCTGGCCCTGGCCTTCTTCTATCGCTTCAGCTGGTACCTGATCGAGAAGGTCAACAACATCTTCCTCATCGCCGATCGCGCCGAGGGCGGCCTCGGCCTGACCAATCAGACCGCCGGCCAGATCAGCGGCGTCTGGGGGTCGGCCTCGTTCCTGGTGGCCAGCGTGGTGGGCGGCCTGGTGCTGGCCAAGGTCGGCCTCTCCCGCAAGACCCTGATGTTCTTCGTGGGCAGCCTGGTCATTTCGAACCTGGCCTTCGTCTATCTCGGCCGCTCGCAGCCCGATGCATTCCTTCTCATCACGGTCGTCTGGTGCGTGGCCATGTTCGCCTACGGCTTCGGCGCGGTCGCGCACATGTACTACATGATGAAGCAGATTTCGCCCGGGCCGTACCAGACCGCGCACTACGCCTTCGCCACTGGGACCATGGGGCTCTGCAATTTCTCCGCTGGCTTCTTCAGCGGCAAGCTCGCGGATGCGCTCGGCTACCCGACCTTCTTCACCGTGGTGCTTTTCTGCGCGATTCCGGGCCTGTTGGCCGCGTGGTTCGCTCCCTTCGTTCACAGCATGGGCGAGGAGACCAAGGCAGGAGCATAGGGCAGAAGTGCGACGAGGAAACGCTGGTACGTTCCGCGTCTTGCTGTGCTGCCCTCTGATACGATCGATAACCTCTGCCCTCTTGCTGCTATCCCTCGCGGCTTGCGGTCGGGGCGGCCTCTTGCACAAGTCGGGACAGGCGAGCGACGGATCGAGCCGCGGCGACCAGGACGGGGCGGACGCGAGCAACAAGGGCGATGGCCGCACCCCGAAGCCCAGCTGTACCTTCAAGGGCTTCGCCAATCCCGTGGCCTACACGCCCGCGGCCGAGCTGTATTCCTTGCGCGTCGCGGATGTGACGGGTGATGGACGCCCCGACATCCTGGCCGTCGAGAGCACAAACGGCGTGGCGTCGCTCGAGCTCTTCACCAACACCGGCAAGGGCGCGTTCGCGCAGGCTACGCTTCCGTTCGTGTTCCCGCCCAACTCCGGCGATCCGGTGGCCGCCGACTTCAACGGCGACGGCATCCTCGATCTCGCAAGTCAAGGCAACAGCGCGACTGGCATCGACGTTGGCACCGACGACGGCGTGCTCGCGTTCGACTTCGGCACGGGGCCGGGGAAGCTCGCCAGCCGGGCGGTCACGCTGCCTTCCCCGCAAACCAACGGCTTCCTGACCGTCGGGGATTTCGATGGCGACGGCCGCCCCGATCTCGCCTTTGCCGGGTACGACTATCAGATGATGGGCGGTTTCGTGACCGATGCTGGCGGCATTGCCTTGCCCGCGCCCGAGCCGACGAACTTCGCCATGAACGTGTACCGCAACACCGGCCAGGGCAACTTCGCGGCGCCCGCGAGCTACGCCAACCCGACGTTCTTTTCGGACCTGGTCACGGGCGACTTCGACGGCGACGGGCACCTCGACATCGCCGAGCTGGCCTCGACGACTGCCTGGCTGCTGGGCGTCTTCTACAACGCCGGCGACGGCAGCTTCGCCGACGAGGCGACCTTCGGCCCAAACCCCGATTGGGGCGGCTTCGGCCTCGGCGTCGCCGACTTCAACGGGGATGGCATCGACGACCTCGCCACCGTGACCTACCTGCGCCCCAACGCCAGCGACGAAGCCATCGTCATCGAGGTGTGGAGCGGCGCGCGCGACCGCAGCTTCGCCATGGTCACCACGGAAATCACGGCGGTCCCCGACGTCTACCAGGTCGCCACCGGCGACTTCAACGGCGACGGCAAGCCCGACCTCGCGCTGGCGCTCCAGCCGGCTGGGCGGGGTGGCGCGGCGCCGCCGATGCCCGTAGCAGTGTACATCAATCAGGGCGACGGCACCTTTGCCGCGCCGACCACCTATTTTTTAAGCGGCGCGAGCGAGCTGCTGACCAACGCCATCGTCGCGGGCGACTTCAACGGCGACGGCGTGGCCGACATCGCGGTGGCGACCACCGGCCGTTTCTCCCCCTATCCCGTCGCCGTACACGTACTGCTCTCGCAGTGCGATTAGTCCGCGGTAAACGAGATCCGTCGGCTGCCGATGAGCGCCACGAGGATCTCTTTCAAGACCCGCACCTCCTCCTGCGTGTGGTCCAGCTTGCGCTGCATTCGCTCGTTGATCGCGCACGCGATCATCGCGATGACAAGAGCGTCGCCGGGAGCATCGGGCATCACGATGCCGGTTCACGCATGCCGTTTTCAAGCTGTGTATCTCCGCGAACTCGTGCCGGAATTTTCGCGACGACTTTCCGGACACCAAGGGGTTTGCAGGAGGCGCCGCTCAACAAGCACGTTGCAATGGAAAGTCGCCGCATCAAGCTGACCCACAAAGATCCCGGCGATCGCTTTATCGCCGCCACGGCCCTCGTCTACGACCTTGTCCTGGTTACCGCCGATCGGGAACTCTTGCGGTGCCCTGCGTTGAAGACCATTTGATTCCCACTGGACCAGCCGCAAGCCCCTCGAAGGTCCTCGCGCGCAGAGGGGCTACGCCTCCGCCTCACTCACAGCCACGAACGGGGCAAAGAAGGAAATGATGATGGGTGGCAGCGAGGCGAGTAGCACGAAGCCGAAGAAGGCCTGGTAGCCGAGCCAGGCCTGGATGCGCCCGCTCACCATCCCGGTCAGCATCATGTTGAGCGCCATGATCCCGGTGGCGAAGGCATAGTGGGCCGTGCGATAGCGCCCGGGCGATAGCTCTTGCATCATGTACAACATCATTCCAACTGTGCCCAGGCCGTAGCCCAGTTTCTCAATCAACACTACACAGGTAATCAAAACGAGATCGTTGGGCAGGGCCTGGCTCAAGTAGAAGAACGTCACATGCGGCACATTGAGCGCAAAGGCCAACAGCACGAACACCCGCCGCAAACCGTAGCGCGCGGCCAGCAGCCCGCCCAATAAGGTTCCCCCGACAAAGGCCACTGTCCCGAAAGTTCCATTGATGTTGCCCAGGGCCATGTTGTCTAGCCCCAGGCCCCCGACGGTCCGCTTGTCCATCAGGAACAGGGGACCGATCTTCTCGATGAATCCCTCGGCAAATCGATAGAAGAAGACCGCAGTGATCATCATCCACACGCGCGGCTTCTTGAAGAAACTGACCCAGGCGTCCGCAGTGGTGGCCAGCGCCGCACGCACGCTGGAGGGCGTGTCCGCAGCCTTGGCCCCCGGGGGAAGAAGATAGTAGTGCCAGACAGCGGCCGCAGCCAGGATGGCCGCGACCAGCATCATCACGATCATCCAGGCCGTGAACCAGGCCGGGTTGGGCCCAGAGATGGGCGCTGGTTTGCCCGCCGCGGCCCAGTCAAACAGCACCTTGGTCAAGCTGACCAGTGCGCCCGAGACCAAGACCCTGCCCAAATTCCAGAAGGCCCCTTGCAGTCCGACGTAGAGCGCCTGTTCTTTGGGCGTGGTCGAGGTCAGGTACACGCCGTCGCCGGCGATGTCTTGCGTCGCCGAGGCAAAGCCCGACATCCAGAAGAAGGCAATGGTGAGCGGCAGGTAGGCCGGCAGTCTGAGGGCAAAGGCCGCGCAAGAGAACGTGACCACCATGGTGAGCTCCATGGCGATCACGAAGAAGCGTTTGCTGCGAAACAGCTCCAGTAGCGGCGCCCACAGTGGCTTGAGCACCCAAGGCAGATACATGGCGCCGGTGTAGGCCGCGATCTCGGGGTTGGTCAGCCCCAGGTTCTTGTACATGATGGCCGCCACCACGGACACCGCGATCATGGGCGTGCCCATGGCAAAATAGAGACTGGGCACCCAGAGCAGAGGATGCGCGCGGCGGTTTTCGGGGCGGGGCATGGCGGGCTAGTAGGCTGGTTTCACCGGCGCCCACCGTCGCTACCGCTGGATGACCGCCGGAATATCCAGCTCTTCCCACACCGGCGTCGTGTTCACCGTCGCGGGACTCTGGGTCCACAGGTAGACCGCGGGATAGGTCGCGATGCTGCCGCTGCCATCCACCACGATGGCAGTCATGTAGAGCTGCGAGATGAAGACCTGGCCAGACTGATAGGTGCTGGTGACGGGCGGAATGTCGGCGCGGTTCGAGGAGAAGATGACCCAGTAGTAGGTCTTTCCGCCAGAGGACTGGAACGACGGCGACCACTTGCCAAAGTGGTTGTTGACCCCGGGGCTGGTCTTGCTGCTGCACTTGGAGGGACTGTTGGCCTTCAGGGGGGTAGCGGTGCCATCCTTGGATGGAATCACGAATATCTCGGCCTGCGTATTGGCGTACATGACCTGCGTTGCGGGCACTCGGTTGAAGAGCAGGAACTGATCGTGTCTGACCTACAGTCTGAGGCGCACCCCCGTGTTGATGTCAGCGACCATTGAGAAGGCCGGGACGCCACCCAAACCGTTGATTTCGAGTATCCAGCTCCAGCTGTCGCTCAAGCCAATGGCCATGCCACCACCGACGCCGAAGACCACCGGGCCGCCGAGGACGGTGTCATTGACTGGATTGGGAGTGCTGTTTGGGGTCCGTTTGAGACCCTCGACGTAGAGGCGGAAACCCTGGCCGCCACCCAGGATGCCGCTGCCGTAGAAGCGGACGGTCTTGCCACTCGTGAAATACAGCAATCGTCCCAGGAACGCGACGGCCGCCGGGGCAGTGGCATTGCCAGCCGCCTGTGGAATGTACTGGATTCGTCCCTGAAGGGACAGGGAGAGGCTCGGGGTCAGAAAGTAGCCGACCTCGGGGGTGACCTGAGCGGCCTTGGCCCAGGCCACGCCTGGCGTGTATTTGACTACGGTGGCGTGGTACACCTCGGGCCCGGAGCTCCCGGCATAGCCGTAGCCAAAGCCCACGCCCAGACCGAGCCACCAGTAGCCGCTGGTCTTGAGCGGGCCGCCCTCGGTCTCGCCTTCGCCTTCAGCTTCGTCCCGCGCAGCACGAGACGCTGCTCCCGCCCCTTGATCGGCGCCGCGGATGTCAATCTCCACAGGCTCGACCACGCTCCCGACTGAGGCGACAACCTTTCCCCGCTTGTTGCGCGCTTGGAAGTAGAGGGAAAGCTGCTGACCCGAGGTGGCCTCGGGTGGAAGCTGCGTGCCCCAGCCTGGGGTTCCATCGAGCGCGGCTTCGGCCGACATCTTGCGCGACTTGAACGGGGAACTCTCCTTGGCGCGGAAAAAGACCGTCACCTCGGCGAGCGGAAGCGAGCCTTCGACCACACAGCGCAGTTTGACCGACGAGCCGGCCGTCGCCGCATTCGCGGTGGGACAACGGAGAGGACCCTGCGGCGCTGCGGGCGGCTCGCTGGTCTCGGGGCTGGGTGCCGGCGAGGAGCTCTGCATCTCGGACTTTGCCCGTTCGAACAACTCTTTCACCTCGGCAGAGTCCGTGCCCGCGGTGGGCAAGTACTGAGGCTGCAACTCCAGCGCCTTCTTGAAATGGAAAAGCGCTTGGTCTTCGTTCTTCAGGCCGGAGGCGTAGAGCACCGCGAGATTGCCGTGCGTCCCGGCCATCACGGCGTGATTCCCGAGGGCAGCGGCCTCGCCGATTTCCAGCGCTTTGTTCAGGCTCTTCTCGGCGAGCGAAAACTCCATCGCATCGAAGAACTGCCTGGCCTCTTTGTTGAGGCGAATGACCTTTGTCACCGCTTCCTTGTTTTCGCCGGCGGCCACAACCGTCCCGGCCGGCAAGGCCAGGAGCAGTAAGGTGGCGACTGCCAAGAAGAGGTGTCGATTGAACCAAGGGCGTACGGATTTCTGCGCGCTCATGGGATCCCCGTGCAAGGTGATTGACTGCTCTCGAACTTATAACTCGGGAGCTTTTCAAAGTGCGAAAATTACTTAGCTACCCGACGACGCACTCGACGCGAACCTTGGCGCCGGCCGGGGCGTATGGAACGATTGGCTTCTCCGTGCCTGACTGCGTCGCGTTCGGCGCTTTTCCTGGTCAATGCTGGTCGTGCTTGAGCGGGGTAGTGCCCTTCTCGTCCAGGTAGGCCAGCACCCAAGCAAGCGGGGCGTTCCAATTGATGCAGATTTCGTTGGTGGCCCAGGATTCGATGTTGTCGGCAAAACACTTTTCTGGCGCACACCCGCCCAGGGCCGCCTTTACGTAGGGATCCTCGAGACCGGAATTGGGGCCGCCCGAAACCATGCCGGGCGGGGCCGACGGATACTTCTCGTTGACCTGGTGGGCCCAGAAGCGATGGTGCGGGTTGCGCAAGGGCCGGGCGCCCCAGCCGGTCACGTAGCTTTGGTCCATGGGGTTGCGACCCAGAATGTAGTCCATCCCGGCGGCCACGGCGTTCAGGTATCGCTGCTCGTGGTTGAAGTCGTTGGCCAGGGCCAGAACCACCAGGTTGTTGAGCAGGAATGAGTTCGAGCCCCAGGGCGCCTTGCCGGCCTGGCCGTAGTCGATGGGCACTCGATAGCCGCGCTTCTGCAGGATCTGCAAATAGGCATCTGCCGCCTGAGTCACGGCCTTGCGCGCTGTCACGATTTCCTTGTCACCCAGCGCGTTTGGCACGACCGCCAGCGAGATGGTTCCCAGCGCCGCCGTTGTTTGCCAGGTCATGGGCGAGGCGACGTCGCCGCCTTCCGTGGAGGGCAGACGTGGCGCAACCTTCAGGTAATAGGGCGAGGACGCGAGGAACTGCTTGTATTCGGGCTTCTTGGTCGTGATGAAGAGCTCAGCTGCCGCCCAATAGAATTCGTCATCGACCTTGACATCTTCGTAGGGCCCGCCGCCCACGCCGCCGGGCAGTGCAAAAGCCGCGGGATGGCGTTGCGCCGCTTGCCAGGCTCGCTCGGCCGCCGCCAGGCAACGCTTGGAGAACGGGGCATCGATGCTCTGCCAGATGCGCGCCGCCTGCGCTGCGACTGCTGCCAGATTGAGCGTGGCCGCTGTGCTGGGCGGATACAGGAAGCGCGGCATCTGGTCCTCATGGGGAGCCAGGCCGAGCGCTGTCCATTCCTTGTCGTGAATCTTGTGATGAACCATTCCGGCGCGGTCGCCGTCGGGAACCTGCATCTTGAGCAGGAACTCCATCTCCCAGCGGACCTCGTCGAGCAGGTCGGGCACGTCGTTCCCCTTCTCGGGAATATTCATGCGTCCGTCGGCAAAGTCGGCCAACGAAGAACCGAGGTGCTTGGTTCGCTCGTAGAGATTGAGCAGGGTCCACACCGAGATCCCGCCGGTGACCACGTACTTGCCGTGATCGCCAGCATCGTACCAGCCACCGGAAACGTCGAGGCGATAGCTGCAGCCCGAGCCGGCCGCGCAAGGCACGCTCTTGTCCGACAAGTGGCCGGCCGGCCGCGCCCACTGCGGTCCGCCCGCGTAGGGCATGGCGATCTCGATGCCGCTGCGGTTTTGATAAAAGAAGGTCAGGGCGTCGTACTTGAGCTTGTGATAGATGGTCGGGCTGATGTCAAAGGGATAGCTGCGATCGGATCCGACGACGAGCGCGAAGCCGTGGCCTTCCCGATCGAACGAGCTGAAGTCGGCAATCTGAACCGTGTCGCCAGCCAGGGTGTCGGGGCCTGCCACCACGGTCTGGCCTGACTGGACCTCGTGCCCGACGCTATCGACCAGGCTCCAGGCCTGGGGAGCACTTCCGCCGGCGCGCACGGTCGCCAGTTTCAGCAACGCGGGGAAATAGCCGACCTGATTCACTACGACGGCCGCAGGCGGCGCGTCCTTGATCTTGGACCCAGGCGGTGCGGTCTTCGCGCCGATGGGCGCGCAACCCACCGCCACAGGCAGGAGGAGCGCGGGAAGGACTGCCCGCATTCGTCGGGCTACCACCACATGCTGGCGGCGATGGTGAACGTGTGCTTGTCAGGCTGCAGAGCCTTCCAGAGACCGGTACTGCTGTATGGATAGGGAAGGCTCTGGCTTGTGTTGTAGGCCTTGGTGTACCAGTCTCCGTACATGTAGTACTGGTACTGGACCTGGATTTGCTCGTGGGTGACGAACGCCGTGCGGAAGATCAGGCGCGGAGAAAACACCATGAAGCTCTGGGTGCTGTCGTCCAGGTTGGGCTGGACCCAGTCGTAGCGAATACCGGCCGACATGACGGCAAGCGGGGTGTAGAGCCACTGCGTGCCCATCTTCAGTTTGTCCTTGCCCTGTCCTGTCATTAGTTTCTCTACCGATTGGTCGAGGCCGCTAATGTGGTTGAACATGCCGAAGACCTGGACGGTGACGTCCGAGCCCTGGCCCCAAAAGGCCTGTGGACGCAGCAGGAACGCAGCCAAGCTGAATGTGTACTGCAGACCGATGCTATCGAGCGTGCCATTGCCCGGCTTGCCCGTGTAGTTGGCCTGGTACTGCCAGCCGCCCTGAGAGTGCATGGTCTCGATTGTGTCCTGCAGGACGCCAGCATTCACCGCCCGGTTGTGGGAATAGCCGAGGTAGCCGATTCCCATCCACCCTCCGTCGAGCCTCAGGTCGGCACCAAGAATCAGCAGGTGGCCATCCTTGTCTGTGCCGGTCCCGTCGGGCGAGCTGGCGTAGGCATTGGGTCTGCTCAGGGGGTTGGAGTTAGGGTTGTTCAGGTCAGTCCTCATGGCGTCCATGGTCCAGGTGTACATGACGTGACCTGTTAGGGTGAGCATCTCTTTGTAGACGGCGCCAAGGTGACCATGGGCCAACAGGGTGGTTCCCTGCTGTATATAGCCGGGGTAGGGCTGCCACGAGGTGTAGGGGGACGGCAACCACTGTTGAACATCCATCTTGGCGCCGCCGCCTCCCTCTGCAACGATCTTGATGTCGTCGGCGACGTCCAGATCGAATGTGCCAGTGGCGCCGGCGATGCGGGTACGACCAATTATATAGGTGTCATAGGCGCCGCCATCGTACTTGCCCATGGCGCCGTAGCGGTCCCCGAACACGCCCACGTTCCACGTCATCTTGCCAATGTCACCGAGGGCGTCGGGGAAATTGAGCGTGAGGAAGGCACGGTCGATGCCGAGCTGGTCCTGCAACTCGCGCCAGCTGCCCGAGGTGATGTTGTAGCTCGCGATGGCCATGGTCATGATGGCGCGATTGTTCCCGTACTGGAACATCATCTCGCCCCAGGGGCCTGGGTTGTTGTTGGTGTAGCTCCACGTGGTGTAGTTCAGATCAGGCGTCACCGGCGGGGCGTGGAACTGAAGCCCATGGCCGGACTCAGTATCCATGCTCAGGCGCATGGGGCCGCGGAAGAAGCCGTGGAACCTGAAGCCCCAATCCTCGGCAGGCACTTCGGACGCTATGGGTGGGGCTCCTGAATTGTCAGCGGCGTAGGTGGTGGTCTGAGGAGACAGGCCGAGCTCGGTGATTTTTTCACTGCGCTTGTGCTGGGGGCTGGCGGCGCCGGCTTCGGGCTGGGCCGGGGCGGGAGCAGGGGCCGGGGCGGGCATCGCGGCTGGGGCCGGCGGCGGCGGGACTGGGGCTGCGGGTTCCGGCGCTGGCGCTGGCTCGGCCACTGCGGGCGCCGCAGCCTCTACGGGAGCGGGAGTTTCCTGGGCCGGAGCCGCTGCCGCCGGCTGTGCAGGCGTCTGGGCCTGGTCAGCCTCTGGGGCTGGGGTCTTGGTCTTCTTTCGGGCTGCTGACGCAGTCCCACCAGAAGCCAGCAAGGCCGTAACGAGGAAGGCCGCGGAAAGCAAGCGCAGAGCGACTCGGGTTCTTGAGGGGCTGGTCGTTGTCATTGGGGGGAGCCTCATTGGTTGTCCGCGCTCCCCAACCATCAAGAATGGCCAAGTGGGAAGCAACAGGACGTCGTTGTACACCAACTCGCCTCGCGCGGGCAAGGCGGCCGCAAGGCGGCCGCATGGCCCCGAGCATTCGGCGGCGAGACGCGTGCGGTTTGGCCCGCCCGGTTCCCACCAGGCCGGGCTTGCGTGTTGCAACGGCGGAGGAGGATGATTTGCTCCGCGGAATTCGCGGGGCTCTCATTGAGAAGCAATGCTCGGCGTGCGGCCCACCATGTTCAAGGGCACGGTTTCTGCAGAGGCCAGATCAGCCTGCGGGTGTGGTCTGTTCGACGAGCTGGGGTTCGTGACCCGGTGCGCTGGGGATGCGGCGTGGGCGTCGGTGGGCGCGGGAGCATGCGCGGGACTACTTTTTTCCAGAGGCTTGCCCGACTATGCTTTGAACCACGCGGGCCGAGAGGCAAGCCCACGAGTCGTGGAAAGAACAAACGAGACTGCCCTTGCTGCGTTGTACCGGAAGTACGCGCCGGCAATCTACGCCCACTGCCGGCGGATGTTGCAGTCGCAGGCGGCAGCGCGGGACGCGACCCAGGAGGCTTTCATTCGCGTGCTTGCGCGCGGGCCGGGGTTTCCCAACGACGAAGATGCGCTTCGCTACCTGTACCGCGTGTCGACCAATGTTTGTCTGAATCACATCCGCGAGCTCAAGGTTCACACTCGCGCTGCAGTGACGTTGCGGGAGCGGCCCTCGTCGTCGGGCTCGATGGAGGGGCGGCATGTGGATCGCGAGTTCATTGCGGCCGTTTTGGACCGCGCTGGCGAGTCTGGCGCGACCGTGGCGGTCATGCACTATGTCGATGGCATGTCGCAGGTTGAGATCGCTGAAGTCTTGGGGATCACAAGGCGAACGGTCTTCAACCGATTGCGCAGGCTCGCGCGAATCGCTCGGGACTTGCTAGGCGCAGACCAACACGATGGGGGAACGACGAGGAGGGAGGGAAGCGCATGAGAGATTGCGTTTCGCACTTGGAGCTGCTGCGCTGGGAGGCCAGGCCCGAGGCTGAGAGATCCCCGGATGCGAGCGACCACCTGCGTACTTGCGCACGGTGTGCTGCCGCATTGGCGGAGTTGGAATTGGCCCGCCAGGAATTGCTGGGAGTCGATCCTCATGCCCAGAGCCTTGTCGCGGCTCGCGCGATCCTGGCGAGGGTGGCCGAACGGCGCCGCAAGGCATGGTGGCGATTCGTCGTTCCGCTTGCGCTCACCCCGGTGGCTGCCGCGGCCATGCTCCTGCTCTTGGTGACACGCGGTGCTCCGGCGCCCGACACCACCGTCTCTGGTGCTGCGAGGCACGTCCCGGGCGTCGTGCGCGCCAAGGGCGCCCTGCTGGTCGAGGCGTTCTGCAAGCGCGGTGACAGTGTGTTTCCCGTCAAGGATGGCGACGATTTCGTGGCCGGCGATCGCTTGCGCTTCGCCTACACCAAGGACCAAGCCGGCGTGCTGCTGGTGTTCGGCGTCGACGACGCTGGACGGCTATTCCCCTACTACCGCGATGACGCATTGGCCGGTGTGGTTGCGCCTCCTGGTTCCGAGGTCATGCTGCCCGAGTCCGTGGAACTGGACGACCACCACGGATGGGAAAGGGTTTTTGCCCTTTGGACGCCGGACACACTTGGGCAGGACGTCATTCGCAGGGCCGTGGCGGATGCGTTGGCCGCGGTCGAGGGTGACATCCGGCAGGCGGCTCGCCTTCCTGTCCAGGCAGAGCAAGTATCCTTTTTGCTCAGGCGGCCGTGACCATGGTCACCTTGGCGCATGGGCTTGTCACTATCGGTGTCATGGCCGTGCAGGAATGAGGTACGCTAGAGTCATGTCCCTTCGCTTGTTAGGCGCTTGCCTGATTCTGGCGTTGGGGCAGGGGGCTGCCCTCGCGCAGGCGCAGCAGACGCGAATGGCGGTCGTGGTGGGCAACAATCTGGGGCACGACCCTGCCCGCACCCTTCGCTATGCCGAGGCAGAAGCCGTCAAGCTGGCCAGCTTGCTTCGCGGTGCGGGTGATTTCGACAGCGTTGTCACCGTCACGGGGGCGTCCCGCGATAGGGTCGAAGCGGCCCTGGCCACCGCGCGGTCGCAGCTCGATCGCGCGCACGTCGAGGGCAAGCGGACCCTGTTCCTCTTCTACTACTCGGGCCACGGCGATCAGGAGGCGCTTGAGCTGGGATCGTCGCGCCTGCCCTTGCGCGATCTGCGTTCGTATCTCGAACAGCTTACTGGCGCTGACGTGCGCGTGGCCTTTGTCGACGCCTGTCAGTCGGGCGCGCTGACCGGTGTCAAGGGCGGACGACGCGCTCCCGGTTACGAAATCCATCTGGCCGATCCTGGGAGCGTGAGGGGCATGGCGATCGTGACCTCGTCGACGGCCAACGAGCTGTCGCAAGAATCCGACGACCTGCAGGGCTCGTTCTTCACCCACAACTTCATGGCCGGCCTGCGCGGCGCTGCCGACACTTCACGCGACGGGCAGGTGACCTTGGGTGAGGTCTATCAATTCGCATTCAGGCGCACGCTGGCCAGCACGGCGGCCAGCCTGGTGGGCGGGCAGCATCCCACCTACGACTATCGGATGTCGGGCGCTGGCGACGTGATTCTGTCGCGCACGCGCCCCAACGACGCTCGGCTGGTTTTCCCACGCGAGGCCGGCGCCACCTATACAGTCGTACACAAGGGTCGTGGTGAGGTGATCGCCGAGTTGGCCTCGACCTCCGGCGAGGACTTCTATCTGGCCCTGCCTGCTGGCGAGTATCGGGTTGTGCGGAGAGTTCTGGCCAGCGTGAGCGAGACGACTTTTTCTCTCTCGGCGGGCAGCTCGACGGCCATCGACACGGCGACCATGTCCCCGGTTTTGGCGGATGCTGAGAACCATCGCAAGAAGGGCGGGCTGTGGCAGCCCAATTCGTTGGGCGTTCATCTCGGGGTGCAAAGCAGCCCGGTGTCGGGAACCGGTCTGGTGGGCGCGCTTTCCTACACGCGCCAGCTCGGCTGGCTCGCGTTGCGCGTGCGCGGTGAGTTCTCGTCCTCCGACGCCAGATTGCAGGACTATCAATCGTCGTTCCTGCGCACGGGACTCTCGCTCGATGCACTCTGGCCGGTCTACCAAGCAGACAGGCTGGCGTTGATGCTTGGGCCGACAGTGGGCGTGCCGGTCGTGCGCCAACACGATGTCTGGCACGACGGCTCATACTCCGTCGGATTCACCTACGGCGGCGCTGCCTCGGCCATGTTCCGCTCCTATCGCAGCACGTGGCTTGTGCTTTCGGCGCAGGCAGGTGGCGAGCTTTTCCGTCTGAACGACAAGCGCGTCCAGCAGGCAACAATGGGCGTCTCTCTGGGCGGCGTCGTCGCATTTTGATACACCACCAGTCGCCGCTGAGCGACCGGCAAGTAGGACAATGTAGTCAACTTCGGCCGACGCTGAAGTTGCTTGCTCGTCGCATTTTCGTTTCACCCTCTGCTGCGCGTGCCCTATATTTATAAAGAGAGAAGGAACATAAAGTGAGACGACATCCTATTCAGACAGGCGCGAGTGGTTGGATGGCTGTGTGGCGATGGGTGGTCGCAAGAGCAACCGGAATCGGCGAAGTCTCGCTCGGGGTGCTTCTGCCGGTTGTGGTTGCCGGCTTGATGTTCGGGGCCACCTGCGGCGCACCGGATGAGGTGATGCGCGGTCAAGTGCAACCCACGGGTGGCAACACCGGTGGATCCGGTGGCGCGCTGTCTAGCCCGTCGAGTAGTGGAGGAACCACTGGTGTCGCAGGCTCCACCGCGACCACCAGGCCGACAGGCGGCTCGGTTGGCCCGGGCGGCGCCGGCAGTTCTGGCAGGCCGGGTGGCTCCGGCGGCGCGTCCAATGCCGGTGGAAACTCGGATGCAGGCGGCACAACCAAGGCGGGCGGCAGCGGCGGAACCGGCGGGATCAGCAGCCCGGGCGGCACCGGCGGCAGGGGCAGCGGCGGTGCGGCGACAGGCGGAAAGGCAACAGGTGGCGTGGGCACCGGCGGTACGACGGCTTCGTCAACCGGCGGGAGCGGGGGTGCTACCTCCCCGTTCGGTGGCACCACAGCCACAGGCGGCGTGGCTACAGGCGGAGCGGGCAGTGGCGGAAACAACAGCGGCGGCGTGGCCACCGGCGGCGCTACGCGTGTGTCATCGGGCGGGGCTGGGGGTTCCGGCGGAAAGGGTGGCACTGCCGGTTCGACATCAACAGCGCCGCCACCCACCAACGGTTTGGCAGCGTACGTTATGCAGAAGGCTACCGGTAGCCCTGGTCAGATGACCCTGTCTCTCCAGATCAACAACACGACATCCCAAAGCGTTGACATGTCGGCTGTGACCCTTCGCTACTGGTACCAGGAGGAAGCCTTGGGCACAGCCTCGCTCGAGGTCGATTACGCGAGCGTTGGCGATTCGAATGACGTCAAGTCAAAAGTGCACGGCACAGTCGTCGCAGCCCCGGCGCCTGCCCCAGGTGCTGATCACTATCTTGAGATTTCATTCACCGCAGTAACGCTTTCTCCAAAGGGCACTGCGGGTAACGCCAACCTGTTGAGCATCAATGGCAGGTTGCACAACTCGGGGTTCCAGGGCGCTGTCGACGTAACCAACGACTACAGCTACAACAACGGAGCAACAGGGTACGACGACAAGATCACCCTCTACCAAGGCGGCAAGCTTATCTCGGGAGTAGCGCCTTAGCCGGCCAACGCTCGGGTTGATGCCAGCGCCAGTGAGGGTGACTCTGGCGTGTGGAATACTGGGCGGGAAGTTGATTCCGTGGGTGGCACCAGCGTAGTCGTTCAAGTAGCTCTGGCTCTTGCGCGGGGGCGCGAGCGGAGCGACCATGGTTCATGGTAACCATGTTGCTGTCTGACTTTTCGCTGGATGTTTACTCGGTGCTTGCAGCGGCGGGACTCAGGGCGCCAAGTGGGGTATCCACGAAAATGGCGTACCATGTTGACAGCGTTCTTGGCGGTTCAGGAAATCGTGTCAGCGAGTAGGCATAGGCTGAAGGGAATGGAAACCTCGCCCGGTTTCCCATCGCAGGAGAAGATCGCCTGTGCCGCCTGAACCTCGCATGAACGCGCCCGAGGGCACTGTGCTCGAAGGCGCGTACCGTATCACGCGTCTGATCGGCGAGGGCGGGATGGGCGCCGTGTACGAGGCGGTGCAACTTCGTCTGAACAAGCGCGTGGCTGTTAAGCTGATGGCGCGCGACCTTGCCTCCAACCGCGAGGCCTTGGCGCGGTTTCATCGCGAGGCCGAGATCACTTCGCATTTAGGGCACCCGCACCTGGTGACTGTCGTGGATTTCGGCCAGGCCGAATCTGGCGAGCCCTACCTCGTGATGGAGTACCTCGAAGGCGAGGATCTCGACCACCGCCTGCGCCGGGTGGGCCACCTACCCGTCGAGACGGTTGTCCATGTCGTCAAGCAGGTCGCCTCGGCGCTGAATGCCGCCCACGACCAGGGCGTCGTCCACCGCGATCTCAAGCCCGGCAACGTGTTTCTGCTGCAGATCCCGGGCGAGCCCGATTTCGTGAAGGTGCTCGACTTCGGCATTTCAAAGATGAAGGCGGCGCGCACGCAACTGACCAACGCGTCGGCGGTCATGGGCACGCCGAATTACATGTCGCCCGAGCAAGCCACCGGCATGGTCGATGAGATCGATCACCGCACTGACCAGTGGGCCTTGGCCTGCATCGCCTGGGAAATGCTGCTCGGTCGCGGACCGTTCGTGGCTGACGAAGTGGCCGCGCTTCTGTACCAGATCATCAACCTGGACCCACATCCGCTGGCGCCGCGCGTGCCGGGTCTGCCACCGACTGTGGAACAAGTGTTGCGGCGAGCGTTGAGCAAGCGGCCTGCGGATCGGTTCTCGTCGCTTCGGGAGTTTTCCGGCGCTCTTGAAGCCGCAGCGTCTGGCCGCCCCGTTGATACAACAGCGGCGCCTGTACTGGTGTCGCCCGCAACGCCGGCCGGCGCGACCATCGCGTACGGCAAGACACCGGCTTTGACGACACCCGCGCGGCCGTCCGCCGCCCGAGCGCCGCATGACGCGCGCAAATCAGACTCGGATGAATCGCAGACTGACGACGACTCCATTGAGGCGCTACCTCGGAATAGGATCAAGCCGACTCATGTCGTGATCGCGGCGGTCGGCATGCTTTTGCTCCTCGGAACCTACTTGCTGATTGGCGGACGCCGGGCTGACACGCATCCTTCGGCACCCCTGGCTGCGCCTCGACCAACGCCGCCAGCCGCGACCATCGCGAAGCCGGCACCCGGGCCAACGGTCACGTCCCTGCCCGTCCCTGAGCCCCCATCGCCAGCAGCCGCGGCACCCGAGCCCGCGCCACCACGGGGAGGCGAGGCCAAGCCTGGCCTTGGCAAACGACCGCAGTCCGTCTCCGGCTTTCGCGCTAAGTCCTGGCACGATCCGTTCGATCCGTGGGCAGACGAGCCCGGCACTCCGCCCGGGGCCAATACGCCCGCTTCGTCGTCGGCGACCGAACCGGTTCCTACGCCCAAACGCCCAAGCCGAAAGCAGCCGCTAATCGAGGAGTTGTAACTGTGCACGCAACCCCAGTGCTTCTGTTCTTGTGGCTGTCACAGGCCACGCCGGGAATCGACGATCCGCAGGCCAAGGCGCAGGCGCAGGCGCTGCTGAGCGAGGGTACGAGACTCTACGGCGAGGGTGACGTCGCCGGTGCGTTGGAGAAGTTTCAGGCGGCCTATGCTGCATTTCCTAGCCCCAAGCTGATGTTCAACATCGGCCGAGCCAATGACGATCTTGGACGGCCCGTCGAGGCCATGGAAGCCTTCGAGAAGTTCCTGGCAGATGCCACCGATGCGTCGCCCGAGACGATCGCGAATGCGAACAAATCTGCGTCTGAGTTGCGGAGGAAGCTTGGACGAATCCGGATCGACTGCGAGACGGCCGATGCGGAAGTGAACGTCGATGGCAAGCGCGTTGGGCTGACACCGCTGCCGGAACTGGTTTGGGCTACTTCTGGCCGCCACCAAGTCACGGCCAAGCATGCAAGCGCGGCACCAGCGATTGAGGATGTAGACGTGGCGGCGGGTTCGGTGAGCACGGTGACGATGAGACTGCTACCGGTGGCGGTTCCCGTGGCCGCCCCGGCACCCAAAGCTGCCCCAGATTTCGACCTGCAAGCGGCGACACGGCCAAGTGCCGCGAGCGAGGGTTGGTGGTTGGGAAGGAAATGGACCTGGGTTGCCGCCGGCTCGACGGCGCTGCTGGCAGTGGGTGCCCTCACCGCTGGCCTGTTGGCGCAGTCCAAGTTCGACAGTCTGAGGAGTTCATGCGGCGTCGGCAACCAGGCCAACCACGGCTGCGGCCAGAGCGATATCGACTCGGTCACTTCGCGCGCGACCATCGCCAATGTCTTCTGGGGCCTGGCCGGAGCCGCCGCCGCGACCACCGGCGTGCTGTTCTATTTCGAGGGCCGCCCCGTAGGCGTGGCCCCGGTGGGGGGGGGGATGACCGGCCTCATCGCAGCCATGCGGTACTGACTATGAAATCGCTCTCTTCGTTTGCACGCCTCGACATCTTTGGGCTCAGCCTCACAGTCGCGCTGGCTGCGGCGTGTTCCTTCGACATCAGCCAACTCGGGCCCCCGGTGTCGCGATCTTCTGACGGGGCCGTCGAACATCCGGCGGTGCCCGACGTTGGCGCGTCCGAAAGCGGCGGCACCATTACCAGCCCGCCAGACGCGTCCACCGCCACAGGTGGAAGCGGCGGTACCACTACGAGCCCGCCAGATGCGCCCACCGCCACAGGCGGGAGCGGTGGCAGCACCACCAGCCCGCCGGATGCGCCCACCGCCACTGGTGGCACGAGCAGGACAGGTGGCACGGGCGCCGGCGGCACGACGGCTTCGTCAACCTATGGGAGTGGGGGCGCTACCTCCCCGTTTGGTGGCACCACAGCCACCGGCGGCGCGGCCACCGGCGGCGTGGGGACCGGCGGCGTGGGGACCGGCGGCACCGCGGGTGGGTCGACCGGCGGGACCGGGGGCCGCGGCGGAGGTGTGAGCGGGACGGGTGGTGGCAACGGAGGCGGCGGTGGCGGGCCCGGTGCCGGTGGCTCGACGGGCAGGGATGGCGGAGGAGGAGCCGAGCCTTGCGTGCCGGCCGCGACTGTCACCGGCAGCAGCGGAAGCGGAAATTCCGGGAGTTTTGGCACTGCTAGCGCCTATTGCTTCAGGACGCCGGACAACATCAATGGCTGGGGCTGCCAGAACTTCGACGGTCGCACCCTCAAGGTGAACGGTGTCGCCAAGGACTGCGGCAACATGCCCCTTCCCGCGAAGGTCAACGGCTACTACTACTTCGACTGCAGTGCTGGCACCTACTCCTACGCCAGCATCTACTGGTGGTAGTGAATGCGTATCGCGCCCGACCTGCAATCTCCACAGCGGCGCAGCGGGGCTCTACGAGAAGAAGATCACCCTATACTCGAACGGGAAGCTCATCTGGGGCGTAGCGCCCTAGCCCTTCTGGCGCTCGGGTTGATGCCCGCGCTGGTGGGCGGGATTCCCCGGCGTCTAGCGCGAATCCGGAGGCACGCGAATCGCCGTTGGGTTCTTGCGGCATCACTCCGCTAGAATCGTGTCATTCGGTCACAAGATGTGTCATCCTCTTGTGCGACCATGCGAACAATCAAGCGCTACTCAAATCGGAAACTCTACGACACCTTTGACAAGCACTATGTGACGCTGGCTGATGTGGCAGGGTTCGTGCGCAACGGCGATGAGGTGAAGGTCACCGATCACGTCAGCGGGGCCGACCTGACGTCAGCGACCCTCGCACAGATCATCTTCGAGGAAGAGAAGCACAGCGCGCGCCTTGGCCCCGAGGGTCTTCGCCGCATCATCCAGCATGGCTTGAAGACCGAGTAGTTACTCGCTTAACCTGTGAATCCCGTCGACCACGTGCCATGTCGCCACGATGGTCAGGTCGACCAGTTTCTCGTTGCGCCGGTTCTCCGGCACGACCAGGTGCTCGTAGGTACACAGGGCCTGGAGCTGGCGCAGGAACTTGCCGATCACGCGTCGGTCGGAATCGCCGATCCAGCCGCCCAGCTTGTTGATCATCAGGCGCTGATGTTGCTGAATGAAACGCGCCGCGGACAACGCACCCTGTGATCCGCGCGCGCGCGCGGAGCGCCGGGGGAAGATATCGAGCAAGTCCTTGCGGTACTCGGCCAGATCCGGGTCCAGTGCATGGTTGATGTCGAAGTACTCGGCGACGGTTTCCTTGATCTCGCTGTAGAGAGCCTGCGAGCCGGTTCGTTGGTTGGTGGGAGTGCGCCGGCAGGCGCCTTCCAGATCGATGATACGGTCCACGTATTCCAGTTTGGTCACCGCGACCTGCCAGTCGCGGTAGCGGCGCCGCCAGCGCGAGAACGGATCGAGCCACACGGCGAAGCTTTCAGCGAAATCCTCGTCGGGATGTTTCTGCGCGTAGTGATACATGCCCGCGCGGTGCAGGTGTCTCACGTAGTCGTGGCTCCATGGATTCGCGTTGTAGACGTCGCGGTACGAGCGGCGAAAATCGCCGAAGGTCTCCGTCCAGTCTTTGCGCTTCCACAGTTCAAAGGCGTAGTTGACGGCATGCCCCGTCTCGTGGCGCAGATACATCAAGACTTCGTCGCGCGTGTATTCGAACAGGTGGTCGTTGACCATCTGCCAGAGGACAGAGTTGGCCAGGTACCAGGGGATGTTGACGCTGATGGCGCGGTCAGCGGTCCAGAAGTCATCGTCGCCCAGGTAGTACTGCGGGGTGAAGGTTATCCCTTTCGCGCGCAACTCTGCGCCGACTTGGGCCAGACATTCGGCCAGCACATCTTGAGGCTCGAGTTGTAGATCGCAAATGCGCGTGGAGAGGAGCTTCTGCAGACCAACCTCGCGCTCTACCGGATCGTCGGTCGTCGGCCGAGCAATGCTGCGTTTGGTTTTGACCGCCGGTAGCGACATTGACGAAGAACATCTACCATGCCGGCGTCGAGCCAACGGCTGAAATGAGCCTGAAAACGACGCGTCACAGGGCGCTGTTAGCTTACGGTGTCATCATGTATGGCCATGAAAACAAATGGCTATTTGTCATTGTCAGTAACGCACTGGCAAATAGCGCGCTGAGTCTTGTGCTCCTGGATCGCGCTGCCCATTCAAGATTGCTGGTATGTTGCAAATCATGGCAGGGGCGGCCAGAAGTTGGTCTCGCGCAGGCCTGGTGCTGACACTCTATCTTGCACTGGCCTCTGCTGGCGTGGCCTGGTCGAGCTTGCGTGGCGACTCCAGCACGTGGCGTCTGGCGGGGCGCGAAGACACCCAGACCCTGCTGGGGATCGTCGCCGGGATTTTGATCGGGCTGGGCTACGTGTTTGCGTCGCGGCTCGCGGTTCACAGATTCGAATGGGCGCGCGCGCTTCATCGCGACATGCGCGCCATGCTCGGGCCGCTGCCAGACGCCGAGGTGGTGGTGTTGGCGGTGGCCTCGGCGCTGGGAGAGGAGATCTTCTTTCGCGGAGCCCTCCTGCCAGCCATCGGGCTTTCGGGGTCGAGCCTGGTGTTCGCCCTGCTTCACGTTGGGCCGAAGCTCCGCTTCTTGCCGTGGACCGTCTCCTCGTTCATGGCGGGTCTGGTGTTCGGCCAGCTCTTTCTTTGGTCGGGCGATCTGACCGGACCGGTGGTGGCGCATTTCACTGTGAACTTTCTGAACCTGCGTTACCTTTCCGCACACGAAATGCGATGAGCGGGAGGCACCTGCACCTGATAGTCTTCGGATGGGCCCTGGCCGCTTGGGCACCGTCGGCGCGTGCGGCTGACGAGTTCTCGGGTGCGGACAAGCTGCGCGCGATCTACTCGGCCGAGTTTCGTTTCACCAAGCAGGGTTTCCCGGTTGTGCCGGTGGCCATCGCCGAGGGCATGGCGCGGGTGACCATTAGCGCCGGTCCCTCGGGCGGCTTGCGTCTCTTTCCCGAAGGCGAGGGCAGCTCTGAAGTCCGCGGCGAGGAGTCCTGGCAGGTTCGCGCTTCGGCGACGGTGCCGGCCAAGCTGAGCCACTGGGCCGTGGTGTGGCGC
This sequence comes from Myxococcales bacterium, assembly GCA_003142855.1. GTDB lineage: Bacteria > Myxococcota_A > Polyangia > Fen-1088 > Fen-1088 > Fen-1137. The sequence goes on from PLNW01000106.1 coordinate 30,686, forward strand.
GGAAAACCGGGCCAAGGGGATGAAGCCGACGCTCACATCAGGCGATGGCAGGAACTGGGCGAAAAGGCAAAGCGCTTCGAGCAGGGCACGGTGTTTGGCGTGGGCGGCGAGGTTCTCGACCGACGCGAGGTTCTGGTGGTGGTGGGGCCCTACCGCAAGCCAGAGGAGGCCGAACAGGCCTTCGAGGCCTTGGGCCGCAAGGAAACTTTGGTCAACCCCGGCGTGTTCACCGAGTTGGTTGATCGCCCACACGGGCAACTGGAAGCGCTTGGCAGCAAGACCGGGATGCACGTGCGCAACGAGGGCGTGTTGTGGTTTGTGGCGGGCGGGGACAGCCCGCTGCAGGTGGAGGCCGAGGGCCCGGCGGGAAAGGCCACCAGCAAGGTGTCGGGCGCCTATTTTGGCAAGGTCTACGTGACTCTGGATCGCAACGGCAGCTTGGCCGTGGTCAATGCTTTGCCCGAGGATCGCTTCTTGGCCGGCTTGCTGCCGGCGGAAATCTTCCCTAATGCGCCGGAGGAGGCGCTCAGGGCGCAAGCCGTGGCAGCGCGAGGCGAGCTGCTGTCCAAGATCGGCACGCGACACCTCGGTGATCCCTTCCGGTTGTGCTCGCAGACTCACTGTCAGGTCTATTTGGGTGCGGGTCACGAGACAGCGCGGACCACGGCGGCGGTGGCCGCAACCCGCGGCGAGGTGCTGTTCACGGCCGACGGAAAGGATCTGGCCGACACCGTGTATTCAGCCAACTGCGGCGGCCACACCGAGCACAACGAGAACGCTTGGCCCGACATGCCCGCGCTGGCGGCTCTGCGTGGTCATCGCGACGCGCCCGCGCCAGCCGCCGGCAAGCCCGACGTCTATGCGACGGGCGTGAGCGCGGAGAACGTGGCGCGCTTCATTGACCAGCCGCCCGCCGCGTACTGTGGCCAGGCTCACCTCGGAGCGGGCGACCGATTTCGCTGGACCGTGAAGCGAACAGCCGCGGAGCTGGACAAGCTGTTGGGTCGATACCGTCTGGGCGAGATTCGCTCCATCGAGGTGCCGCAGCGAGGGATATCGGGGCGCGCGCTGGCTGTGCGCGTGGTGGGCTCGGCCCGCAGTGAAACCATCCGTGGCGAGTTGCGCATCCGCCAGGCTTTCGGTGGGCTGCGCAGCTCGCTGTTCGTGGTCGAGGTCAAGGATGGAGAAGCGGTTTTTCGCGGCGCCGGGTTCGGCCACGGCGTGGGCATGTGCCAGACCGGCGCCGTCGGAATGGCAGAGGCTGGCAAGAAGTATCGCGAAATCCTGCGCCATTACTATCCGAACACCGTGCTGCGCAAGGTCTGGTAGCTACCCAGCATTCTTTCCCGGCGGCGCAGTCTTCTCGGGGACCTTGGGACCGTTGTTCAGGATGAAATAGTCCACGCCGGCGGTGCCGCAGGCCTCTTCGTTGCGGTGGAAGGTCCAGTGAATGTAGACCTTGCCATTGCCGGACAGGATGGTCGGCGGTGGGGCGGGGTAGGGCGCGGCGCTGTAGACGACGTCGATGGCCGCGCTGTCGTAGATGGTCAGCCCCGACGATCGCACCACCGCCACGCGGTCGACATTGCCTTGACCGTCGAGAACGATTTCCAGCTTGGCCACCAGCGCCGGATTGTTGAGCGGCAAGCTGGTGGGCTTGCTGTCCAGGCCCGCCATGAAACCGAAGGCCCACAGCTCATGGATCTTTCGATGCATGCGCGTGATGAACTGGGCAAAGGGCGCGGCGCGTGTGTTGAGCGCGGTCTGGTTGCCCGGCTTGACCTCGGCGATGAAGTTCTCGAGGGCAGAGCGCACCCGCTCGCGTCGCTCGGCGGACTTGCCCTTGCGCAGGGATCGCTGGGCCTTGGCCAGCGCTGCCGAGGCCTCGGCGTCGGTACCGAAGACCGATTCGTACTGTCTGCGGGTCAGGCGCAGCCGCGCAGCGGGACTGCCGTCGCTGCCGCGCGAACTACGTTGTTGCTCCTCTGGCACAAGGCGCATCCCGTCGGGCGAGATGGTTTCCCGTTCCGCGCTCTCGACTTTGCGCGGGCCGCGCATGGAGAGGGTGACCTTGTTGGGCGCCTGGGGCTGGAAGGACTCGGGCAACGGGCGCTCGCCCTGGCCGGCCCGCTTTTCTGGTCGTGCCTCGCGATCCTCCAGTTCAGCGATCTTGTCTTCGTGGTCCGAGCGTTGGGCCTCTTTGCCGGCTTGCTCGCGCTCCAAGTTGGTTTCGCGCGCGCGGGTTTCATTGTCGGTTCGGTTGTTCTTGTCGGCCAGGTACTTGGCATTGTCGGGCGCCTCCACATCCTTGCCCATGTCCAGCTCGACGATCTTTTGGTGCAATCGTTCGGGCGGCGGCGGTGGAGGCGGCTCTGCTGGTTTGGGAGGCGGAAGTTGTGCCAGCGGCTTCTCCGGCGGCTTGGGAATGGGTGGCATCTTTTCAGGCGGAGGGGCTTCGATCTCGGGTTCCGGTTTCTTCTCCGCTTGCGCCAGCTTCTGCGGCGCTTTGTTGGGCAGGCGCTTTTCCGGCGGCACTGGCTCCTCGACCGTAGGCAGCCCCGCCGGCAGCTCATCTTCCTTGACCGATTCGAAGCTCAGGTCGACCTCGTTCGACTCGCGCTTGCCATAAACCAGAGCCAGGATGACCAGAGGCAGAATGACCTGTCCGTGCAGGAGCAGCGACGCGAGCAGACCACGGCCGAGGTAGCCGTTTCGTCGCTCGTTGCGTCGTACAGGCATGGCGCAGTCGGAGGTTACTCCATCCGTCGCAACCGTCCACGAAGACCTGTGGGTGGCCGGAGGCCTAGCCGGCTTTCTGTCGCGGCATCAGCGGCGCGCTGCGGGCGTCGTCGCCCACGCGAACCGGCAGCACAGCCATGGCCAGGCCTTTCCAGTGCAAGCGGCGTTCGACTTGGTAGGCAGTCTCGTTGTGCAGGATTTTCTGCATCCATGTTTCGCGCTTCCAGATGAGCTTGCCGGCAAAGAAGACGACGCGAGGAAACTCGTCCGCGATCCGGATGCACAGGCGGCTGGCCTCGTACACCGCGTCCAGCCCTTCAGCCATGCGGTAGCTGGAGTTCCAGCCCAAGCTCTTGGCCAGAGCTACGTATTTTTTCAGGGTCTCCTCGACCTGGAGGCGTTGCGCGTCGACCTCGGCCGCGCCCTTGAACGTGCCCGAGTCGTGCACAGCCACCGAGACGAACACCAAGTTGGAAAAATAGCCGGGGTAGGTGCGCTGGATGGAGAGCATGGAGTGCACGCCCAGACCGCCGTACTTTGCCACCAGCAGGACCGCTGTGGGCTTGCTGGGATCTGGCTCACCACCGTTTTCCTCGAGCCCCACCAGGTTGTCCAGGTCAGCGTCGAGCAGGCTCAGCTGGCGCGCGACTTCGCGGTAGTGGGATTTGACCAGCAGGCACACGACGATGAGAGCGGTGGTCACCAGCAGGGTCAGCCAGGCGCCTTGCGAGAACTTGAGCACGATTGTGAAGGTCAAGATCGACAGGCACATGACCAGTCCGATGACGTGAATCAGGATGTGACGTCCCCACTTGCCGTCGCGCGACCGCTCACGCAGCCAGAACCGGCACATGCCGAGCTGGGAGAGAGAGAACGTGATGAACACGTTGATGGCATACATGGTCACCAGCGCGTCCACGTTTCCGTGGGTGAAAAGCAGCAGAGAGATCGCCGCCAATCCCAGCAGCACGACGCCGTCTTTGGTGGTCAAACGGTCCGACAGGGATGCGAATCGCCGGGGCAGCCACGAATCGACGGCCATGTTGGACATGACCCGCGGCCCGTCGATGAAACCGGTCTGCGCGGCCACGAACAGCAGGGCGCCCTCGGACGCCAGCGCGACGACAACGAAGGCCTTGCCGACCGGCACGCCGAGCACCTGCCAGTTTGAGGCGAAGGCTTCCACCAACACACCATTCAGGGTCTTGCCCTCTTGCGGGCGGATGCCAAACAGGAGGTAACAAAGCAGAATGCCGCCCGCGGTAAAAGCCAGCGAGACGGAGAGGTAGACCATGGTGCGTTTGCCCGTGGTCACCCGTGGCTCGCGCATCATCTGCAGGCCGTTCGACACTGCTTCGATGCCGGTGTAGGTCCCGGCGCCGCGCGAATAGGCGGTCATGAAAATGACGAAAACGCCGAAGACGCCGTAGCTCTGGATGCTCTGCGAGAACTCGTGTCTGAGGTTGGCGGCCACCTCGGGTGCGTGACCGATGTGCGACCCGAGGCCACCCAGAATCAGCACCAGGTGCGTGACGACAAAGACCATGAAAACCGGCACCAGCGGCGTGACCGACTCCTTCACGCCGCGTATGTTGAGGACGATGAGCAGCGTGATAACGACAAACTCAAGGGGCAACTTCCACGGGTGCCAGACCAACGGCAACATGTTGAATACGGCATCCCCGCCTGATGCGATGGACACGGTGATGGTCAGGATGTAGTCCACCAGCAGCGCCGAGCCGGACAGCAGTCCCGCCTTTTGGCCGAGCAGTTTGCTCGCCACCACGTAGCCACCGCCGCCGGTGGGAAAGTGTTCGATGATGCGGCTATAGGCGTAGGACATCACGAACACGGTCAGCGCGGTGGCCAGCGCCATGAACACCGCCAGATAGGTTGTGTTGCCGTGTTCGAGCAGGGAGCGGAAAGATTCGTCAGGGCCGTAGGCCGAGGACGACAAGCCGTCGGCGCCCATACCCACCCAAGCCAAGAACGCCACCAGCGAGATCTTGTGGAAGACGCCAGGATCCTTGAAATCTCGCGGTCGACCCACCATCACCCGCCACCCCGTTTCCAACAGGGAGGCCTTTTCTTCCGGCCCGGTGGTTTCGTGACTAGCCATGCAGATCTTTCGACCGGCCCCCCGTCCTTCGGGGCCTCTTCTGCCTACGAGGTTAGCTGACGGGCTCGGGAGGAGGCGGTCCCCCGGTGCGGCTGCACTTCGCCCCACAACGATTCGGGTCCCCCGTTCCGGCGAGACCGGATTCGGCGGCCAGAGTGCTACTCCCGACTGTGGGCGATGTCAAACCGGCTCCGAGCGTTGCGTGAATCGGCGCAGGGTGGGCTGCTACCTGACCGTGCGGGCAGAGCGCGTTCTACTGGCGCTCGCCGAAGATCGCGGTGCCCACACGCACCAGGGATGCGCCCTCGGCCACCGCAACTTCCAGGTCGTGGCTCATGCCCATGGACAGCTCGGCCAGGTTGACGTGGACGCGGCTCACGGCCGCTTGCTCCTCACGCAGCCGGCGCAGCGCCGTGAAGAAAGGTCGAGACTCCTCGGGATCGTCGCTGAATGGGGGCATGACCATCAAGCCGGTGCAGCGCAGGTGGTCGAGCCGGGCAAAGCTGGCCAGCAGCGCTGGAAGCGCCGCCGGCGGCACGCCGTGCTTCTGTACCTCGCCAGCCACGTTGACCTGGATGAGGCAGTCCTGCGGCGCCGTTGCTTTCTGTGCAGCCACGCGTCGCTCGATCTCGGCCAGCACATCGCCCGCCTCGATGGAATGGATCAGGGCCACGTTGCCGGCCACGTACTTCACCTTGTTGGTCTGCAGCGGGCCGATGAAGTGCCAGAGCGGCTGCGGCAAGCCGGCGGCCTGTGCGGCGGCCTCGACCGCGAGGCGTTTGTCGCGGAATTCTTGCCCGTAGCTCTCGCCAAAAACTTGTTGGCCAGCGGCCAGCGCAGCCAGGACGTCGGCTGCCTCGACCATCTTGCTGACCGCCACCAGGCGCGCGCTGCCCGCGGGCCGACCCGCGCTGGCCTCGGCTTGCGCCAGGCGGGCGCGCACGTCGGCCAGGTTGGCCGCGATTTGTTCGGCGCGATTCAACGGGACGTTCCTCCGAAAGCCGCGGGCGGATAGCCGGGCAGGGACTCGAGGGCGCGCAGATCCGCTATCACTTCCGCCAGCGGCAACCCGACCACGTTGGAGAACGATCCGCGCACCTCGATGGCGAACGCGCCCGCGATGCCCTGGATGGCATAGGCACCGGCCTTGCCCCGCCATTCACCGCAATCGAGATAGGCGCGCAGTTCGGCCGAATCGAGCGAGCGAAAGCTCACGCCGGTGCTGACCACGCGCTCGACCATGCGACCGCCAAAGTGCGCGCGATAGGCGGTCATTACCTCGTGGCGCCGGCCTGCCAGCCGGCGCAGCATGGCCGCCGCCTCGTCCTGGTCGGCCGGTTTGCCCAGGATGTCGTCGCCTAGCACGACCACCGTGTCGGCGGTGAGAATGGGCAGGATCTGCTGGCCCAGTTTGCTCAGCGCCGCATCGCTTTTCTCGGCTGCCAGACGTTGGGCGTAGGCGCGCGGCTTCTCGCCCTGCGCCGGCGTCTCATTCACGTCCACCGGTTCGATCCGCAGGACCAGGCCCAGGCGTTCGAGGAGTTCACGCCGGCGCGGCGACGCGGAAGCCAGGATGAGATCGGGCGTGGTTTTCATGGTCGCTGCGAGTATATCGTGGCCAGCGCGGAAGACGCGTCCTTCGGCGCAACTTTGCTTCGGCCCGTCCGATAAGGCGGGCGATGTCCTGTTCGCGCGCTGGCTTTCTCCCGTGGCTCCTCTGGGTTGGCTGCTCGCCGAGCACCGACCTGGGAGCGGAACGGCAGGTGGCTAGCGCTGCGACTCTTGATGGAGGAAGGGCCAGCGATTCTGGCCTCGCCTTGGGCCTGCCAGTACTGGTCGACCCACCTCCTGGCGCTACACAGGTGCCGCCCAACCTGGCCAAGGTCATCCTTCGCTTCTCCGAGCCTGTGCAAGTTCCCGATGCGGGTGCTTCGCTCAACCTCCGCGCGAACGATGGTAACGAGGTCGCGCTGGCCTTGGGTGATGGGGATACCGGACCTTGCACCGACTCCTGCTACGCGGCCTTGCCAGCCGGCATCCTGGAGCCGACCACCTCGTATGTCGTCGAGATCGGCGCTGATGTCTTGCACTTCGAAGGGGGCAAGCCGGTTCCTGCTGGCCAGGTTGGCTCGTTCACAACCGCTGATGCGCCGGACGAATACGCTCCCTTGATCGTCGGCTTTGCCATGACCCTCGTCGAAGGGTGTGTGCAGGCGGAATTTGCGACAGACGAGTCGGCGTGGGGCCAGGTCATCATCACGGCTGGCGACCAGGTGGCCAGCCTGGATCTGGGCGCGATGGGCACCAAGTTCGACTTGCTGACGCACCTTCCGGATCTGCCGGCCGATGTGGATGCTCAGGCCGTCGCGCGCGCCACGGATCGAGCCGGCAACAGCGCGGATTCTGCCGCGGTCGCGCTGCACCTGCCGCCCAAGCTGCCCCGGCTGGTGATCACCGAGGTGCTGGCCAATCCCGCTGGCTCCGAGTACACGCAGGAGTTCGTCGAACTCGAGAACCTGGAGGCCGAGCCGGTGTCGCTGGCAGGCATGCTCATCGAAGACAAGACCGGCAGCGACGTCTTGCCAGATGTGGCTGTCCCAGCGGGCGGTTTCGCGCTGATAGTGGCGGCGAGCTTCGTTGCGGACGACGGCAAGGATCCGGTACCGCGCGATGGCACGGTGATCGTCTCCGTGTCGGGCCGTATCGGAGCCGATGGTCTGTCAAACTCTGGTGAACCGGTTCGATTGGTGAGCAGCGACGGTGCAGTGGTGAGCCAGTACGGCGGCTGGGTCGACGTGAGCGCCACGGCCTGGAACGGCATGAGCGTGCATCGGATCTCAGTCGACGCCTGTGATCAGCCCAGTGCTTGGACCAACAGTCCCGAGATGCCGACTCCAGGCTGGTAGCACCGTCGTCGCACGAACTTTCGCCGGATCGATCTTGTTCGCCACGGCGCGGCGCGTCTGCGGACCGGCGATTTTGGCGCCCTCAAGCGGGGCATTTGCGAACGAAAAGTGCTACAAAGCGGGCATGTCCGGTCACAACAGATGGTCGAAGATCAAGCACAAGAAAGAGGCCTCCGACTCCAAGAAGTCGAAGCTCTGGACCAAAGTCATCAAGGAGATCACCATTTCCGCCAGACTTGGCGGTGGTGATATCAACGGCAATCCCCGCTTACGCTCGGCGGTGGACAAGGCGCGCGGCCAGAACATGCCCAACGACACCATCGACCGCGCCATCAAGAAAGGCACCGGCGATTTGGAAGGTGTGAACTACGAAGAGTTCACCTACGAAGTCTTTGGCCCGGGCGGCGTGGCCATTTTGGCCGAGATCATGACCGACAACCGCAACCGGACCACGGGCGAGATTCGCAACTTGCTGACCAAGGCCAACGGCAACTTGGCGGGTTCGGGCTCGGTGGCCTGGATGTTCAAGAAACAGGGTGTGATCGTGTACGAAAAGGCCCAGGTCGACGAGAACAAGCTGACCGACGCGGCTATCGAGCTGGGTGCCGACGATGTTCGCGCCGAAGATGATGTCTTCACCGTCACCACTGAGCCCAAGGAGTTCGAGCGCATTCGCGACGGCCTGAAGAAAGCCGGCATGCCTGACCCGGCTTCGGCCGAAGTGACCATGGTGCCGCAGAACAAGACGCACCTGGCGGGCAAGGAAGCCGAATCCGCGCTCAAGCTGCTCGATATCCTGGAAGACCACGACGACGTCCAGAACGTGTACTCGAACTTGGATGTTGACGAGGCCACGCTGGCCAACATGTCCTAGCAGAATCCGGCTGCACGCATGCCCGCAGCAGGCCGCACGCGCATCCTGGGCATCGACCCGGGCACCCTGCGCCTCGGCTACGGCGTCGTCGATCGCGTTGGCAATGCGAAGCTGACCTACGTGGAGTGCGGCGTGATTTCCGCGCCGCCCCGGCAGCCGCGCAACCAGCGTTTGTTGACCATCGGCCGTGGCCTGTGCGAGCTGCTCGACGAGCTGCGGCCCGACGAGGTGGCCATGGAGCAGGCCTTCTACGGCAAGAATGTGCAGGCCACCCTGGCCTTGGGCGAGGCGCGCGGCGTGGCCCTGTTCGTGGCCGGCGATCGCGGATTGCCGGTCGTGGGCTACGCCCCGGCCCGGGTCAAGCGCACGATTGTCGGCCATGGCCGCGCGAGCAAGTCCCAGGTTGCCTTCCTGGTGCGCGCGCTCCTGTCCATGCGTCGCGCGCCCGAGGCCGACGCGGCCGATGCCCTGGCCATCGCGATCTGCCACGCCCGTCTTGGGGGTGCGACCTTGGGGCTGTGACTAGGAGAGCGAGTTCATCTCAGCGGCCGCGCGCCGTCGAGAACACAGAGGTGAGAGGGGAGGACACAGAGCGGCCTGCCGGCCGCAACCGAAGGGATCAGTCCGGCCACGGCCATGACGTCTTATGGCCATCGCGGCGCTGTGGAGAATCTTCGCGGCTTGCGAAGAAACGCGACGCTAGTAGTACAGGGAGGCTTGCTGCCGAAACTGGCGCTACTGAAACAGGGAATACTCCGAAACTAGCCACGGACGCCCAGGCAGGGGTAGGCTCCCAGACATGACGCCCTCTGTGCCCTCTCCTCTCCCCTCTGCGTTCTCAGCAGCGGGGCGCGGACGAGATGAATCATCTCACTCCGTTTGGTCGCAGTCGTCAGGCTTCCAATGATTGCTTCGCTGCGTGGCATCTTGCTTGAGAAGAACCTCGACACCGTGGTGATCGAGGCAGGCGGCGTGGGCTATGCGGTGACGGTCACCGCGGCTGCCCAGCGCGCGTTGCCGCCAGCTGGCGCCGAGGCGCGCTTGTTCATCCACACGCACGCCGTGCAAGACAGTCCCTGGCAGCTCTTTGGGTTCGCCGAGCCCGAGGAGCGTCGCATGTTCGAGACCCTGCTCACCGTGCAGGGCGTGGGGCCCAAGGTCGCGGTGGCCATTTTGTCGGGCCTGCCCATCGGCGATCTGGTCCGCGCCATCCGCGCGGCTGACCTGTCCACCCTGACCAGGATTCGCGGCGTGGGCCGCAAGACGGCAGAGCGCATGGCGGTCGAGTTGCGCGACAAGGTCGGCGTGCCGTCGGGCGCGACTCGCGAGGTATCCACGGTTTTCCCGCTGCAAGGGAGCGTGCCTCCTGGCCGGCGGGGCGAAGTTTTCGGCGCCCTGCAAGCGCTCGGGTACAGGGTGAGCGAGTTCGAGGGCGTCCTGGCGAATCTCGACGTGAGCAAGCCGACGCCTGACCTGATCAAAGAAGCGCTGGCAGCCATGAGGAGGAAGTGATGGCGCGCAAGCGGCACGACGACGGACCAGCGCCAGGCGAGCCTGAGTCGCGCGTGGTCTCGCCCGAGGCGGATTCGCCCAAAGAGAAGGCGATGGACGTGGCGTTGAGGCCGACGTCGTTCAGCGAGTTCGTCGGTCAGCGCAAGGTGGCCGAGAACCTGGAGGTCTACGTGGCCGCTGCGAAAAAGCGCGGCGGAACCTTGGACCACGTGCTGCTGTCAGGCCCGCCTGGCCTGGGCAAGACGACATTGGCGCATTTGCTGGCGCACGAGATGGGCACGCAGGCGCGCGTGACCTCGGGGCCGGCGCTGGAGCGCAAGGGCGACTTGGCGGGCATCCTCACCTCGCTGAATCGGGGCGACGTGCTGTTCGTCGACGAGATTCACCGGCTGCAGCCCATCATCGAGGAGAGCCTCTACCCGGCCATGGAGGACTTCAAGATCGAGATCGTGACTGGCGTGGGCGCAGGCGCCGCGGCCATCACCATCCCCATCCAGCGCTTCACCCTGGTGGGGGCCACCACGCGCACCGGCCAGCTCACCTCGCCGCTGCTTTCGCGCTTTGGCATTGTCGAACGACTCGATTTCTACGCGCCGGCCGAGCTCACCACCATCGTCAAGCGTTCCGCCAGCATCCTGGGCATTCGTCTCGACGAGGACGGCGCGCTCGAAATCGGCCGTCGCGCGCGCGGCACGCCTCGCATTGTCAACAAGTTGCTCAACCGGGTGCGCGACTTCGCCGAGGTGCGCGGCGACGGCCGGGTCACCCGCGAGGCTGCCGACTACGGATTGCGCCGACTGGGCGTGGACGAGCTGGGTCTGGACGAGGGCGATCGCCGGCTTCTGCGCGCCATCATGGAGCGCTTCGACGGCGGCCCGGCTGGCATCGAGTCGCTGGCTGCCGCGCTGGCCGAGGATCGCGACACCCTGGAATACGTGCACGAGCCCTATCTCATCCAGCAGGGCTTCCTGGTGCGCACCCCGCGCGGCCGTCAGGCCACCCGCCAAGCCTACGAGCACATGAAGATTCCGCCTCCGTCGACCGGCCGCAACAGCGGGCAGGGCAGTCTCTTCTAGTCGCGTGGGAGCCCGCCGGCTCCCCCTGCGGGGACTTCGGGACGGACAGCCCACCCCACCCGCCCCGCGCTTCGCGCGCCCTCGTCGCCGGCGGCGCACCATCGTGGGAGGGCATGGGAACCCTTTCAGGGTTCCCATATCAAGATGACGCGTTCATTTGTTTTGCCCAAACATCCTTAAGATCTTCGCAGAACGCGGCGATTGAACTTTAGGATGAAGTTCACCGTCTTTGGAACCGCGTTAGCGGTCGTGCTGCCCGTTTGCATCTCGCCCAGTATGGCTTGGGCGGACGCTGCGCAGACCCTGCGCAAGACGGTGGTCAATGTGGAAGCGCCGGTGGCGATTCCCCTCAGTGAGCCGCTGCGTGACCGTTTTGGAATCGGCACCATGCCGGCTATCTCCGCAAGCTTGCCAGTGGGAGGGTGGACGCTGCTGGGCCTGCGCTTGCGCGGGGGTTTTCTCTCCAATGGCCCAGCACCTGCGGATCGCACCATTCGCGATCCCGGAATGGGCGGCCTGGCGGTGCTGTCGGCTTTCGGCAGATTCCGACCCCTGGCACGGCGCCAGGGGGATTCGCGTGCCCTCGGTCCTTGGATCGAGATTGGGGCGGGTCCTGGCCTGACTGGAAGCCTGGTGCGCGCCGTGGGCGAGGTGGCGGTTGGCTGGAACTTTCGGCTGGGAGGATGGATCTTCGGCCCCTCAGCCCGCTATCTGCATGTGCTACAGACTGGCAGCGCGCTCGACAGCTCGGACGCTCAGCTGGCCCTGCTCGGCGTGGAGATCGTGATGCACGATTCACACTGGCCCGCGCCGGTCGCGCCACCTCCGGTGGTGGTGGTCGAGGAGAAGCCCAAAGTTCTCGATCGGGACGGCGATGGAATTCCTGACGACGTGGACAAGTGTCCCAACGAGCCGGAGGACTTCGACGGCTTCGAAGACGAGGACGGCTGCCCCGATCCGGACAATGACAAGGACGGAATCCCCGACGTGATGGACAAGTGTCCCAACGAGCCAGAGACGGTCAACGGGGTTGACGACGAAGACGGCTGCCCCGACGAGGCGCCCATCGTGGTCAGGGAAGACCGCATTCTGCTCACCGAGCACGTGCTCTTCGACACCAACCGGGCTCGGGTGCGAACCGCGGGCCGGCCGGCCTTGGAGGCGGTGCTGAATCTGTGGAAGCAACATCCCGAATGGGATCATCTGGTCATTGAAGGCCACGCCGATCGCCGCGGCCCGGATCCGTTCAACGACTGGCTCAGTCACGAACGGGCCGAGCGGGCGCGCAAGGTCATCATCGAGATGGGATTCCCGGCCGAGAAGCTGGTGGTCGCCGCGTTCGGAAACAAGCAGCTGCGTGTGCAGGGGACCGGCGAAGAGGCTGATCGAGAGAACCGGCGCGTGGAATTTGCGATCATCAAGAAGGTGGAAGAGCGCGCGAAGGGTCCGGATCCCACTCAGCCACCCAAGGGTCCGGATCCCACCCAGTCACCCACGGGTCCGGATCCAACCCAGCCGCCGCCCGCGCAGGCCCAAATCGGAAGGCTGCAGCCATGAGAGCGCGATTGCTTCTTGCGTTCGCCGCGTTGCTGGCAGTGCCAGCTTGCCTCGATCCCATCGTGGGAACGCAGTGTGCGACGGGCTACTCCCCCTGTGGCGGTAAGTGCGTGGCAGCCGGAACATGTGGCATTGATGCCGGAGAACAAGCAGACAGTGAACAGGTCACGATGCCCGACGGCGGCTTGGGCGAGCCCGCGGCAGCCGCAGATGCGGAAGCGGCGGACATGGGGCCAGCAGCGGACGGACAATCGGCTGTCGATAGCGGCCAGAGAGAGGTTGACGTCCCCAGCGTAGACGCACCTCTGCTCCTGGTGGAGGCCGGCTTGGGCGACATAACGATTTCGAGTGTGGGCGTTGACGGCAACGGGCCAAGCGCCGACGTTGACAACACTTCGGTAACGGACGTCGACAACAGTCCAGTGGCGAGCGATACCGGAGTGGGTCCGGTCGGGGACGACGCCTCCAAGGGAGACGTTCCTGCTGTCGATTCCTCAGTGTTCTGTGTCGGCTGCCTGGATGCCATGGATGCGGCCGCAGACGGGCCAGTGGCCTTGCTTGCAGACGGCAGCGTTGCCGACGACGCCAGCGGCGACGCAACCGAGGCCGACGCAGGTTGGGACGACGCCGGCCCACTTCAGTGCTCGGAGCCATTGGTCAACTGCAACGAAGAGTGCGTGGACTTGACCTCCGACTACGAGAACTGTGGCGGCTGCAACAACATCTGCACATCCAGCGTCTGCCTGGGCGGCACATGTTTGGTTTGCTCTTCGGAAGAGACGGTTTGTGGACAGCAATGCGTGAACACCGCTTCCGATCCAGACAATTGCGGGGGCTGCGGCGTTCCGTGCTCCAATGGCTTGTGCAGCAACAGTCAATGCGAGGCCAGCGGCACAGGACGGGTGATTGTCATTGGACATGACTACCTGAGAAACCGGCCGGCCATGAATCGCATTCTGGGCAATGCGGTCTTCCTCTGGCCCAACAACCCAGTTCGTTTGCTCACCTACCAAGGCGCGGCCAACCCGACTGCCATCGCCGGAGCAAACGGAGCCATCGCCCAGGTGGCCACGGCCACCGGCCGCCTGGTTCAACGCACCGACGTGGCGGCCGCGGACGTGGCCACGCAGCTCGCCGCGACCGACGTGTTCCTGATCTACGGGCAGGAGCAGGCCAGCGACGCGACCCTCAATCAGCTCGGTCAGGACTGGGCCAGCGCCATGACCACGTTCACAAATCTAGGGGGAACGGTCATTCTCCTGGACGGCCTCTACGCTGCCAACGCTGGCGGCGTTCAGATCCTTTCACAAGCGGGTCTGTTCAATATTCAGCACAATGTGTCCACAACCAACGCCGTGTGTACGGTGGTCTCACCGGGAGACGCATTGGCTAGCGGACTACCCAAGACCTACCGTTGCGAGCAGAACAGCGTCAACTTCACCACCACTGAGGTTGGGCCTGCGGTCACGTCCGTTGTGGAGTCGGGGACGCCCGTGGTCGTCGACAAGGTCTTTTTCTAGCCTTCACTGCCTATGACTCTCCAGCCGGCCCGCGAATCTGGTCGGGATCGATCTCGGCCTCGAATACGATGCGGGCAGGGCCGCGCATCGAGACGCCGGTGTAGGTGGCGGATCCATGTTGGCTTGCCACGCGGATGAAAAGCGTCCCGCCAGGAAGGTGAACTGGAATCTCGTGATCAGGTGCCGCCCGGCCTTCTAGGCAGGCGGCCACGGTTGTGGCGCAAGCACCGGTGCCGCACGCGAGGGTGATACCGCAGCCCCGCTCCCACACCACGAGATCGATCTCAGGCCCTTTTCGCACGCGCGCGAATTCGACGTTGGTCCGGCGGGGAAACAAGGAATCGTGCTCGATGCCGCGTCCGTAGGTTTCGGCCAGGGCGCGCAGGTCAGCTGCGGGATCGTCGATGAAGATCACCGCATGGGGGTTGCCCATGGACACGGCGGTGAATGCGAATTGACGATCACCTGCGCGCAACGGGCTTCTCACCAGGCGCTGGCCAGCCGGCGCCGCGACCGGGATCTGGGGCGGGTCCAATTGCGGCCGTCCCATCTCGACCGCCACCGTCTCGGCCCGACCGTCGCGCGCGTCGATCCGGCATTCCAGCAGCCCGGCGCCCGTGTCGATGCGTAGCACCGGTCGACGCAGAGATGGATCCCTGTCATAGAGATACTTGGCCACGCAGCGAAGGCCGTTGCCACACATCTCGGCCTCGCTGCCGTCAGCGTTGATGACCTGCATGCGGGCGTCGCCCTGCACAGGCGGCAGGATGGCCAGCACGCCGTCGCCGCCCACGCCAAAGTGGCGGTCACATAGCGCGCGTACGACTTCCGGATCGGTCGCTGATGAAACTCCTGCCGCGGCCTTGCCTGGGCGCAAGTCCACGACGAGAAAATCATTTCCCAGCCCTTCGGCCTTGACGAAGGGGATCGACGGCATCTCGATAGTCTACGGCTGAGTCGGAGTCGGCGCTACCGGCTCTTCTTCCGCGGCGGGAGCCGCCTTCTTGGCCCGGACTGGCTTCGGTGCGGGAGCAGCCCCCTCGGCCGGGGCTGGCTTGTGAACTGGCGCTGCCTCATCGGTCGATGCTGGCTTCGCTACGCGTACCTTCTTGACTGGGGCTGGCTTGTCGGCGGCCGGGACCGTCTCGCTGGCCGGCAGTTTGAGTTTGAGCGTCGACTTCTCGGGCACCGCCATTTCCACAGTGGCCTTGGCGGGCACGACCGGCCGGTCGTCAGTCGTCTTGGTTTCGGTCGCGGTGGCAGACGCGCTCGCTGTGGCGCCTTCGGGCGGGACCGACTTGGCCTTCTCGGCTTCCTCGCGGGCCTTTTCCAGCGCGCCGGCCAGTTTGGCCTTGGTTGCATCTTCCGCCTTCTTGTCAGCCGCTTTCTTGGCGGCGATCTTCTGCAAGCGCCGCGAATCGGACTGGCTCGACATGTAGGCCAGGGTCATCGAATTCGCGAAGAAGATGAAGGCGCAGACCGCGGTCATCTTGGTCAAGAAGTTCGCACCTCCGGATGAGCCGAACACGGACTGGCTGCCTCCGCTACCGCCAAAGGCGATGCCCATGCCTCCGCCACGTCCAGCCTGGAGGAGAACCACCAGCATCAAGAAGATGCACACAATGACGTGAAGAACTGTCAAGAACGTATACACGCGGAAGCCCCTTCCTTTACGAGCTTGGCGAATGATTCCACAGTCAGCGACGCACCGCCAACCAGTGCGCCGTCGATGTCCTTCTGGCCCATCAAGCTGGCCACGTTGTCCGGCTTGACGCTGCCACCGTAAAGAATCCGAATCTCTTGCGCCTTGCCCCGCAAGCGCGAAGTCAGCTGCGCGCGAATGGCCGCGTGCACCTCCTGTGCTTGATCGGGTGTGGCGTTGCGGCCGGTGCCGATGGCCCACACGGGCTCGTACGCGATCACGACCTTGCCCCGCTCATCATCGGAAAGCTCGCGGGTGGCGCCGTCCAGTTGGCTCGACACGCGCCCAAGCGCTTGGCCCGCGTCGCGCTCGGCCAGGGTTTCGCCGATGCAAATGATGGGGGTCAAGTGAAGGCCGAGTGCCGCCTTGGCCTTGCGGGCCACGTTCGCGTCGGTCTCGGAAAAAAGCTGGCGCCGCTCCGAGTGGCCGATGATCACGTAGCGCGCGCCCGCGTCCGCGATCTGTGCCATGGCCACTTCGCCGGTGAAGGCACCCTTGACCTCCCAGTAGCCATCCTGGGCCGCCACGCCGAGCGCGCTGGACTTGAGCTTCTCGGCGACTGTGGCTAGGGCCACGAAGCCGGGCCCTACGGCCACGTCCACTGTGGTGATGCCTGCGGTGGCGTCGCGCACGCCCGCGGCCAGAGCGACTGACTCGGACAGACTGCCCCACAACTTCCAATTTCCGCAAAAGAGCGGTTGGGGAACACGAGGTTGAGACATGAGAGGCTCCTTTCTACCCTAGGACTCCAATGCGGCAAGTCCGGGAAGCTTCTTACCCTCGATGAACTCGAGAGTCGCGCAGCCGCCCGTCGAGATGTGTGTGATGCGCTCGGACACGCCTGCGCGGCCAAGCGCAGCCACCGAGTCGGGACCGCCTACCACGGTCAGGCCGAGTTTCACAGCGGCTACCGCCCTGGCCACAGCGATAGTGCCGGCGGCAAAGGGTGCAGAGTCGAACACGCCCATGGGGCCGTCCCAGAACACGGTGCGGGCATGGGCCAGGCCTTCTGTGAACCGCTGCGCGGTTTCGGGACCGATGTCCAGCGCCGCCAGATCGTCGGGCACTTTCATCGCGGGAACCACCTGGCCCGCCGGCGCATCCCGACCCGATGCCGCCACCAGATCGCGCGGCAAGAGAATCTCGACCTCGGCGTCCTGGGCACTGGCCAGAAAGGCGCGCGCCCAGGCCAACTTCTCGGCTTCCAGGCGGGAGGTGCCGAGGCTGCCACCTTGAGCCTTGAGAAAGGTGTTGGCCAACACGCCACCGACGAAGATCGCGTCGGCACGGCCAAGCAGGCTTTCCAGCAGGCCCATCTTGTCGGACAGGTTGGCACCGCCCAGGATGGCGACGAACGGCCGCGCGACATCACCGCCGAGCTGGCCCAGGAACCTCACCTCACGCTCCAGCTTCATCCCCATACCCCTGGTCGACACGAACCTAGTCATCCCGGCGGTCGAGGCATGCGCCAGGTGCGCGGTTGTGAAGGCATCGTCGATGTAGACGTCGGCGTAGCTGGCGAGGGCTCGGGAGAAGGTTTCGTCGTTGGCCTCTTCACCGGCCGCGAAACGCAGGTTTTCCAGCATGGCCACGCTGCCGTCGCGCAGGTCCGCCACGACTTTCTTGGCGCCGTCGCCCACCGGCTCGTCGGCCAAGACCACGTCACGGTCGAGAAGTTCGACTAGGCAGGCGGCCACCGGCATGAGGGAAAACGCGGGGTTTGGTTTTCCCTTGGGCCGACCAAGATGCGAGGCCAGCACCACCCGCCCACCGTGGTCGATGGCGTGCCGGATAGTGGGCAGGCTTTCGTGAATGCGCGTAGCATCGGACACGCCGCCGGCAGGGGTCAGCGGAACATCGAAGTCCACGCGGATGAAGACCCGCCGGCCTTGAATGTCCAGATCGGCGATGGTCTTGGCCGCCATGGGAGGGACCGCTTTTACACGGAATAGTCTCTGGTTTCCAGGCCATTCCCTGGGCAATAAAAAGGGGGCCGCTGGGCCCCCAAGCTACGAACTATGTGCAATGAGAAGCGGGCTAGACGAGCTGCGCATCCTCCTTGATGTCGGACGTGACCAAGCTGATCAGCTCAGATGCCACAGCAACGATTTGCTTTGGCTCGTAGCCGTTCTGACGCAAATCCCGGTACAAGGACTTGGACAGGATCTTCAGGGCACGTTCCCTGCTAATAACTGGCGCTGCGGTATTCACGGTTGCCAGAGCTTGAGACATGGACCCTCCTCCCAAGAAGGTTGCCGCCACTCCAAGCACGGACTGTGCCACGAGGTATGACACGTCAACTTGTTGATTTTGTTATTGTCTCGTCGCGGCGGCACGGCTTCGGCGCGTAGCTGCTTTCGCACTGCTGGCGCTCAATGGACACCAAGTAGCCTGGTAATCCCGTTAACTGGTGCGCACGGCAATACGCAGTTGCGGCGTCACTCGTCATGCCACATGCGCGATGCGGAAACCGCGGCGCGGTATTGAAGTAGACTCTGCGCGCGCCGCTGTTCTGACCAACCACGCTCGCGCGTGAGCAAGTCCGCAGTTTCCTCAGCCACATCCATGCCGTGCGTCTTGCTGAAAAGCGCGAGGGGCACGCGGCGTCGGAGCACGTCTTCCACTTCGCAGGCCAGGTCGGATCGAATGGCGAACAGGAGCTCGCCGGCCACGTAAGGCAGCTCGGCATCAAGCCGGCGCCCCATCGAGGCATCGGCCGTGACGAGTGCGAGCACCTGATCGACGCGAGCTCCGTAGGTTTCGTTGAGGTGCGCGGCGATGTCGGGTGCCAGGTTGTGAGCAAGAAGGCTGGCCTTGCCAGTGCCGGGCAGGTGCCGCGTGCGCGTCTGGCACGGGCGCAAGGCGCGTTGGAGGCCGCGGTCGCGCAGCAACTCGATCGCGCGGTTCACGGTCTCTTCGGCCATGGACCGCATGGTCGTCAGCTTGCCGCCGGCCACGTGGAGCCAGCCCCGCGCGTCCGACCAGATCGCGTGCTCGCGTGACGTGGCGGACTGGTTCGCCCGCCCGCTGTCGAGAAGAGGCCGAAGGCCAGCGAAGGTCGAGATCACATCGCTGGGTCGCAGGTTGGCGGGTGGGAAGGCGTGGTTTGCGAGTTCCAGCAGATAGTCCACGTCGCGACGAAGGGCGCGAATTTCATCCTCAGGCCGTGGCGGCCGTCCAGGCCAGTCAGTCTCGGTGGTGCCAATGATGGTACGGCGGCCAGCGGGCAGCAAAAACGCCAGGCGCCCGTCGCGCGGGGAATGCACCACCACCGCTCGGCCTTGCGTGGGTAGACGATCGCCATCCACCACCAGGTGGACGCCAAGGGTGGGGCGCAATTTGCGCGGTCCGCCCGAGAAACTGTCACAAAAGGGACCGGTGGCGTTCACCATGAGACGGGCACGAATCTCGAACCGCTCACCGCGCTCGCGGTCGAGCGCCTGCGCCACGTGGAAGCTGTCGGAGCGCCGAAGGTCAGGCTGGATTTCGACATAGGAAAGCGTGACCGCCCCGGAAGTCATAGCGTCGAGCACGTTTTCCAACACCAGGCGCGCATCGTCGGTCTGGCAATCGACATATTGCTGCGCGCCCTGCAGGCCCGCGTTGCGCAGCCAGGGCGCCAGCCGATGGATCTCGTCGGCGTCGAGCGAGCGGCTGCGTACCGGCGCTTGCCATAGGGCAAGCGCGTCGTACAGGCCCACGCCCAGGGAAAGCAGCATCGGCGAGGGAAAGCGGCCCGCGTAGCAAGGATAGAGAAACTCCCGTGGGCGACACAGGTGCGGAGCCGTATCGAGCAAGCGGCGGCGTTCGGCCAGGGACTCGAACACCAGCCGGAAGTCGCCATGCTGCAGGTAGCGCAGGCCTCCGTGGATGAGTTTGGACGACTGGCTGGAGGTTTGGCTGGCAAAGTCGCCGCGTTCACACAGAGCCACCCGCAGGCCGCGCGTGGCCGCGTCGCGGGCAATCGCAGCGCCGGTGGCTCCGCCGCCCACCACGAGCAGATCAAACGACTCGCTTTCCAGGCGGCGTCGCGCAGCTTCCCGCCAACCCACCCCGGTCATGGCGCTACGGCTCGACGTTGGTTAGTGCGATGTGCAGCTCTTCCAGTTGCTTGCTGGTTACGGCGCCGGGCGCCTCGGTGCAAAGATCGGTCCCCTTCTGCGTCTTGGGGAAGGCGATCACGTCGCGCAGCGAATCGGCACCACACAGAAGCATGGCCAGCCGGTCGAGTCCGGCCGCGATTCCACCGTGCGGCGGTGGTCCGTGGCGGAAGGCGTCCAGCAAGAAGCCGAACTTGGCGCGGGCGTCCTCTTCAGTGAGGCCGATGGCTTTGAACACGCGGGACTGAATGTCGCCGCGGTGGATACGGATGCTGCCGCCGGCAATCTCGTTGCCGTTGAGCACGAGATCGTAGGCCCGCGCGCGCACCTCCGCGGGTGTGCTCTCCAACTTGTCGAGATCCTCGGCCATGGGCGAGGTGAACGGGTGATGGGACGCCACCAGCTTTCCGTCGTCGCTGCGTTCGAGCAGGGGGAACTCGGTGACCCAGGCGAACTTCCACTGGTCCTTGGGGATCAGGTTGAGTTTGTTGGCGACATGCAGGCGCAGGCCGCCCAGCACGGTGTTGACCAGCTTGGGCGCGCCGAATTGCAGGAAGAAAAGATCGCCTTCCTGCAGGCCGGCGGCAGCGTTGAGATCCTGGCGTATGGCCTCGCTCATGGTCTTCATGGGTGATCGGGTCCACGCGCCGGCTGCGCCGATGCGCGCGCGCGCCAGGCCACGGGCGCCGAGACCCTTGACGAATTCCTCCAGCTTGTCGACTTCCGCGTTCGACATCTTGGACGCCTCAGCCGCGGGCAGACGCCAGGCCTTGACCACGGCGGGCTCAGGCCCGGTGGCGGCGACCGCTTTTTGCAGCATGTCCACGTTGCCGCCGTTGTGCTTGCGAACCACGTCGGTGACGTTGCACAGGGGCAGCCCAAAGCGCAGGTCAGGTTTGTCCGAACCGTACAGCGCCATGGCTTCAGTAAAGGACAGGCGCGGGAAAGGGGTCACGATGTCGAGCCCGAGAACATCCTTCCACAGCGCGGCCATCAGACTTTCCACCACAGCCTGCACGTCCTCCTCGACGACGAAGCTCATCTCGAGGTCGATCTGGGTGAACTCGGGTTGCCGGTCTTGGCGCAAATCTTCGTCGCGGAAGCAGCGGACGATCTGGAAGTAGCGATCGAACCCCGCCACCATGAAGAGCTGCTTGAAGAGCTGCGGCGACTCGGCCAGGGCGTAGAAGGTCCCGGGCGTCAGGCGCGAGGGCACCAGGAAGTTGCGCGCGCCGCCGGGCGTGTACTTGACCAGGAAGGGGGTTTCGATTTCCAAGAAGCGATGGCCAGACAACACCCGACGCGCGGTCTGGTAGATCTGCGAGCGCAGCAGGAAGTTGCGCTGCAAGGAAGGACGGCGCAGGTCGAGAGCCCGGTACTTGAGTCGCACCATCTCGTTGGCCGTGCTGTCGTCGACAATTTCAAAAGGCGGCGTATCGGAACGCGAGAAGATGGTGAGCTGATCGCAGTGCAACTCCACGTCGCCCGTGGGCATGTTGGGGTTGCGCCGCTCGGCGCGGTCCTGAACTATGCCCGACACGCCGATGCAGAATTCAGAACGCAGCTCGCCGGCCAAGGTGTGGGCCGCGGCGCTGACCCCTGGTTCGAACATCAACTGGGTGAAGCCGCCGCGGTCGCGCAGGTCGATGAACACGCAGCCGCCGTGATCGCGGCGGGAGGCGACCCAGCCGAAGAGAACCGCCCGTTTGCCCACATCGCTGACACGCAGGCCACCACAGTCATGAGTACGCTTTATGTCTTTGAGAAATTCAGGCATGGCGTGATTTTTACTGGAGAGTCGCCTCCGCGTCGAGGAGGAAGCGGATCTTGCGCGTTTGTCGCTTTGGCAATGCGGCTTGCCGAGAGGCAGGCCGCACCCTAAGTTCTGAGTATGCGTCTGCGTGTTCTTCATCACGGCAGTTGTTTTGACGGCGCCAGTTCAGCCGGGATCTTCGCTCGTTTCTTTCGTGAATGCGTGGCGCGGGGGCCAGTGGACGTGGCATTCACCCCCATGGACCACAAAGAGGCTGGACCTGCCATTCCGCCTGAGTCGCTCGACGGTGATGTGAATGCGTGCGTGGATTTTCGCTACACCTCTGACGCGCGTTTGCACTGGTGGTTCGACCATCACGTCTCCACCTTCCAGAGCGCCGCGGACGAAGCCCATTTTCGCGCTGACCAAAACGGCCAAAAATTCTACGACCCGAGTGCCAAGAGCTGCACGCGCTTTCTGGCCCGCACCGTGGCTGAGAAGTTCGGCTTCGACATCTCGTCCTTGCAGGAACTGCTCCACTGGGCCGAGATCATCGACGGTGCGCTTTTCGAATCAGCCGCCCAGGCTGTGGAGCTGCACGAGCCGGCTTTGCGCCTGATGACCTGGGTGGAAGCCAACCGCGACCGCGCGCTGTCCGAGCGATTCATCGCGGACGTGAT
This sequence comes from Myxococcales bacterium, assembly GCA_003142855.1. Classification (GTDB taxonomy): domain Bacteria; phylum Myxococcota_A; class Polyangia; order Fen-1088; family Fen-1088; genus Fen-1137. Next base: position 53,224 of record PLNW01000106.1, read on the forward strand.
CTCAAAGCCGCTCGAGGAGGTCGTCGCCAGCCCGTATGTGGCCGAGCCGCTGGTCGGCCTGCTCGAACGGCATCACAAGAACGTGGAAGCGATCCGCCGCCTGGCCCGTCTTGAACAGGGGGTGGTGTTCACCGATCTTTCGCTGGAACCCATCACCTCGGTGAACAAGTTCATCGTCTACTACCTCTATCCAGAGGCGCGCTATGCGGTGACGGTCCTGTCGCCCGGCAAGCGCATGAAGGTGTCAGTCGGCTCCAATCCCTGGCCGCCCATGCCACGCACCCATGACATCGCCAAGCTGTGCGAGCGCTATGGTGGCGGCGGGCACCCGGCGGTGGGCGCGATTTCGCTGCCCAAGGGCGAAGTCGTGCGGGCTCGCCAGATCGCGGCTGAGCTGGTTGCGATTCTGAGAAGCTAGAAATGGCGAAATTCGATCGTGGTGCGCAGCGAGCGACGGGCTCGTCTGCGTACGACCTTTTCGGCCCGGCGGCGCAGCTTTCGCGGTGATAGTGCGCGACCGGCCAAGGGCTCCTGCTCGCGATCCGGTTCCTCGAACTCACCCGGCCGGCGACCAAACTCGAAGATGGTGATCTCGCGCTTGCCACGTTCGCCGATACGAATCGGGATGACGGAAGCGCCAATGCCAGCCCCCACGTACACCGCGCCGGTCACCACCGCGCCTCGGTGCGGCTGGCGCGTGCCATACAGGCCATGCACGTACTTGTGGCCGCCGATCTTGCCTACAGCAATCTCATTGAGGCGGGCCACCGTGATCTGGCCGCCGTGGGTGTGTCCGGCCAGCACCAGCGGGATGCCATGTTTCCAGAGCTGGTCGGCCTCTTCGGCGATGTGGGACAGGGCCAGCGCAGGAAGATCGCGGCGCAAGCCGGACACGGCCCTTTCGATCCGGGCATGTCCGGTGTACGCATCGTCGAGGCCCACGATCTGCAGGCGCTGCCGGCGGATGGTGATGATGGTGTTGTCGTTGCGCAGCACCTCGACGCCGCCTCGCTTGAGCGCGGCTGCCACCTCGTCGGCGCCGGCCCAGTGGTCGTGGTTGCCCAGCACGCCGATGACAGGCGCGCGGAAGGCACGCACCAGCTCGACGAGCTGGTCGAGATAGAGCTGGCTGTGGCACACGAAATCTCCGGTGATCACCACCAAGTCGGGATTTTCGGCGTTGGTCAGCTCAACCGCTTCGCGCTGAATTGCGAAGGGCGTAATCCGGCCCACGTGCTGGTCTGTCAGGTGCGCGATGCGAATCGGTTCCATGGCGCCGGCATACGCTGCCGGACCGGCGAAGCGCCGGACCCTGATGTGACCGGCGTGTGAAGGCCCAGAATCCATGGTACCTAGGAGGAGCTGGCTCCAGCCGAAGGGCGGGAACAACATGTCCTTTAATTGTGACCCACGATACTGAGAAGTCCAGGCGAAAAAGTCCCGGCCCCGGCGAGTTTTTGTCAACGCACGTCGGCCCGCGAAATCCGATGCGGAAGTCGAAAATGGTCTTGAATTTCGCATGACTTGTCGACGTTCTCACCTAGTTGAATCCCGCCAGCGCGGCAGTAAAGGCGTCCGGGTTTTCCAGGTTCGACAGGTGACCGGCACCCGGGATCTCCACCACGCGCGCATTGGGCATGGCAGCGGCCATGGCATGGGCCTCCGCGGGCGGTGAAAGCGCGTCGTCGTTGCCCACCACGACCAGAGTGGGCACGGCGATCTCGGGCAATTCGGCCGTGCGGTCAGGCCGGTCGCGCAAGGCGCGGATCGCGGCTATGACCGTATCCGCCGGCTGGGCTCCCAGCGCGCGCACTTCGGCGCGCAGCCCTTCGCTGGCTGAGGCCGACAAGAGGCGCGGAATCTGTTTTTCGAGCAAGGCAGCCACGCTGTGCTTTTCCACCAGCGAGATGGCGTCCTCGCGACCCTGGCGAGCCTCGGGCGTGTCAGCCGCAGCCTTGGTGTCGGCCAAGATGAGCGACTTCAATCGGTCGCGATGGCGACGGGCAAAAGCTAGCGCCACGTAGCCGCCCATCGACATGCCGCCCACCGTGGCCGCCGGCAGCTTCAGCCCGTCGAGCAAGGCAGCGAGATCATCGGCCAGATCGGCGATGGAGAAGCCACCCGAGCCGAGTTCGGAGAGCCCGAACCCGCGCATGTCAGGCGTGATGACCCGTCGCTGGCTGGCCAGAGCAGCGGCGGTCTGGCGCCACATGCGGCTGTCAAAGGGAAACGCGTGCAACAGCACAAGAACCGGGCCATTGCCGACCGACTGGTAGTCCAGCTGCCGTGGCCCGATGGATACCTTCATGCCAGCAAGCCTAGCAGAATAGTTGCGGAAAATTGCGGTTCCCGTCTCCGGGTCCGATGATCCTGTCTGTGGGCCTAACGTTCGACATCGCCGTGCAGCAGTTTCTCGACCACCTGCGGGTGGAGCGCGAGCTGAGCGTGGCCACGCTGGCCGCGTATGGCCATGACCTGGCCGCCTTTTCCCGCTTCGCTGCGGCCAAGAATCTCGCCGAGCTGGCCTCGGTCCGCGCTGTCCATATCCTCGAGTACCTTTCCGCGCTGACCGACAACGTTTTGTCCGCGCGCACCCAGGCCCGGGCGCTGGTGGTCTTGCGACAGCTTTTCAGATTTCTCAAGATGGAACGTTTGTGCGAGACAAACCCCACCGAGGATGTGGACCTGCCGCGCTTTGGCCGGCCGTTGCCCACTTTTCTCACCGTCGCTGAAGTGGACCTGCTGCTGGCCGCGCCCGATCGTCGCACGGATCGGGGCGCGCGCGACGGCACCATGCTGGAAACTCTGTACGCCACAGGGCTGCGCGTGTCCGAGCTGGTCAAGTTGCGCCTCCCGGACATCAACTTCGAGGCTGGCTACCTGATCACCGTGGGCAAGGGCGGCAAGCAGCGCCTGGTTCCCCTGGGCGAGGCGGCAGTGGCGGCGCTGCGGTCATACGTGGAAGGCGCGCGGCCGCACTTCCTGCGTCCCGGGCGTGGCGCCAACACGGATGCATTGTTTCTTTCGCGGCTGGGCCGCCGCATGACTCGGCAAGGCTTCTGGAAGATCCTGGGCGGCTGGGCGCGCGCCGCGGGAATCCGCAAGGAGATCTCGCCGCACAAGCTTCGCCATTCCTTCGCCACGCACATGGTTGAGCGGGGAGCCGACTTGCGCGCGGTGCAGGCCATGCTCGGCCACGCCGACATCGGAACCACCGAGATCTACACCCATCTTTCCCGCGCCCACCTGCGCACGGTGTACGACCGCTTCCATCCGCGGGCCTGATCCTCCTGTTGGAATTTGGATGCAGGCGATTTGCGGTTCGCGGGCGAGGCGCGCAATTCCAGGATCCTCCCAAACGCTCGTTGACCGCCTACAAGGGCGTCGGCTATATCCGAGGCAAGCCCCCGAGGATTCCAGTTGAACATCGGCGTTGATCAGATTCAGCAAGCGATTCTCTATTTGATCGCGTTCGTTCTCTGCGTCTCGGTGCACGAGTTCGGTCATGCCTGGGTGGCCAACCGCCTGGGCGACCCGACCCCGCGCATGCAGGGACGGCTGACCCTTTCGCCCCTGCACCACATCGATCCCATAGGCACGCTTCTCATACCCTTCATCTCGGCCGTCAGTCCGGCGGCGCTGCCTCTCATGGCCTGGGGCCGTCCCGTGCAGACCAATCCTCTTGCGTACACGCGCCGCTACAAGCTCAACACCGGCCGCATGCTGGTGTCGATCGCCGGGCCGACCATGAACTTGTTGATGGCGCTGCTCGCGTCGCTGGTCATCGTGATCGCCTCACATGCGGGAGCCTCGGCGCGCTTCCAGGGCGCGATCTTCAACTACCTGGTGCAGCTCAACCTGATCTTGATGTGCTTTAACCTGCTGCCCATTCCGCCGCTCGACGGGGGCGCGGTGCTGGCCTGGGTGCTGCCGCGCTCCTGGCAGGGGGTGGTCGATTTCTTGCAACGCTACGGTGCATTTATCCTGCTGCTCCTGGTATTGAGCCCGATGCTGGGGTTGCCGCTTCTGAGCATCGTGATGTACCCCATGGCCATCGTGATCGGCCTCTGGCGCAGTGGACTTGTGTGGGTGATCAACCTATGAGCGACGAACATCCCATGACCGGCCGGGCGCCGGCGTTCGAGAGGCGCAGCGCCGACATTCCGCCCAGCGCGGGCTATCGTCTCACCCTACCCGAGTTCGAGGGGCCGCTCGATCTGCTGCTGCACCTTTGCCAGACGCACGAGCTGGACATCCTCAACATCCCCATCGCCTTCGTCGCTGAGAAGTACTGCGAATATCTCGATATGATGGAGAACATGGCGGTGGAGGTGGCGGCGGAGTACTTGGTCATGGCCGCGCACCTAGTCTATCTCAAGTCGCGCGAGTTGGTGCCGTCGCCTGAGCCGCTGGAGGCGACTGATGAGGAAGAAGGGGGGCTCGACCCGCGCGAGGAGTTGATCCGCCGCCTGCTCGAATACCAGAAGTACAAGAACGCAGCCGAGCAGCTGGGCAATCGCCCGATCGAAGGCCGCACAGTGTTCAAGCGCGGTGTTCCGCTGGAGGACGGCGGCGAGGCCGGGATGGCCGAGCACTCGGTGTGGAAGCTCATCGAGCAATGGGCGGAGATTCTGTCCAAGGCGGCGCCCCAGCACACCCACGACGTGGTGGTCGATCGCATATCCATCAGCGATCGCATCAACCAGGTGATCGACACCCTGGAGGCGGGCTCGGGCTCCATTCGTTTCGATGACATCGTCGGGCACGACCTGCCCGAGGCTCAGTTTCGCCACAATGTGGTGGTGTCCCTGCTGGCGATCCTCGAGCTGACGCGCCTCAAGGTCATTCGCGTGCTGCAAGATCTGGCCACTGGCACCTTCCTGATCTCCCAGGTTGAGGGGGCGGCTTTGGAGCAGGCCCGGGTCATGCAGCCGACTTCTGTGGTAGAGAGCGCGCCCAAAGAGGGTAGTGGAGAGCCCGATGGCCAAACGTAAGAAACCCGCGCGCGCCAAGAATGACGAGGCGCAAGCACCGATCGAAGCCAGCCCCGCAGCCGAACCCAAGAACGACGAGGCGCAAGCGCCGATCGAAGCCAGCCCTGCGGCTGAAACTGTCCCCGATGCCGCGGAGCCGACCAGCGAAGCGGCAAGCAGCGACGAGGCTGATGTGTGGGCCCAGGACCGCGTTGCTGCGGACGAACCCGCCAGCCCCGAGGCAGAAGCAAGCGCAGGGGACGAGGGGGTGTGGGCCGATTCAGCCGAAGGCGGGGACGCACTCGAGGGCGGAGCCGACGGCGAGGTGGCCGCGCCGGGCGACGAGACTGCCGACGAAGCGCCAGTGGTGCTGGACGCCTCGCAGATGGAATCGATCATCGAGAGCCTGCTCTTTGCGTCCGACAAGGTGTTGGGCCTGGCGGAACTCAAGCGCCTGCTGGGCGAGCGCGACGGCAAGAAGGTCACGGCTGCCATCGAGGCCTTGCTGGAGCGGCGCCGGGGTTCGGGCATCGAAGTCGTGCGCCTGGCCAACGGCTGGCACCTGCGCACCAATCCGGAGCACGCGCGCTGGGTGTCCAAGCTGCTGGCCGGCCGACCCATGCGCTTGTCGCGCGCCATGATGGAGACCCTGGCTATCGTCGCTTACCGCCAGCCGGTCACGCGGCCCGAGGTGGACGAGATCCGCGGCGTGGACTGCGGGCCGGTGTTGAAGACTTTGCTCGACCGCGGGCTGATTCGCATCATCGGCAAGAAGGAAGAAGTGGGGCGGCCGCTGCTCTACGGCACCACGCCCGAGTTTCTGCGCGTGTTCAGCCTGGGTGAGCTGAGTGACCTGCCCACGCTGCGCGAATACGCCGAATTGTCGTCCGAGCAACAGGCGCGCGTGGATGCCGAGCACGGTTCAGCGCCCGAGGGTGAGGCCGCAGCGCCTGCGGGAGGCGAGGCCGGCGCAGGCGCCGCGCCGGGTGCGGCCCCGTCGTCGTACAACCTGAACTTCGTGGCGCGCTCGCAGCTTCCCGAGGAGGCTGAGGAGACCGACCCGCTGCTCGACGAGCTGGAGAGTGCCAGCAAGGTCGCATCCAAGATCCTGGGCGCGGTCAGCGAGCCGGCGGCAGAAGAGGCGTCTGAGCCGGAGCCTACGCCGGTCCCGCCGCCGGGAGAGCCGACCAACGGTTCGTAGGCGACGCGAGCCACTGTTCCGGGCGAAGCGAGCGAAGGGGAAAGGGGTACCATCGTGAGACTGCAAAAACTTCTGGCTGCCGCCGGAATCGCGTCTCGTCGTAGCGCCGAGGAGCTGATTGCCGCGGGCGCCGTCAAGGTCAACGGCAAGGTGATCACCACCCTGGGCGTGCAGGTGCACGAGCGCCACGACCGCGTCGAGGTGAACGGCCGGCGCGTGCACGTCGAGGATCCGCTCTATCGAATTCTGCTCAAACCGCGTGGCTGCCTGGGAACCCTGAATCGGCCCAGCCCGAACAAGGCCGAGCCGCACGAGGATGTTGCGCGGCCCACGCTGGCCCGCTACGTGACCGACCGCGAGCTGGGCTGGCAAGTGGTGGCGCCGCTGGATTTTCTGTCCGAAGGCGTGATCCTGCTGACCACCGACGGCGCGCTGGCGGAACGCATGTCGCGCGGCGGGGGCCATGTGGCCATGACCTACCACCTGAAATTCCAGGGCGTGATGGGCGAGTCCGAGTTGGCGCGCCTGCAGCGGGGCTGGAGCTTCAACGGCCGTCCCGTGCGCCCCATCAAAGTCGAGCCCCTGGCCACCACCGGCAAGAACATCTGGGTCGAAATGGTGGTGCCCGAAAGCCGGCCGCGCGCGCTCAAGGCCGCGGGCGAGGCCGTGCGGCACCAGTTGCTCAAGATCTCGCGCGTGCGCCTGGGCGAGATGTCCTTCGAGGGCCTGAAAATGGGCGGCTGGCGCGATCTGAGCAAGGGCGAGATCAGGGCCTTGCGTGCGGCGGCCGGCGTGAAGACGTAGCCAGAGCGTGTCGAGCAGTTGCGGGCCGCTGGGCAGGCCGGACCGCGGGTCGCGGGTCGCGAGGGCGTGAGCGAGAGCGAGTTCGTGTGCGGTACGCGGGGAGCGGTTCCGGTCACCTTCCTCGATCCACGCGGTCTTGCGCCAACCATTGCTCCGTCGACGGCTGGGCAGGTTGGCGCCTCCAGAAGCGGCGGAGTCGTTGCAGATGCACTTCCGGATCGAAGCGCGGGCGAGGGCGGGATGTGGCGGGGATGATGGGCAGCAGACGCGCAACCGGCTTTGCATCGCGCGTGACCCCGAGGCTTCGAGTGCTGCGTCTTGCTAGCAACAGCTTGGCCCCGTTGCCGACAACGCCTGCTGGTGCTCTCCACTATGCTCGACCGGCTGATCTCTCGCGGGTGCCGGGACCACCTTGACATACTTATGCATGGTCAATATGCTTTTATGCATGAGAACCACCCTGGACTTGGACAACCAACTCTACCGACAGGCCAAGCTCTTCGCCGCCGAGCGCCGGTTGACCCTGACTTCGGTGATGGAGGATGGTCTGCGTGCCATGTTCCAGCAGAAACAGGCCCTGAAAACCCCCAAACCGTTCAAACTGGTTGTGTTCAAGGGCGGGGGACCGTCCCCCGGTGTGGACCTGTCGGACAATTCGGCGTTGGCTGACCTCATGGATTCGGAGCGGGATGCCCCTTCTCGACGTTAATGTCCTCATTGGTGCCCATCGCCTTGGCAGCCATCGGCACAAGGAATATGCGCGCTTCATCGAGTCCCTGGCGACCTCGGTCGGGAATTACTCCATCCCGACGATAGTTCGCAGCGGTTTCCTCCGCATCGTGACGAACCGCCGGATCTTCCCAGTGCCGACTCCGCTCGACAAGGCTTTGGAATTCTTGGATTCGCTTTTAGAACGGGCAAACCACATGGAGATGGAACCCGGGGAACGCCACTGGAAGTTGTTTGCGGGGCTTTGCCAAGAGATCGAGGCGAGAGGCAACGACATTCCCGACGCCTACCTGGCGGCGTTGGCGTTGGAAAAGGGGGCGGAATTGATCACAGCAGACCGGGGTTTTGCTCGTTTTCCGGGACTTAGGTGGAAGCATCCTCTGGATGGTGCATAGGCATTGTCACGGGCTCACCCGCCAATTTGTAGTGACCTCATGGATGCCGTCCGGCACATGGGCGAGCTGTCTGTCGGCCGACTGCTCGTCCGCACCCCGCTGCCGGCCATCGCGGGCTTTCTCGCCAACGCGCTTTATCAATGACCCTTCTCGCCCGCCGCGAATTCCGCGAGCGGGGCGAGGCCCCTGGTCAGCACGCCGGAGTGGGCGCAGGCGATGGCCTTGACCTCGGCGGCGAAGGGCTGCAGGCGCGCGGCGAGCTGGCGCAAGGATGCGCGGTCTTGCGCCGGGTTTTCCGTGAAGAGCCAGTGCCCCGCGGCCAGCTTGCCATCCTTGGTCGCCTCGGCGCTGTCGCCCATGAACAGCACCGAGCGCGCCAGGAAGGCGGCGCTGCCCGGGGTGTGCCCGGGCACGGCGAAGACGCGCACGTCGAGACCACCCACCTGCAAGGTTTCGCCGTCGCGCAGCGGCCGCGCGACCTTGATGCCGTTCGGGCGCGGGGACGCGAAGTGCTTGAAAAGCGACTTCACCGCGCGCCCTTCGGCCAGGGCCACGTCGGGCTCGAGCGCCATGACCTCGGCGCGCGGGAAGGCCAGCACGCCGGCGGTGTGGTCGCGGTCGCCGTGCGTGAGGAAAATGGCCTTCACCGCCTCCACGCCGAGACCACGCCGGGCCAGCGCGTGCAGGATGGGCTGGGCCTGGCGATCGTTACCGGCGTCGACGAGCGCGACACTGTGGTCGTCGATGTCGACGATGAACGCCGAAACGATGCCGTCCTTGACCACCTCGACGCCGTCGAGCCGCTGGCCGTCGGCGATGGGCAGCCCACCCGAGAAGGTGACGAAGAGCAAGATGCCCAGCGCGAGCACCAGGACGCCAAGGCATAGAGCCAGGATCTTGAGGATCTTGAAGACGCGTTTCATGACGATGTGCGATTCTATCACTGTCGGATCGCAACAGGCTGAAACTGCGCGAGTCGGTGATGGGTCTTGACTGTTCCCCTGGATGGGGTACACTCCGTGAGTGCGCGTTGAATTGTCGGACACGGCCGAGAAACAACTCGCGAAGGTACCGGGGCACATCGTCAAGAAGTTCGCGCTTTGGGTTGACCTTGTAGCCGTGGAGGGACGTGCGGCGGCGCGGGCCATCCCGGGATACCGAGACCACGTCCTGAAGGGAGAATGGAGAGGGTACCGAGCGATCCGTCTGAGCGCCGCATACAGGGCCATCTATCAAGAACGCCAGGCTGGCACGATTCACCTGGTCTACGTCGAGGAGGTCAGCAAACATGATTACTAGGAAGACGAAGGGAAAGGGTCGGCGAGAAGCGTCGAAGTACCTTGAAACCCTCATGGGAGGGCCGCTGACCCTCGGGGCGGCACTCTCGGGTCTGCGCGAAGCGGACCAGCGGAGCCTGGCGGAGTTTGCGAGCCTTCTTGGTGTTTCGAGGTCGCACCTTTGCGACATCGAGCAGGGCCGGCGAGCGGTCAGTCCTGAGAGGGCGGCTCGTTTTGCCCAAGCGCTCGAGCAGAGCGAGGCCCAATTCGTAAGGCTGGCGCTGCAGGACCAAATTCGCTCGGCAGGTCTGAGGCTAACCGTCGCGGTGAAGGCGGCGTGAAAGGGAAAATCCGGGTACGGATGAGCGTGAACTACCGTGGCGTCGCGTCGGGCAGGCCGCCGTCGACGGGAATGGTCGCGCCTGTGGTGGGGGTCTGGCGCGTGATGAAGAAGAGCACGGCGCTGGCCACGTGTTCGGCGGTCACGGCGGCTTTGAGTAGATTGCGCGAGCGGTAGTATTCCTCCAGCCCGCGCTCGTCGAGGCCGCGCGCCTTCATGCGGTTGGGCCCGACAGCGGCCCACAAGCCAGAGCGTTTTTGCCCGTGAGAGAAGACCGCATCAGGGGCGACCATGTTGACCCGCACGCCGAGAGGCGCAAACTCCAGGCTGGCAATGCGCGCCAGTTGATGAGCGGCGGCCTTGGTGGCGCTGTATGCGCCGAAGCCTGCGCCTGGGGCAAAGACGTTCTTGGTCGACACCAGAACCACGTCGCCGCCTGTGCCTTGCAGGGCGAAGTGGCGGCCGGCCTCGGCCAGCACCAGCAGCGTGCCTTCCACGTTGACGCTTTCGAGCTTGCGAAAGGCATCGAGGCCGAGCTCGGTCAGGGGAGCAACGTGGGCGATCCCGGCGTTGACGATCACGCAATCGAGGCCGCCCCACGTGCGGATGACCTGGGCAAAGCCGGCGGTCACCGAGGCTGGGTCAGTCACGTCCATGGCCACGGCCGCAACCCGCGACGGGTAGCGCTGCCCGAGTTCGGCCACCAGCCCGTCGAGAGCAGGACCAGGAAGATCGGTCGCGGCGACATGGCAACCCGTAGCGAGCAGGGCTTCGCAGATGCCCGAGCCGATGGCCCCGGCCGCGCCGGTGACCAGCGCTACGCTGCCGCGCAAGCTGTGGGCAGTGTCGTCAAGTCCTCGCGAGCCCAACTTGGCCTGCTGGTAGGCGCGGAATTCCATGTCGAACAGGTGCTCGTCGTCGAGCGAGAGATACTCGGCGCCGCCTTGGTAGATGGTCGCCTTCACGGCCAGCCCCTGCCGGGTGATGTCGCAAACCATGGCCGCATCGGCCGCGTTCGCCCCGACGCACACGACGCCGAGCCCCGGAATCATCAGGACCCGCGGCAGAAAGTCGCGCGCTTCACTAGCAACCTGCACGTCGCCAGCGTGCCTTTGCACATACGCCCGATAGTCGGCCTGAAAGGCGGCGACAGATTGTGCCAGCTCTTCTCTGAACTTCTTGGCGTCGTCCAGCGTCGCATGGTCCAGCCAGAGCGGAACTCTGCGGGTGCGGATCAGATAGTCGGTTGTGAGCGGCGCTGACAGAGCCAGCTTTTTGCCTTCGGGTGCCTCGATCCATTGCGCGACTTCGGGATCGAGCAAAGGCTCGAGGATGACCCGATCACCGAGCGCGTCCGGCGTCGCTGGACCCAAGACCCCGCGAATGACCGGGGCAAGCTTGAGGTACTTCTGCTCGCGATCCGTGGCCGATGGCGGCGTGCCCAGGCTGCGAGTGCGGTGCTTGTTCAGGTAGGTTTCTGCGCGGCTGACCAGTTCGATGGTTGCGTTGTAGGCCGCGCGGGCTGTCGCACCCCAGGTCACCAGCCCGTGCTGCATGAGCACGAGAGCGTGCGCCTGCGGATGGCGGGCCATGGTTTCGCGCACGGCACGGCCGAGATTCAGCCCGGCCAGTGCATAGGGAACGACGGCGATTTCTTGCCCGAATGCCGCTGTGACGGCCTGGGCGCCGTCGGTGCGATTGGTCAGCGCGAGGATGGCGCTGGGATGCGTGTGCATCACGAATTCGTGGGGAAGTACGGCGTGAACCAGGGTTTCCACCGAGGCGCGATGAGAAGAGGCGCGCAGACAATGGCAGGCGAATTCACCGGCCATGGCTTCATCCGACAAGGCGGCCAGGTCGAGCAGCCGGGGCAGGTACGCAAGATCCAGCGCGACGAAATCGCTGGGCTGCGCTGTTGCAAGATTGATCCCAGACGCCTTGATGAAAAGCGCGGATTGCCTTTCGCCGAGCACGTTGGCAAGCAAGCACTTGCAAGAGGTGTTGCCGCCACCGTGCAGAGCCAGATCAGGGTCGGACCCGAGCAGGCGCGTGGCGTAGGCAAGGACAGCGAGGTTGCTTTCGCAAGCCGCGCCTTGAGCGGCGGCGAAACTCGTGGCGTCTGACTCTGACCAACGGTTTTGCATGCGCGATGGAACGCTAAATGACCGACCGTGATCTGCGGACCGCAGCACCTGAGATGGGCCTGAATTGCAGTGCTCTCCTTCTCCCTCTCCCCCCGGGAGAGGGCTGGGGTGAGGGTACTGTGTCGGACGTGAACCCATGCCGCGGACTTGAGGCACGACACCGGCGTCGCTTCAGCGTCTGGCCCAGGGGAAACATCACCCTCACCCCCGGCCCCTCTCCCGACGGGAGAGGGGAGAAGAAAGTGCTTGTCCTCGAATTGCGACCGGTCATTTAGCGCCTCTGGTGCTCTGGTAGAAATCGAAGGCGTGCTGCGGGCTCATGTTTTCGTGAACCACCTTGCGCACGGCCTGGATCATGGCCACCGGCGCGTCGGCCTGGAAGATGTTGCGTCCCATGTCCACTCCGGCTGCACCTTGCGAAATAGCGTCGTGGGCCATTTGCAGCGCCTCTAGCTCCGGCAGCTTCTTGCCGCCGGCAATCACGATGGGCACCGGGCATGAGGCGGTCACGGTTTCGAAATCCTCGGGCACGTAGTAGGTCTTCACGAACGCGGCGCCCAGCTCGGCGCAGATTCGGCTGGCCAGGCGCATGTACTTCGCGTCTCGCGCCATGTCCTTGCCCACCGCAGTCACAGCGAGCACCGGGATGCCGTGGCGATTTCCCTGGTCTACCAGGCGGGTCATGTTGGCCACCGACTGGGTTTCGAATTCGCCGCCGATGAAGACCTGCACCGCGACCGCCGAGACATTCATACGGACGGCGTCTTCCATGCTGCAAGCGATCTGCTCATTGGAGAGTTCCTTGAGAATGCTGGGACCGCCGCTGGCGCGCATGACCACGGCGTTGGTCAGGGCAGGGGGGATCACGCTGCGCAGGATTCCCCGGGTCAACATCAGTGCGTCGGCGTACGGGGCCAGCGGCAAGATGGTGATGTCGACGCGTTCTAGGCCGGTGGTCGGGCCTTGGAAGTAGCCGTGGTCAAAGGCCAGCATCACGGCCTTGCCCGACTTCGGGCTGAAGATGTGGGCCAGGCGATTGTTCATGCCCCAGTCGTGAGCGTTCGATCCCTTGAGGAAGAAGCTCCGGCTCTCTTGCGGGACGTCTGGGTAGAACTCTTTGTCCTTCTTGGTGGTGACGTCAGCTTCCGGCATGGTCTTCTCCTTGGCGCAGCGAAATAGTCCGAACAGGCCGCGAAACCGTAACACAAATGGCGGGCGCAGACGACGCGGATGCGCGAAAGCCAACCCGGAGTATGCTCGCGCCATGACCGAGACACCTGCTGCGCACGACAATCCTTCGCGCCTGGGGCGGTTCATCCAGAACTACTCCGGGTTTCTCTCCAGCTTCGTCATCGGTGTGGCCGGGTTGGTGGCCACCTCTATCTGGCAGTTCCGCCAGGCACAAAACGCCGAGCGCCTCTCTACGAACGGAGGCAATGGAACGAGGTCGAGCGCTTCGAGAAGTTCTCCACCGGTGCCCGCCTGGTGGCGGCGTTGGTACTGGCCACGGCACGCACGGGAGAGCTGGTGACTTCGGCCGAGGAAGACCTACTCAAGCAGTTCCACGCCGAGCGACGTCGCTGGCTGGCTGGCTACTTGTTCAGCCGGACCTGTGATTCCGAATGTCGGGCCAAGCTGATGCAGGCCATGCTGAGTTCCTACGGCGAGGCTCAGGGTGACTACAACGACGTCTTCAAGCGCCTGCTGGCGGCCTCGCGCGGCGAAGCAGGCATCGCACTGGCTCAGCTGCACGCGCGTCTGCTCTGGTGCCAGGTCGACGCTGACGATCTGGCGGAATTCCGGGACAGCGTGTTGGTCCCGACCGTGACTTCCGCCTGCGCTGATCCCAAGTTCGACGCAGGTCTGCTGGAGGACCTGGCGGCGATGGCCGCGCTGGTTTCTGAGCCGAGTCCGGCAGCGAGTGGGGACTCCGCGGCCGCCAGCGGAGCCGTTGCTTGGAAGCAGATGGTGGCGGCGCTGGAGAAACGCGGTGACCGCTTTCAGAAGGCGTTCATCAATCGGCTCGCCCGCGCCCGCCGCGAACGCGCCAATCCGCCGCCCATGATCAAAAAGCAGAATTTCTGCAACGCTGAAGACGTCGACAGCACGTCAGGCAGCAAAGTCGACGAGTAGCAGTTGCAAAGTCGCGTCATAGGGGCGCGCGGACTGTTGTGGACCCGCCGCAGGTGAACAACCTGTGAACTGCGGCACCGATCCGGGGCACCTGGCACGCCGCTAGCATGAGCGGAGGGGCGAGCTGACCAGAACCCAGGTTGGGGGCTGGCGTCTACGAACGCGGAGGAAGCCCAATGGCCACGAACATTCACAGCACCAAGGCCGAGAATCCAGTAGCTGCCGAGCTTGCCAGTTCGCTGGTGCGCGAGCGCTTGGTCCATGTGGCCCTCTCTGTCTTGCGCGACGGGACCGAGGCCGAGGACGCTGCCCACGATGCGGTCGAGCAGGCTTTGCGTGGCTCAGGATCGTTTCGCGCAAAATCTCTGGTGAGCACATGGCTTCATCGGGTGGTGGTGAACGCGGCGCTCATGCGAGCCCGCCGACGGCGGCGAGCCGCTGAGCGCGTGGCGGCCAACGACCAGTCAGGGCAGGGTGATGTGGTGGCGCTGTTGTCGGATTCGAGGCCCGCGCCTGCGGTGCTCTTGGAAGACAGGGAAGACCGCTTTCGCTTGCACGCAGCCGTGGCCGAGTTGCCCCGTCCCTATCGAGACGTGGTCCAGCTTTGCGTGTTCGAGGAACTACCTCTCCCCGATGCGGCTCGCTCGCTGGGCATCACCAGTCAGGCCGCTCGAACGCGTATGTGCCGGGCGCGGGCTCAGTTGCGCGAGCGCCTCGCTGCATAGGCCTCGCATTGCGGACGCCGCATGGGTTTTGAGATCAGCGGGATAGCCGTGTCCCGCTGAGAACACGGAGGAGAGAGGGAGTCCACAGAGGGCGGCTTGTCGCGAACCTCGGATCTGCGGAACCCACGTCGCCACCGGCTCATGTGCCCGGCGAGGTCGCGTGGGTTCCGTCGTAACCCACATGGCGACGGAGTGCTGCCCGATACCAAACGGTCCACCATGAACGTCGAAACCGGCAGCCACTCCGCCACCATGTTGAGGCTCTCGCCCCCGCGTCCCCCCACGCCACCAACGTCGCCCATCCGAACCCCTGGCCTGCCCGCCTCCACACGGTACCCCATGCAGGCCCCCACACTGAGCGCCTCGTCCCTTCCCAGACCGTCGCTTTTGATACAAACTCCGTGCCACCTCCATGCAGCCGAAGCCTGATAGATTCGCCTGCCGATGTGGTCTGGCGTTACGGGTTAGTAATTTCTCCCTGTCGCGTGACACGAGATGGGAACATCGTGACGCACTTGTTGCACCCTTCCGCGTTGTTTGGACATCTCAAGTCAGGAACCTTGAAGAAGCGAATCGCCTTGCTTTGCTCCCACAGAGAATCAACCATATCGCCTGGTACCGGGATTTCCGACAATGCTTGACATACTCCTAGTGGACGATGAGGCCGACATTCGGTTGCCACTCGGCGAGGCGCTGAGAGAGCTCGGCCATCGTGTGGCCCTGGCCGCTGACGGCGACGAGGCCATGCAGTGCCTGGATCGCCAGATTTTCAACTTGGTCCTGAGCGACATCCGCTTGCCCAAGGTTGATGGGTTTACCATTTTGCGCCGCCTGCGCGACGAGCAGCCTGATACCCACGTGGTGCTGATGACCGCCTTCGGCACGATTCAGGAAGCGGTCCTCGCCGTCAAGGAGACGGCAATCGAGTACGTCACCAAGCCGTTCGAGCTGCCTGAGGTCTTGAATATCGTTCAGCGTATCGACGAGCGCTGGAAGCTCTTGCGCGATCTGGCCGCGGCTCGGGCTGAATTGGCGACGCGCAAGGTCGGCGAAATGATCGAAGGTCGATCGCCGGCCATCGTGCACTTGCGCAACCAGATCAGCGCCATTGCTGCTAGCCCGGCGGCCGTGCTCCTGACCGGAGAAAGCGGCACCGGCAAGGAGTTGGCGGCGCGCATGATCCATGCGTGCAGCGACCGGAGCGACGCGCCCTTCGTGGCGGTCAACTGCGCGGCGGTTCCGGCGGCGCTCATCGAGGCCGAACTATTCGGACACGAGCGGGGTGCGTTCACGGGAGCGGTCAAACGTCGCGACGGCCGCTTCAAGGCTGCCGACGGCGGCACGCTGTTCCTGGACGAGATCGGCGAGATGCCGGCCGACGTGCAGGCCAAGCTCTTGCGCGTGATCCAGGAAGGCTCGTTCGAGCCCATCGGGACCAACACCTCGGTGAAGGTCGACGTCCGCCTGGTTTCGGCCAGCAACCGCGATCTCAAGGGCAGTGCCACGGACGGTAGCTTTCGCCAGGATCTCTACTACCGGATCAAGGTGTTCGAACTGCGCCTGCCACCGCTACGCGAACGGCTCACCGACTTGCCCATTCTGGTCGAGCAGTTTTTGCGTGAATTCACCCCGGCCGGCACCACGCCGCCCACTATTTCGCCGGCTGGCTGGGCTGCGCTGCAAGGCTACGGCTATCCGGGCAACGTGCGCGAGCTGAAGCATGCCATCCAGCACGCCAGCATCTTGGCGCGGGGCCAGGAGATCCAGGTCCACCATCTCCCGGCCGAATTCCACGGCAACGCGCGGCCCGTGTCAGGTGATCGCGTCGAACCGCTTGCCTTCGTGATGGCCCAGTTCGAAAAGGACTACATTGAGCGCACTCTGAAAATGGCCGAGGGTGAGCGCCGCCGCGCCGCCGAGATGCTGGGGATCTCCCGCAAGAATCTGTGGGAGAAGATGGTCAAGTACGGATTACATTGATTACGGCCGGTGGGCCGCGACCGGACGAGGAAATTCGCCCTCGGGGCCTGCGACGGGGAGCGCGAAATGGAAGGTGGCCTGGCGATTGGGTGTGCTCTCAACCCAGAGGCGGCCGCCGTGTCGTTCCACCAGCATGCGGGCGACGAAGAGTCCCATCCCGTAGCCATGATCGGCTTTGAGCTGGTCAAGCTGGCTGCTGGGAGGGCTGGGCGGCTCAGCGCTAGCATGGGTTCGGCCAGGAACCACCACGGCGAAGCGCACTTCGTCGTCGGCCGCGGCAACCCGCAAGGTGACTTCTGCGCCATCTGCGCAGTTTTGCAGCGCGATGAGGAGCACGCTGATGAGCGCGCGTTCCAGTCGAACGATGTCGGCCGTGATCAGGACAGGGCCGTCAGGAAGCGCGAGCCTGACCCGGGTGGTGTCGAGGGAACGAGCATTGCGTGCGAGGATCTCGGGCAGCATGTGCTCGATGGCCACCGGACGCAGTTCCAGCCTGAGCTGGCCCGAGCGAACGCGCGACGAGTCGACCAATTCCTCGATCATCGCATCCAGACGCCGCGCCGCCGCGATCACGACCGAAGCAAAGCGTTGCTCCTTTTCCAGGCCCCGCTCAGTCAGAGCTTTCTGCAGAAGTTGCGCGTTGAGGTGAACCGAGGTCAGCGGGTTGCGAATGTCGTGTGACACCAAGCGGATCATCTGCTCGTGGTGCTGTTCCAGGGTGCGCAACATGGTGACGTCCAACAGGGCCACCGCGGCTCCGCCGCATGCGCCCCCGGCCAGCACGATGGGCACCGCGCTGGTCGACAACCAGGTCGTGCGGCCATCCCGGTGAACGCCGATATCCAAGTTGCGTACGGTCTCGCCGTGCAGGGCTCGAAGCCCGGGCCAGGACTCGACCGGCAGGGGCACACCGTCGCTTCCGGCGAGAAGGGTACGCGCCAGGACGTTGCGCACAGACTGCCCGACGTCCTGGTCGGCCAGGCCGAGCATCGATCGAGCCCTATGGTTGGCGCTGGCTAGCACTCCGTCGGCCGCCAGCACGACCAAGCCTTCGGAAGTGGCGGCGAGCAGGGCTTCCCGTTCGAGCTCTGCGCTCGGAGTGGGCCGCGTCTGGTCTTGTACCTCGGGCGCGTTCCTTCCCTTGGATGCACGCAGAGCCCGAGCAGCGCGCGCAAGTTGCGTCGCCCGGATTCTTCGCCTGCGGTCCCGGTCCTGCACCATGGCCGAAATTATCCAGTGCCAGGCAGGCCCTTGCCAGCGCGATTGTCACGTTTCACGCGGTCACGCGCCCTGGGAGCGAGAAGATAGGTGGGGTCAGGCGCCAGTCAGCGGCGGAAGCCGCGAGACCTCATGCCGCCGCCGAATCCTCGGGCCGGAGCCGGGGCGCCGCGTATGCCGCCTCCGTGAACATATCCCCGTCCCCAGTAGGGATGGTATCCCCAGCCAGGGCCCCACAGCCAGGGATAGAACCCCACGCCCCACCACCAGGCCGGCCACATTTCAACGGCCACGCCCACGGGTCGGTAGTCGACGTATTCGGGCGACTCATTCGGCACCAGCTCAAACGGCGTGGTTCCGGTGACGAGCTCCCTACCGCGGTGAACTTGCCATGACAGGATGGCCTGTCCCGGATTGCCTTGAGGTGGCAGGGCGTAGAAGACATCCAGGTAGCCGTGCTGTCCCGGGGCCACGGTAATCACCGAACCACCGGTCGAGCCTTGAGCATAGGTGGGCCGCACGGGAACAGGCCCTAGGCTCACGACCTGATCGCGGGTGTCGATGGTCCAGGCAACAGCGTCAGTACGGTTCTCGGCGGCGATGCGCAGGTGAAGATAGAAACCCTGCGTCCCCGAGGGCGTGGCCAGGGGCTCTCCGCCGAAAGATATGACATAGGCCGTGCCCTTGGGATCCTTGGACGGGATCGGGTAGGTTGCGGCAGGCGTCTGAGCGGCGGCGGGTGGCGGCTCCGACACAGGCCGGTACATGGTCGTTTCCGTGGCGCAGCCCACGGCGGCAAGCGCGATTGCTCCGATGAACACCTTCACAGTTGTTGCGTTCATTGTTTCCTCACTGAGGTTGATCGCAGTGTTCACTTTACCACCCAGCAAGGCCGGTTGCTTTTCTCTTCTCCGCCCGCAAGCCACGCAGGCAAATGCCTTGTGCACGAGCTGTGCTACGCTGTGAGCACCATGGCAAAATCACCCTGCCCGATTTCCAAGACGCACTTCATTGAAAAGTCCGAGCCCATCAAACTGGTCATCAACGGACAGGAACTGGTGGCCGACAAGAAAGAGTTCTCGACCGGCTCATTCGGCTGGTTTTTCAACGGCAAGATCAGCGTAGCCGTTGATGGCAAGCCGCTCAGTGTGCAGGTCGGCCTGAATTTGACCGTTGTCGGCAGCAAAGACGCCGAGCGTTAGCGCTAGTCGCGTGGGGAGCCCGCCGGCTATGCCGGCGGCGCACCATCGCGGGAGGGTTTGGGAACCCTTTGAGGGTTCCCATCTATTTCGACTGGTGCGCGGGCTCGGCAGCCGTGGCGAGTCCCATGTACTGCAACATGGCGTGCGCGGCCTTGCGTCCCGCGCCCATGGCCAGAATGACCGTGGCACCGCCGGTCACGATGTCGCCGCCGGCGAAGACACCCGAGATGCTGGTCATCTGCGTGTCGGGACTGACATCGATGTAGCCGCGTTTGTTCAGCTTCAGTCCCGGCGTGGTCTGCGCGACGATGGGATTGGCCGAGGTCCCGATGGCGTACACGATGGTGTCCACCTCGAAGAGAAATTCCGAGCCCTTCACCGGCACCGGGCGCGCGCGGCCCGATGCATCCGGCTCGCCCAGTTCCATGCGAATGCATTCCATGGCCCGGACCCAGCCGTGCTCGTCGCCCAGGATGCGCACCGGAGCGGTGAGCCAGTTGAACTCCACGCCCTCTTCTTCTGCGTGGTGGACTTCCTCGGCGCGCGCCGGGCTCTCCTTCTTCGTTCGACGGTACACGCAGTAGACTTCTTCGGCGCCCATTCGGACGGAGACACGGCAGGCATCCATGGCCGTGTTGCCTGCGCCAATCACCGCCACCCTCTTGCCCATGCCGGTGGGCGTGTCGGCCTGCGGGTGCTGGTAGGCACGCATCAGGTTTACGCGTGTCAGGTATTCGTTGGCCGAGAAGATGCCGTTGAGCCCTTCGCCCGGGATGCCCATGAGCTTGGGGTAGCCGGCCCCGACACCGATGAACACGCTTTCGTAGCCCATTTCCTGCATGAGCTGCGGAATGGTGAAGAGGCGTCCAATGATGGCGTTGGTCACCACCTTGACGCCTAGGCCCTTCAAGGCCTCCAGCTCGCGGTCAATCAGCTTTTTGGGCAGCCGGAATTCAGGGATGCCGTACTTGAGCACGCCGCCGGCGGTGTGCAGCGCCTCGTAGATGGTCACGTCTACCCCAGCACGCGCCAGGTCCACGGCGCAGGTGATGGACGCAGGACCGCTGCCGATCATGGCCGCCTTGTGGCCATTCGGCTTGACCGACGTGGCCAGCGACCATCCGTTCTTGAGCGCCATGTCTCCCACGAAGCGCTCGAGCCGGCCGATGCCCACCGGCTCCAGCTTGTTGCCCACGATACACACGGCTTCACATTGCGTTTCCTGCGGGCAGACGCGGCCGCAAATGGCGGGCAGGACGTTGTCGGCCGCCAGGACGTCGTAGGCTTTGCGGAAGTCGCGATTCTCGATGGCCTGGATGAAGCCCGGGATGTTGATGGCCACCGGGCAGCCCGCGATGCAGCCCGGCTTTTTGCACTGGATGCATCGGGCTGCTTCAGCCAGCGCCTGGTCCTCGGTATAGCCCAGAGTCACCTCGTTCCAGTTGCGCGCGCGAACCGCCGGATCCTGTTCCGGCATGGCGGTCTTGGTCTTGGCGATGGTCTTGATGGTCTTCTTGGGTTTGGGTGCTGCTTCCATTGCGGGCTCTGACTTATTCCTAGGGGGAATGGGCTACTTGGGTAGGTGGCACTGGTGTTGTTCGCGGAAACGCCGCATGGATTCGCGTTCGAACGGGTCAAAGCGCTTGGCCCGGGCCAAGAGTTCGTCGAAATCGACCTGCAAGCCGTCGAACTCAGGGCCGTCCACGCAGGCAAAGGCCATCTTGCCACCCACTGTCACCCGGCACCCGCCGCACATGCCTGTGCCGTCCACCATGATGGGGTTCAGGCTGACGATGGTCTTGACGTTGCGTGGTTTGGTTACTGCCACGCAGGCCTTCATCATGATGGCGGGCCCGATGGCCAGCACTTCGTCGACGTCGGGATTCTTGTCCAGCACTTCTTGCAGCGGCCCGGTGACCAGGCCCTTGACACCGAAGGAACCGTCGTCGGTGGCGATGATCAACTCGTCGCTTTCGGCCTTGAAGCGGTCGATCCAGAACATGAGATCCTTGGAGCGAAAGCCAACGATGGAAATGGTGTGGGCGCCGTTCTGCTTGTACTGGCGCAACTGGGGATAGGTGGGCGCCACGCCGAGTCCGCCGCCCACGCACACGACCTTCTTCAGCTTGTCGAAATGGCGCGCGTGACCCAGCGGGCCGGCGAGGTCGTCGAGGTATTCGCCCTCCTTCAGACCCATGAGCGCAGTGGTCGTCTTGCCCACGGCCTGGATCACCAGGGTAATGGTACCGGCCTGGCGATCGAAATCGGCGATGGTCAAAGGAACGCGCTCGCCGCCGTCTCCGTGGCGGACGATCACGAAGTGGCCAGGCTGCGCCGCCTTGGCGATGTCGGGTGCCTCCAGTTTCCAGAGGTAGGTGACAGGGGAAAACTGCTCTCGTTTGACGATCTTGAACATCTGCGTCTCGTCGGGGCTGCCTTACCGAATACCTACGGTACGCACAGCGCGCAGTCAACGGGTCTCGTCGAGAGAATGGGTAGCGGGGTGCGGTGTCGGTGCCGAGGGCGGTGGCAGAGGCTGTGGCAGGGACAGTGACGGAGGCAGTGGCGGTGGGCCCGGGCCTTTGGCGGCCCGGGCCAGAGTCAGGGATGGGTCAGGCGCCAGAGGATCGCGAGGATGGAATCGAGCAGGGACAGTGTGGGTGTGACGGTGGCTTGGTCCACATCGCCCCAGGCTATGGCAACGGACAGATGGGAGCGGACTTCCCCGGCGGAGCCAGCCGCGATTCGGTAGTGATGGAGTCGATCCTGGCCCGCGCGCCGGGCTCCTTCAGCGATGTTGCCCGGCACCGAGGAGCCGGCGCGTTTGAGCTGCAAGGCCAGATCCCTGTCGTGAAGGCGGATGCGCTCGACCGCCGGCCGGAGCGCGCTGACCATCTGCAGAGCCATTTCGTAGACCTCAAAGCGTTTCATCAGGAACCTCCTTTGTCGCGGCCTCAAGCAGGCCGCCGTGCGCGTGTGACGGTCCCCTTTCCCGGCGCAAGGACGAAACGACAAGGCCAGCGCGAAACCATCGCGGCCGGTGGCGATGGCATGATTGCGAGATCTGGCCGGAACTCCACTCGCCGCCGTCTCCTCCGCTCGGCTCACGTAGACCGGGTACGTCTTTGTGCCCACGCCCCGATACGCTGGATACCCAGACGCGCAGCCAACCACCAGTCGCGTCTACTCGACAAGCTTGATTGAATTCGCAAACCTGCGCAGCTGTGTTTCCCACCGCCGCTTGTCGTTGGCAGAGATTTCGGCTTTCCCTCGCAGCCCCGTTTCAATGTGACGCTCGGAACAATCGACGACTACCGGACGCGTCTTGTAGATCCCCGACTCCAAAGAGCGAACAAGACATGTTGCCTTGCGCGGGTCACCGGAACATTTCGTGACCGAGGGATCCTCTGTGGGCCCCCAAGCCTCATCAAGGTCTCCCTGAAGGTTCTCCTTGCAAGTCTCCGTGTCGTAGTTGGCCACAGCGGAATGGATTGTCGGTTTGGCGATCCAGTACCAGACGCCGCAGATGATAATTCCTACCACCCCAAGCTTGAGGAGCCCCGTCAGCGCGCCTGCGATCGCCTTGCGCCGTTCATCTTTCTTCTTCCGCGCAAGGTAGGCTAGGTACTGCTGTGCTTCGGGTGTCAGTGGTCTCTTCTTCTCGGCTACGTACTCTCTGATCGGAACAACAACGGTAAACCACAACACAACCGTGCCAACCCCCGCACACACCGCACCTTCGAGGATACCTCGTCGTGCATGCCGAAGCCCAATAGACAGGTAGCAACCAATGCCGATCCACAGCGTCACGAACAAGGCGGCGAGCTTGGTTCGATCCGACAACTTGCGAACGCGTCCAAACACACGCGCCTTGGTCATCGCGAGATCCTGGCCACGCCTATCGTCGGAAGACTGTTCACTTTCACGAGTAGGTTCTGTCGTCATCTTGCCGTCCCGATCACTGGCGTCCTATGGCCGATCCTGCGCCCGATCCGGAAACGCCACAAGGGGCACCTCTGGCCATACTCCCGGTGTGCCCAGGGGCAATGCGCGTCCTACGCCATTCCGCGCCTCACCATGTCGCTGCAGCCAGAAGGGAGAACGTGCAGGAGAATTCACACCCGAGGCGCGTCACAGAAACGGCCGGGCCATCCGAGCGAGATTGCAGCTTCTAGAACATTACGTCGCATACGCTCCCGCACGGGATACGATCACTCGATCATGTTCATCCGGGAACCCGTTGGCTATCTCCGACAGTTTCTCCAGGAGCGGCAGGCCATCAACCTTGGCCCGCACGAAGTCGTCTACATTCTGAAGGTAGCGGCGCGGGAGATTCTGCCCGCCGCTGGTCTGGGGAAAAAATGTCAGCAGCTTGAGGTATTCGCGGACTGGATCTCGCACAACGAGATAACTAGATCTCCGGCCGGAGCTGAAGCGCTGGTCAAGATAGCAGCCGCTGTCTCCCTGCATGGCAGCGACGACCAACACGACAACAAGTGGCTGGAGGAACTTGTGAATGACGACCTCTCATTTTGGAGGCTGCGCCTCGACCTGCTTGCGCTCTGCCGCAAGTTCGAGCTTCCGGATGGAATGTTCACCACCCCAGACGCATGGCATCGCTTCAGTCTGCCGTTGGCGTTCGAGGTCTCGGGCCGCCGAGTGTCGATCTCGGCTGACCAGGGTGGACGCATCGGGGATGCTCGATGTCGACTCGCTCAATCGGTGCTCGACAAAGCCCACCGGCCGATGAGTCTGAGTATCATTGGAGATACACAGCACAAGTGGTGGTGGGAAATCCAGACGTCCGCGGCCCCCATCCAGGTTCAGGTCCTGTTCGGCTCTTTTCGAGGAGAAGACTTCCCCGTGCCGCACGGCTGGGCGTCGCCCCTGGCCTCGCAAGGCGACTCCCAAAGGTGAGGACGCAGCTTGTCGCAGGCGATGCAAAACACCTTCGGTTCGGAAGCCATCGCGGAGAATCTGTTCTTCTTCACTTCTCGACTCCATTCTCGTCATCCGCTGCCGCCTTACCTATCGCAACCATGCGTTTCTCCCCCGATGTCCAGGACGAGATGGTTTCTCGCGTGCTGGATAAGAGCCTCGAACTCCCGCTCGATGATCCTAATCTTTGCTCCGTGTGCCAAAGCTCGGGCATCGCGCGCCGCCTCCTCCGGGCGCGGTGATTCAAGATACACAGTGTAGCTGTAGAGATCGTCCAGCTTATCCCTGTAAGCCTTGAGCATTGCGAGAGAGCGTGGATCGCGCTCTCGTAGCAAGACTCGCGTGTACGTGGCTACGAAGCTCACCCATGCCTGGTCCACTCCGTGGTGATTTCCGAAGAGGTTCGGTATCGAAAGATTCACGAGGAGCGCACCGCAACCTGCCAGGTCCACATAGGCATCCTCAAGCCGTGTCCTCTTGGCTCCCCGCAGCTGCAAGAGAGAGGGCAGCGTTGCGCCAGCAAAGGCGCCGGCAAGGCTGAGGACCGGCAAAAACCACTCCATGGCGGAACGGTACCTGGCCCCGGAATCGGTCGCAAGCAGCACCTCCAGATCGGCAAGTATCGCCACCGGCCGCGATGGTTTCGCGCTGGCCTTGTCGTTTCGTCCTTGCGCCGGGACAGGGGACCGTCAATCGCCGCGCGACGGCCTGCTTGAGGCCGCGACAAAGGAGGTCCTGATGAAACGCTTCGAGGTCTACGAAATGGCTCTGCAGATGGTCAGCGCGCTCCGGCCGGCGGTCGAGCGCATCCGCCTTCACGACCGGGATCTGGCCCTGCAACTCAAACGCGCCGGCTCGTCGGTGCCAGGCAACATCGCTGAAGGCGCCCGGCGCGCGGGCCAGGATCGTCTTCACCACTACCGAATCGCCGCAGGCTCCGCCGGGGAAATTCGCTCCCATCTGGCCGTTGCCGTGGCCTGGGGCGATGTGGACCAAGCCACCGTCACACCCGCCCTGGCCCTGCTCGATTCCATCCTCGCGATTCTCTGGCGCCTGACCCATCCCTGACTCCGTCCTGGCCCGGGCCACCAAAGGCCCGGGCCCACCGCCACCGCCTCCGTCACCGTCACTGTCCCTGTCACTGCCACAGCCTCTGCCACCGTCCCTGTCACCGCCACCGCACCCCGCTCCTGCTCAGGCTTTGGTCGCGACGTTCTCCAGATACCAGGCGTAGGTCTTTCGGATGCCCGCCTCAAGCGTGTGTTGCGCCTTCCAGCCCAGGGCGTGAAGCCGGCCCACGTCAAGCAGTTTGCGGGGCGTTCCGTCAGGCATGGCCGTGTTCCAGGTGACGCCGCCCGAATAGCCCACGATGCCGCGCACCAGCTCGGCCAGATCGCGCAGCACGATGTCTTCGCCCAGCCCAACATTGACGAACATCTTCTCGTCCTCGCGTTCGCGTCCAGCGTCGAAGTGGTTCATCAGGAACGCGAGCGCGTCGGCCAGATCTTCCACGTAGAGCAACTCGCGCCGCACCTTGCCGGTGCCCCACAGCTCCACGCTAGCCTGGCCCGCCAGCTTGGCCTCGTGGAACTTGCGAATCCAGGCGGGCAGCACGTGGCTGGTTTGCAGGTCGAAGTTGTCGCCCGGGCCATAAAGGTTGGTGGGCATAGCGGCGATGAAGTTGGTGCCGTGCTGGCGGTTGTAGCTCTTGCACATGAGGATGCCGGCGATCTTGGCGATGGCGTAGGCATCGTTGGTGGACTCCAGCTTGCCCGTGAGCAGGTACTCTTCCTTCAGGGGCTGAGGCGCCAGCTTGGGGTAGATGCAGGAACTGCCCAGGAAGAGCAGCTTGCGCACCTTGTGGCGAAAGGCGGCGTGGATCAGGTTGGTCTGAATCAGCAGGTTGATGCGGATGAAATCGGCCGGGAAGCTGTCGTTGGCCTTGATCCCGCCGACCTTGGCCGCCGCGACGAAGACGTACTCGGGCTGCGTGCGCGCGAAGAAGGCATCCGTGGCGCGGGCATCGGTGAGGTCGAAATCCGCGATGTCGCTGGTGATGACGGCGTCGTGCTCACGCCGCAGGCGGCGCTCGATGGCCGAGCCGACCAAGCCACGATTGCCGGCGATGTAGATGCGCGAATTCTTTTCCATGGGTGTTCGTTGCGAGTCTACCCTATCTGCAAGCGAGCCGGTCCACCTCGTCGACCACGCGCCGCTGAGAACGCGGAGGGGAGAGGGGAGGACACAGAGCGGGAGAAAACGCTGTGATGTTGAAACCGCTAGCTCTGCAGCGCGGGCTGTACCACGGCCAGGACGCTGTCCTTGACCGCCTGGTCGGTGAACACGGGCAGGTTGCCGGGGACCGACACGGTTGGGATCCCGGCGGCCGACAAGCGCTGGATCGCGGGCAAGGCCTTGCTCTGGAATTCCGCCAGGCGGGTGCGGATCTTTTCTTCGGTGTCGTCGGAACGCAGGACCACCGCCGTGCCGCAGGCGGTGCACTTTCCGTCGGGCGTGGGCGGCTTGAACTCGAGGTGAAAGACCTTGGCGCAGGACTTGTTGGGGCACACGCGCCGGCCGATGGTGCGCGCCACGATGGCTTCATCGTCGTTGTCGACGATGAGCACCAGATCGATGCGCGTGCCGCAATCCTTGGCCAGCGCGAGCAAGAAGTCCGACTGGTCTGGCGTTCGCGGGTAGCCATCCAGCACGAAGCCCTTGCCGCTGCCGGCGCGGAAGGCCGCAGCCAGCAGCGCGTTGGTGATCTCGTCGGGCACGAAGCGACCGCGATCTACATACTGCGCCGCCTTGAATCCCAAGATCGCAGCGTCGACGTCTACTGCCGCCTTGGCGCAAGCAGGAGCCAGGGCCTGGCGAATCGCCGCGTCGGCCGCGAACTTGCCGTCGCTCCACAACCCATCGGTCTTGGCATCGCCGCGCACCTTGTTGAAGGTGCCCAGGTACTCGCGAAAAATGTTTCCCGTGGCCAGCTGCCGCAGCCCATAGGCCTGCACCAGCACGTCCACGCGCGGCTGCTTGCCCGCGCCACTCTTGCCTGCCACGACGATATTCTGCACGTTCATGTTGCGTCCTCGTTCAAAGTTGCGGCGCACACTAGCGGATCGCGCGGCGGATGAACAGACGTAGGCGCTTGAGCCTAATCCCGCGAGACGTGGCCGTGGTCGTGGCTCCGAATTGCGATATCCCGCGACGCAGGTTCCGGTCGTTAGCACCATAGCAGGCTGCTACAATCACCCTATGGCGCAGTTGCCGACAGCAGCGCAGGTCCAGGCGCGTTTGCGGGACAGCTTCGCCCTCGATGAACAATGGGGGCTCACAATGGGTCTGCCCGATGGAGATACGAAGGAAGCAGCTCTGCGCCAACTCGCTGATCTGCTCGAGAAGGAACGCGTGAGCTACGCGGTGATCGGCGGCATCGCGGTGCAGCTCTACACTGAGGAGCCTCGCACAACCCGAGACATCGACGTCGCGCTCGCCAGCTACCAGGACCTCCCGAGGATTGCGCTCGAACTGGCTGGCTTCGAGCACGAGGGCCGATTCGATCACTCCGATAACTGGCGGGCGCCTGGGTCGGCGCCCCGCAAGCAACGCACGGCAATTCAGTTCATGGCCGACCAACTCACCCCGGGCTCGGTCGAGCGCGCCCAGACCTTCGAATTGCTCGGGATGCGGCTTCGGGTGGCGAAGCTACCCGACTTGGTGTTGCTCAAGCTCGAAGCCGCCGAGGAGCCGCGCCGTCGACCGAGCAAGCGCCGCTCGGACGCAGCCGACGTTTCTCGCCTGCTGGAAGAGCACCCCGATCTGGAGCAGGAACTGCCCGGCGTGCGAGAGCGCCTGGCCCATGTCGACGACACGATCCGGGGCAAGTAGCACGACTGCATCGGTTCTACAGCTTGGCCGCCACGGTCGTGACGGCGACAAATCGGTGGCCGACGTTGTCGACCATGACACCAAAGCCTTCGAGCGTGCGCACGCCAAGCAGACAAAGATCACTTTTCTCGGCGAAGACCACTTCATCAACGGTTTCAAAACCCTCGGCAGCCAGGACCGCGTAGCCGACGTCTCGTTCGACCACTTCCTTCGTAGCAGTCACGAAGGTCCGTTTGCGGCGGGGGCCGACCCCGATGGCTGTCATCTGTTGGGCCGGCAGCCAGCTGAGTTCAGATCCGGTGTCAACCAAGGCCTCGATGGGGGCGGATACCTGAGCCTCGTCTCGGGGATTCTTGGCCACCACATTGACGCGAAACAGACTCATGAAGTTAATGATACCCCAGGTCCACGCTGGCAACAGCCACCTCCTGCTGTGCTTACAAGTACTGGCGCAGAATCCGTCGGCTGTGCGCATCCAACTGGGCCACCGAGGTGATGCGGTAGCGGATGCCGTGGCTGTCGATCAGCAAGGCGCCGTCGTTGCCCATGCGCCGGATGTTGTCTTCGCTTGGCAGCGTGAAGCTGGTTTCGCCGCGGTCGCTCTGCACGAACCACTGGCTGGCCACGCCGCCCTTGACCACGCGTAGGATGCGCAGGACGCGCGGGACAAATTCGCGCCGAGCCAGCTCAGCCGCGAGTTGGTCGCGCGTTTCACGGTCGAGTTCGGCCACGTCGTTCAGGCAGAAGACCTCGTGGCCGCTTTCGTCGCACAGGGAAAGCCACTGGTCGGGCGCTGAGAACGGGAAGGCGCGCACGGGCACGACACCACTGTGGATCTCTCCGTTGGCCAGGGTCACAACCAGTCGGCCAAAGGCGTCGTGGTGCAGGCGAATGGCGACGGTTGCGCCGTGGTCGTTCACGCGTCACCTCCCTCGCGCTCGGGCAGGGCTGGTGGCAGCTCGCGCGGCGCTTCGGGACTGCCCAACTCTTGCCCCCGCTGCATCTGCGCCTGGTAGAGCTGCGCGTAGCGGCCGCCCGCGGCCAAGAGATCCGCGTGCTGTCCCATTTCGACGATGCGGCCCTGCTCGAGCACGACCAGCCGGTCTGCCTTGTGCAGGGTGCTCAGCCGGTGGGCAATCGCGATGGTGGTGCGGCCGCGCACCAGGTTGTCGAGCGCCTCCTGGATCTCGCGTTCGGTCTGCGTGTCCACCGACGAGGTCGCCTCGTCGAGGATGAGGATGCTCGGGTCGATGAGCAGGGCGCGCGCGATGGAGATGCGCTGGCGCTCCCCGCCCGACAGCGTGTGGCCGCGTTCGCCCACCATGGAATCGTACCCGTCGGAGAGCTGTAGGATGAATTCGTGCGCCCGAGCGGCTCGCGCGGCGGCCACGATCTCGGCGCGGGTGGCGTTGGGTTTGCCGTACGCGATGTTCTCCGCGATGCTCCCCCAGAAGAGGAAAGGGTCCTGCAGCACGATGCCGATGTGACGGCGGTACTCGGCGATGGGGAAAGATCGGATGTCGGTTCCGTCCACCAGCACCGCGCCCTCGCTCACGTCGTAGAAGCGGCACACCAGATTGACCAGCGTGCTCTTGCCCGCGCCGGTGGTGCCCACCAGGCCGATCATCTCGCCGGGCTTCACCTCCAGGCTGACGCCGTCGATGACTTGCCGGCTGCCGAAGCGGAAGCTGGCGTTGCGTATCTCGATGGCGCCACCGATCTTCTCGGGATGCACCGGATGCGCCGGCTCGGGCACGCCGGGCGGCCGGTCCAGGATTTCAAACAAGCGCTGGCTGCTGGCCGCTGCTTTTTGCGTGCTGGTGACCATGCGGCTCATGGACTCCAGCCGCGCATAGAAACGACCAATGTAGGCCAGGAAGGCTACCAGCACGCCCACCGTAACCCGGCCGCTGAAGACCTCCCAGGCGCCCACCACCCAGACCACCAGCAAGCCAATCTGGGTGAGCAGGGCCACTGTGGGCCAGAAAAAAGTCCACACCCTGTTCACCCGGTCGGCGGCCGCGATGATGCGTAAATTGGCGGCGCGGAAACGCTCGATTTCACGCTTTTCCTGCGCAAAGGCTTTCACCACGCGAATGCCCGGAATCGTGTCGGCCAGCAGGCTGGTCACCACGTCCCAGGCGCGGCCATTTTGCAGAAAGCCGTGGGTCATCCGGTCGCGCAGGTACACGGTCAACCACGCGATGATCGGGAAGGTGCACAGCGTGGCGGCAGCCAGGATGGGGTCGATGCTGAGGAGCACCACCGCCGTGCCCACGATCATGAGCACGTCGGCGATGAAGTCGACCAAGGTATCCGAGAGGAAGCTGCAGATGCGATCGGTGTCGTTGCTGATACGGGCCACCAGATCGCCAGTGCGCTTGGTGCCGAAGTAGTCCAGCGACAGCTCCTGCAAGTGGGCATAGGTGGTGTTGCGCAAGTCCGCGCTGATGCGCTCGCTGATCCAGGCCAGCACCCAGCCCTGGGTCCAGCTCAGCGCCCAGGCGAGCAGCGCCGCGGCAGCGAAGGCGAGCAGGTAGAAGCCGACGCGGTGGAATCCGGTGACACGCTCTTGCTCGATGCTGCGCAGGTTTGCTGCGCGCTCGCCCACCGCGGACGGGGAGCGCAGCTCTCTGACGTGGTCTTGGTATGGCTCCAGCACCTTGTCGACTAGAGGCCAGGTCAGATAGGGCGGGACCAGGCCGGCGGCGGTTCCGCCCAGGGTGAGCAGGAGTCCCAGCGTCAGCGCAGCGGTGTGGGCGCGGGCAAAGCGAAACAGACGGAACAGCGAACGCACGTTGACCGGTGCGGTGGGTTTCTCTCCCTCGGGCACAGCCAGGTCGTCGTCGCGATCCGGGCCCTCGGGCGCGTGGCCCGCAGTCAGGCGGTCGAAGGCGTCCACCAGATCATGGGCGGCGGCAGCCCGGCCCACGGTGTGGTACCAGCATGCCAGACGCGCGCTGGGGCCAAGCGCTTCCAGTGTGGCCAGGCCTCCCCGGTCGCGCGCCTGCAGTCGTTCCACCTGCGCCAGTGGCCAAGCATGCAAGTCGGCGCCTGCTCGCGCCAGCAGGCGGCGGTCGGTCAGCACCACCAGCCCGTCGCAGTATTTCAGCTGGTTGTCCAGGTCGGGCTGGAAGACCGCGCGCAGCGATTCGCCCGGCTCCAGCACAGCCTGCACCATGCCGCGCAAGGGCTCAGGGAGTTGGTTGCAGGTTGTGTCCAATTCGGTCAAGGTGCGCTGCTCATACCCCGTGCGGGGTGGTTTCTTCGCCGCCAAAATACACCACAGCTTTTCCTGTGCCACAGTTGCATTAATCTCTTGGACGTCAGCTCACCCCGCCCATTCAAGGAATCACCCATGGAGATCAGAAAGATCTTCGCCCTGCGCGGCCCGAACATCTGGTCGCGGCACACGGTGCTGGAGGCATGGGTGGACCTCAAGGACCTCAAGGACAGTCCGTCTGATTCCATACCCGGTCTCAATGATCGGCTGATGGCGTGGTTGCCGACCATGATCGAGCACCGCTGCAGCGTGGGTGAACGCGGCGGTTTCTTTCAACGTCTGCGCGACGGAACCTACCCGGCGCATATTCTGGAACACGTCACCATCGAACTGCAGAACCTGGCCGGCACGCCGGTGGGGTACGGCCGTGCCCGTGAGTCGGTGGAAGAGGGTGTGTATCGGGTCGTGGTGCGCTACCGCGACGAGAGGCTGGCGCGCGCCTGCCTGCTCGCCGCGCGCGAACTGGTGCTGGCCGCCATCTACGACAAGCCCTACGACGTGGCCCAGGAAGTTCGCAAACTGCGCGAGCTGGCCGACCGCGTGTGCCTGGGCCCCAGCACGGCCGCCATCACCGCTGCGGCCGACGCCCGTGGCATTCCCGTGCGCCGGCTCAACGAAGGCAGCCTGGTCCAGCTTGGCCAGGGCGCCAAGCAGCGCCGCATCTGGACGGCCGAGACCGACCGCACCAGTGCGGTGGCTGAATCGATCGCGCAGGACAAGGAGCTGACCAAGAACCTGCTGCGTGCGGGTGGCATTCCGGTTCCCGAGGGGCGCCTGGTCAGCGACGCGGACGATGCCTGGCAAGCGGCCGAGGAGATCGGCCCGCCCGTGGTAGTGAAGCCTCGCGATGGCAACCACGCCCGCGGCGTGTTCACCAGTCTGACCCGCGAGGCTCAGGTGCGGGCCGCCTTCGAGGCGGCGAGCCACGAAGGCAGCAGCGTGATTGTCGAGAAATTCGCCGAGGGCGCCGAACACCGCCTGCTGGTGGTGGGGGGCAAGCTGGTGGCCGCTGCCCGCGGAGAAGCCGCCTCCATCGTCGGCGACGGCCAACGAACCGTGGCCCAGCTCATTGACGAACAGCTCAACTCCGACCCCAGGCGTGGCAGCTTTGAATCCTGTCCCCTGTGCCGGATCTGGGTCGACGACAAGTCCACGCAGATGCAGCTCGAACGTCAGGGTTACCGTGCCGAAAGCGTGCCGGCGGCCGGCGTGTCGGTTGTGGTCCAGCACAGCGACAACCTGGCCATCGACGTGACCGATCAGGTTCACCCCAGCACCGTAGCCCACGCGGCCCTGGCGGCTCAGATCGTGGGTCTGGACGTGGCCGGTCTCGACATCGTGGCCAGCGACATCTCGCAGCGGCTGGAAGATCAGGGCGGAGTCGTGGTCGAGGTCAACGCGGGGCCGGGATTGGCCATGCATCTGGCACCCTCGGTCGGCACGCCCCGGCCCGTGGGTGAGGCCATCGTGGACACACTTTTCCCGCCGGGCGAGAACGGCCGCATTCCCATCGTGTGTGTGACCGGCACCAACGGCAAGACCACGGTGACCCGACTGGTGGCGCACATACTACGCGCAGCGGGCCGTGTGGTGGGCATGACCTCCAGCGACGGCATCGACGTGTCAGGCCGCACCATCGATGGTGGGGACTGCGCCGGTCCGCGCAGCGCGCGCAAGGTTCTACTCAACCCGCAGGTCGAGGCTGCGGTATTCGAAGCGGCCCGCGGCGGGATCTTGCGCGAGGGTCTTGGCTTCGACCGCTGCGACGTGGCGGTGGTGACCAACATCGGCCAGGCCGACCACCTCGGACTGCACAACGTGGACACCGTCGACGACATGTTCACGGTCAAGCGCTCGCCGGTGGACGTGGTTTTGCCCACCGGCAGCGCTGTGCTCAATGCGGGCGATCCGCTGGTGGCGAAGATGGCGCCGCTGTGCGCAGGCTCGGTGATCTTCTTTGCCCTCGACGGCACGCATCCGACGCTGCAGCAGCATCGCAGCCAGGGCAAGCGCGTGGTCTTCGTGCGCGACGGTCAGTTGATTTTGTGCGAAGGATCGTCGGAAACCGATCTCATCTCGATCAATGAGATCCCCATCACCTGCTCGGGGCGCGCTCCCTTCCAGGTAGAGAACGCCCTGGCGGCAGCCTCAGCGGCGTGGGCGCTGGGGCTGTCCAAGGAAGCCATCCGCACCAGCCTGGAAATATTCCGTGCCGATCGGCAGGACGATCCCTGCCGATTCAACGTCGTGTCCCATGGCGAAGCCACCCTTGTCATCGACGACTGCCACAACATCTCAGCGCTGGCCGCGGTCGTGTCTGCGCTGGACCGGTTCCCCCACCGGAAGCGAACCGCTGTCTACTCAGCAGGTGACGCGAGGCGCGACGAAGACATCGTTCGGCAGGGCGAGATCTTGGCCGGCGCCTTTGACCGCGTGCTTTTGTACGACGATCCATCGGCCGCGGATCGGGCTCCGGGCGATGTCCCTGGCCTCCTGAGAAAGGGACTGGCGACTGGACCAAGGGTCGCTGAAGTTATTTATGTTTCTGACTATCGCGAGGCGGTCGGCAAGGCCTTGTCGCTGCTTGCACCGGGCGAGCTGGCGTTGCTTCAGACTCTCGACGACAACATCGAGGCGAGTCTTTCCGCGTTATCGGCCATGGGCGTGGTTAGCGAAGAGAAAAAGGCACGCGGCAGTGCCGGAACCGCGAATAAACCCCATCCGCGGTCCGTCGCACTATCAGTGACCCTCCGGTCTCCATCAAGGCCGGACTCAAAGAAGAACTAACGAAACCCGAGACGGCCATCATGGAACTCCAAAGAATTCGTGCACTCAGGGGACCCAATATCTGGAGTCGTCACACCACGCTTGAGGTGACCGTCGACCTTGGCCCGGCCCACATGGCTGTGGCCGAGATCCCGGGATTCGAGACACGCCTGCGCGAGCTTCTGCCCGACATGTTTTCCGGGGCTGAATGGGCTGAGGCCGATCTCAGCGGTGCGACGGCCGCGCGTGCCACCCTGGCGCATGTATTGGAACGCGTGGCGATGGCGTTGCAAAAGCGGGCAAGGGTTCCGGTTTCCTTCAGCAAGACCACTGCGACGAAAGAGGCGGGGCAATTCAAGGTCGTGGTCGAGTATCGCGAAGAAGATGTGGCACACGCTGCGGTTGCAGCGGCCGTCCAGGTCATCGACGCCGTCCTGGCTGAACGAACATTTGACGTGCAGGCCGCGGTCCAGCAGCTGCGTTGCCAGGATGAGGACCTGCGCCTTGGTCCCAGCACGGGGGCCATCGTGCGGGCTGCCGACGCGAGGGGAGTTCCCACGCGCCGACTCAATTCAGGCAGTCTGGTTCAGCTTGGCTGGGGCTCGCGCCAGCGACGCATTCTGGCTGCTGAGACCGATCGAACCAGCGCCATCGGCGAGTCCATCGCGCAGGATAAAGAGCTGACCAAGATGCTGCTCCGATCGGTCGGTGTGCCCGTGCCGGCCGGCGGTCCTGTCAAGGACGCCGAAGAGGCGTGGGAGGTGGCCCAAGAGGTCGGCGTTCCGGTGGTGCTCAAGCCCCAGCACGGAAACCAGGGCCGCGGCGTGGCCGTGAATCTTACGACGCGGGAACAGGTGTTGGCTGCTTTCCAGGCCGCAAGTGCCGAAGGCTCGTCGGTGCTGGTGGAACGCTTTGCCCGTGGCGCTGACCACCGATTGCTGGTGGTGGGGGACCGGATGATCGCAGCCGCTCGTCGCGATCCGCCCCAGGTGCTGGGCGACGGCAAGTCGACTGTGGCCGAACTGGTGGCGGCCGTCAATTCGGACCCGCTGCGGGGCGAGGACCATTCCACGTCGCTGAGCAAGATGCGTCTTGATGCCATTGGCCTGGCTGTGCTGGCCGGCCAGGGCTACACGCCTGATTCGATCCCGGCAGCGGGTACGCAGGTTCTCTTGCGCCAGAACGGCAATCTGAGCACGGGTGGCTCGGCCACCGACGTGACCGACCGTGTGCACCCGGAAAACGCCGCACGTGCGGTGGACGCGGCTCGCGTGGTCGGGCTGGACGTCGCCGGCGTGGACGTGATCTGCGGCGACATCAGCCGGCCCCTGGAAGAGCAGGGCGGAATTGTCGTCGAGGTCAACGCCGCGCCCGGGCTTCGCATGCACTTGGCCCCGTCGGTGGGCAAGCCGCGGCCGGTGGGCGAGGCCATCGTGTCCACCATGTTCCCGCCCGGGGAGAACGGGCGCATTCCGCTGGTGGCAGTGGCGGGCACCAACGGCAAGACCACCACCGTGCGCATGGTCGGCCACATTCTGAAGGCTTCCGGACGGCATGTCGGCATGGCCTGCACCGACGGCATCTACATCGATGACCGGCGCATCGACACCGATGACTGCAGCGGGCCTCGCAGCGCTCGCGCCGTGTTGTTCAACCCAAGGGTAGACGCGGCGGTGCTGGAAACCGCGCGCGGGGGCATCCTGCGCGAGGGCCTCGGCTTCGACATGTGCGACGTGGCCATCGTCACCAATATCGGCGAGGGCGACCATTTGGGCATGGCAGGCATCGACACCGCGGAGCAACTGGCCGAAGTGAAGCGCACCGTGGTGGAAAACGTGGCACCCACGGGCGCGGCCGTTCTCAACGCGGCGGATTCCATGACCGTGGCCATGGCGCCCTACTGTCCCGGCTCGGTGATCTTCTTCGCGCGCGATCCCAAGCACCCGCTCATCGTCGCTCACCGCGCGCGCGGCGGCCGCGCCGTGGTGGTGTGCAACGAGACGGTCGTGCTGGCCGAGGGAAACCGGGAACAGCGGGTGACCAGCTTGGGTGCGGTGCCACTGACCCGCGCCGGCCAGATCGGCTTCCAAGTGGACAACGTGCTGGCTGCCACCGCGGCTTGCTGGTCCGTGGGCGTGTCCTGCGAGGTGATGCGGGCGGCTCTGGCCACTTTTACCAGCGACACCCGCAGCACGCCAGGGCGGTTCAACGTCCTGGACTACGAAGAGGCAACCATTGTGGTCGACTACGGTCACAACGCCGACGCCCTGGTGGCGCTCATCGACGCCATCGGAGGTATGCCGCACGATCGACGGCTGGTGGTGTACACCGCGGCCGGAGATCGGCGCGATGTGGACATCATTCGCCAGGCTGAGATCATCGGCAACGGTTTTGACCACGTGATCATCTACGAGGACAAGTGCACGCGCGGCCGGCCCGATGGCGAGGTGGTGTCGCTCATGCACAGGGGGCTGGCGCGCAGCACGCGGGTGGCCGAGATCATCGAAACCCGAGGCGAGTTCCACGCCATCGAGACGGGCCTGCGCATGTTGTTGCCCGGGGACTTGATCCTGGTTCAGGTCGACCAGGTGGATCCCTCGCTGGCCTTCATCGAGCAGTTCTTGGCTGCCAACCGCATGCCTGCGGCACCCGCCGCCCGGGTGCAGGCGGCCCCCGCTGCCGCACAACCCGAAAAGCGCGCGTTGCCCCTGGGCCCGCAAGTCGCGTGACCCGACACTCTGTGCGCTCTCCTCTCCCCTCTATGCTACTAACGTCGCGTTTCTTCGCAGGCCGCGAAGATTCGTTGGGAACGCCCGAACATCATTCCGTTTTCTCCGACTCTGCGGCCTCCCCTCTCCCCTCTGTGTTCTCGGCGGCAGGTAGCGAACGAGATGACTCACCTCACACCCTTTGGTTGCCGCCGTGAGGCTGCTCTGTGTTCTCAGCAGTACGTGGCTACCGAGATGAACGCGCACTCCAAGTAGCTGCTACCGATAATTCTCAGAAGCGAAGCGCCAGTTGACTAGTCTCCAGAACGCCTCGACGTAGTTTGCGCGCGCGTTTCGGTAGTCGATGTAGTAGGCGTGCTCCCACACGTCGCAAGTCAGGATGGGCTTCTGGCCATCTTTGAGCGGTGTGCCGGCATTGCTCGCCTGCTGAATGCTCAGGCTCCCGTCGGGGCCCTTGACCAGCCAGGCCCAGCCCGAACCAAACAGCGTGACCGCTGCGTTGCTGAACTTCTCCTTGAAGGAGGCAAATCCGCCGAAGCTCTTGCTGATGGCGTCGGCCAGAGGGCCGCTGGGCTCGCCGCCGCCCTGGGGCGACAGGCAGTTCCAGTAGAAGCTGTGGTTCCAGATCTGGGCCGCATTGTTGAAGATCCCGCCTGAGGCCTTCTTGATGATCTCCTCCAGGGCGAGGTCGGCGAATTCGGTGCCGGGAATGAGCTTGTTCAGATTGGCCACATAGGTCGCGTGGTGCTTGCCGTAGTGGTACTCGATGGTTTCCTTCGAGACATGCGGGGCCAGTGCGTCCTTGGCGTAGGGAAGTTCAGGCAGCTTGTGTTCCACGGTCCTCCTCCTTCTTGCTTGGCTAGGATGACACGAACGGCTCCAGGGTTACCCAGTCTTTGTGGAACTCACGCCTGCGGGCGCTTGTTACGATCTGGGCTGGCTTGGGCCCGCAGATCCTCGGGACGAACCTCCCACAAGGGCGGTCGCGAATAGAACAGCAGTCGACCATCCTGGTCGCGGCGGTCCAGACAGCGATGCGGGCAGTCGCCCCGGCAGTGATGCTCGACGAAATTCAGAGCCGCGGCAGCGGCCTCGCCCGCGGCGTCCAGTCGATAGGCCGAATCCACCACGCCCTTCTCCACCAGCAGATTGCGCAGGCCGCTGACCAGGCCGACGACTTCAGCCTCGGACGGATCGGCGTTGGGCGCCCGTCCCTCCAACCAACCCAGGAAGAAGCGAGCGAAAGCCAGCGCCGCATGCTCGATGGCTGCCAGCGACGAGCGGCGCGCTGAGGGCGCCGCTCGATTGGCTTCATTGACGGCCTGGTAGATTTCGGTGGCCAGGTCCAACTCGGCCACTTCGCGCAGCGTGATTCGCGTGGCCGCTTCCCCGATGCGATGCAGGAGCGAATCTCGGCCCTCTTGCTCGGGCCTGTGCGTGTTTCGTGGCTCGGCCGCGTTGGCTTCGGCGGCCACGGCCAGCGAACGCATGGCCAGGTGGACGAGGAACTCGGGATCGCCGTCCGCCATGTTGGCGGCCACCTGCAGACAGAGCTTGGCTCGTTTTTCATCCCCGGCCGCGCGCAGCACGCGGGCCTGGTGGCGCAGCATTCGTCCCAGGCGCTCGATTTCTCCCGTGGCCACCATGCGTTCGAGCAGGACCGGCATGACCTTGTCCAGGCGCCGGGTCATCTCGCTCTCCAGGCCGCGGCTGGTCTTGGCCCGGCTGGGACGGCTGATGGCCGCGAGGGCCGGACGCATGACTTCCTCTCCCGGCTCCAGGTACCAGTATTCGAAACCCGGACTGGTCAGCAGAGCACGAAGCGCGTTCGCGTTCAGGTGTTTGCGCGCGGGCAGAGGCTCGGGCAGCGCGCGCGCACCGGACAGCATGGGCTGCATGGCGCGCATGGCGGACTGAATGTCTGGCTCCTCATCCACGCTCGCCGGTCGTACGCGCTCGCGCGCTTCCTGCAAGATGCTGAGTCCAACCTCGATCGGCACACTGCCTGACAGAGGCGTCATCATTTCGCGCTCGCGCGCGATAAACTCTTCGGCCTCGCGTTTGCTGGCCGGTGCGTGCACCAGGGCATCGCGCACGCCGTCCACCAGGCTGATGAGAAAATGCACCAGGGTGAAGGCGGGCGGCCTCGGGATCACGAAGGTCAAGGCGAAGCACGAATCTCCGTCGGAGCCCGTGGCGAAACAGGTCGCCTCTCGCCAGACCGGCTTGACCTCGCCCGAAAAGCCCTGGGTGCGTAGCGCCTCCAGCAAGCGCGTGGTCACGGCTGCCTCGCTCGCGTCCTTGGTCGTCGCGGCCAGGCCGGCCAAGAAGTCCGCCGCCTCTTGGCTAGGGTTGGCGCCGAGAAGGGCAATCAGTTCCCTGCGCCGCTCGGAGTCGTCTTCCACCGTCAGCAGGTGACCCAGCACCACGGTCACGCGGCCAGCATCCGAGCCCGCCAG
Organism: Myxococcales bacterium; assembly: GCA_003142855.1. Taxonomy (GTDB): domain Bacteria; phylum Myxococcota_A; class Polyangia; order Fen-1088; family Fen-1088; genus Fen-1137. The sequence goes on from PLNW01000106.1 coordinate 92,411, forward strand.
GTGGACGAGCGCTTGGGAAAAGCCACTGCGGTCCTGTGCAGGCGTGCTGCGGTAGGCGGCGCGAATGGCTTCGGCGGCAAACGAATCGTCACCAGCCTCGGTGACCATCTCGCGTACCGGAAGCTCCAGCAACACGCCCCGCTCGTCAGGGGAAAGCGTGTGCGTGGTGCCCGGGGAATACTCCTGGATGGCTGCGGCGGCGGCTGCGCGCTGATGCAGCGGCGCCCCGGGGTCGAGCATGACGGGCACGAGCAGCGGCCCGCAGGGGGTGCCAGCCAGCCAGCCCAGCGCCTCGGCCACCAGTCGCGCGCGCCGCCGGTCGCTCTTGCGCAGGGCTGCGGTCAGCACGAAGAGAGCGTTTTCGTCGAGGCGATCTTTCCACGGCGCCAGCGTGGCGTGGAAGTGATCTTTCTGCGGAAATGGGCCCTCCTCGTAGGCCGCAATTCGGGCCATCAGCTCGTCGGTGCGGATGGCAGACATTGCCAAGCACCATAGCATTGCCCAAAGGCTGATGGGCAACACCAATTCCTCGATAGCCGCAAAAGGTCGTGGACGTGGCCGTGGTCGTAGACGTGGCCGTGGCCGAAGCTATCGTCCGTCAGGTGTTCTACAGCTTCGCCACCACTCCCTGCAGCAACTCGCCCATGCGCGCGGCCCCGCCGGCTGCTGCGCTGGTCACGTCTTCGTGTCGCAGCGGCGTGCTCAGGACGCCGGCCGCTGAATTGGCCACCAGCGACAGGCCAAGAACCTTGAGGCCGGCGTGGCGCGCGGCAATGACTTCGTGGACCGTGGACATGCCCACCAGATCCGCGCCCAGGGTGCGCAGCATCCGCACTTCAGCAGGCGTCTCGTAGGAAGGTCCGCACATGCCCGCGTACACGCCTTCACGCAAGGGCTTGCCACCGAGCGCCTGCGCCACCTGCGCCGCCAGGACGCGCAGGGCAGGCGTGTACGTGTCGGTCATGTCCACGAAGCGAGGCCCCAAACGCTCGTCATTGGCGCCGGCCAACGGCGACAAGCCGGTCAGATTCAGGTGGTCGCGAATGCACACGATTTCGCCCACGGCCAGTCCCGGCTCGATGCCACCCGCCACGTTGGTCACCACGACGGTCCCCACACCCAGAGCTGCGGCCACCCGCACGCCGAAGCCGATCTCCGCCGGCGCATATCCCTCGTAGGCGTGCACGCGACCACACAGCACCAGCGCGCTCTTGCCCGCCATCTTGCCAAAGAGGAGTCGGCCGGGATGGCCCGCCACCGTGGTCTCAGGAAAGCAGGGAAGCTGGGCGTAGTCGATGGAGCGGACGTCTGTCAAGGATGCGGAAGCCGCGGTCAGGCCCGAGCCAAGGACGATGGCCACCTGGGCGCCGGTAGCGCCCAGATGCTGGCGAACCGCTTCCGCAGCCACCAGCACGCGGTCACGAAGGCTGGCAGATAGTTTCATGGTGGGGCGGAGTCTACCAGCGGTGGCGCGCGGAGGTATCAGAGGCAGACAGCGTCGTGGGTGGACAGTCGAAGCGCGGCGCGTTGTGCGCAGGGACTGGAGCTGGAAAATTACTTGAGATATGTTTTCCCATCTCAAGGGCTTCTGCTATTGAGTATGTAAACACCAACCGAGAGGGTGACATGAACGCAAGGAACAGCACGATCATAAAGTCCAGTTTTGCTTTGGCCTCATTCGCCATTTGTGGCGCTTTTGCAATGTTCGGAGCCGCCGGAGTCGGCTGCGGGAGCGGCGGCGGCGCGCCCGTCGTCGGCGACGAAGTGACCTTCAAGGACGGCAAGGCCCAGGGACCGCTGACCGGGTACGCCTACATCGCGCTCGGCATTCAGAACACCGAGACTTCTCCGCTGTGCGAGGACGATCCGAACGATCCCAACGATGTGGCCAATCCGCGACCGATCACCGCTCCCGATCCCAACACATGCGACAAGGTCGGGGCCACGTGTCCCACCACGGGCAGGACGGTCTGGAACTCCACTTCCGCCCTTTGCATAACGGGCACCATCCCCAAGGTCCAGGGCACCGACTATACAGACGACTGGGGGCTTCAGATCGCCATGAACAGCAGCACCCCGCCGGCTGACAGCAGCGGCAATGGCCATACCCTTGGAACCACCTATTCTACCATCACGTACGACATCACCCCTGAGGCGATCACCCCGACCAACACCGCCATCCGGGCTATCATTCACCTTGTCAGTCAGGAATGTTACGCTAACCCCTACTGCGCCACCATTCCGGCATCTGGCGCGGTCCTTACCCTCACCGACTTCAACACAGAGTGCTGGACTAGCACTAAATGCACGACTGCCACCTGCCTCCAACTCGGGGCAGCCGACGTTCCCAACATCGACAAGGTTGGCGTGCAAATCTCCTCGGACACAGCCAACCCCTACATAGTGACCAACTTCTGCCTCAACAGCATCACGTTCGGGAAGTAACCGCAGCCTAGTTCCATCCAAACGGGGTACTTCGGTACCCCGTTTTTTTGTGTCCTTTGAGATGGGGAGCCTGGGAGGGTTCCCAAACCCTCCTGCGATGGTGCGCGGCGAGCGAAGCTCGCCGGCTTCCCACGCGACTAAAATCCCCGCAGCCAGCCTTGGCGCACGCGCCGTCGCGTCGGCGATGCAGCGGGATCGATGGCGAAGCTCCACTTGCGTTCAGGCGTGCGCACCAGGCGCAGACTGGTGGTGCGCAGGATCTCCTGGCGGAAGAACGCGACCGTCACGGTCTGGCCAGGGCCGCAATCAGCCAGCCGCTTGGCCACGGTCGAGGCATCGACCTGGTGGTCGTTGACCGCCACGATCTCGTCGCGGAAGGTCAGTCCTGCCTGCCAAGCCGGCGAATCGGGAATCACGTTCTTGACCGCCGCGGCCTCGCCAGCTGCGAAGCTGAGTCCGGCCCAGCCCCGTTGCCGGCGCGTCTTCACCCTGTCCTCGCCTTCTGCCTGCGCGGGTGAACGGGCCTGGACGAAAAGCCCAGCTCGGCGCAGCCAGGTTGGTACGGGCAGCTCGGCGGTTCCGTCGATGAAGCGCGAGAAATACGCGCCCAGGGAACGGCTTCCCACGGACTCGGCAGCCGCGCGAATGTCGGCCGCCGTGATCGACCGGCCGCGCCGGCCGTGGCTTTGCCACAAACGCCGGAACACCTGCGGCAGTCCGCGCCGGCCCTGCGTCGCCTGCCGAAGAACGAGGTCGAGCAGCAAGCCGGCCCACTTGCCCTTGTCGTAGTAGCTGACCGCGCGGTTTACGTAGTTGTCAGCAGGCTTGTACTGCTTGATCCACGCCTCGAAGGACAGCTCGGAAAGCGGCGTGACGTTGCGGCCAGGGCGGCCGGCGTACTTGGCCCAGTCCTCGCCCAGGTCTTTCAGGTACTGCTCGGGCGTGAGCAGGCCGGCGCGCAGCAGGATGATGGCCTGCATGTACTCGGTGAAGCCCTCGTGAAACCAGAGCAGACGGGTGTAGTTCTCGGCTGTGTAGTCGAAAGGCCCGAGAACCTGATCGCGAATGCGCTTGACGTTCCAGGCGTGGAAGAACTCGTGCGCGGCCAGTTCGTTGAAGCGCTGGTAGGCCTTGTCATCCTCGAAAGCCATGCCGGCAATGTCGAGCGTGCATGAGCAGGCGTGTTCCAGCCCGCCGCCTCTTTCGGGCAGGGCGTGGATGATGAACAGGTAGCGGTCAAAAGGAAAGCCACCGAAGAGTGCGCCGGCCGCGTCGACCATGCGTCGCAAGTCGGCCAGCAGGCGCGCCATGTCGGCATTGGTGGATCCGGCAATGGTCACCTCGAAGCGTGTGCCGCCCTGGCGAAAGGCGTACATGCTCTGGAGGCCCATCTCCACCGGCCCGTCCACCAGCGCGTCGTAGCCAGCGGCGCGAAAGCGATGGCGCGTGCCGCGGACCGCGGGCAGGGCCGTGCTCATGCGCCAGCCCGCTGGCGGTTCGAGGTCGAGCAGACAGGGGCGCGATTCCTCGCCCGGCACGAGAAAGAACAGGCTGGTGCCGCTCAGGAAGGCACGATCCTGGTCGAGAAACGACGTGCGCACACTCTGTTCAAAGGCGAAGACGCGATAGCTGACCTGAACCGGCCGGCCGTCGCTCACGACCCGCCAGCGCAATTTGTCCAGCCGTTCACTGGGAATCGCGCGGCCGTTGCTGGTCGTCTGCAGGTCGTAGATATGGCGGGAAAAGTCCCGAACCATGTAGCTGCCCGGCGTCCACGCGGGAAAGACCAGATCCAGCACCGGGCGCTCGCGCAAGGCCGGGACTTGCAGGGTGACGTGAAATTCGTGACTCGACGGCTCGGGCATGGCCACCCGATAGCGGAGGGGAGTGGAGGCAGGCATTCAGACAACATTACCAGGGACCTGCCGTCTGATACGATATCTGCGTGTCGGCCGGCCCTATCGTTTCTGTCTCCGTCGATCTCGATCCTGTCGAGTGCTACTTCCGCATTCATGCGCTGCCCAGCGGCCCGCCGGACGAGATCCGGCATGTGATCTTGCGTCGGTGTCTGCCCCGACTGGCCGACTTGTTCGCCCGACACGGCATCCGCGCGACCCTGTTCGTGGTTGGGCGCGACCTGGAAGAAGACGCTGAGGGCCGCCGCATTTTGGCTGACCTGGCCAGCGCCGGCCATGAGTTGGCCAGCCACACGTACACCCATCCCTACGACCTGGTCCGGCTTGCAAGCCTGCGCATCGCCGACGAGATCGATCGGGCCCACGCTGCCATCGCCGCGGCCTGTGGGCGGCCGCCGGTCGGCTTCCGCGCGCCCGGCTACGAGATCTCGGCTGAGCTGATCGAGCTGCTCTGCCAGCGCGGCTATCGCTACGATTCGTCGACTTTTCCGGCTATCCCGTATTACCTGGCCAAGGCTGCCGTGATGGGGCTGATTCGCCTCGCAGGCCGGCGCTCGGGCAGCATCTTGGGCAGCCCGGCCGTGCTGCGGGCGCCGCGCGTGCCCTACCGGCCCGCGGCTGGCTCGCCCTATCGCCGTGGCGACCAGCCCATCATGGAGCTGCCCATCGCCGTGACCCCGTGGCTCCGGTTGCACGTCATCGGCACCACTTTAGTCATCGCGCCGGAGTGGTTGCGGCGGCGACTCGCGGCCGCGGCGCTGGGCAGCCCGTTCTTCAATCTGGAACTGCACGGCATCGACCTGGCCGACGCCGAGGCTGATGGGTTTCCTGCGGCGCTAGTTGCCAAGCAACCCGACCTGCGCGTCCCGCTGGCGCGCAAGCTGGCCGCGCTTGACGCCACCTTGGAGCAAGCGCGCAGCCAGGGCGCCAGGTTCCTGCCGCTGCGAGACGCGGCCGAGGAAGTGTAGTCGCGTGGGGAGTCGGCGAGCTTTGCTCGCCGCGGACCATCGTGCGAGGCCGAGCGAAGCGAGCGGGGTCGGGTGGCGGGTGGGGGGCCGAAGGGTTTGGGAACCCTTTGAGGGTTCCCATTTCAATAGAAAAATTCCGTGATCGTAGCGCCGGGACTAGGATCGGGCTTGGCCCATGGCCAGGCAGCAGACTATCCCTCTTCACGAGCCGCCCAGCGCGGAACGCGCCTTTGCGGCCACGGCCCTGGACGCAGAAGGTCCGGCCATCGAGCATCCGATTGCTGCGGCTGACTCGCTGGTCGGCCAGCGCATCGATCACTTTCAAATCCACGAGTTGCTGGGCGAGGGCGGGATGGGCGCGGTGTACCTGGCGCACGACATGTCACTGGAGCGGACGGTGGCCATCAAGGTGCTGCGCCGGGAGCTGGCCAACGACGAGAGACTGGTCGGCCGGCTGGTGATGGAGGCGCAGGCCCAGGCCTGCCTGCAGCACCCCAGCGTCGTGACCATCTACTACATCGGCAATTTCCAAGGCGCGCCCTACTTCGCTATGGAGCATGTGCCAGGCGGCACGCTCGCCGAGTACATCCAGCGGGAAGGCCCGCTGCCCTGGGGCGAGGCGCTTGAATACATCATCCAGGCCACGCGGGCTCTGGCCGCGGCCCACGGACGCGGCATGGTCCACCGGGACATCAAGCCGTCCAACCTGTTGCTGGGCGCGATTCCAGCCGGTGCGCAGGTGCACGCGATCAAGGTGGCGGATTTTGGCGTGGCTGCGCCCACAGACGCCGGCGCCGGCGCTTTCGTGGGCACGCCCTACTATGCGGCGCCCGAACAGATCGCAGGCGACGGGCCCAGCATGCGCGGCGATGTGTACGCGCTCGCCATAACCTTTCACGAGCTCCTCACCGGCCGCGTGCCGTTTCAGGCCGACAGCCTTCGGGCCATGCTGCAACTCCATCGCGAGGCTCCGCGCCCCGAAATCCCGGGCGAGGCCGCACCCTGGCGGCTGCGCCATCTCATCCGCGAGATGATGGACCCCGATCCGCAGAAGCGGCCCGGGGGCTACGAGGACCTGCTCGATCGCCTGGAGTCGCTGCGGCCCAAACCGCGCGTGGCTGGCGGACTGGTGCCGCGTGCCGCGGCCCTGGCCGTGGATGTGATGTTGATTGCGCCGCTGGGCCAGATAGTGGCTGCAACGCTGGGATTGTCGCAGCATGCGGCCGCGCAGATCGGACTGCTGCTCTTTGCCACGTACTATGTCCTCTCTCATCGCCTGTGGGGCAAGACCCTCGGCAAGCGTCTGCTGGGACTGCGCATCGTGGGGACCACACGCCCGGTGCGCGTGTTCAACCTGCTCTTGCGCTTCGCGGTCGAGTTCTGGGGGCCTCTGGTGGCGCTGGCCATCATCAGCCTACAGTGGGGCGCAGCCGTGGCCGGCGCCAACGTTTCCTTGTGGGATCGCAGCACCGGGGCCCTGCTGCGCATGTTGTTGGTGCCCAATCTGGTCGTGGCCATTCCGTGGCTGGCCGGATTCCTCTTCGCGCTCTTCGATCACGATCGCCAGGCGCTCCATGACCGGGTGGCCCACACCCGCGTGATCTACGAGATCCACGAACGCGAGCCGGCTGCCGACCACACGTGACGGTGGCAGGGGGGGCCCACTCCCACCGCCCCTGTCACCGTCACCGCCCCTGTCACCGCCCACATCAAGACGCAGTGGTGAATTCCGTGCGTGAGATGGTAGTCTGCTGCCTGTGGACCCTTCACGCTTGCGCGCGCTCCTGGAAGAGATTCGGGACGGCAAGATGTCGCCCGACGATGGCCTACGCGAGCTACGCGACCTGCCTTTCCGTTCCTTGGGCTTCGCCCACGCCGACACCCACCGTCACATGCGGACCGGGTTTCCCGAGGTGGTCTTCGGCTCGGGCAAATCGGCCGCGCAGATCGCAACCTTGCTGGGCGAGCTGGGTCGCGACGGCGTCCCTGTGATGGCCACCCGGGTGACGCCCGACCTGGCGGCCCAGGTGGCGGCCTTGTTGCCGGCGGTGCGCTACCTGGAAGTGCCGCGCATGCTGGTGTTCGGGCCGCAGCCGACACCGGATCGCGGTCGCGGCGTGGTGGGTGTGCTGTCGGCCGGAACCTCTGACATTCCAGTGTCCGAGGAAGCTGCGGTCACCGCTGAAATGGACGGCAACCGGGTGGTGCGCATCTTCGACGTGGGCGTGGCCGGGCTGCACCGGCTGCTCGCCCATCGCGAGCGCATCGAGGAGGCTGAGGTGCTGGTGGTGGTGGCGGGCATGGATGGGGTACTGCCCACAGTGGTGGGCGGTCTGTTCTCGCGGCCTGTGATCGCGGTGCCCACCAGCGTCGGCTATGGGGCGTCCTTCGGGGGCGTGGCCGCGCTGTTGACCATGCTCAACTCCTGCGCCACGGGCGTGGCGGTGGTCAACATCGACAACGGCTTCGGCGGCGGCCGGCTCGCTTCGATGCTCAATCGGGTGCGCCAGCCATGAAGCTGCGTGGACTGCATGTGCATTTCGACCCGTCGTCCGGGATCGCGGGCGACATGGCGGTGGCGGCGTTGGTGGATGCCGGCGTCCCGGCTCGGGTCGTGGCCGGCGCCATCGACGAAATGGGTGTTCACGGGTTGAAGGTCGGTTTCGAGAAGCGGCGGCGCGGGGCCTTTGCGGGCAAGGGATTCGTGGTGCATGCGCCGGGTTCGCATCACGGCCACCATCACGGGCATCACCACGAGCACCGCGACTACGCCGAGATTCGCCGCTTGCTGCAACGGGCGCGCCTCGACGCCGAGACCAAGCGTTTGGCTGGAGCCATCTTCGAGCGCATCGCTCAGGCCGAGGCGGCGCTGCACGGGGTTGCGCTCGATCGTGTGGCCTTCCATGAGGTGGGGGCGTGGGATTCCATTGCCGACGTCGTGGGCGCGGCCGCTGCCCTCGCGTGGCTGCAACCTTCATCGGTGTCGTCGACGCCTCCCGTGCTGGGCTCGGGTCAGGTGCACACCGCGCATGGATTGATGCCGGTTCCGGCGCCGGCCACGGCTGCGATCTTGCGCGGAATTCCGGCTTTGCTTGAAGGCGAGGGCGAGCTGACCACACCCACGGGTGCCGCCATTCTGGCCGCCCTGGTGACCAATTTCGGTCCGCCGCCTCCCATGCGCATCCAGGCTCAAGGTTTTGGCGCGGGCACGCGTGAGGTCTCTGATCGGGCCAATGTTCTGCGCGTCCTGCTGGGTGAGGCACTGGGTCGAGCCCTGCCCGCCTCGGCGGCCGAGGTGGTCTTGCTAGAGGCCAACCTGGACGACATGAGTCCCCAGTTGATCGAGCCGCTGATGTCGGCTCTCTTCGCGGCAGGGGCGGTCGATGTGTGGACCACCTCGATCCTCATGAAGAAGGGGCGGCCGGCGTGGCAAGTGTCGGCGTTGGCGCCAGCGGAGGGTGTGGGACCGGTCGAGCAGGCTTTTTTTGGCAATTCGACGACGTTGGGCGTGCGGCGGGCTCGCATGGAACGGGCCGTGCTGTCGCGCTCGCTGGCCAGCGTGAAGACGCGCTTTGGAACCGTGTCAGTCAAGCTGGCCGCCGACGGCGGCCGTGTGCTGGGCGCGTCGCCGGAATTCGACGATTGCCGGCGGCTCGCCGATCGGGCAGGCGTGCCCGTGCGCACGGTGCTGGCCGAGGCGGCTGCCCTGGCGTCGCGCCTCTTGCCGTCGAGGGAGCGCAAGCGGGGCTGATGGCTAGTTCCCCGAAAAAGCGGGCCGCCAAGAAGCCGGGACACCGGCAGGCCGCGCTGGTGCGGTCACCGCCAGCCGCCGGCCTGCGCGACTACCTTGAACAGATCGTGGACCAAGCCAACGTGTTGGTCATCGCCACGGACCTCGCCGGCCGCACGATCGTGTGGAACCGAGCCATGTCCCGGCTGACGGGTTTTCCGCGCGAGACGGTGGTGGGTCGTGAGTTGTTGCTGTGGCTTTCCGAGGCGGGCATGCCGGAGTTGGCTCAGATCATGAAACAGGTGGCGGCCGGCGGAGACTTGTCCAACTGCGAGGTGCGACTGCCGTCGGTGAGCGGGACGGTCGCGCGCGCGGCTTTCAATGTGGCCATCGTGCGTGCCGAAGGCGGCCGGCCTTCCGCCATCCTGGCGGTGGGCCAGGACGTGACAGCCCTGCGTGTGCTGCAAAACCAGGTGATTCATGCCGAGAAGCTGGCCACCGTGGGGCAGATCGCCGCCGGGGTGGCGCATGAGATCAACAACCCCCTTACGTCCATCCAGGCGTGCGTCGAGGCGGTCCTGCACAAAGCCAGTATGGCCACGCAAGGGCGCCTGCCGAACCAAATCGAGCCCGTCGACGTGGAACGGCTCAAGCGCATCCAGGACGGGGCCGAACGCATCCGGCGGTTCACGCACGACCTGGTTGGCTACGCTCGGCCCTCGCGCGTCGAGATCGAACGGCTGGATCTCAACGAGGTGGTCGAGCACGCCCTGTCATTTTGCGAGCATGTTTTTGTGGAAGCCAAGGCCACGCTGGATCGAGACCTGGCACCCAATCTGCCACCGATTCGCGCGGTGAGGGATCAGGTGATGCAGGTGGTGACCAACTTGGTGACCAACGCGGCGCAAGCCTTGGGAGAAAAGGGCGGCAGTGTCCGAGTTCGAACCTTCCACGACGGGGAGGTTACCGTTGGCTTGGCCGTGACCGACACGGGCAGCGGCATCCGCGAGGAGCACCGGGCTAGCATCTTTGACCCGTTTTTCACGACCAAACCGGCTGGCAGCGGGACCGGGTTGGGTCTGTCGGTGGTGCGCAACATCGTCTACGCCCATGGCGGGCAGATCACCTTCCAGTCCAAGCTCGGCAGCGGTACAACGTTCATGGTAACCCTGCCTGTCAGCCATCCCCTGTCACAAGATGTTGAGGGAGAGAAGTCGACCCCATGAAGCCGGAACAGCTTGCCGAGTCCCTAGAAACCGCCGCCAGCCAGCTTGGCGTCAAAGTGCGCTACGAGACGCTCGCCGCTGCCGGGCCGACAGGAGGGGGCGGCCTGTGCAAGGTGAAGGGCGAGTGGTTCATCATCATCGATCGGAAAACCGCAGCCTCAGAGCGCGTGTCGATCCTGGGTGAAGCACTGGCCACCATGGACACGGAACACCTCTATTTGCCACCCAAGGTGCGCGAGATGTTGGCGCAAAAACGGGCGGCTGTACGCAAGGCATTGAGTTAACCCGCAGTCCCGCTGCAGCCGAAGGAGGCCGTGGCCGTGGCCGGATCCGCATCCGGCTCCGGCGCCGGATCCGGCAACCTACTCGTCGCCCAGGGCGCGGATCTTGGCTGCCAGCATGGGATCGTCTTCTAGTGTCTGACGGAGCGCTGCGCTGAGATTCTTCTTGATTGTTGCAGGGCCGTCGACGCCCACCTGGCGGGACACGATTCGCTCGACCACGCGATCAAGTGCGGCCCGGGGTGTGATCCGGCCAGCCTGGAGAGCCTTGGCGATGTCTGCGACGGCTGACACCTTGCCGGCGCGGACGGTCGGCTGAGTCACCGTGGCAGCACTCGCCTTGTCAGCTCCCGAAACCCGCGCGAGCCTTTGTGCAAAACCCTTGGTTCCGGCCTTCTTGACCGCAGGAAAGTCCACGGGGCGGCCCAGAAGCGATCCCGACGGCGGCTTGGAGACCTTCATCAATGCGTTCCTACCTTATCACAGGGCAGCCCTACGGCCGCTACTTGTCCCCATTATCGGCTGGCGACGAATCTGGTTGCGTGATGTCATGTCATGCACCGGACGCAGAGGGCGGGGCCATAATCGAGGATCCCGGAGTGTGGCATCTCCTGCTACAATGGGGGCACAAAGGGGTTTAAGGTATTCTGATGAAGAAAGTCCATTTTGAAACCACCAAAGGCGAATTCGTGGCTGATCTGTTCGAGGATGACGCGCCGGCCACGGTGGCCAACTTCGCAGGGCTGGTGGCCGGAACCAAGGAATGGGTGGACCCAGCGACCGGGAAGAAGGTGAAACGTCCCTTCTACGACGCGCTCAGCTTTCATCGCGTCATCCCTGACTTCATGATCCAGGGGGGATGTCCTCTTGGCAGCGGAACAGGGGGCCCTGGTTTCAAGATCAAGTGCGAGACCGCGGGCAAGCGCCAGGTTCACAAGGCGGGCTCGCTCTCGATGGCCCACGCCGGCAAGGACACAGGCGGATCGCAGTTCTTCGTCTGTCATTCACCGCAGCCACACCTCGATCGCAAGCACACCGTGTTCGGGCAGGTCGTCTCGGGTATGGAGGTGGTTATGAAGATTCAGGCTGGCGATCGCATGAACAAGGTTTGGATCGAGGAGTGAGGCGTTCTGCACGGCTCGGGGCTGCCCTGGAAACGCGTGGTTCGGGCGGCGCAGTGCTGCCCTGTCGCCGCGCAGACCTCCCCTCGTCGGATGGCTTGCTTGACTCGGGCCTGACCGTGGTCGATAACGGAATGACTCGCGCCAGCCGTAGGTTACGCTTCGGAGTCGCCGCTTGAACCAGCCCACTCCTTTCGGAAAGTACTACCTCCTCGAACGTATCAACGTCGGGGGCATGGCCGAGGTGTTCAAGGCGAAGGTCATGGGCGTGGAGGGCTTCGAGCGAATCGTCGCGCTCAAGCGCATTCTCCCCCACATCGCCGAGGACGAAGAGTTCATCACGATGTTCATCGACGAGGCGAAGATCGCGGTGCAATTGCAGCACGCGAACATCGCCCAGATCTTCGATCTCGGCAAGGTGGACGAGGCGTACTTCATCGCCCTCGAATACGTCCACGGGCGCGATTTGCGCGGCATCTTCGACGACCTGCACCGGCACACCCAGACCATGCCCCTGCCGCAGGTGTGCTTCGTCATCATGCAGGTTTGCGAAGGGCTGGACTATGCGCACAACAAGCGCGACGCCCAGGGGCGGGCGCTCAATCTCGTCCACCGCGACATCTCGCCACAGAACGTGCTGATTGGGTACGAGGGCGAGGTCAAGCTCATCGACTTCGGCATCGCCAAGGCGGCAGGCAAGGCATCCAAGACCCAGGCGGGAATTCTCAAAGGCAAGTTCGGCTACATGTCGCCCGAGCAGGTGCGCGGACTGCCCATCGACCGGCGCAGCGACATCTTCGCCCTGGGAATCATTCTCTACGAGATGCTCACCGGCCAGCGGCTGTTCGTGGGCGAGAGCGATTTTTCGACCTTGGAGAAGGTCCGCAACGTGGAGATTGTCCCGCCGTCTTCACTCAACGCCAAGATTCCTGAGCCGCTGGAACGTATCGTTCTCAAGGCCTTGGCCAAGGACGTGGAGGACCGCTACCAGAACGCCCTCGACTTGCACGACGACTTGCAGGCTTTCCTGTATTCCGTCGGCCAGTTCTCGTCGCGCAAAGACCTGTCGGTTTGGATGAAGCGGACCTTTGCCGCTGGTCTGCACGTTGACGAGGCTCCCCCGATCAGCCCATCGGCCGACGAGATAGACGAGATCGAACCCGTCGAGGTGGACATGGAGGCGCCGGCGCGAGGCGCGTCGTCTCCGGCGAAGGACGACCAGGCGCTGGGCTGGGACGACGAGGAGCTGGAGACCTCGATCTTCGACAAGCCCGTGGGCGCAGACACGCCGGAAGCCCGGGCCAATGGGGGTTTTCTTGGCCCCGATGACAAGACGGTCGCGGTTCCGCTCTCTGAGGCCACGCTGGCCGAGATGAATGAGGGGTTCCCCGCGCCTTCAACCTTCTCCGACAAGGTTCCGACCCACAAAGAGAATCAGCCAGCGCCGCTTCGTCAGACGGTGATGGGCATGGGCCAGACTCCACCGGTGCGGCCGCTCCCCTTGCCGCCGCCGACCCGGCCGCCGGCGCCCGCCAAAACCGGCCCGCTACCAGGACCACCTCGCGCGCCACGACCGGCAATGGCACCCCTGGCGCCCGCCCGTCCGCAGGTTCCTGCGCCGCTGGGGCGGCCGCTGTTTGCACCCCTGGCGGCTCCGCCTGCGCCCGCGCCGCCTCGTCCGGCGGCGCTACGCCAGACGCTGCTGGGCGTGGGCGCACTCAACGCGCCCCTTCCCGGGGGTTCCTCGCCGGCCATGCCAGTGCCGCCGTCGTTTTTTCCACCGCCGCCGCTGTCAGGGTTCGACCAGGGGCCGGCGGGCTATCCCTCGGCTGGCATGTCCGGCCAGCCCTATGGCTTGCCGGGGCCACGCTTGTCGGGCGGCATGGACGCCGCAACGGCGGCTGCGGCCGCCTTGTCCCTGCGGCCGCCGTCACGGATCAAGTACTATCTGCTTTTCCTTGCGTTTATGGCGCTGGGCAGTGGCGGAGCCTATCTCTACCTGACCCGGTCGGGAAAGATGCAGATCGCTGTCAAGCCCTTGGATGCGCGGGTGACCGTCGACGGGGTTGGCCTGCACGAGGGACCGCCCTATGTGATTGAGCGGCGGCCCGGCATCTACCACCTGGCGGTTGTGCGCGATGGATACCTGTCCCGTGAGCAAGACGTAGAGATTCGTACCGCGCGGGTGGAGCGTGTGGAGATCGAGCTAGAGGCATCGCCCGACACGGGCTTCGAATTGACCAGCCAGCCACCGGGTGGCCTGGTGTGGCTGGACGGACAGGCCTTTGCCGTAAACGAGACGGGGAAACAGGCGACCACCAACTTCAGAGCTTCTCGCATAACGCCCGGGCGCCACGTGCTCGAAATCAAGGGCGATCCGCGCTTCAAGGACTGGCGTCAGGAGATTTACCAGGAGCCAGGCCAGACGCTCAAGATTCAAGCCATGCGCGAGTCAGCGGGCGCCGGCGCGTCGGCACGCGCGGGAGGGGCGGGTGCATCCGGGGCGCGGCCTGTCGCTTCGCCGTCCGTGCCGGGAGCAGGCCCGAGCGTGGTGGCCGACAACCGAGGGAGGTCATCCGGCGGTTCGCGTCGCGCGAGCCGGGGTGGGGGACGAGTGGAAGCGGTGAGCGACGATAGCCCCGCTGACGAGAAACCCGCAGCAGGCGGCAAGACGCGAGGCAAGCCGGCCGCTGACGAAGACATCTTCGAACGCGAGGGGAGGCTCGGGGCTGGAGGCGGAGCGGAATGCGTGGCGACCATCGGTTCCAAGCCGTGGGCCGAGGTGGCCATCGATGGCAAGCCGACCGGCAAGAGCACCCCGCTGATGGACTACAGCCTGGCTTGCGGAAAGCATCGGCTCACCTTCACCAACCCGGACCTGATGATCGAGCGCAACGAGGTCATCATTCTCAAGCCGGGCCAGCGCTTCAAGAAGATCTTCCCCTTGGTGGATACCGAATTCTAGGTCTCCTATGCCTGTGTCAGGATCTTTGCCATCGCCTGCCGGAGCTAGCCCTGGCTCGCCGGAGGCGCTCGCGGCGGCCTGGGCAGACTACTTTCGTCGGATGGCTTTGGAGCCCCCACGCCACCCGGCCGCGCGCGACTTTCTGGATGAGGACTTGCGGGCGACCTTGCGGCGTTGGATCCCGGCCGACGCCTCGGTGGTGGAGGTAGGCTGCGGCACCGGCGATCTGGTTGCCGCTTTGCCCAACCGGGAACGCGTGGGAATTGCCCATTCGATCGATCTGGCGGCTGAAGCCCAGCGTCGTCATCCGGAGATCACTTTCGAGGTGGGCAGAGTCGAGCGTCTGCCACCGGGACGGAAGTTCGACGCCGTGATTTGCGATCGTCTGTGTCACACGGTGACTGACGTGCGCGCCTGGCTGGAAAGCCTGCGCGATCGATTGACTGAGCATGGGCTCATCTATCTGACGACCTACAACTACCTTTGGGAGTTTGCCGCGCGGGCGGCAGAAACGGTTGGTTGGAAAACGCCAGCGCCCACGCCGAATTGGTTGTCGCACAATGATTTTCACAACCTGTTCAACATCACCGGCCTCGAGATGGTTCGCTTCGAGGACCGGCTGCTGCTCCCCTTGCAGGTGCCAGGCCTCGCCCCGCTGGTCAATCGCTACCTGGCCAAATTGCCGCTGGTCGAACGGTTTTCGCTCTATCGGCTCTATGCCCTGCGCCGGCGGGACATGAGCACAACGCCCCGGCCGCTTTCGGTGAGCGTGGTCGTGCCCACGCGCAACGAAGCGGGCAACGTAGCGGCTGCCATCGAACGAACCCCGGTCATGGGCTCGTCCACCGAGCTGATCTTCGTCGAGGGGGGCTCGACCGACGGAACTTGGGAGACGATAGCCAACGCGATCAAGGACTATCGAGGCCCGCTCAAGCTGTCGGCCTATCAGCAGACCGGCCAGGGCAAAGGCGATGCCGTGCGACTGGGCTTTGCCAAGGCCACCGGCGACGTGCTCATGATTCTCGACGCCGACCTGACCGTGCCGCCCGAGGAGCTGCCGGTTTTTTACGACGTCATCGCGCGTGGGCTGGGGGACTACGTTCAGGGGACGCGCCTGGTCTATCCCATGCAGCCGGGGGCGATGCGCTTCTTCAATCGCTTGGGTAATCAAGCCTTCTCCCACTTGTTTACCTACTTGCTCCAGCAGCCCATCAAGGACACGCTGTGCGGAACCAAGGTCTTGCGACGGCGCGACTACGAGCGGCTGGCGGCTGCGCGACACGTGTTTGGCGACTTCGATCCTTTCGGGGATTTCGATCTCATCTTTGGGGCCGCCCGACTCAACCTGAAGATCGTGGAGGTTCCGGTTCGCTATCGGGAACGCCTCTACGGCTCCACCAACATCTCGCGCTGGAAGCACGGTTGGCTGCTGCTCAAGATGTCGGCCGTGGCCGCCAGCAAACTCAAGTATGTCTAGGGAAGCTCCGCCCCAAGCCATCGAGGCGACGACGGCCGACGATCCGGGCC
>PLNW01000002.1 GCA_003142855.1 Myxococcales bacterium
ATCACGGCCAGCCGGTCATCGTCCAACCGCCGGGCGAAGGCGTAGACGTCGTCGTTCGAGTAGAGCGTCTCGAACTGCCCGCGGCGCAGAGCCGGGTGGGCGTGACGCAGGGCGATGGCGCGCTTGCTGAAATTGTACAGGTCGCGATCCCACTGCCGCTGGTCCCAGGGGAACGCGCCGCGGCAGTCCGGATCGTGTCCGCCACTGAGGCCAATCTCGGTGCCGTAGTAGATGTTCGGCGCGCCGGGCATGGTCATCTGGAACAGCATCGCTAGGCGCAGCGCGGACTTGTCGCCGCCGGCCTGGTGCAGAAAACGCGCGGTGTCGTGGCTGTCCAGCATGTTCATCTGGACCAGCGTGATCGGCCACGCGTAGAGCGCCAGCATTCGTTCGATCTCGTTGCCGAACGCGCGGCCCCGCAGCGGCCGGAGGCGGAAGCCGCCGGGCCGATACTTGTGAGCGAAGGTCTCGCGGCCGAAGAAGCCGAGGCTAACGCGGGCGAAGAGGTAGTTCATCACGGCGTCAGACTGGTCGCCACCCAGCCACCGCTGGGCCTCGTGCCAGATTTCGCCCACGATGTACGCCTCGGGGTTCGCGGCCTTGACTCGCCGCCGAAACTCGCGCCAGAACTCGTCGTCGTCAATCTCCGTCGGCACATCGAGCCGCCAGCCGTCAATCCCGAACTTGATCCAATACTCGGCCACGCCCCAGAGGAACTCGCGCACGGCGGGCGTGGCGGTGTTGAACTTGGGCAGCGCGGAGAGGCCCCACCAGCATTGATAGTTCGGCTGCTTGCTGCCGTAGGGCCGCAGCGGCCAATCCTCCACCGTGAACCAGTCCAGGTAGGCCGAATCGGGGCCGTTTTCCAGGATGTCGTGGAACTGAAAGAAGCCGCGGCTGGCGTGGTTGAAGACGCCATCCAGGATCACGCGAATGCCGCGGGCGTGCGCGGCATCGAGCAGCGTGCGGAATGCCGCGTTGCCGCCGAGCATCGGGTCCACCTGGTAGTAGTCGTGCGTGTGATAGCGGTGGTTCGACCCCGACCGGAAGATCGGGTTGAAGTAGATGGCGTTGATCCCCAGGTCGGCCAGGTAGTCCAGGTGTTCGGCCACGCCGAGCAGATCGCCGCCCTGGTAGCCGTGCGGCGTGGGCGGCGCGCCCCACGGCTGCAAGCCGCTCGCCTTTGGCACCGCATCCGATTTGGCGAAACGATCCGGGAAAATCTGGTAGAAAATGGCGTCCTTGACCCATTCAGGGGTCTGGATTTCGGGCATGATGTTGGCTCCTCACGGATAGACGAACGGCGAACTTCGCTACGCTCAGAATGACGGGGCCATCCGTGAGACGATCCCGGCTTCGGGACTGGCGATCCGTCGCAACCCGTTTCACAGTATGACGTATCAGGATTGACAACACCATGCTCGGCGGTGAAAATGCGGTAAAAGTCTACCGCACTTCGGCGGTCGAATACCTGTTGGGCCACGAAGATGATTTTCATTAACCCTATGTGGGATAACGAGAGCCAGCGCATCGGCAAGTAGAAATGCACGCCTCTTGGGTATGGACTCCATGTCGTCTCCGATCTGGTAGGCTTCATCGGTCTGCTACTCTTGCTGGGCACAGGGGCTTACCTCGCGTACAGAGGGATCGCTGGCACGTTTCACTTGTCCCTACTCTGGCTCTTGGCCGTACCATTTGTTCTGGGGTTCATCGGTTCGGCGTTGCATCGGTATTCATGGGTGTTGGCGGACAAGAAGGGGTTTCGCTACGACTACGAAACCCGCGAAGCCAGTTGGATGGAGGACGGACAACGACGCCTATACAAATGGAAGGCATCACAATGCGATTGAGCTAACCGCTAATCGCTTCGCGGTCAGCGGTAGCTCAGCTTCTGCGTTACGTTGCCAAGGAATTCGACAGATGAAGACTGAGTCGGGAAAAGACAAGATGCTTACGCTGGTCGGGAAGGGAGTATCGCCCGGGCTGGCTAAAGGGGAGGCGTTCGTCTACATCGACATGCTTCAGCGAGACTCCGAACTCTATCGAATACGCCCCGACGAAGTCGGTGAAGAGCAGGCCAGAATTGAGAGGGCAATCGCCGATGTACGGCAGAGCCTGACGATCGATGCGAAGCATATTGAGGACAAGTTAGACAAGAACTCGGCAGATATCTTCCGCGCTCACGAGGCCATCCTGCTTGATTCCTCGGTTGTTGAGGAACTAAAAAAGACCGTGGAAGCGGAGCGAATCAATGCCGAGCAAGTGGTCAGAACGGTGTTCAGACGTCTGGCCGGCAAATTCAGGAAGATGGACAATGAAGTGCTCCGGGAGCGCGGAGATGACATCGAGGATTTATCCCGCAGGTTATTGCGGTCCTTGGCCGGAATTCACGCACACAGTCTCGAAAACCTCCCTGCGAACAGCGTGCTCGTCGCGCGCAGGCTGCTCCCTTCGGACACGGTGTTTCTCTCGCGTTCGTCCACCGTCGCTGTGCTTGCAGAGTTTGCCGGCCCTGCGGCTCATGCGGCTCTTCTTGCTCGCGAACTCGGTATCCCCTGCGTGGGCGGGATCCCTAAGCTACTTGCAACGGTCCACACGGGAGACGTTGTACTGGTCAGTGGGATCGAGGGAATCGCGGTGATCAACCCGGACTCTCAATCCCTACAAAAGTACGAGCGCGCTGTTGACGAAGTGCGCAAACGCAAGGAAACGATGGTGCAAGATAGCTGCATCAAGCCCACAGTTACCTTGGACGGAATTGAGGTCTCGGTCTTGGCCAACGTCCGCAGTCGGGAAGATGTGGAACTTGCCATCGAAGGCGGTGCTGATGGGATCGGGTTGTTTCGAACAGAACCTTTCTTTCTGTCAGCCAAGCACTTTCCCTCAGACAAAGAATTCGCGGAGTTTCTTCTGGACAGCCTTCGCTCGGCGCGAGGAAAGCATATCGACGTTCGTCTTCTCGACATTGGCGCCGACAAGAACCCGCCCTACCTCCGCCTGCCGCCGGAACCCGATCCCTTCCTGGGACGGCGCGGCGTGCGAGTACTGCTTGAATATCCCGACCTATTGGATGCGCAGTTGCGAGCTGTGCTGGAAGTGTCTCACCAATTCCGTATTGGGGTTTTGATCCCAATGGTGACCACGGAG
>PLNW01000109.1 GCA_003142855.1 Myxococcales bacterium
CGGAAGGTCCTCGCTCACAGCTGCGCTGCTAACGCGGGTGATTCAGCCACCGCTGCTGGTAGTCGCGTGGCGTTGGATTGAGGCGCGGAATCACGACGAATGACGGGCATCACGATTGCCAATACTCATACTTCCATAGAGGAGGAACGTTCGATGTCAACAAGCGCGATCTCACGTTCCGTCGGTGCCCCGGTCCTGAGCGGCTGTCGCACTTTTCTTACCGGCGCGGTCGTCTTGCTGGCCGGAGCAAGCTGTACCAACGCCACGGTTTCCTCCCCAGCGCCAATTGCCGGAAACGGCCAAGGTGGGGACCAAGGCGGCAACATCGTTGATCCCAACGGTGGTGGCGGAGGGTGCATTGTTTGTGCTGCTACCGGCGGAACCGGCGGAACCCCGATCACAAAATTCGTGGCGCCCAAGAACTGTGGCGATGGCGTGGTGGAGTCGGGCGAGGGTTGCGACGACGGCAACACGCTCAATGGCGATGGGTGCAATGCTCTATGTCAGATCGAGGCGAACTACAAATGTCCAACCGCCGGGCAACCGTGCATAAACATGGCCGTATGTGGAAACGGAATACTGACCTCCAACGAGGCCTGTGATGACGGGAACACAGTGAGCGGCGACGGCTGTTCGGGAGATTGCAAGACCATCGAACCCGGCTGGCAGTGTCGCATGCCCGGGAAGCCATGCACCCCGCAATGTGGCGACGGGGTGATCACCTCGAACGAAATGTGCGACGACGGGAACACGGTCAGCGGCGATGGCTGCTCAGCCACCTGTAAGATTGAGATCGGCTACACATGCAGCGGCCAGCCCAGCGTTTGCACCAAGACCACCTGTGGCGACGGCAAAGTCGAAGGGGCGGAGGGCTGCGACGACGGCAACACCATGCCCTTTGATGGCTGTTCCGAGGATTGTCAGCTCGAACCCAACTGCGCCGGTGCCTCGTGCACATCGAAGTGCGGCGACGGCATCGTTGTTCCGCCCGAGCAGTGTGACGACGGCAACGCCATTGACGGCGACGGTTGCTCGAAGACCTGCCAGATCGAAGCGGGCTGGACCTGCACCCAGCCGGCCTTGGGCAACAAGATGATGGTCCCGATTCTCTATCGGGACTTTCGCTTCAAGAATCCCCCGGAGTTCGAGGCCGGAGTGCTGGGCCAGGACACGCCGTTCTTGGGCATCGTTCAGAGCACTCTCGACAGTGATGGAAAGCCTGTCTACTCGGGAATTGGCGGCGGCTCGCACATCACGAGCACGGCCACGTTTGCGGAATGGTATCGGACTACGCCAGGGGTCAACGACCCAACCGCGTCCAAGCTGGCTCTTTGGGACAACGGCCAGGGGGCTTATGTCAATCGCTATGGACCCAACGGGGAGCAGTGGAACGTCACCACGACCGCATACTGGTGCGGCTCGCAGGGATCGGAAATCATGGACCCGAACAACAATCCCGAGCCATGCACTTTCCAATACCAACAGTCCGCCACCAACCCGACGGCTGGCCAAACCGACTGTCAGAAGGATGCAGCCCTGGGCTACACCATGCTCAACTGCTACCTCAGCGGCACCACCTACATGGCGACTTTCGTCGTCGGCAAGGTCGATGGGAACCCCCTGTTCTTCCCGATCGACGCCGACCCCTTCTCGGCGGACCAATTGGAGGCCGCGCAAGTCCCATCAGTCCCAGCAGGTCTTTACGACGCAACCGGAACCTGGCCATGGGACGTGGACGCCGCGGGAAACAAGCGTATGCACAACTTCAGTTTCACCAGCGAGGTCCGTTACTGGTTCCTTTACGACAAGACCAAGAGCTACACCCTTGATTTCACGGGCGACGACGATGTCTGGGTCTTCATCAACAAACAGCTGGCGGTCGATCTGGGTGGCGTTCACACGCCGGTGAGTGGATCAGTCACTCTCAGTGCCGCGACCGCTTCCACCCTCAACCTTTCCGACGGCAAGGTCTACGAAATTGCCGTGTTCCAGACTGAGCGCCAGACCACCGGGTCGACCTACAAACTGACCCTGAACGGATTCAACGCGGCTCCCAGCACATGCGTCCCGACCTGCGGCGACGGGATCACGGTGGGTGACGAGGAGTGCGATTGCGGCAGCGGAACCGTGGCGGTCCCGGCGGGCTGTTCGGGGCCGAACAGCGACAGCACCTACGGCGGCTGTACGACAAAATGCACCTGGGGACCCTTCTGCGGTGACGGCATAGTGCAAGCCCCTCAAGAACAATGCGACCTCGGCAAGCTGAATGGCTCGAACAATGCTCAGGGCGGCTGCACATTTGGATGCACGAAGTCTGACTATTGCGGAGACGGCATTGTTGACACGAATCTGGGCGAGCAATGCGACCTGGCGGCGCTGAACGGCGTGCCCTTGGATGCCAACGGAAACCCGACTGACGCAGGCGGCACCATCGAATGCACCTCGTCGTGCCAGATCCCGATAATCAACCGGTGATGCCCCGAAGCAAGGCGCGCCTCGCGACGGATCGGTCATCCCGAGTCGAGGTGGCCCTCAGCTGCCGCCTCAATGTTGCCACCGTGGGCGGTAGCGTACAGTATAGAATCGTCCTAACGCTTCACCAAGGAGGGTCATTGTGTACGACCTGTGTTTCGGCTCCCGTTACCAGAAATGTCGACTTTTCGCTCTTTTCCTGTCGGCTCTGGCTGCGGCTTGCGGCCGAGCGGAAGTACAGGCCAGCAGCGCGCCGGGCTTACGGGATGCCGGATCCGGCGCAGGCTCCGGCGGCGCGGGTGCTATGGGCGGCACGACAATAATCTCGTCCATTGACGCGGCGGTGTCCGTTGACTGGGTGCCGCCCATCGATCTGCCGCCACCGCTGACCGACTTTCCCGTGGACCCCATCCTCGACGGAGCGAGCGTGCCCGCCAATGCGCCCGACTTGTTCGCGAACACGGCCCCGCGAAACTGGGGAGCTCCTTGCATCGTGTCGCCTGAGCCGAACACCTTGGTGCCCATGAACTGGCTCCGGCCGCGCTTTGAATTCTTGCGTGCCGCCGACGAGAACCTGTTCGAGATCAAGTTGACTGTTGCGGGCTTCGCACATCCTCTCCTCATCTACACGACGGGAGAAACTGCGCATGTCTGGCATCAGGGCGACAGCACCTATGCACTCGACGCCAACCTTTGGGATCAGCTTCGCACCTCGGTCACCGACCAGCCGATCACCGTGAGCATTCGCGCCTTGACCCTGTCGTCCAGTGGCGCCGTGCAGACTGCGCCTTCCCTGGCGGCGATCTCCAACTTCACCGTGGCGCCGGTCGAGGCGCCGGGAAAGATCGTGTATTGGGCTCTCACGCAGGCGGGGGCCGGCTCGCTCAAGGGCTTTGGGATTGGAGAAGAGGGCGTGGAGGATGTTCTGCTCATCGGTCAGGTAAAGGCGTCCGTTCCGACGCAGGACAACTGCATCGGCTGCCACGCCGCCACCCCAGACGGTCGCGGCGTGGGTATGGTGCTCGGGTCAAACGGCGATGCGACCTACTTCAACAGCATCGCCGACATACAGGAAGGGACCGCTGGGAACATCCCCAGCTACGTCGACCCCGGTGCGCTGACAACCCTGCGCGCGACCAAAGGTGGCACGCCAGCGTTCTCGCTCGCACACTGGTTGGATGGTGATCGCATCATGATTACCACGAGCGACAACAACGCGACTTCGGACATTGGCAACCTCCACTGGCTGCAGCTTGACAGTCCGAACCAGCAGGGCGTGTTGGCACGCACCGGGGACAGCAACGTGGCGACTGAGCCCACGTTCAGCCACGATGGCCAGACAATCGCCTATGTGTCGTCACCGGGCACTAGCTCGGTTTACGATGGCCGTCTGACCAATGGTCCGGCCGACATCTACTCCGTCCCTTACGGCGATCGAAAGGGTGGCGCAGCCACCCCCATCACCGGGGCCGCCGACCCGAATTACACCGAGTACTACCCAGCCTACTGCCCCGACGATACGCTCATCGCCTTCACCCGTATGGCCGGCAATGGCAATTCGTATTCCAACTCTGCGGCAGAGGTGTTCTTGGTCCCGGCCAAAGGCGGCATCGCCCAGCGGCTTGCCGCCAATGATGTGGCGACGTGTCTGAACGGTATCCAGAGCCCAGGACTGACCAACGACTGGCCCAAGTGGTCACCCCATGCGACATCTGCGAACGGCAAGACCTATTACTGGCTGACTTTTTCTTCCCATCGTTCGGGGACAGCTCAGCTCTTCGTGACGGCGGTCGTGCTCGACGGCGGCTCCCTGACGACCTATCCGGCCCTGTACCTATGGAACCAGCCGCCGAGCGAATCCAACCACACTCCTTCCTGGGACGACTATCAGATTCCACCCATCGTGCAGAGATAGCTTGCGCTACTGAACATCCGTGGCCTTCTCGAACTTGGTAACGTCAGCTATAGCCCAGGCTGCCGTCCATGGCGCCAGTGCGTAGAGCGTCCCATCGCCGCCCTCTGTAGTGGTCCATCGACATTCGCCAACGGAAGACAGCGACATTTGAGCACGCAGTACGAGGTCAGATCGACTCGCCGAGAACGCCTTTGGCCTTGGATTGGAGGTCTCGGAAATGCCTGAAGCGCGCCACTCGATGCTTCTTTCAGACGCCCGCGCTGTCCGGAAACTCATC
>PLNW01000051.1 GCA_003142855.1 Myxococcales bacterium
GCTCGCCACGCCGCCTGTGAAAGTGAGGCCGCCCGAGCTGGTGACGCCAGATGTGCTCGTCACGCCACCCGCGTTCGTGACGCCGCCGGTGTTCGTGAAGCTGCCGCCGGCGCCTGCGGCCGACGAGCCACCGGGGCTGCCACCAGCTTGTCCACCTGCTCCGGTGGTGGCCCCAGCTGTCCCATCGGAGGTTCCGCCGGCGTCACGGGCCGGGCAAACCTGGCCCGCGGGCAAGCACTGCCTCGTGGTATCGCAGCAGGCGTACCCGTCGGCGCAGGGGCAGGGCCTGCCGGTCATGGGGACACGACTCACGCAAGCGCCTGCCGCGAAAGCCAGACTAAGCGAAGTGAAGATAAGGCCGCGAGTGGCGTTCATGGGTTGCCTCCGTGCGGTTGCAACGAACCAGACGACTGGTCTGGACAAGAGAAAATCCTCGAAAGAATCGTGTCAGCCTAGAAACGCGCTGACAAGTTGACCTGCGTCGGCCCCAAACCGACCTGCATGGACCAAGCCGAGACAATAGCACTGCGCGCGCGCCGGCCTGAAGATCGGTCGGCCGAATTTTCGGCAGGATGTTCGTCGTCGTCGCCCATGATCAGGGCAAAGACCGCGTTGTGCGGCGGCTCGGGCGCGGCCTGTGCCCGGCCCGCGAAAAGTGCCAGCACAGCCCCCGCCAAACCGATTTGCCAAGAGTGTTTCATGGGGTCACCGCCAGCACCAGTTTGCGATCGATCTCGCCCGCGGCCGGGTCGGCCATATCCGCCAGGGGCGCACCCCGCGCCGCCCTTTCCTCGATGGAACGCACGTCGAGAGCACTATCCATGAACAGAGCGTGCAACGCAACCCGCCCGCCTTGCAACGGCTGCCGCACGGCCTCGGGCAGTTCCTTGAAACCGAAAGGTAGAGATCGTGCACCACGGTTTCCCGGTCGGCGCCGCACAAGACGCGCCCGACCGCTGCGTCCACGCCGTCGTAGCTCTCTTGGTAGAGTCGCCCCATCAGGGCGCGATTGCCCGCATGAAAAAGCGCCCTCTGCGACTCGTCGTCTAGGTCCAGGGGCTGGTCGGCAAATATGATGGGGAGGGGCAAGGCAAGGACCACAGCAGGTTAACGAATGGCGTGGTCTCCTTGGACGAAAATAGTCGTCTCCTGACGAATAGACCGGAGAATCCGTTGGCGCACGTCCGGTGGTGTCAATCCAGGAAACCTGTTTCAACCTCCGGTGCTCACGCATCCAACGATCGAACATCATGCGAAAAGCCATACTGCTCTTCTTCCTGGTGACGACATGAAGACGGATCCAGCCGGCAATGCAGGTGATCGCATTGCCTGCGGTCTGATTGTGAAGTAAGCCATCGCCGTCTACCTTCGCGAAGGCTCCGTTCCCCAACAAGGTCACAGCGTGATTCGGCGATACGCCGCACCCTGTATCATCGCGACCACCAAGATCCTCGTCTCGCTTGCGCTGCTCTGGACGGGATTTCGCTCCGTCAGCGATGATGACTTCGCTCGTGCCATCATTGCACAGCAGTTCGCCATCCATCCGCACTTTGATCCCTCTGGGACAAGCTGGCTGCCATTTCCATTCTTGCTTTGGGGTAGCGCAATGGCGGCCTTTGGCCCTACGCTGGCGACTGCACAGGTAATGGCGATCGGGCTCGGGGCTTGCGCCGCCGTTGGCGTTTGGTGGGTGGCTCGCTCGATCGAGCTGTCAGCACGAGCTGCCTTTATCGCCGGAATGATTGCTGCCTGCCTGCCCCACGCCGCCTATTACGGTGCTGCGATGGTGCCCGAGTATGCGACGGCCGTACTTGCCCTCTTGGCCAGCGCCACGCTCAGCTCGAAACATGATCGAATACGCGCCGCAGGCGCGCTCGCAGCCTGCTTGGCCACACTCTGCCGCTATGAAACCTGGCCGATTGCCTGCGTGGTTTCTATATGCGCGACATTCGATGCGATTCGGCAGCCACACCGGCGTCGTTGGTTGGTGGGATCCGCCATCATCGCGTCCCTGGGGGCCGCCGCCTGGATGCTCCATGGATTCGTCCATCACCACGATGCTTTGTTCTTCGTCACACGCGTCGCAGCCTACCGCCGAGCGCTGGGTGGCGAATCGATGACTCTCGGCTTGCGCCTCCTTCAACAGCCCCTGGCACTCTTCACCGGAGAGCCAGAACTGACCTTGTTGGCACTCCTTTTGCTGTCCATCGTGCTTTGGGTCCACGGTCGCACAGGCCTGCGCGGGCGAGCTTGGGCGAGATTGTGTCTCGCCATTGGCGCCCTCGTGTCATTCTTGATCGTCGGCGATTTGCTCGACGGCGCGGCGACTCATCACGAAGATCGGACCCTGCTTTTGGCATGGCTTGCTATGGCGCTGCTTGTGGGTGAACTGCTCGATCGTCTTTTGCGAGACGTTTGGCTCTCGCCCATGCGCCTCGCCGTATCAGTCGGCGTCCTCGCCGCCGTGGTCGCAACGACACTCATCGCTCGTCCACGAATCACCGAATCGGACTCATTCGTCGATCGCTCTCGTGAGATAGCGATCGGCGAGTTGGCGGCCGCCCTCGTCCCAGCAGGGCAGCGCCTAGCGGTCTACACGGAAGACTATGGCTTCTTCGCGGTTCAGGCCGGGTTCGCGCGCCCGTTTGATTCCGCGCCGCTGTTGCGACACGACCCACGTCACCGCGAGCATGACCCATTGTCCAGTCCCGCGGAACTGACACAGCGGTTAAACGCACTGTGCGTTCAATATTTGATTGTGCCAACGGCTCGCCTACCACACTTGTTGCAGCAGGCCCGCATCGAGACGGAATCGAACGGGTTTGCCCTGTTATCGCGGCGCTAGCTGCGACAAGCCCCGGTATCAGGACTTGAGGAAAGCCAAAAGGTCCGCGTTGAGCCTGTCCTTGTGCGTGACACCCGAACTATCCCTATACCCAGCCCTTGGTCGCACGAAACCTTGACGGCCGCCGACGGATGCTATCCTCACAAGCCATGCCCTGCATTTTGCCCGGCACGATGCCATCGCCCCGAAAGTTGTGAGCTCTGCTCGTGTCAGCACCAACACCCTTGCGCAAGACCACGGGTCTAAGACAAGTCTTTCGCGCCCTCAACAACCGCAACTATCGGTTGTTCTTCTTTGGCCAAGGCGTGTCCCTCATCGGAACCTGGATGCAGACCATCGCCCAGGGCTGGCTGGTTTACCGGATCACCCATTCGCCTTTCCTATTGGGCATGGTGGGATTTGCCAGCCAGCTTCCCTTGCTGCTGCTCACGCCGCTTGCCGGCGTGCTCTCCGACCGTTGGCCCCGCCGGCCCGTGTTGGTGGTAACGCAAAGCCTCGCCATGCTCCAGGCCTTGGCCTTGGCTTGCCTGACGCTAACCGGGTTTATCCAGGTTTGGCACATCATGGTCCTGGCGGTCTTTTCGGGCGCCATCAACTCCTTCGATATGCCCACCCGTCAGGCTTTCACCCTGGAGATGGTCGACCGCAAAGAGGATCTGCCCAATGCCATTGCCCTGAACTCATCAGTCTTCAATGCCTCGCGCCTGATTGGCCCATCCGTCGCGGGTATCCTCATCTCATTGGTTGGGGAAGGCACGTGCTTCCTCTTGAATGGCCTCAGCTACATTGCGGTTATTGTCGCTCTGCTCTCCATGCGCCTCGCTCCCCCACAGGAGCGGGCCTCTGCAGGGGATTTCCTAGGAGACCTGCAGGCAGGCGTGCACTACGCTTTTGGGTTCTTGCCCATCCGCAATATTCTGCTGCTACTGGCGGTTGTCAGTCTGGTGGGCATGCCTTACACGGTACTGATGCCGGTTTTTGCCAAGGACATACTTCGCGGTGGGGCACAGACGCTGGGAATTCTGATGGCCAGCACTGGCGTTGGAGCACTGGTTGGGACGATTTACTTGGCGGCGCGCAACTCCGTTGTGGGATTGGGGAAAAGAATTCCACTTGCTGCGGCCTGCTTTGGTGTGGGGCTAATCGGCTTCTCGTTTTCCCGCCACATGCTCCTTTCCTTGCCGCTTATCGCTGTTGCCGGATTCGGGATGATGGTGAGTATGGCGTCTTCCAATACCATCCTCCAGACCATCGCCGAAGAGGATAAGCGCGGCCGGCTTATGAGCCTGTACACGATGGCCTTCGCAGGGGTCGCGCCTTTTGGCAGCTTGTTGGCAGGCACGCTGTCGACCCGTATCGGCGCACCGGCCACGCTCACCATCGGCGGCTGTGTGTGCCTGGTCGGCGCGGGCTTGTTCGCACTGCAGTTGCCCCAACTGCGGGCGTTGGTCCGGCCGATCTACAGCCAAAAGGGCATTCTCCCGGCCGTGGCCTCTGGTCTGTCGGCCGCAAGCGAGGTCACGTCGGCCACGCGGGAAGGGTGACCGTCTTGCTGTCCCGAAACTCATCGCCGAGGCTCAAGCGGCCTCACGGTGGTAGTAGTTGAGGAGGCCCCCGAGGCGTGAGCGACAAGCTATCCGCCCACTTGTCCCATTGTCATTCGTCGAGCCGGGTTGGTTCTTGATCAGTTGGCCGCCAATGTCCTGGTGAAAACGCTCGGTCAGGTAGTGCTTCACGAATTCCTTGATCAAGTACCGTAGATGTCGCTCGCCGAATATCACGAACTGGTTCAAACACTCGTACTTGATGGTGGTCCGCGGTAAACGAGATCCGTCGGCTGCCGATGAGCGCCACGAGGATCTCCTTCAAGACCCGCACCTCCTCCTGCGTGTAGTCCAGCTTGCGCTGCATTCGCTCGTTGATCGCGCACGCGATCATCGCGATGACAAATTGGAACATCGTTGGGAGCATCGGGCATCACCATGCCGGTTCACGCGTGCCGTTTTCAAACTGTGTATCTCCGCGAATTCGTGCCAGAATTTCCGCGACGACTTTCCGGACAACACGGGTCACGGCAACCGGATGCGCTGGACTTCAAGAAAAGCAGAGGCGGCACTAGGGCGTGCAGGTTCCTTCGTTGCTGCAGTTGGTTCCCATTAGTCCGGATACTGGCCAAGCCGACTTGCAGGAGTCATCGAGAGATACTTCCTGACCGCCCGTGCAAGTGACCTTGAAAAGGTTGTCCATGTCATCCAAGCGCACGCTCGCCACGGTCGCACCGGAGGCGTCCTTCACCGTGACGGATCCCATGCCGACGTACACGTCATTTCCATTGAAGGCCGTCGAAAAGCAAGTTGAACTGCCCTTGGTCACAGTCAGGGCTCTGTCATCAGTCTCCACGTCGTGGACGTTGATTTCTTTGACCCCGTTCGCGTAGCAGGTGTTCGAGCTTCCGGTCGCGGTGTCATTCTGCACGGTGCAAACCCCACTTTCGACGCAGTTGGCGCCGAGGTTCTTTAGACAGCTCGGCAGGCTGCACGAACTGGTGCCATTCTCCCCTGCGGCACCGCCGCTCCCGCCTGCCCCGCTCGCGCCGCCTGCGCCGCCGCCTGGGGAGGGTGTGCTGGTTCCGTTACTGCCGCAGCCCATCGCTATTGCGAGAAGGCCAACAAGGACGGAAATGTCTAGTTTGCACATGCAATCTCACTCGCACTAGAATGGCCGAAAGTCAAAAAGTCGGATCGGAAAAGATCCCAAAGCAGCGGGTTTGCCACCGGGACATCGAAGGCAAAGTTGGCCGAGGCTCCCGCCGCGATGGTTTGCGCCGCCGCTGAAACCGCTGGCAGGGCCTTGCCGCTGGGATCGCTGACGATCCCTTGCAGGCTCACACTGGCCGAGGCGCTGCCGCTATTGACCACGGTTGTTGTCACTTTCACTGTTGCCGCCGTGGTCGTGGGGGCGGGAGTGTTGACGTAGGTGGCCCACTGATCGATATGCACGGGATTGGTCGCAACGAGACGAACATGGCGGTAGATGCCGGTACCCGCGTAGAAGCGCGAGGAGGGCTGCACGCTGGTGTCGGTCTTGACCGCAATCACGTTGTCCGTGGTCCCGAACTTGACACTCGACGTGATGTCGTAACGGAAGCTGGTGTAGCCGCAGGGCTGGTTTCCGATCGGAGAATGCCAGTCGCCGCTGGCGTGGGTTGGTGCGGTCTTTTACCACCTGGGGTCGGGCGCACGTGCCATAAGCGGCGACAATCATGCGCCCACACGCCATGGCTCGGTCGCGGCGTTTGATCCGCTGTCAATGCGATGCTGGTTAGAGGGCGTCTGAAAAGGCTCAGAGCATGTCCGGATTGGCCGCGTGATGTGCCAAGCAAATGATCGTTGGGGGCAAAGGCGACGGACGAGGACTGGAAAGGGAAGGCATGGGCAACAGCGACGACCGGAGAATTGCAACCTCACCCCCAGCCCCTCTCCGGAACGGAGAGGGGCGTCGGAAGATGCGCGGCGGCGATTGATGTCTCCGGATCCCCTCTCCTTTCCAGGAGAGGGGCTGGGGGTGAGGATATCTACATAATCGTCGGGTGCTGGATGCGGCCGGTTTCGCGCCGGGTGAACGCCCAAGACAGCTTTTCAGACGCCGTCTTAGATCGAGGATCTCACTATCGCGAGATCGCCGGCCCTGCTTGCGCGCGGGCTGCTATCGCCGCTTGCGGGTGCGGCGCCACAAGAGGATCGCGCTCAGCAGGCCGAGCGCGCTCGCGCCGCCAGGGCCGCCGGCCGGGGCGCTGCCCAGATGACAGTTGCAGCCGCTGTGCCCAAGCCTGACGAGCCCGCCATCTCCCATGCTGCCGTCCCGGGTCGTGGCAGTAGTGAGGCCAGCGTCGGGCCCTGGGCCGATGCTGGTCTGGCTAGACGTGTTGGTGAGGGCTCCCGTTCCCGTGTCAGTTCCGCTGCTGGTCGTGCCGGTGCCTGTTCCGCTGCTGGTGCCTGTTCCGCTGCTGGTGATTGTTGCGCTGGCGGTTCGGGTCACCGTGGCGCTGCCCGTACCTGTCGTGCTGGTGCCTGTCGCAGTCGCGGTGAGCAGGGTGTTGGTTGCCGTGGCGGTCCCACTGGTTGCTGTGCTGGAGGCTGTCCGCGTGCCAGTCATGACAGTCCCGGTGCTGGTGCTGGTTACAGTGCCGGTTCGGACAGTGCCGGTTCCTGTAGCGGTCGCGGTGATCACGCTTCTGGTGGCCGTTGCCGTGCTGGTCAACGAATTGGTGCGCGTATTCGTGGTGGTCAGCGTGCAGTACGTGGCTTCCACGCAGGAGCCGAGGTAGTTGCACGTTCCGCACTTTCCGCAGGACGAATCCACCGGAAAGACACAGGCGCCGACGCCGTCACAGGTGGACTGGCAGGGCGGGGTGCCTTTGCCGCAGTCGTTGTCAGGGTCGGTTCCAATGGGGATGGGGCTGCAGGTACCGACCGTGCTCGCCAGCTTGCATGAAACGCAGGTCCCGGTGCAGGCACTGTTGCAGCACACCCCGTCGCTGCAGAATCCGCTCGCGCACGCGGCGGCGCTGCTGCAGGCCTTGCCGTCGGCAGTCTTGCAGGCGCCGGTGGCGTCGCACGCCTGGTCGCCGGAGCAGCTGCCCGCAACCTGGGTTCCTGGGGAGGCCGACACGCAGGTGCCGGCCTTGCCCGGGACGTTGCAGGACTTGCACGGGCCTGAGCACGAGGCCGAATCACAGCACACGCCGTCTACGCAGTTGCCCGAGGCGCATAGGCTGGCACTCGCGGCCGTGCACCCAGTGCCGTTGCCCCGGCTGGTCACGCTGTACTCCCAGGTTTCATCCGTCGCAGTACCCCATGGCATGCCACCGAACAGCACCACAACGCCGCGCTGGTTGTCGAAGGCCATGGCCGCATAGGGGGAATCGACAGGCTCGCCGGCCGGCGGTCGCGCATACCAGGTCGGGCCGCTTGTGTCCAACTCCCAGGTGGACATGTTCGTCGTGCTGTCCATCATCGCGGGCCTGCCGAGCAGCACCACGCGGCGCCGGATCGAATCGTAGCTCACCAGCCCGTCGTAGAGGCCCTGGCCCAGCGCTTCCCCGGTCACCTTCTGCGACCATGCGCCGCCCACCGGATCCCACTCCCAGAAGTCACCCGCCGCGGAGGAGCCGTAGCCGTAGCCGTAGTAGTTGCTTAGGGCATCGAACAGCGCCAGCTTTTCCCGCCCATCATCGAAAACCATGATTGGGTAGCTCCCGCCGGTCGGCATGGAAACCAGTAGCGTGGGCGTGCGATTCGTCCAGGTGCCGCTGGCACCGTCCCATTCCCACACGTCGGTCTTGCTGGGATCCGAGTACGCCCCGGCATCCGGGTAGTAATACGGAGGATAGACCATGATGCTGCCAGTGGAATCGTATCCAGCGTAGAGAATGATCTTCTTCCTCGCGCTGTCCGTCACCATGCCGTGGCTGCTTCGCTGTGAGGGCGACAGGGTCGGGAAAAGCTGGGTCCATTTGCGGGTGCCGGTGTTCCACTCCCAGGTGTCGGCAAGAACGTCGGTCGTGCCGTAGTACGTGTAGGTTCCGGACGAGCCGCCGAAGAGGATCAACGACTTGCGCGCAGGATCGTAGGCCAGCCCCGTATCATAGCGGGCCGGAGGCTTGACATCCGCCAAGCACTCGACCCATTTGGCGCCGTTCCACTCCCACAGGTCATCGCGCGCGGTGCCGGTGTCGTCCTGTCCGCCGAACACGTAGACCTTGCCCGTGACCGGGTCCGCGGCCATGGCGTGCGAAGAGCGCGGGCCCGGCGAGTTGCTGGGCGCCGAGCGGTCCACCCAGGTGGTGGTCGCCGTATTCAGCTCCCACACTTCCCTGGACAAGCCGGAGGAACTGGACGAGCAGTACGCGGAACCTGGGACACATATCGGTGCACCGGTCCTTCCTCCCACTCCACCGTAGCCTCCTCCCATTCCACCGTAGCCTGACTGGTCGTTCACGAGTCCGGCGACCAGATACACCCGGCTGGTCGACGTGCTGAATGCCAGCGACGACCACTGCCGTTGGCTTGGCCAGATCGCGCCGACAGGGGGCTGGGTGCCGGTCCAGGTGCCAGCCGCGAGGTTCCAGTACCAGACATCGTTCAGGCTGCCGCCGGACATCATGTCGTAGCCGCCGAAGACCACAGCCTGGCCTCCGGCGCTGTCGATGGCCATGGCATGAGCGAAGCGCGGGCTGGGTTTGTCACCCGGGCCGGTGCGTTCGGTCCAGGTGCCGGCAGCGCCGTCCCATTCCCAGGAGTCCTGCATGGGCGTGCCGTCTACGCCGGCCGTGGTGATCTCCATGCCGCCGAACAGGTAGGCTTTGCTGGTCTGACTGGAATACGCGAAACCGAAATCGATGCGGGCCGAGGGCGCGCTGTCCGTCGCCAGCTTGCTCCAGGTGGCGGTGGCGCCGTCGTATTCCCAGGTGTCGTCGAAGGCCAGGCCCACCGTCATGATATCCCCGTTGATCGTGCTGCGGCCGCCGCCGAACAGCAGGATCTTGCCGGCCTTGCTATCGAAAATCATGCCGTGCTGGCTGCGCGCGCTGGGCTTGGTGCCTGAGCCAGTCTTGTCCGTCCACAAGCCGGTTGCCGGATCCCACTCCCAGGTGTCCTGGTAGTCGTAGCCGCTGCCGGCACGGCCACCGAACAGGACGAATATCTTGCGGACCGAATCGTAAGCCATGGCTGCGCCGGTGCGAGCCGCAGGCTTGGCGCCTGCGCTGGTGCGCGCCGTCCAGGCACCTTGCGCCGGACTCCATTCCCAGGTGTCCTGCTGGGCAGTCGTCGACCCGTCAGGGCTGCTCGTCATCCCGCCGAACACCACCACCACCTGGCGGGTTTCGTCGAACGCCAGGGCCTGAGCGTATCGCCCATCGGGGAGGTTGCTGAAGCCGACGCGGCTCCAGGTGGCGGACTCCGTGGGAGGCAGGACGCCGAGGGCCGACTTGGCTGACTCGGTCGCTTCATCGGGCTGGTTCACGCAGGTAGCGGAAAGGAGCAGGGCCAAAACTCCGTGGCGAATTTTCATGATTGTCCCCCTGGGCATGGACTGACGCGAGCTGCCAACATAGCACAGACATCGACTTTGCGGCTCACCGTCAGCAAGAGGCATGCCACAGAGAAAACGGCCAGCTATATCGAGCGGACGATGATTTTCTAGTGAAGCAAGCGCCGAGCGCGACACCATCGTCAGAGTTTGGTCGCTCAAAGGGCATGCGCTTCAGCGGGCCAAAGAGGCGAAGAACTCGCGATACAGGCGAAGATGGTCCGTGTCCTCCCACCCTGCGTGAATCCGATCGAAGCACTTACCTGGTCGCGAGATCCAGACTCACGCTGTTGTCGGGCGGGGGCAAGTCTGTCCACACACTTTCCAGAAGCATGCCGGCAAGTTTGGTCGGGTAATCGGTGGCTGTGGAAAGGCTCTGTATGTTGACCTGCATGTCGGAAGGCATGACCTCGTCGCCGGCGTAGTGCGCCACCAACCCCTCGGCCATCCAGGGCGAGATCTGTTGGGCCTGGTCGGCAGCAATGGAGTAGGGAGGTGCCGTGATGAGAGCCGCGATGTATTGATCGAGGCCGGCCAACAGCTTGTCGTGGGCGTAGCTCTGGAAGTCGGCGGCGCCTTGGAGATCGTAGTCGATCGAAGTGATGTGTTGGGTGGTCACAGTGAGTATGTCACCCGCGACATCCACGATGCGATAGGGACAAGGATAGGTCACGGCTGACCCTGTCTCGATATCGAAGAGCGACTGGCTCGACCCGCTGGGCGTTCCCTGGGTAATGTCGTTGGCGTGAAAGTGTCCGGTGAACACGGCGCCCATTCCGCCGTCGGAGAACAGCCCCGCAACAACGTCGCGGTCGTTGACCAGATATTCGGGGAAGACCACGGCTTGATTGGCAAAGTGTTCGATCACTCCATGGTGCATCATCCCGATCACGCGGATCTGGCTTGCCTTGGCCTCGTCGAGCCGGGCCTTGATCCAGGTCTGGGTGGTGTCGCGCAAGCGGCCCGCGACTTGTGAATCCCCGAGATTGGGACCGTAGATGCACGAGTCGAGCGCCAGGAGCCAGAGCCCGGGCACCAGTTCGGCCACATAGCTGAGTGAATCGGGATCGCGCGAGATGGCGTCGCCAAAGCCAAAGTCCTGATAGATGGTCGAGAAATCGGCGGGCGCAATCGACGGCACTGGCGTCGTGGCATCCCCGGAGTAGCTCGCGGCCCCTGCGTTCTGAATGTCGTGGTTGCCGGGCACGACAAAAATCCTGCGCCCTTGCCTCTTCATCTGCCCAAGGTAGTTGGCGACTAGACCGTGTGATGTCTGCTCGCCGTCCTTGGTCAGATCGCCGGGGATGAGCACGACGTCGGGATTCTCAGCATTCACCGCAGAAACCAGGGCACGCAAAACGGCATCGCTTTCCGCGACCAGCTTGCGATCGTGGGCCACATAGCTGTCGAACGCCGCCCCGGTCGTTCCCAGCGAAGGATCGTAGTAGTGCGGGTCGGAGAAGACCATCAGCTTGACCGTCGGAATGGGGGACACCGACGGGCCATGGCTTCTGTCGCAAGCAGGCGCGAAAAGGCCGCAGAGACAGACAAGGCGGTACGCGCGAATATTCGCCATGACAGATCTCATCCCTCACGGCGCGCGAATGGGCAAGCCACAACTGTGCAAACCTGAAAGAGGAGTGCTAAGGTAGGGTATTCGGCAGCTTTGGGGCTGCTGTCTAACTCGGGCGCGGGCAGAGGAGGAATCATGACCATCGAAGAGGCGATCAAGACCGCACTTGAATTCGAGAGAAAGGTTCACGCGCTGTACGAAACTGCAGCGAAGAACGCAAGCGACGTCACCGCCAAGAAGGTGTTCGCGACTTTGGCGCAGGAGGAACAGGGCCACGTATCGTATCTGGAAAGCCGCCTGGCCGAGTGGCAGAAGGACGGCCGCGTGTCGCCCGAAAAGCTGCGCACCGTCCTGCCCTCTGCCCAGCGCATCCGGGCTGGGGTTGGGCGTACGCGCGCAGGGGTCAGCAAGGAAGCGGCCAGCCACGATGCTGAATTGTCGTCGCTGTACCAGGCCCTGGCGGCCGAAGACGAGACCTCGGCCTTCTACGTTCGGATGGTTCGCGAGCTGCCTGCCGAGGGCCAGGCTCTATTCTCCCGCTTTCTCGAAATCGAGGACGGGCACGGGGCCATCGTCCAGGCCGAGATCGACAGCGTCAAGCACATGGGGTTCTGGTTCGATCTGAAGGAATTCGATCTGGAGGCGGGTTGACGTTAAGGCAGTGGCCAGGCAGGTACTTGGGCAAGACCATCGAGTAACCTACTTGCGCAGTTCAGCCAGCTTGGCTTGCACCTCGGCGGCGTGGCCTTGGGCGGTGACCTTGGGGAAGTGGTGCGCGATGCGGCCCGAGGGATCGATTATCGCGGTTGACCGGATCACGCCTTCGCTGGTCTTGCCGTACAAGGTCTTCTCGCCCCAGGCCCCATAGGACCGCAACAGCTGGTGTTCGGGATCGCTCAGCAGGGTCAGCTTGAGTTTGTACTTGGCGATGAATTTACGGTGACTCTCGGGCGAATCCGGGCTGCAGCCCAGCACCACGGCGTCCAGCTTCTCAAAGCCGGCCAGACCAGCGGTGAAATCGCAGGCCTCGACCGTGCAGCCAGGCGTGTCGTCGCGAGGATAGAAGTAGAGCACGACCCACTGCCCTGCGAAGTCGGACAGCGCCACCTCACGACCGTCTTGGTTGGGCAACCTGAAGTCCGGTGCTTTGCTGCCCACGCTTAGATCTGTCTTGCTCATGGCTGTTTGGATGCAGCAGCTCGCAATTGGCTTCAAGTTGGTTGCGCGGACGCCTCGCACGGGCAACAATATAGTTGTGAGGAAGCTCTCCAAGCGGCCCGCCCAAGATGTGGCCTGGCTTTATGCTCCCACCGACGATGGGGGAGGTGCCCGGTTTGTGCGGGCGCGCCAGGGCGAGCTGCAAACCGGCGAAGTTCGCCCGCTCGCCGAGGGCCGGTCGCTGTGCGGTCAGGAGCTGGTGCGAATGCGGCCGCGCTCAGAGCTGCCCATGCTGTTCGACGTCGAAGTGATCCATCCCGCTGAGCGAGCCATGCGCGACACAGTGGGGCCGGCGCAGGTCGCCTCTGACCAGTACCGGCGCAACTGGGAAGACACCTTTGCGCCACACAAGGCCGACGGCCAACTCGCCAACTGACGCGTCTCGGACGGGACTGCGCCATCGACGAGCGATTTGGGTTACACTGCCAGGATGCTCCGTACAAGGTCATGCACTCCGGTCTTTCTGGCGGCCGCACTGTTTGGCTGTGGTTCATCGAACAGCAATGGGCCGCAAAATGCGGGGGCTGCCGGTGCCGCGGGCTCCAGCGCCGCGCCTGTAGCCGGCACCATTGGCGGTGGTAGCGCGGGCTCCAGCAGCGTCGCTGCGGGCGGTGCGGTCGGCACGTGCCTGGGGGCCCAGGCGCTCGCCGATCTGGGCAAGAACCACGTGCTGGCCGGCGCTTCGATGGAGGACACAACAGCCGCCACAGTGAAGGCCGACCTGCGCTACCAGTATCTGTCGGGCGGAATCTTCGACGGCAACTCGCCATGCAGCTCGTGCGCAACCGGCTGCACGACCAACGGAACTTCTTGCGCCAACACTGTGGGCTGTGCCTGGT
Organism: Myxococcales bacterium; assembly: GCA_003142855.1. Classification (GTDB taxonomy): domain Bacteria; phylum Myxococcota_A; class Polyangia; order Fen-1088; family Fen-1088; genus Fen-1137. Next base: position 13,568 of record PLNW01000051.1, read on the forward strand.
GGGGTTGCTGGCAGTACGACCAGGATCCACCCGGCGCCTATGTTCGCAACTTCGTATCCACCGCCAAGAGTAACGGCCAGATCCCCATGTTCACCTACTACCAGATCCTGCAAGCCAGCGGCGTGGCCGAGACCAGCAGCGCAGAGATGGGCGCGGCCAACAACGCGGCCTTCATGGCGCGGTACTTTGCCGACTTCCGTTTCGTCTTGCAGAACATTGGCAGCGACGCCGCCCTGGTACACATCGAGCCCGATTTCTGGGGCTATGCCGAGCAGGTGAACAGCAATCCGCACCTGATCCCGGCGGCCGTAGCCTCAGCCAATTCTACTGATTGCGCTAGCAGCGAAAACAGCATCGCGGGTCTGGGCAATTGCATGATCGCAATGGCCCGCAAGTACGCCCCCGAAGTGCGCATCGGTCTGCACGCCTCGGGGTGGGGCACCAACATGGACGTGCTATCCAATACCAGCGCCTCTTTCAACGTCCCGGCCGAGGCCAAGAAGCTGGCAGATTTCTTGGTCGCGTGTGGCGCCGCGACCGGTGACTTCATGGTGGTCGACGCCAGCGATCGCGACGCCGGCTATTACCAGAGCATCGGCCGCAACACCTGGTGGGACGCAACCAACGCCACGCTGCCCGACTTCACCCAGGCCTTCACTTGGGCCAAAGCCCTGGCCGAGGAGGCCGGCGTGGGCGTGCTGTGGTGGCAACTTCCGGTGGGCAACATGAACCTGCCCAACCAGACCAACGCCTGGAAGGACAATCGTGTCGACTACTTCTTTGGCCACACCGCCGACCTGGCGGCCAGTCACTCCATTGGGATGGCATTTGGCGCCGGCGATGGCAACCAGACCACGCCCGAAAGCGACGGCGGCAATTTGCTGTCCAAGCTGAACGCCTACGCCGCTTCAGGCGGGCAAGCCTACTGTCAGTAGTTCTTCCGCGCCGATCAGACCTCAGGCGGTTATCGCCGAGTCGGGCGTCTGAAAAGCTGTCTTGGGCGTTCACCCGGCGCGAAACCGGCCGCATCCAGCACCCGACGATTGTGTAGATATCCTCACCCCCAGCGGATCAATGGCGGAGTCGGGAGAGGGGTCTGGGGGTGAGGGCGAAACTTCCTGTGAGCCGGACGCTGAAGTCACCAAATTGTGGTGATTGCGCCCGCGGCACGCTTCGACGTGCAAATGCAGTGCCCTCACCCCAGCCCTCTCCCAGAGGGAGAGGGTGGTCTACCCCAGTTCTTCCGGCGCAATTCCGCCGCTTAACGCCTATGCCCCCAGCCCCTCTCCTGGAAAGGAGAGGGGAGCCGGAAACATCAATTACCGCCGCGCATCTTCCGACGCCCCTCTCCGTTCCGGAGAGGGGCCGGGGGTGAGGTTGCAATTCTCCGGTCGTCGCTGTTGCCCATGCCTTCCCTTTCCAGTCCTTGTCCGTCGCCTTTGCCCCCCACGATCATTTGCTTGGCACATCACGCGGCCAATCCGGACATGCTCTGAGCCTTTTCAGACGCTCGCTGAATCGGGCTGGCTCGCCACTGGTTCGCTCGGCGATTCGTCAGGCTTGTCTTCCGCAGGCGTGTCGCCCACCTCGGCAGGCCGCGCTCGTCTGGTCGGCTGCCGCAGGCTGATGAGCAGGCCGGTGCCTCCCACCACGAATCCGAGCACAAACGGATACAGTGAACGTTTTTGCGGCAGCCCCAGGGCCAATCCGAAATTGGTCGCAGGCCCGCCGCTGTCGGTGTAGCCATCGCAAAGCGCCACCCGGCCCTCACGGAAAATGGGCCAGTAATGGCGAGGCAGGGGCTTGGTAACATAGTCAGGGGTCATTCCCTCGGTGCTGACCACGATCACGGTCAGGAAAACACCAGCGAGAAGGGCTGCCCAGGCCAGGGGGCGCAGACAGCGCCAAATGGCATCGAACAGCGGAGCAAGCCCCAGAGCGAGGAAGGGAAGCGCGATAGTCAAGTGGCGTGGCCCGTAGCTCCAGCCGCCATCCCAGTAGACGTAGGAGGCGTTGAGCAGCACGCAATAGACGATCACAATCAGGCTGAGGATGGCGGTCCACCGCTGGCGTGCGCGTGCCATCGAGATCCCGTGCCCGAGCAGGCCGAGGACCAACAAGGGTGACGTGTAGAGCAGGCTGCGCGGGCCGATCAGCAGTCCACGCAAGGCCTCGGTGCGCGGCCGGGTCACGCCGAACAGCCCGGAGCGCATGCCATCGAATCCCTGCACGCTGGCGTAGCCCAGGTGAAAGGGCGATCCAAACGCCACCTTGTTGTAGACACCCAAGACCAGCGCGGCGGCCAGCGTTGCTGCGGCGAAGGCTGCCAGTTGTCGAAACCAGCGCGACCACGGCCTGAGCCTGCACACCAGGGCCACGGTGATGAGCAACGCCGCCGGCGCGGCCGGAAACTCCGTGACCACGGCCCAGCCCGTCGCAAGCCCGGCCAGCAGCGCCATGCGAGTGGCCCCTTTGGGCGGTGGCTGCTCGGCCAGGGTCATCACGCCCTTGGCACCGTAGATAAGACAGAATGCTGTCAGCACATGGCCCCAGAAGAGCCCAGCGTAGGCCCAGATCGGTGAAGTCAATCCTAGGGCGAGGGCCGCAAAGGCAGCGCCCTTGGGCGAATAACCCCGGCGCACGGACCAGGCAAAGAGCCCGAGACACATGAACAGCGCTGGCAAGGTTGCCACCCACGCCGTGGCGACGTGAATCTGGGCCAGCAGGCCCGGATTGCTGATTGGATCGATGCCCACGAAGCGCATCGCCACCTTGGCCACGGCCAGCGCGGGCAAAGCCGCCAGGGATGAGCCAGGGGCCTTGTCGGAGTAGTGGTGGCCTTTGTCGAAGGCCTTGTCGATGGTGTTCCCGTGGTACTGGTCGATGCTGACCTTGCCGTGCTCCAGCAGGGCACGGTCCAGGTCAAAGCGCGACGCCTGGTTGGGCCCGCCGCCCGAATAGAAGTAGAGGAGCGCGAATCCGAGCAGCCCGGCCAGCCACGCCCGTGGGCCAAGCCGAAGGAAGCGCTTCTCCGTCGCGACTTCCGGGCCGGGTGTGGTGGATTCAGGTTCGGGCATGCGCGGTCTCCGCCGACGTCAAGGACGCGGCCCATGATAGCCCGGAGAACTGAGGTTTCACCAAGGGGAATCGGTCGGCGGGACGGGTCCGGTGTGCGCCAGCTCACAGGAGCGTCCGGCCACCGACCGGCTATCGCGAGATTGGCGAGCGAGACTTCGGCGGTTTTCGGCGATCCCGGCCTGCCCCAGGCCAAGATCGCGTATCGCCCTGCGGTTTCGCAACCAAGGTCGGTCTAGTTCAGGCCCTTTTCGGCAAGTTCCTTCGTCACTTGGACCATGCGCGCGGCGGTGAGCGGGTAGAGCATCATGAAGAACGCGCCGATGAAGCAGGTGATCATAGGAGCCCAACTCATCATGAAGCGCATGATCTGCTGAACATGCTCGGATTGTGGCTGGTTCGCGACGTAGCCAGCAAGACCCAGCAGGATGCTGGTGAGCGAGCCGCCAATCGCCCACCCGAACTTCTGCGCGAACGAGCCGGCCGACATGACCAAGCCGTTCGAGGCAGAAGCACCCTGGTTGCGAATGTAGGCTGCGATGTCCGTGTACATGGCGAACAGAATGGCGGCCGTCGGTCCGGTCAGGAATGAGAACAGCATCTGCGTCGCGATGATGGTCGTGATGTTCTGTTTCGGGATGTAGTAGAAGTAGATCGATACGAGGCCCGACGAGAGGATGAGCACGTAGTACATCTTCTTCCTGTCGATGGTCTTGGCGAAGAAGGTGAAGACGATGACGCCCAGCAGGGCGGAAATCGTGCCCAGAGTGAAGAACGCGCTCACGGCGCCGCCCTGAAACAGCCCCCAGCTCTTTACGGCCTCGGGGTCGGCGTAGTACTTGAAGTAGTAGGCGGCGACGCCGAAGCGCAGGGTGAAGGCGGCGATTGTGAAAAAGGAAACCAGGAACAAGAGCCACCACGCACCGCAGCCGATGATGTTCTTCAGATCCTTGGAGATGTCTCCCTTCTCTTTGAGATCCGGCGTGATTCTTTCGCGCGTCAACTTGCCCGCAACCAAGAAGCACACCATGGCGAGGAGTGCGAACAGGGTCATGACAATGAAGAAACCCCTCTGTTGCTGGCTCTGCTCGTTCCCGCCACCGAACTTCGCCACGAAGAACATGAGCCCACTCGCGATGATGAGACCCGCAACCTGTGCGCCTATCATGCGGAAGAAGCTGGTGCTGCTGCGCTCGCCGGGCTCGCGCGACATCACGCTCATCAGCGCCGAGTAGGGCACGTTAATGAGGGAGTAGACTATGCAGAACCCGGTGTACGTGACCCACGCATACACGACCTTTCCCATGGGCCCAAGGTTGGGAGAAAAGAACGCAATACTGCACACGACAGCAAAGGGCAGGGCGAACCAGTAGAGATACGGACGGTACCGGCCAAGCCCAGGCCGCGGGCGGGTGCGGTCCGCGACCAGCCCGACCACCGGATCAATCACCGTGTCCCAGATGCGCGTGACGAGCAGCATGTAACCGACGGCGGTGGCCGAGATGCCGAACACGTCGGTGTAGAAGAAGTTGCCGAACAGGATGAAGGGCATCCAAAACAGGTTGGACGCGAAGTCTCCCAGGGCGTAGCCGAACTTCTCGACGAATGGAATCACCTGCGACGGATCGACGGTTCGTTGTTCCGACATGGCTACCTTGTCCTCGACCCGAGGGGGTCGTTCGAGTGGCCGGGGTGAGACGGACCTCATCCAGTCCCCGGATTGGCGACGAAAGTACCATCGACGGGTAGCCGTTTCTAGCACTTTGACTTGGAGAAGACGGGAGAGTTAGATCAGCGGCCGACCCGGTTGCCGACGTGGCCGCTGTCCCGAAGAACATCGAGACGAAGGGATCTCAATGACTACCAAAACCAAGGCGCTTTCCAACCCCTACGGCTATTTCGACGCGGAGGCGCGCGAGTACGTCATCACCCGGCCCGACACACCCACGCCGTGGTTCAACTACATCGGCGAGGGTCGCTACGGCGGCATCATCTCGAACACGGGAGGCGGCTTTTCCTTTGACCGCGATCCCAAGAATCGTCGCGTCTCGCGCTATCGCTACAACGCCATCCCCGTAGATCAGCCGGGACGCTATGTGTACCTGCGCGACATGGAGAGCGGGAAGTTCTGGAGCCCGACCTGGCAACCCACGCCCGCGGTGAAGCTCGGCTCCTACGAATGCCGCCACGGTGCCGGCTACACTCGGATTGCCAGCCGCTGCAATGGCATTGCAGCCACGCTGTTCTATTTCGTTCCTCCCGCAGCCAAAGACGAAGCTTGCCCTTGTGAATTGTGGGTTCTCAAGATCAAGAACACGAGCAAGAAGGCGCGTAAACTGCGCAGTTTCTCTTATATCGAGTTCAGTTACTGCGATGCTTTGGGCGACCAGCTCAACCTCGACTGGTGCCAGCACATCCTGGAGGCTCGGGTGAAGGACGGTATCATCACCTCCAAGACCCGTTTCGCGCCGACCACCAACTTCTTCGCTTCCAGCGTGAAGCCGGCCGGATTCGACACGGATCGGGAAACCTTCGTCGGCCCCTGGCGGGATCTGTCGAACCCCGAAGTGGTCGAGCGGGGCAAGCCCAGCAACGAGGAAGCGCCTCGGGGCAACAACATTGGATCCCTCTGCCACAACATCACGTTGGGACCTGGAGAAGAGAAGGAAATCGTCTTTGTCATGGGCGTGACCGACGAGCCGGCGCGCATTCCCGAAGTGGTGGCGCGTTTCCGTGATGCCAAGAACGTGGTGGCGGCGTTCACCAAGCTGCGCGCCGACTGGGACGACTACCTGGGCCGCTTCACGGTCGAGACGCCCGACCCCGTGGTCAACGCCATGTTGAATCTATGGAATCCCATCCAGTGTCGCACCACGCTCTTCTGGTCGCGCTTCGTTTCGGCGTACGAAACCGGCACCGGCCGGGGCATGGGCACGCGCGATTCGGCGCAAGACACTTTGGGCACCGTCCATAACGCCGCTGACCGCGCGCGCGCCACGCTCAGCATGTTGTGGCACCTGCAATACCAAGATGGACACACCTGGCACCAGGTGCTGCCCCTGACCGGCGAGGGCGGACCTGGACTGGCCGCCGAATTTCCAGCCTGGCCGCAGTGGTTCTGTGACGACCATCTGTGGTTGATTCTCGGGGTGTGCGCCTACCTACGCGAGACCGGCGATCTGGCCTACCTCGACGAGACCATCGACTACACCGACGGCGGCAGCGACAGCGTGTGGAACCACATGATGCGCGCGATCGAGTTCACCCTGCAGCACCGCGGTCCCCAGGGCTTGCCGCGCATCGGATTTGCCGACTGGGACGACACCATGAACGTGGATCACGGCAGCGGCAAGGCCGAGAGCGTGTGGTGCGGCCAGCAATTCTGCCGCGTCCTGCTCGATCTGGCCGACCTGTCGGATCACCTGCGAAAGACCGACGACGCGAAACGCTTCCGCGGGTTGCACGCCGAGATGGCGGCCATCATCAACCAGGTGGCCTGGGACGGCGATTGGTACGCGCGCGCCTTCGACGACGAGGGCAAGCCCATCGGTGTGAAGAGCGAGACCCAGCAACGGATCGCGCTCAATACGCAAACCTGGGCCGTCATCGGCGAGGCGGCACCGGCCGAGCGCGGCCGGCGCGCCATGGAACAGGCCCACGAGAAGCTCAACAGCAAGTTTGGACTGGCCCTGCTGTGGCCGGCGTACACCGAGGGCGACCAGCGGGTACGCGGAACCACGACCTATCCGCCCGGGGCCAAAGAAAACGGCGGTATTTTCTGTCACGCCAACACCTGGGCCATCGTGGCGGCCGCCAAGCTGGGCATGGCAGAGCGGGCCATGCAGTACTACCTGCAGATCACGCCCTTCATGCGACGGGATGTCGACTGCATGAAGGTCGAACCCTATGTCTATTGTGGCAACGTCACTGGCCCTGAACACAAACAGTACGGCTATGCCCGCAATGCGTGGCTATCCGGCACGGCTTCCTGGACCTATGTGGCCGGCACACAGTGGATTCTCGGCATCCGGCCGACCCACGCCGGCCTGATGATTGCCCCGATGATTCCCGAAAAATGGAAAGGCTTCAAAGCAAAGCGCGTCTATCGCGGCGTGCGCTACCTGATCAATGTCAGGCGCGCAGGCAAGGGCGCGGCCGTGCAGCTCACCGTCGACGGCAAAGCCATCGCGGGGGCCGTGGTGCCATTGCCCGCCGCGGGAACGGAAGAGGTCAAGGTCGAAGTGCGGCTGGGGTGAAGACAGGTCGACCTGGGGGATTCATTCGATGGAGCCCCAGTTGGCTTGAAATTCAAACCTGACGATTTCCGGGTCTTGCGAATAGGCCGCGAGGTGCTGTTCCCCCATCTTCATCATCATTCAAATACTCAGAACAACCGCGGGAACAGCGATTCGGCGGCGGTGGTGGACACGCGCAGGGATACCGGGCCCTTGGGCGTGGCCGAGGCGAGCAAACCGGCGTCGAGCAGGCGGGCCAGGGCATCGCGGGCGGCTCGCTCGGAGAGCCCGGTGATTCGGGCTGCCTCGCCCCGCGCGACTTCGCCCCTAACCAAGACATCCTTCGCAATCGCGGATTCGACGTCGCTGAGCCCCAGATCCCCCAGCACGTACTTCTCCACTCGCTCCTGCAGACCGTCGATCTCCAGCATGGACGTCATGAACGCGACCTGGTCGAGCATGACTTCGCAGAACCAGCGGGCGAACTCGCCCAGTGCGCGCAGTGACAGATTGCCGCGGCCATCCAGATCCCCAGCCCGGGGCGTGTCGGCGTGGTCCATCATCTCCTGATACGACGGACGCTCCGGCAGGCCGCGGGCAAGCCCGCGCGATACGGACCACAGCCCGTGGGCCCCGATGCCTGCCTGCAGGGCCATGGCGTGTGACATCAGCCGACTGGTGCGGCCGTTTCCATCGGGAAAAGGGTGGATGTAGTTGAACCTGTGGTGGGCGATAGGGATGGCCAGGATGCGCGCGGCCGTGCCCATGGGTTTCAGTGCGAACCGGCGTTCGAAGTAGTCCATGAAACTCAAGACTGATTCGCTTGACGGCGGCTGATGGCGACCAACGACGTTGTCTTGCTCGGGCCGCGAGCGGAAGGCGCCTGGTTCCATGCGAAGGTTCACACCATCGGGACGTTCGACGGTCAACATCGACTCCGCAGCGTCGTGATAGAACTTGCGGTGGATCCAAGCCACCGTGTCGACGGATGCCGACTCGCCCAGTTCACCGCGGGCGAATCGCTCGTCGATCGCGCGCTGGACTCGAACATGGGCGGCAGCTTCACGTTGCAGATCGCGGCGCCGTCGGTCGGCGTCCAGGTCCTCGGCCAGGGCTCGCTCGATGTCGCGTGGCCTGGTCACATGCCCCTCAATCAGGTTGCTGTAGTAGCAATTCGTGAGGCGGAGCAAGTCGGCCAGACTGGCCGCCGTAGCGGGATGAAGCCGCCCATCCAAACGCGTCGCCCGCCCGACGAGATCCGCCACCAAGTCGGCCAGCTGATCCGGAATGGATTCCAACTGGCACGGTTCTATGCGCTGCGTACTCTCCATCGCCAACTGCCGATCATAATGATGGGTAACTATCCGGAACACCAATGAATTGTCGAAGATGGCGCCGATCTGGCCTGCCGATCATCGCAGCAACGCAAGCCTTGGACAACACGGGCGAATCCGCCGATGGCCGGTTCGCTGTGTGCCGATCCTTCTTCGCAAGCCGCGAACATTCTCTTGGAAAGTCGGAACATCACTGCGTCTCTTCCCGCTCTGTGGCCTCCCCTCTCACCTCCGTGTGCTCGGCGGCGGGTGGCTGTCGAGATGAATCATCTCGCGCCGTTTGGTTGCGGCCGTGCTACGGAGGGCAGTCGTCGCCCTTGGTCGGGCCCAGATCCGCCCATTGGATGGGGCCGTCGGACACGCCGAACCTTGCGGCGGTGTAGCTCTCGATGTCGATGAGTTCGTTCGCGCTTCCCTTGTTCTGCGTGCAGCAGCCGCTGCAATCCGAATCGGCGCATGTGTCGATGACCAGGACCACCATGGTCTTTGACCCGGATTTCAGACACAGATCGTGGTGTTTGAGAGTGGCGAAGTCGGGGAACACGGCAAGCGATCGGCAGCTCCCGCTTCTGCGGCCAGCTCCGCAGCGTCGGCCACGAGCGGCTGGTGGTCTTGGCCGCAGCACGGGGTCAGCGGGAGGATGAAAGCTAGGATCGCGGACGGGCTCGCCAATCGCCTTTTCCACATGGGGAAGCCGCTATCGCGTTGGCAGCGTAGAACCCGGGGCTGGGCCGAACGCGGCGGTGACCAGCATGCGCGAATGCTCGCGTAGCGAGCGCAGCAGATCGATTTGGCTCGAGCCCTCCACGGTGTCTGTGCCCAGCAAGCTGCCGCCTTGGGTTTCGTGCAGCTTCAGCGTGACGGCGTAGATTTGTTCTATGCGCACGACTTTGCCGGAAATCACATAGTCCGCACCAATGTTGCGCGCGGTTTCGACCTCGCAATCGCCCTCTCCGCATTCCTTCTTTCCCATGTCCCGCAACAACACCATCATGTTTTCGCGGGTCATCACCACAACCCCATGGGGCTCGAGGCCTTGCAGGGCACCGCCGCGGACGGTGTCGGAGAAGGTCATCAAGATGTCCTCGTCCATGTTCCTGCCCTGAAACTCCAGCACGGCCATGCGCTTGCCGCGGGTTTGGACTGCAACTGGAGAGGGGAACACCGGCTGCTCTGACTGACCGGGAGGCGCCTGCGATGCGAAGGATGATTCGGCACCCCGAAGGGCTCGCCTCTCTTCCTTGCACTTCCCGACGTAGTGGTAGCCGTAGATGGCGCTCGCCAGGGCGGTCAGGCTAAGCGCGCCGTCAATCGCCTGCGAGGTGGCCTTCGACGTGCTCGATGACTTGCTCAGGGAAACGCTGGTGATCGCTGCCACGAAGAGAGCCACTGCCGCCGTGTCCACCGCTGGCATCCAGTAGCTGTCCGAGCACGGCGGAGGCACGGTGTATTCATGCGCTTCCTCTTTGGGCACAGGGCGTGTAACCCAGATGAAGGAGCAGCCCGTGCTGGTGATCCCTGAGACAAGAAGCAAGACGAGGGCCCGTGTGCCCACCCACCGCCACGGCTCCGACCTGCCAGCAGCCCGTCCCGAGTTTCTATGCAGGCTAATCATCTGTTTCTCACGCGCAGGCCCAGTTGCTCGAGCACCCCGGTCCCGATCAGCGCGACCCGGGGCCTGGGCCGAACGCGGCGGTGACCAGCATGCGCGAATGCTCGCGCAGCGAGCGCAGCAGATCGATTTGGCTCGAGCCCTCCACGGTGTCTGTGCCCAGCAAGCTGCCGCCTTGGGTTTCGTGCAGCTTCAGTGTGACGGCGTAGATTTGTTCTATGCGCACGACTTTGCCGGAAATCACATAGTCCGCACCAATGTTGCGCGCAGTCTCGACCTCGCAATCGCCCTCTCCGCATTCCTTCTTTCCCATGTCCCGCAACAACACCATCATGTTTTCGCGGGTCATCACCACGACCCCATGGGGCTCGAGGCCTTGCAGGGCACCGCCGCGGACGGTGTCGGAGAAGGTCATCAAGATGTCCTCGTCCATATTCTTGCCCGCAAACTCCAGCACAGCCATGCGCTTGCCGCGGGTTTGGACTGCAACTGGAGACGGAAACACCGGCGGCAGTGGCTGGGTGGAAATCGCCTGCGCTGCGTAGGATGATTCGGCACGCGGAAGGGATTTCCTCTGTTCCCCGCACTTGCCGACGTAGTGAAAGCCGTAGATCGCGCTCACGAGGTCTACCAGGCCCATGCCTCCAAAAGACCCCGCGAAATAGAACCGCTCATTTGGATCGGTTGTACCTGATGACGACGACTCCGTGGCAAGGTATTTCTCCTTGCTCATGGACGCATAGTAGATGGCCATGCCGCCGAAAAGCAGCGCCGACGCTGTGTCTATCACCGGCATCCAGTAGCTGGACGTGCACGGCGGAGGTATCGAGTATTCCTTCGCTTCTTCTGGAGGAATAGGACGTGTCACCCAGATGAAGGAACAGCCCATAGTGGTGAGCCCTGAGACAAGAACGAATACCAGTAACCTCACGCCTACCCACGTCCCTGGCTTCGGCCTACCTCCTGCCAGACCGCTATTCACACTCATCGCCATTTCGATTCCTTGCGCGCAGACATACTGGTCGTTTAGGTCCTGGGGTTCTCGCCGCACACCCGACAGATACGCCTCGACCTGCTAGTGCGTGGCCGACTCGACGGCCGTGCGCAGGGCCTTCTCGAAATCATCGCCCTCGTGATCGAAGATGGTGCGTACGATTCCGTCGTGACTGACCACGAAGGTGCGGGGCAGCGTCTGGTCCACGCCCAGCCGCACCGCGATCTTCGTGAAACGGTCTGGGATGATTGGCAGACGGAGTTTTTGGTTTGCCGCGAAGGACGCGGCTAGCTCGGGGTCCTCGCCGTAGTCGACCAGAACGCCGCGAACGCCCTTGCCGGCCAGCGAGGCCACCACGCGTTCGATGACGGGCAGCTGCTCCTTGCAGTTCTTGCACCAGGTGGCGAAGAACGAGATCACCACGGCGGACGCGGGCGTGCCTTTGGGCGGGTTCAGCAGCTTGGCCAGGGACAACATGTCGTTGTTCAATCCGTAGCCACCGAAGCTGGGGCAAGGCTTTCCCACTTTGAGCGGGCCGGCCTCATTCACGGTACGGCTGGGCGCAGCCACCGACGTGGTGGCAAGAATTGCGCACGCCAGCCCAGCCAAGAAAGCGGTTGTGCGTTCACTTCGGTTTCGTCTCATCTGGTCTCGCCTCCCGGCAGTTCGGATTTCAACACGGCTCGCAGTTCCTGTCCAATCAGCTTCGAGTCCAACTTCTGCGCCAACTTGCGCAGGGCCTGTGCTTCGCCCCGAGCATCCGTTCCACTGGCATGCACGCGTTCCAGGCCCGAGCGGAAAACCTGGCGGCCAGACGCACATTCTTGGCCACGCACGTCGAGGACCAGACGACAGGTGGGACCCAGGCTGCCCAGTCGGCAGTCGGTATCGGCGCGCACGCCGATGAGGTAGGTGGCAGACGCAGCCGCGGGGCAGGCGGTGCCGAGGCGGACCTCGCTGCCCAGGGGCGCGAGCGCTTTGCGAAAGGCCTCGGTCACGTCAGACGCAATAGTTGCCATGTGCGCATCGGCCTGCACATCGAGCACGAAGCGAATCTGGGCTCGGACCTCTTCCGATGCCTTGACCAGAACCAGCCAGCGCGAGGTCAGGTGCTGTTCCACATCGGCTGGACCACCGGCCAGAGCCCGAATCTGCACCAGCTTGGGCGCCGCCGCAGCCATCACCGACGACAGACTAGCCAGCGCCGCCACGAAGGCGGGTCGGTCGCCCCGCGTGTGTGCGTCCGTCGCAGTCTTGTCCCAGGTATCAAACTGTTTCACCTCGACCTCGAGATCACGCTCCAGCGCTTCCACCGCCAGGTTTCGCCGCATGCACGCGACCACGTAGGTATCGCCGCCCTCGCTGGAAGGGCCACCCGATATCTCGATCAGTTCCGAGTGTGCGAAGTCCGCGCGCTCCAGCACGCGCGCAATTTCCCGATACTCCGCCGACTCTCCGCGAGTGCCGCCGACCAGTCGCGAGAAGGACTCGACCTCCACGTGAATACTGTTGCCCAGCTTGGTGAGGAGGTTTTTTTTCGCGCTCGCCACCGCGGCATCCCGTCCTTGCTTGGACTGACCCACTGCCGACAGGTGAGTGCTGCGCGGGCATCCCGGCGGTGGGTTCCGATCCGGGTCAGTGAGATGCGCCGGCAGCGTGGCAGCGCATGCACAGGCGAGGGGAAGGAGCAAATGCCAACACCAATGGCGCGGGACGACAAACATCGGCGCAGTATATGGCAATTCTGAACCCGTGTGACACGACAGAATCCTTTGCTAGCCAAGAAAGCCGCGCCCGACATCGGGACGGGGGCGGCTCGCGACGGTCGAACCAGGCCGGTGGCCACCGGGATGTGATCGTGGATTTCAGAGGCGCGCTGCGGTATGGTGGCCAATCCAGCGGCGTTTCCGTCTCAGCTCCACCGTGCCCGGACCTCTCGCCCCATCTGAGAAACCGGCTATTTTTTGTCAGGCACAGGCCCGGCAGGCCTGTATAGTCTCGCCCGCATGACCATAGATTCCCCTTTTGTCAGGTTTGTTGCTGCCTTGGTCGTGGTGGCTGCGAGCGGGTGTGCAACGATCATCAAGGGCACGGGGCGAGACGTCACCTTCACCAGCAATCCCAAAGGCGCCTCGGTCTATGTGAAGGGCAAGTTCGTGGGAAGGACGCCGGTTATTGCAAAGGTTGACCACGGACGGGACAAGGTGGTCGAGGCCCGGATGCCTGGCTACGCGCCGGCTCAGTCCATCCTGACCACGTCCTTCAGCGGACACTGCCTTTGGTTCTATCCGTTTGCGCTCGTTGATGCGCTCACCGGCTCCATGTTCACGGTCGACGAGAGCTCGCTTCACCTCGAGCTTGAACCTCTCAACCAGACCGCTCCGGGCATGGACCCGCGCTACGCCGTGTCCGGTGGCGACCCACGCTACGCACCAGCGACAATGAGCGGCCCGCCAGTGCCGGTACGGCAGTCAGCGGTTTCCGCGGCCGCCCAAAAAGGGAACAAGCGCATGGCGGTGTTGGAATTCGCGGGCAAGAACCTGGATCAGGACATCTTGATGACCTTCTCCGACACGGTTCGCGGTGGTGCGCTGCAGGGCATCGAGGGTCGTGGGGTTGTGGTGATGACCCGTGAGAACATGCAAGTGCTGTTGCGGGACATGGGAAAGCAGGACTGCGGCGAGGGCGACTGCGAAGTGGAGACCGCGCGCAACATCGGCGCAGACTACGTGATTTCTGGCAAGGTCGTGCGCATGGAACAGATCTACGTGGTCACACTGAAGCTGCACGAAACCCAAGGCGGCAGCTTGATCGGCACAGACACTGTGGAGGCATCAAGCCAGGTCGATCTGCTGCGTTCGCTGCACGAGCATGCGCGACAAGTGACGACCAACGCGTTCAACCCGCGCCAAGGGGCAAGGTAAGACTGGCTCGCCCGATAAGGGAACCTATCCCACGCACACGCGGTTGCGGCCCTGGCGCTTGGCCTCATAGAGCGCCTGGTCAGCGCGCTTGAGCAGGGTCTGGGCCGTGTCGTCGGCCTGGATGGCCGCGGCGCCGACCGAGATGGTGACGCCAACGAGATGACCGGGCAGGCGCAAATCGCTGGCTGCCACCATGGCGCGGAACTTCTCCGCCACCAGCACCATTTGCTCGGCGTCGACGTTCGAGATGATGGCGCCGAACTCCTCGCCACCCCAGCGCGCCACGATGTCGAAGCTGCGGCAGTTGGCGTGCAGGGTGCGCGCCACCAACTTCAGGATCGCGTCGCCGAGCAGGTGGCCGCATTCGTCGTTCACCTGCTTGAACAGGTCCACGTCCATCATCAGAACACCGAAAGGCCGGTGGTGCCGTTGCCACTCGGCTAGCCGGTGGCTGAGATGATCGTTGAAGTGCCTCCGGTTGGGCAGGCGGGTCATCTCGTCGACCAACGCCAGCCGCTCCAGTTCTTTGATTCGCTCGGCCTGCTCGATGCGCGCAGTGCGATCGTTGAACACTTGCATCGCGCCCACCGCGCGCCCCTGCTTGTCCAGGATAGGGATGACCTTGACCCGCACCGGCACCCGGTGCCCGTTCTTGTGGTGCAGGAACAAGTCGGCCTGGTCGGACTTGCCGGTGGCCATCGCCTGCTCAAGCGGGCAGCTATCGGTGCACAGGACGCGGCCATTCACGTCGGCGTGGCACAGGATGTTGTCCGGGCAGCCGCGGCCCACGACCTCGCTGCGGGCGAACCCGGTCAACTCCTCCGCAGCTTTGTTCCAGAACAACAGCCGGCGATCCCGGTCCACAAAGTAGACGCCGTCGTCCAAGCGATCGAGCAACTCGCGGTAGAAGCCGCGCCCCATGTCGCTGATGGCAGCCAGCACCGGCTCGCTGCTCGGCGGTGGTTTCTCCTGCTTCGCATGTGGCTTGTGGCTTGCCATGGCTGTTGCTTCTGGGCTTGCGGGTTCGCGACAAAGGATAGCAGGCCTAGCTCGTACAAGACGACTTCGCGGAAGCTCGCCGTCTTCTCCAGGCCAGGTGCTATCCTTGAGGAGCGCGCCGTGATCCAGAAAACGCGCCTGACGAAGGATCTTGTATGAACAAAGCCAACACACCTCGGCTGGGAATCCTGGCATGCCTTGCGGGCGGGTTGATG
This sequence comes from Myxococcales bacterium, assembly GCA_003142855.1. Taxonomy (GTDB): domain Bacteria; phylum Myxococcota_A; class Polyangia; order Fen-1088; family Fen-1088; genus Fen-1137. The sequence continues at coordinate 28,956 of PLNW01000051.1, forward strand.
GCTGCCCATTGTGGCGGAAAACCGCGGCCCGCTTCGCCCGCTGGGACAGGCGGGGTGCAGGTCATGGGCGGTACGCAAGACACGGGCGGCTCGATCTCCACGGGCGGCGTGCAGGACACGGCTTCCACGGGCGGAGTGCAAGCTGTGGGCGGAACCGAGTCCACGGGCGGCGTGCAAGTTGCGGGCGGAGCGCCGTCCCCGGGTGGCGTGCAGGCTTCGGGCGGAGCGCTGTCCACGGCAGGCACGGCGGGGGCATCCGTCGCAACCGGGACTCCCGATGCGGCGGCCGGGGGCGTGGGTGGGTCGAGGGATGCCGACTCTCCGCGCACCGAGGTGGCGGCGCCAGCCCAGTGTCCTGCGCCGCCGGCAGGCGCCCCAGCTGATGCGATCACAGCCCTCAATGCAGAGAACGCCGCGCGCGTGGGCATGGGAATTCCTTGCGCCTCATTGGTCCTGACCTTGTGCACGTCCGCGCAGAATCACTGTACCTACTACACGACCAATCAAGGCAGTGCGACTTGTGAGGCCGCCAGTTCACACAGTGAGATTGCGGGCTGCCCACAATTCACTGGCGCGGATCCCGGCGCCCGCATCAAAGCGGCCGGATACACCGGTATGGGCTGGGCCGAGTGCATGGCGTTCATGGATGATCCGGCAGGCGCAGTGAAGACCTTCATTGATTCGGTCTATCACCGCACGCCGGTGCTTTCGCCCTGGTACCGGGACATGGGCTACGGCGGCGGGACTGGCTGCGATACCATTGATTTTGGGCCAGGAGCCACGACGGCCAAGACCGTGACGGCGTACTACCCCTACGACGGTCAGATCGACGTGCCGCTTTCCTTCAATGGAGCCACCGAAGGCCCAACTCCGCCTGTGCCTTCCACCGGCTGGCCGAGTGGCTATCCCATCACCCTCTTTGGTCAGGGGATCACCGTCAGTGCTCACCAGATCGTGGTGGATGGCACGACTACGCCGCTGGCTCACATTTGGCTCGACGGGGACAGTTCGCTCGGCTCAACGGCCAAAGTGCTCTACACCGAGGCACCGCTGAGCGCGAATACCCCATACCGTGTGACCATCGACGGAACCAGTTCGACGGGCAGCGTTCACTTCGACTGGAGCTTCACCACCGGGGCCGCGCCGACCAAGCCAGGCGGCGGCCGTCGAGGGTGAGCGGCATAGCCGTTAAGCGGATCAACGGCGGAATGAAATGGCCATTCGTGATTTGAGGACACGAGCCTTCGATGGGTCACCCCTCTCCCTTTCGGGAGAGGGGCCTGGGGGTGAGGGCGAAACTTCCTGTGAGCCAGACGCTGAAGTCACCAAATTGTGATGATTGCGCCCGCAGCACGATTCGACGTGCAAATGCGCTACCCTCACCCCAGCCCTCTCCCAGAGGGAGAGGGTGGTCTACCCCAGTTCTTCCGGCGCAATTCCGCCGCATAATGCCGTCGAGGGTGAGCGAATGGATTTGTTGACCGTGAAGGCCCTGCGTGGGCCGAATGTGTGGAGCAAGGTGTCCATGCTCGAGGCACGGATCAGCGTGGCGTCCTGGCAGCACCTGGGAGCTGGGGATGTCTTCGCGTTCCGGCAACGGCTCGCCGCCAGCCTGCCCGGCAGTTCGCTTGAGCGCGCCGTCCATCATGTCGAAATCTCGCATGCCGAGCCCGGCACCGCGCTGGCAGAGGGGCTGAGGGACGTCGCACTGGCGCTGCAGACGCTGGTGAGCACACCCGTGAGTTCGGGTGGGATCGGTCCGATGTCAGCGTCCGGTTAGTGTCCGCTCGACGAGGGACGCTGCAGATTTCTGCTGCGATCAGGTAGCTCGACTCAAGGAGGGGTCGGCAAGCCACTCGGCCGATGCAGCAGCCTGAGCAGTGACAGCAGAAGCACCAGGAAAACCACAAGCGCGAGCAGGCTGATCACCGCCGCCACCCGGGCTTGGCGGCGTGCGTGCCCGGTCAGTTCCTTGCGGGCCAGAGCCGAGAGCGCGAGGGCCAGCGCGTAGGGATGGGGCAGCGGCCACAGGATGAAACCGAGAACCGCCACCCGCAACGCACGCTGGGCCAGCCGTTCCGCTTGAGCAACGGCCTTGGGCTCAGCCGCGTTCTCGTCGTCATCGGCAGGCCCATCGGATGTGCGGTAGTCATCCAACATCGCCTGCGCTCGCTCACCATCGGCGGTGCGTACCTGCACCCGCATGCCACCGACGATGCCAGCCAGATACGACGCCTGCGACAAGAGGTTCTCGTCGGGGATGAAGCAGTCGATGCCGGCCGACTGCAGCAGTCCTTGCACCAGGCGCGCGGCTGCCAAATCAGGTGCCATGGTCAGGGTGACGAGGCCCTGGCCTTCACTGGGGTCATCAACCGACATCGGCCAAGCCTACCACGCAGGTGACGCGGGGGATTGCGACTCTGACTTGTTCTTGATTCTTGCCTGCTGAAATCCTGTTAGAACTCGGCAGGTACCCGCATCCAAGCCACAGGAGACCAACATGAAGGGCAACCAGAAACTGATCGACGTTCTCAACCAGTTGCTCGCCGACGAGCTCACCGCCATCAACCAGTACATGGTCCACTCAGAGCTTTGCTCCAACTGGGGCTATGAACGGCTGCACAAGGTGATCGAGAAGCGCGCCGTGGGCGAGATGAAGCACGCCGAGAAACTCATCGCGCGCATCGTGTTCTTGGAAGGGGCGCCCGTGGTGAGCAAGCTGAACCCGTTGCACATCGGGGCCGACGTGCCCCAGATGATCGCGAACGACATTGCAGCCGAGCTCACCGCTATCCGCGGCTACAATGCGGCCATCCCGGTCGCCATGGAAGTGCAAGACGCGCCCACGCGCGAGTTGTTGGAGTCGATCATCAAAGACGAAGACGACCACCTGGACCTGCTCGAGGCTCAGCGCGACCAAATGACACAAATGAGCGTGGGCGTCTTCCTGGGCCAGCAGATCGAAGAAGACTGACCGGGCCCCTGGCCCGCGGTTTCGCAGTCGGCATCTCTGGGATGGAAAGGCCGATTGAGACAGGAACCAGGCCACCATGGCTGCCTTGCTGAGCCCTTCCCAATCGTCACCAGCCACCGGGCCGCCGGGTGATCGCGCCACAGTGGCCGCGGCCATCGAGGTGCTGTCGGGCACCGGGAAGCGGCGCGGACTGGCGCGTCTGCTGCCGTTCCTGGGACCGGCCATCATCGCCTCGGTGGCGTACGTCGATCCGGGCAACTTCGCCACCGACCTGCAAAGCGGCTCGCAACTCGGCTACACCCTGCTCTGGGTGGTGGTGACCAGCAACCTGATGGCAATGGTCATCCAGACGTTGTCGGCCAAGCTGGGCATCGCCACCGGGCACAATCTCGCGGAACAGTGCCGGCTGAGTCTGCCGCGGGGACTGTGTCTCCTGCTGTGGGGGGTGATGGAGATCGTGGCCATGGCCACTGATCTGGCGGAGTTTCTGGGCGCGGCCCTGGGGTTTCATCTCCTCTTCGGTCTGCCGCTGGGGATTGCCGGCCTACTCACCGCGGTGGTCACCTTCTTGCTTTTGAGCCTGGAGCGCTACGGATTCCGCCGCCTTGAACTGGTCATTGCGCTGCTGGTCGCATCCATCGCGGTTTCCTATCTGGCCGAGCTGCTTCTGGCCCGGCCCGACTGGAGGCAAGCGGCGTTTCACTCCGTGGTCCCGGCATTCGGCGGCAGAAAGGGCGTCGTGCTCGCTTCCGGCATCCTGGGCGCCACGGTCATGCCGCACGTGATCTTCTTGCACTCCGCGCTGACCCAGGGCCGCATCGTCGTGGCCGGACTCGAAGAGAAGAAGCGACTGCTGCGCTACCAGACGCTTGATGTGCTCCTGGCCCTGGGGCTGGCAGGCGCCATCAACGCCGCGATGTTGATCATGGCCGCGTGCACTTTCCACGCGCACGGTCTGGTCAACGTGGACGCGATCGAAAAGGCGCACCTGACGCTGCAACCGCTCTTGGGATCGGCCGCGGGCACGCTGTTCGCGATTGCGCTCTTGGCTGCGGGCCTGTCGAGTTCGGCCGTGGGCACCATGGCCGGCCAGGTCGTCATGCAAGGCTTCCTGGAATTGCGCATTCCGCTCTGGGTGCGGCGGGCGGCCACCATGGCGCCTGCGTTGCTGGTCATTGGACTGGGGGTCAACCCGACCCGGACGCTGGTGTTGAGCCAAGTCGTGCTGAGCCTTGCCCTGCCTTTCGCGGTCGTGCCGCTGGTCGTGTTCTCGAGCCGCAAGCGCTTGATGGGTCCGCTCGTCAACCGGCCCCCGACCACGGCCGTCGCGGCAGGGATCGCCATACTGATCGTCGCCGTGAACGTCTACCTGCTATGGGAAACCTTCTTCGGGAGCTGACGGCCATGTTCAAACACTTGCTCTTGCCGCTCGATGGGACTGCGACAGCCGAACGAGTGATTCCGGTCGCGCGCGGCTTGGCCCAAGCCAGCGAGGCTCGCATCACGCTCCTGCATGTGATCGAGGTTTCGCTCAGCAAAGAAAAGCACGGGCAGGCGCACCTGCAGGACAAGGATTCTGCCGAAGCCTATCTGCGCGCCCTGGTCGCGCGGGAATTCTCTGGCTTGCCCGGGGTCGACTGGCACGTCTACGACGAGGCGGCCCGCAACGTAGCCAAGAGCCTCGCGCTGCACGCGCAGGAATTCCAGCCCGATCTGGTCGTGCTGTGTGCCCACGGCAGCCAATGGTGGAAGGATCGCTTTCGCGGCAACTTGGCCCAGCGCCTCTTGCATGCGCTAAAGGAGCGCTCACCGACCAAGACCCCGGTGCCCGTGCTGCTGCTGCAGCCCGACGAGCGCGGCCAGGTGAACTACCCGTTTCGCCACATTCTCGTGCCCCTGGATGGCGTCGACGAACACGAACAGGGATTGGGGCCCGCGGCGCAACTGGCGCTGCAGCTCAAGAGCCCGATGTTGCTGTTCACGGCGATCCCGCTCGCCGGTGCGCTTACGGGCAAGGATTCCGCTACCGCCGCTCTGCTGCCAAGAGCCACGGAAGAAGTTCTGCGCCTGGCCGAGCAAGAAGCCGCACGCCACCTGACCGTCCACGTTCGCGAATTGCAGGAAATGGGTGTCTCGGTTTCGGGCCGGGTCATGCGCGCTGATCCCGCTGAAGGCGTGCTCGCCACCGCGCGAGAAATGCATTCCGACTTGATCGTCCTCGGGACGCACGCCCTGTCCGCCACGCAGGCGTTCTGGTCCGCCAGCATGACACCGAAAGTCTTGCACCAGGCCCACGCCTCTTTCTTGCTCGCTCCCGGCGAAGGCGAACCGTAGTACCGCCTCTCGTAGCACTACTGATTCAAAAA
>PLNW01000071.1 GCA_003142855.1 Myxococcales bacterium
CTTTTTGAATCAGTAGTGTTAACGGCAAGGCGTTCGGCAGACGAAAGGAATGTCAGATGCGAAATAGAGGACTACTCGCGCTTGCGCTACTCGGCCTTGGCGCATGCGCAACAGCATCGTCGGCGACGAAGGAGTCGAGCGATCGTGAACACAGCAAGGCTATGTCTGGAGAGGAGAGCACGATGAGCAGCGAACAGGTCGCACCTGAGACGAAAGGTGTTACGGTCAAGTTACTTTCAACAGTTGCCCTTGGCCCTGAGATCGAGGGCATGGCAGGGCGCCAACTTCGAATGCGGATGGTGACCATCGAGCCTGGTGGCGTCTTCGGCCCGATTCACGACCATAAAGGCAGACCAGGCACCGTCTACATACTGCAAGGAACGATCACTGACCATCGAAATGGAGTCGCTACGGACTATGGACCGGGAGTGGGCTGGCCCGAGGATAGGAACACCACCCACTGGCTTGAGAACAGAGGGACGATTCCGGCGGTGGAGATCTCGGTCGATATAGTCAGGCAAGAGTAAGCTCAGGCCCGACATCCAACACGGTGCGCGCTGTCGAACATGCCGTTGCAGCGGATGTGGTCGCCGCAGTGACATCGTGTAAGATCGCGAGGCCGGCTCGTGCGGCGCCCAGACCGCTGAACGGCAAGGCGTTGGACGGACCTGGAACTTTGGGCATAGACTGGTGTCTGCTTGGACGTGTGGAAAAGACTAGGATCAAGGACGCGTCTCGCGGCAATTCTCATCGGTACCATCGTCGCGTTGACGATGTCATTCCTGATCGGAGAACGGGTGGGCGACCGTCGAACGCGGGTTGACTTCATCAACCCACCTGTGGGCGAGTTCCTCGGCCCAGAAGGAAGCGTGGACGTGTGTCTACAGACACGATCCCCTCACGCCTGGGAGCACGAAGGTCGATTCGCGAAGATCGTTGAAGGTGAGGTCATTGCGGTCGGCGTCGCCCGAAATCTGAACGAACTTCCAGGTGCTCTTGTTCGTTGCAGTGTTGAGCCCCAATGGTACTTCGAGGTGCGTGACTCGATTGATGAAAGGTGGCGTTTCCTCTATGCGGTTTCCAACACTTATGCGATCTCCAACACCAAGCTTGGAGAACCAAACCTTCAGATTGGAACGAAGGTGACTGTCAACTTTCGTGCTCATTGGGGTTTTGCAAAGGCGGCGGGGTTCATGGTCTCGGACACGGCTGGCCCAGTCCTCGGCCTGGAACAAGGCGAGTTTGGGCACGGGCTTGCTCCGGGGGATATACTCCCGTTCATCGTCCGAACGAATGCTATCGGCCTCAGGCGTGACCATTGCGGCGATGCCATCATAAACGCTGTCGATATTGTCGGAGACACTGAGGTACGCGTGCTGCCGGGTCGATATGGGTTGTTCGGAGTTGGCGCGATGAGATTCAACTTCTGGAACGCATGCTCCTACAGTTGGGCAAATGTGCGTTGCACGGACATGCTCGATAATACGTCGTGGCTTCTGTCGAGGGTGCAGGTGGCAGGGCCGTCCAACAAGCCGTTGCAGCACTGATGTGGTCGCCGCAGGGACATCGGCGTAGAATCGTGGCGCCGGCTTGGCGGCGCCCGCGCCGGTGAACGGCAAGGCGTTCGGCAGACCGTCAGTGTCCCGCAAGTAGTCGGTCGTAGTCTTGATGGTTCCCGATCCAGTACCAGACGATCCCTGCATCCTGAAGGATCCCAACGGCTCGATAGTCACGCGATATGCGCACGGCGTAGACCGGGCGTGCCTGGCTCACGCGCTTGAACTGTAGACCCGGGTGCCTGGGGTTGAGGGTGAAGGTTCGGTATGCCGCCCGCACTTGGTCCTGGACTTCCGCGGGTAGCTGGCGAAACAGCTCCCAAAACCGGGCGCTCGCGCGTGACCTCACATCTTGCCCGGATCGAGATCGGTGGTTCGACCCGCAGCCAAGTCGGCCAGGGCTTCGTCGGCCAATGCGTTCAGCAGGTCTTGGGACTGGGCGAATCGACGCGTCCATCCCTCCTCGGACACGAGTTCGGATTGCAGCCATCCGGCAATGCGATCCTGCTCGTCGGCTGGAAGGGACGACAGCTGGGAGAAGACGTTTTCGAGCGCCTGAGTCATGCCTCAAGAATACCCTCTGGGAGGCCGCCGAACAAGCCGTTGCAGCTGGCAATCCCGCCGCAGCGACATCGTGTAGAATCGAGGCGCCGATTCGGCGGCGGGCTTGCAGCTGAACGGCAAGACGTTGGCCGGACTTCTCTCATGAACAGACACTGGCAGGTATTTTCAAGGCTTACTCTGGTCGTCTTGGTCGTACCAGCTGTCACGGCAGCGTGTCCGTCCGCCAGTCCGCCCCCCGGGTGAGTGCCCACACTGGCACGCAGGCGGGGCAGACTCCGCCGGATGAGCAAGCAAGGAACCGAGTATGGTGCCGGCGAGTTGACGAGCCTGGTTGACCGAAGGTGGCGACAGGAAGACGCGGAGACGGTGCTGGCGTGATGACCTCGCAATCGACGCCCAGCTTGGTCAACTGCCAGTAGAGTGCATACCCGGTTGGGCCGGCTTCGTAGCAGACCTTGAGATTCTTGCCGCCCCCGAGCTTCTCGATGAGCTTGCGCACGGCCTCGGGACGGTTGGGGAACTTGCAGAGGCTGCGAATGCGCCCGCGCCCTTCGGCGATGGCGGCGGTGATGGTTTCAGCGTGAACATCCAGACCGAGATATCGAGTACAATTGCTCATGACCGACTCCTCCATTGTGGCTCTGCGTCTTGTGTCTCTTGCCAGGCCCGAGCGTAACCCACGGTCCCGGTGTGAGTCGGTCGTTCCATTCTGACCATCCAGACACGCGGGTCTTGCGACATGGCTTCTGACATGTTATACTACATGCCATGTCAAAGGCCGCAGCAGCTAGAAAGACCGTTCAGCGTTACCGCGAGCGGATGAGAGACTCGGGCTTGCGTTTGGTGCAGGTTTGGCTGCCCGACACGCGAGTTCGGGGCTTCGCTGACGAGTGTCGTCGTCAGAGCCTCGCAGCAAAAAGGAATGTTCGATCTGAACGTGATGCGATGGAGTGGGTGGAGGCCCTTGGCGATACTGAAGGCTGGACATCGTGAGGCGCGGGGATGTTGTCATCATCGCGATGCAAGGCGACTACGGCAAGCCAAGGCCAGCCCTCGTGATTCAATCAGACCTGTTCAACGACACACATTCCAGCGTTGCGGTGGCTCCTGTGACGAGCACCATCGTCGACGCCCCGTTGTTTCGATTAACAGTTGATCCAACAAACTCAAACGGACTGCGTTCCGTTTCGCAGATCATGGTCGACAAGGTCACTGCCGTCCGACGTGGCAAGATCGGGAAGGTCGTCGGTCGTCTGGATAACGGGACCATGGTGCGAGTCAACCGGGCCATAACCCTGTGGTTTGGCCTTGCAGCGTAGTGCTGGATAACCGCTGCAGCGCTTGCGCGCTTCCGGAAAGGTGGTTTCTAGAATAGAGATCAAAGAGGTCACCATGGGGCTGAAGCAGAGCGCGCCGCTGCATCTGCATCCGTGCCCCGTCGTCGAGGTCGTTACAGCAGGAGCGATTGCCTATCAAATCGAAGGCGCGACGGTACGGCATCTCGAGGTCGGCGATGCATTCTATGAACCCGCAGACGTCCGAGTCGCTCGCTTTGACAATGAGGGGGACACGCCGGCAAGGTTCGCGGCGTTCTACTTGCTCGGCCAAGGCGAGCACGAACCCATTCGCATCATTTCGACGTGAGTCTTATTATCGTTGTACGATGCAAGGCTGGCTCCTGTGACTAATACGCGAATCGTCGCACCGACACGTTCATCACCAAGCCCAGCGCCAGCATGACTGTGAGCGCGCTGGAGCCGCCGTAGCTCAGCAGGGGCAAGGTGACGCCGACCACGGGCAAAAGGCCGGTCACCATGCCGATGTTGACCGCAACCTGCCACGAGAGCATGGCCGCCACGCCCACGCACACCGTGATGCCGAATCGATCGCGGGCCTCGCGTCCAATCTTGATCACCCACAGGGCGAGAAGCGCGTAGGCGAGCAGCACCACCATGCAGCCCAGGAAACCCCATTCCTCGGCCCACACGGCAAAGGGAAAATCCGTCCACAGGGCCGGCAGCGAGCGCAACCGAATCTGGGTGCCCTGCAAGAATCCCTTGCCGATGAGCCGTCCCGAGCCCACGGCGTTCATGGCTTGGCGCGGTTGCCAGGCGGTGGCCGGGTCGAGCGCGGGGTTGATGAAGGCCAGGATGCGATTGCGCTGATAGTCGTGCAGGGCGTATTCCCACAACGGCGCGGCGGCCAGCGCCACCACCAGGGCGATCCCCGCCATGGTCTTGAGGCGGAGACGCGCGGTCAGCATGACGGTGGCGAAGATCAGCACGATGATGAGCGCGGTGCCCAGATCCGGTTGCGCAGCGATGAGCAGAAAGGGCAGGCCGGCGAGGAAGATGGGCACCAAGATGTGGCGCAGGGTCCGCCCGTCGAGCGCCGGTGTCTCGTGCACGTACTTGGCCAGAGCGATGATGGTCAGCACCTTCATCAGTTCAGATGGCTGCAGGTGAAAGGCGCCCAGGTCGAACCAACGCCGCGAGCCCCCCACCATTTTTCCGTGAATGAGCACAGTGACCAGCAGGGCGATGCCGACGCCGTAGAGCGCGTAGCCCATGCGCGCAATCACCCGGTAGTCGAAGCTGGCCACCGCCAGAAACAGCAGCCCGCCGACCGCGGCCCACGAGAGCTGCTGCGCGAACAGGTGGAACTGGCGCTCGCGCACGGCGCTCCACAGGTTGAGCAGTCCCAGTGAGATGCACACCAGCGTGGCCACGGTCAGCATCCAGTCAAAGCGGAAGCGCAGCTTGCGCCAGGAGACAACCCTTGCCACTAGCGGCCCTCCTTGTGGGCCGGGCTAGGCGGCAGAGCCGGGTCGTCGTTCTTCGCAGGCGAGGCGGGTAGAGGCGGAAGCGGCACAGGGTCGGGCCCCGATCCCCCGAGCAGAGACGGCAAATCTCCCCGGCCCGGTGCGTGTCCCGTGTGGCGCGCCAGACGAGGCGGTGACCGATCTTCGGGTGGCAGCACGCTCTCAAAGTAGTTGTCGACAATCTCCATGGCCACCGGCGCTGCCACCGAGCCGCCGTGGCCTCCGTGTTCGACGAAGACGGCGAAAGCGATGCGCGGCTTGGCGGCCGGGGCGTAGCCCACAAACCAGGCATGGTCGACGCGTTCGTAGGGCAGGGGAGGATCGTCCTTGCCGACCCGCCCGCCTCGGTACACTTGCGCGGTGCCGGTCTTGCCGGCCACCTCGATGTGGTGCGAGCGCGCCTTGTAGGCGGTGCCCTTGGGATCGCTGACCACGCCGTACAGTCCGCTGCGGATGGTGGCCAGGGTTTCGGCGGACACCGCCACGTCCCGGCGCACGCGCGGCGGAAATTCCTCGACCACCTTGCCGTCCGGCGATTCCACGCGCTCCACGATTTGTGGCAACCACAACTTGCCACCGTTGGCGATGGCCGCATAGGCGAGCGCCATCTGCAACACGGTGACGCGGGTGTCGCCCTCGCCGATGGCGGTATTGAGCGCGTGTCCAATCATGAAGCCTTCACTCTTGCCGCCCTTGCTGTCCTGGGCGCGGTGCCATTCCTCGGTGGGAACGAAGCCAGCCTGTTCGTTGTTGAGTCCCAGGCCCGAAGGTGCGCCCAGCCCCAGCTCATTGGCGAACTTGGCCATGCGATTCATCATGCCGGGCCGAGAGCCCAGGTCGTAGAAGAAGACGTTGCAGCTTTGCACGATGGCATCGTGCAGGCCGACGGCCTTGTGGACCTTGGTGCAGCGGAAGCGGCGTCGGCCCACCTGAATGTAGCCAGCGCAGCGCACCTTGTCCTCGGGAGTGATCAGCTTTTCTTCCAAGGCGGTAGTAGCGGTGACGACCTTGAAGGTCGAGCCGGGGTTGTAGGTGTCGGCCAGAGCCTTGTCGCGGAAAGGGCGCAGTCGATCGGTCATGATGCGCGACACCGCTTCCGGGGAGAGACCACGCGACATTAAGTTCGGGTCGAAACTGGGCTTGGAGGCCAGCGCCAGGATGCGGCCGGTTTCCACGTCGACGAATACGGCCGCCGCGGCCTGCGAGCCGCGCAAGGCGCGCTCGACAATTCGCTGCAAATCCAGGTCCAGGGTCAGCACCACGTTGTTGCCCGGCACCGCTGCTTGACTGAGGGGCCCGTCGACCAGATCGGCGATACGTACATCGGTGCGGCGCAGACCGCGCCGGTTGACCACCATCCGTTCGAACCCCTTCTGGCCGCGCAGATACGGCTCCCATTGACGTTCGATGCCTGTGCGGCCCACGTAGTCACCCGAGCCATAGCCCTCATCTTTGCGTGTGCGCAGTTCTTCCGCCGAGACCTCGTTTATGTAGCCGATGGCGTGACTGGCCAGCGCGCCGAACGGGTAGTGGCGGCGCCGCACGGCCACCACCTTGATGCCGGGATTGTCGAGCGCGGTCTCGAGTTGGGCCATCACGTCGCGCTTGATGTCCTCGGCCACCACCATGGTGCGATCCTTGCCCTTCTGGGCTTCCTCTCGAATCGCATCCCAGGTCGGCACGCCCTCGACGTCGGGACCCAGGAGTTCGCGCAGGCGGAGGTAGGCCTCCCGCGTGAGCTGGGAGGGCAGGACCTGAACATCGTAGGAAGGAACCATGGTGGCCAACACGCGGCCCTTGTGGTCGCGGATCTGACCGCGAACCGCGTGCAGCACCACGGTGCGCACGATGCTATCAGCCGTCATGCGGTAGAAGCTGTCGCCCTCGACGACCTGAAGGTAGAAGAGCCGCGCCGCCAGACCCAGAAACACCAGAGTGATCAGCGCGGACAGGTAGCGAGCCCGGTGCCTGATTTCAGGAAGTTCGGCGTCTTGTCCGGCGATATCCATGAGTGACGATATCCAGGAGATCAGCGCGGCGGCAGGCCTTGGCCGAGGGCGCGCGCCCGTCGGCGCGACAGCCCGACGCGCAGGAGCGCAGGATCGAGACGGCCATCGAGACGACCCAGCAGCCAGAGCACAGGCGGTCCAAAGGCCGCGGTGAGCAGGGCCTCGAGCGGCGCCTGGCGAAGGCCGCCGTAACCGGTTTCCGGGCTGACCTGGGCACGCACCACGACGATGAGCAAGGCGGACAGCAGGCTGGCCACGAAGGCCGCTGCCGCCTTGAGCACCACGCCGCGCACCGCGAGTCGCGAGGCCAGCACGCGGGCAAAGAGCGCCATCACCAGAAACACGAAAGCGTGAACTCCGCGCGGAGCTCCTGACACCAGATCAAATAGATAGCCGAGTGACAGCCCGACCAGGGCGGCGGCACCGGGTGCCCACTTGAGCGGCGACAAGCCGATGTAGAGCACGGTGAGCAAGCCCAGGGTCGGTGTCACCAGGTGCACCGGCGCGAACTCCATCACCGTGGACTGCAGCAGCAACAGCAGCAGTCCGACGATCAAGGTGGCGATGGAACGCATCAGCGATACACCCCCAATCCGTGGCTGGGGGAAAGCGCCTTGTGCGCGCCCGCTTCGGGATCCGCGGGTGGCGCCGGCGCCACCACCACCAGCACTTCGGAAAGTCGCGCGAAGTCCACGTCGGGCGAAACCTCCAGATCCTGCGACATCCCGGCGGCATTGCGGGTCACCTTGCTGATCTTGCCCACCGGGAGATCGCGGGGGAAACCGCCCAGGCCGCTGGTCACGACCAGATCGCCTTCTTTGGCTTGCTCGCCCTGCATGAGGTATTCGATGGCGCAGCGGTAGCCATTCTCGCCGGGCTTGCCGCGCAGAATGCCGCGACCGCCAGTCCGCGGCAGCACCACGTCGATGGCGGAACGGGGATCCACCGAAAGCAGGATGTCCGAGGTATCACCCGCGACGCGGTTGATCCGACCCACCACACCGTCGGGTGTGATGATGGGCATGCCTCGGCTGACCAGGCCCTCACCGCGGTCGAGCTGGATGCGTGCCACGCGGAAGTAGGGTGAGACGTCGATGGCGATCACCCGCGCCACCAGGGTTTCCGCGGTCACGGCGTTGCGCAGGCCGAGCAGTCTCTGGAAGCGCACGCTCTCGGCGGCGCCGCGCTTGGCTTCAAGCAGCTCGGCGCGCAGCCGGTTGTTGTCGTTGCGCAAGGTCTCGTTCTCGGCGCGCACGTGCACCAGATCGACATACTGGCCAGCGGCGTGACCGATGCTGCGGGCCAGCCGGGCCATGCGCGACTGCAAGGGCGTGACGAGCAACAGGATGCCGCGGTCCACGGGCGAGAGGTACTCAGGCGCCTTCGCGCTCTGGCGCAGCAGGAACAAGGCGGTGAGAAAGGCCGCCGTGATGATCACAGCCTCGCGGATCTTCTGTCGGTGCCCCGACGGGAGCATTCCTGCGTGCACAGCGACAGCAAATGTAAGGCCGCCCGAGCAGACGATCCACTCGAAACGGCGGACTATTGCAGGGCGACTTCCTTGAGCAGGGCCAGCTCGTCGAGCGCACGCCCGGTGCCCAGCACCACGGCGCACTCGGGCGAGTCGGAAACCATGACCGGCAGCCCGGTCTCTTCGCGCAGCAACACGTCCAGGTTGCGCAGGAGCGAGCCGCCCCCGGTGAGCACGATGCCGCGGTCTACGATGTCGGCGGCCAGTTCGGGTGGGGTGCGCTCTAGCACCGAGCGTACCGCCTCCACGATGGCACCCACCGGCTCGGATAGCGCCTCGCGGATCTCGTCGCTGGTCACCACGACAGTCTTGGGCACGCCGGCGATGAGGTCGCGGCCCTTGATCTCCATGGACTCGACCTCGTCCAGCCGGTAGGCGTTGCCAATCTGCTTCTTGACCAGCTCCGCGGTGCGCTCGCCAATCAGCAGGTTGTACTTGCGCCGGATGTAAGCCACCACGGCCTCGTCCATCTTGTCGCCGGCCACGCGGATGGAGCGGGCCGCGACAATGCCGGAGAGCGAGATCACCGCCACCTCGGTGGTGCCACCACCGATGTCGACGATCATGTTGCCCGAGGGCTCGGTGATGGGCAGGCCGGCGCCGATGGCGGCGGCCATGGGCTCCTCGATGAGGTACACCTCGCGTGCGCCGGCAGCCAGGGCCGAGTCGCGCACGGCGCGCTTCTCGACCTCGGTGATGCCCGAGGGCACGCCGATGATGATGCGCGGTTTGACCAGGGTCTGCCGGTTGTGCACGCGTGTGATGAAGTAGCGCAACATCGCCTCGGCCACCTCGAAGTCGGCGATGACCCCGTCCTTCATGGGTCGCACAGCTACGATGTTTCCCGGCGTGCGGCCCAGCATCTCCTTGGCCTGCTTGCCCACGGCCAGCACTTTCTTGGTGCCGTTGCCGGTTCGCTGAACCGCCACCACCGACGGCTCGTTGGAAACGATTCCCTTGCCGCGTACGAACGTCAGCGTGGTCGCCGTGCCAAGATCAATGGCAAGGTCGTTCGAGAAAAGACCGTAGACCCAATCGAGAAGCATTCGCTTGTGCCGTGTGCCGGTGGCCTGGCTATCGAGACTACACGCATAGCCAGACCGCTAGGCCTTCGGTCTTATCACACCGCCGCGCAATACGCCAACCGCCATCCGCGTCACAGGAATTTAGGGTAAGCGGCCGGAGCAGGGGGGGGCGCGGGTTCCGAAGGTGGTTTGATCGAAGTTATCAAGTTTACAAGATTGTTGTAAACCAGCGACTGTCGAGGAACGCAAAGGCAATTCCTGCTGGCCGCGCATGGTCGTGCGTTTTGCCTGGCGACCGTGCTAGATTGCCGCACCTTTCAGCTCCCATAGCCCAGTCAAACGGAGGCCGTGTCAAATGCTCGAGCAGATGCGTCAACAGTCCCGATCCCTGCTCATCTACCTGTTGTTCTCGATCGTGATTGTTGTGTTCATTGTCAACTTCGGTCCGCAGTCCATCGGCGGCTGTGGCATGCGAATGCCACACCGGGTGACCGAAAGTGCCGCGCAAGTGGACGGCCGCACCCTGACCCTCAAGGATTGGACGTACGCCTACACCGTCCTCAATGCGGCTTCGATCTCTCCCCAACAGGCCAAGCAGATCCGGCTGAAGGAGACCATCATGGATCTGCTCATCGATCGTGAGCTCTTGGCCGGGGAGGCTGCGCGATTGGGCTTTCACGTGGGCGAGGATGAGGTCGAGGACCTGATCGCCGAATCCAAGATGATCAGCATGGGGCGAGAACAGAGGCTTCCCTACGCGGAGAGCGAAGGCAAGTTCTCCTACGACAACTTCCGCAAGTTCGTGCAGTACCACCTGGGCATGTCACCCAAGTCCTTCATCGAGCAGCAGCGCCGCGAGCTCATGGCGGCCCGCATGCGGGATCTCTTGCGTGCGGGGGTTGGCGTGTCGGCGGACGAGGTCAAGGAGAGCTACCTGCGCCAGTCCGACCGGGTCAACCTGGAGTACCTGCGCTTCCCCATTCACCGTTACGAGAACGAGGTGGAGCTGCGGCCCGAGGAGATCGCGAGCTGGAGCAAGGCCAACGACGACAAGCTGAAGAAGCTGTACGAGCAGAGGAAGACCGCGCTCTATGACAAGCAGCCTAGGCAACGCAAGTTGCGCTTCCTGCTGGTCGCGGTCCCCAGCGACGCTGACCCGGACAAGACCGCCGAGGCAGGAAAGCGGGCGGACGGGCTGGCCGCGCGCGTGCGCAAGGGCGAGCCGCTGGCCAAGCTGGCCAAGGCGTCTTCTGATGATGCCCTTAGCCGCGCGCGGGGTGGGGACCTGGGATGGCAACGCAAGGGTGGCACCACCCTGGGCTCTGAGGTCGAGGACAAGGTGTGGGCCGCCAAGGACGGCGAGCTGGTAGGACCGGTGAAGATCGCGGGCGGCCTGGCATTGGTTGTGCCCGAGGCCACGCGCGAGGGCGACATTTCCTTCGAGCAAGCGCGCACCGAGATCGCCGAGTCCGAGTTGCGCCAGGAGCGTTCGCAGGCGCGGGCCAAGGGAGCGGCCGATGCGGCCCTGGCCAAGGCCAAGGCCGAGTCCAGCAAGAGTCTCAAGGATCTCTTCCCGGCCCCCGAGAACGACGAGAAGGCCAGCAAGAACGACGTTATTCACGCGGAGGAAACTGGCCTCTATTCGCGTCGTGGCGCTATGGTTCAGGGCATCGGACCTGCGGCCACGCTGGCCAAGGCCGCCTTCGAGCTGTCGAGCGAGGCACCCCTGGCCGGGCCATTCCAAGAGCTGGGCAGCTTCATCGTAGTCAAGCTCAAGGAGCACATGAAGCCCGACATGGCCGAGTTCGAGAAGGAAAAGCAGCGCCTGGCCGACGACGCCGCCCAGCGGAAAGCGCAGATGGTCGTGATGGATTGGGCGCGGCGGCGGTGCCAGGAGGTCAAGGAAGCCAAGAAGATCGACGTGAACCTGGATCTGCTGCGATACGAGGGCGGGCCGGAGGGCGCGGTGTCGTACGAGCCCTGCTCGCCGCCGAGTTTTTGAGGATAGCGTGACGTCCCGCCCGAGCCGATGAACGGAAACCAGGTTCCACGGGACGAGACCAGGCGGCCCTCCGGCGACTCCTTTCGGCTGCCGACGCGCCGGCCCCGCTGGGTCACCGCCCTCGCCGTGCTGATGCTGTTGGCAGGCGCGCGTTTGTTTCTGGGCAGCCTGACTGACCTGCGGAGACTGGCCACCGGGCGCTCGATGGCCGAGGTCAGCCTGGACGGATTGGCCAACGCCGAGCAGGAGGTGCTTATCCGCGGGCAGATCGCCCTCGACGAGGCCGTGGATCAGGCTCACCCGGTTGCGGCCTGGACGCAGGCCGTGGCCCGCCTGGCGCTGGCGCTGGTGTTCCTCTTCGCCGTGGCCGCAGTGTTTTCCGACGATCCTCGGGCTCGCCAGGCCAGTGTGTGGGCGGCCTGGGGCGGGCTGGCCTTGCACGGGGGCAGCGGGGCCTTCTTGCTGCTGGTCGTGCGCAATGGGGTGGCAGGCGCCTTGCCGGTCTTGCAGCAGGTGGCCGCCCAGGCCCACGCGCGAGCCGGGGATACGCCCCCCGCCTCGGTCGATCTGGCCCAGCTGGCTTCCACCCTCATGGTTCAGGTACCCCTGCTCACCAGCTCGCTGGGGGTTCTGTTCAGCGTCCTGTTGCTTGTCACCTTCGGTGGACGCCGCGGCCGACTGTTCTACAATGGCAGTGCGGAAGCGGACCATGGCTGACACCGAAGGGGCATTCCGACTTACTTTCGTCGAAGGGCGCGGGCTTCTCAGCCTGGCTGGCCGGGACATCCCTGCCTTTGGCCGGGTGGAGAAACTGGAGCTGGAGATCCCCAACCTGCGCTTTCCCTTCGATCTGTCGGGGGGAGTGACCCGGTTCAAGAATCATCGCCTCAGGCTGCGCGAGCTGGGGGTGTCGTTCGAGGCCAAGGATCTGACGGGCTTCTTGCGAGAGGCGCGCCTGGCGGACTATGGCCTGTTCGGCCCCGAGGTGGAGATCGAGGATGGCCTGGTTCGTATCGGAGCCCGGGCCGTGCTCGGGGATCGGCAGGCCGAATTCACTGCCACCGGTGCGCTCACCATGGTGCAGCCGGGTTGCGCTCGACTCTCCCTGTTCGACGTGCGGGTGTACGGTTTTCTGCCCGTGCCTCCGCCCTTGTTGGTGGCCGCGCTCTTCATGGCCCTGGGCGCTGCGCCGTCCTCCGAGTCCGAGGATGGCGTGGCTCCCCTGGTGCACCTCGAGGGTGCGACCGATTTGGAGATCGACGTGCGCGAGCTGGCCTTGCTCGCCCTCTTGCCTATGCACGGGTGGCGCATGCCCGAGCGCCACCACTTGGACGGTACCGCCTTGCGCGCCGAAGCGGCCTCGCAACGCCTCACAGTTGCCTTTTTCCCGTCTCAGAATGCCCCTGAAGCGGCGGACTCACCGGCCACGCCGGATCGGTTGGCCGACTATACAGCGGCCATGAGCCGGCTGGCGACGGCCGAGAGTGCCCTGCTGGCCGGGGACGTGGCGCGCGCAATTGAGAGCTATCGACAGGCGGCACCGCTGGAGACTGGGGATCAAGCGGGAACAGCCCGTCTGCTGAATCTGCTCACCTCGGCGACCGAGACGCTGCCCGAGGCTGAGACGACGGCCTCGGCTGCGTTGCAACGCTGGCCCGGGCTCGCCAGCGCGCTTGCGGCCCAAGCCATCGCGGCGAGTGAGAGTGGTCGCCCGGGTGGGGCGGCCGAGTTGTGGGAGTGGCTGGCGGCGAGCAGCGACGGCTCGCGCATGGATCGCGCCTTCGCGTTGCTGGCGGCGGCGCAGCAGTGGGCACGGGCAGGGCAGACGGAGCGCGCGGCCAGGGCACTGGAAGAGTCGCTCGCCCATCGTTCGGTGCTTGGCCCCGCGGCTCGGGCGCTGGCCCTGCGTCTGGGGGCGGAAGGGCGATGGGACGAGATTCTGCCCATGCTGGGGCGGCGGGCACAGGACGCCCAACCAGGATCGTCGGACGACGTGGGCGCCACCGTCGAGATGGCCGAGTTGGCGATCGCCTCAGGCGAGCCGGACCTTTGCGCCAAAGCGGTGGACTCTCTCGATGACCTGCTCCTGCGCGAAAACTGGCCCGACCCCACCGTGCCGCGTGCCGAGGCGGCGCGCCTGATGGCCGCGCTGTGCTTGGTGTTGGGGGACGAGGAGGCTGCCATCGAATGGTTGCACGAGTGTCTGCAGGGCGAAGCGCCCGGTGCCATCGCGCAGGCGGCCTGGCAGCGCCTGCTCGACATCTACGCACAGCGGGGCGACGCCCGAGCGGCGGCGCAGACGCTGGAGGCGTGGGCCGCCGATGCGCGCACCCCAGACTCGGCCGAACAGCGGGCGGCGTGCCTGTGCGAGGCGGCTCGTCTGCTGCACGATGCCTCGCCGGCGGGCGACGGGGCGGTGAGCCTGCTGGAATCGGCGTTGCGCGTGGATCCAACCTGCGCGCCGGCGCTGGATGCCCTGGAGGCGATCGCGGGCGAGACCGGCGACTGGGCTGGGCTCGCCCAGATGCTGCACCGACGACTGGCCGAGGTGAGGCCCGACGAGGCGAAGCCGCTGCTGCAGCGACTGGGCTTGGTATTGGGAGACAGGCTGCGGGACGAGAAGGATGCGGTGGCCACCTACCAGGTGCTGCTCGATCTCGATCTGGGCAATGCGGAGGCGCGTCTGGGCCTGGCCCGCCTGCTCTGGCGCGCCGGGGAGCGGGAGGAGAGCCAGCGCGAGTATCGCGCGTTGCTTGGTCGTCCGGCGTGCACGCCGGCTGTGACGGGCGAGGCCAACCTGCGCATCGCCCAGGTCGCACAGCAAGCGGGCCAGGCGGCCCAGGCCGAGGCCGCGCTCGCTGCGGCCCTCGCGTTTGAGCCCGAGGGGGCGCCGCTGGCTGTGCTGGTCGAGGGTCTGCAGGCGCTCGGCCAAGGAACCAAGCTGGCCGAGTGCCTGGTTCTGCGCGAGCAAGCGCTGGAGGACGGTCCGGCACGCGTCGCGGTCACGCGGGCACTGGCCGAGGTGCTGCTACAGTTGGGCAAGGTCGACGAGGCGGAGGCGGCTTGTCGCCGCCTTCTGGAGCAGGCTCCCGAGGATGTGCGCGGCCTCGAACGTCTGGCTGCTCTCTGTCGCCAGCAGTCGCGCAGCGACGAGCTGGCGCTGCTGCTGGAGCGGTTGTGGACGGCTCTTGCTGGTCAGCCGGCCCCTGAGGGCCTGAACCCGGAAGTCCTCGGGCTGGAGTTGGCCGGCCTGTTGTCCCAGAAGGACGACAGCCGCGCCCAAGCCGAGACCATCCTGCGGCGTTTGCTTGAGCAAGGCTCGCGCGTCGCCCGCGAGGCACTCAGCGCGCTTCTTGCCAAGAAGGGGGCGCTGGACGAGGCGGATGCCTTGTTGCTGGCGCGGGTCGACGACGACACCGATCAAGCGGCGGCGGCCCTGCTCTTCGAGCGAGCCCGGCTGCATCTGGCCCAGCCCGAGGGCGAAGGCTCGGCGCTCACGCTCTTGCAGTCGGTGGGGAGCGCCGTCTTGCCTGCCGATGCGCTGGATCTGCGCGCCGACTTGGCCGAGAAGGCCGGCGACACCATCGACGCGATCGCGTGCTGGCAACGCCTGCGTGCGCTACGCAAGGACGACCGCGCGGCCCGGGACGCCGCGGATCGCCGGCTGGCGGCGGTGGTGATGCGTCCCACGGTGTCGACGGCAACTGCGCGGGCGATGCTGGAGGAGCTTCACAGCGCCAGTCCCTCGGATGGGGCGCTGGCCGAGTCCCTGTTCGACGTGTACGGAAGGCTGCCTGACATCGAGGAGCGCAACCGATGCTGGGGTGCCCTGTTGCAGGAAATACCGGGGCTGCCGGCCTGGTGTCATGCGCGCTGGCACCTGGCCCAGGCCGAGGTTGCAGAGCGGGGCGGGAACGCATCCCTGGCTGAGGAGGAGCTGGCGCGCGCGAGAGCTCTCGACAGTGGAGCGCCGGCTCGCGCCGGCCAGCTCACGCTGCAGGCGCGGCTGGCCGCCGGTCGGGGCCAGCTCGACGAGGCGCGGGCTTTGCTCAGTGAGGCGCTCGCGCTTTCTCCCAACCACGCGAGCGCGCTGGCCGCGCAGGCCGAGCTGGCCTTTCGCGCGCAGGAATGGGACCAGGCCCGCCAGGCCTATGCGCATCTGGCCGCGTTGCCCGACGCGGCTGCCGTGATCCCTGCTGACAAGCTGGCCTTGCGTCGGGCCGAGCTGGCCGGGATGTTCGGGGACTCTGCCGATGCCGAGAGCGCCTACCAGGAGCTGGCCCGTCTGGATCCGCACCACGCGGGCGCGCGCGAGGCGCTGGCGGGTTTCGCGCTCGCGCGCCACGATCACGCTGGCGCGGTTGCGAAACTGGAGGAGGTGCTCCGCCTCCTGCCGCGGGATGCGGTCGCAAGTCTGACCGACACGCGCCAGCGACTGGGCGAAAGCTACCTGGCCCTGGGCAATCTTGTGGCCGCACGCGAGAGCCTGGAGATGGCGCTGGCCAGCGATTCCGAGCGCAGCGGAGTGCTCGAATCCCTGGTGGAAACCTATCAGCGGCTGGGCCTGCAGCGCGAAGCCGCCGCGACCTGTGAGCGCCTGGCCCGCAAGCTTGACGATCCACACAAGAAGGCCGAGGTTCTCTATCGCCGGGGAGAGATTTTGCGGGTTGCCCTGGGCGACCTGGACGGCGCCAACGACGCGTACCTGCGCTCGTCGGATATGGATCCCAGCTTTGCCCCCACGCTGGCTCGCCTGGTGAGCTACTACTGGGAACGGGGCGATCTCAGCAACCTGGCCGAGGTGGGCAGTGGCCTGATGCGCACGGCCGCGCGGCCCCTGCCGGGCGAGCCGGACCTTCCCTTCTTGGTCGCGGTGGCTGCCATCCTGGCCGGCAAGGAAGAGGAACTCGTCAGCAGCGCGCTGGCCGAGGTACGCTTCGAGGTCGACCCGGTGGCCCGCCGCCTGGGCGAGCTGGTCCGCCTGAGCTACAAGCCCGCCGCGCCGACCGTGCCGGCCTCCGGCGGCAGCGAAAGCGGCGCGCGCAAGCTGCCTGACGAGAGAGGCATTTTCGAGAAACTAGACGCGGTTCTTGCGACCATGCGCACGGCCACGCCGCTGCAATTCGAGGCGGACTTGTGTGCCGCCGCCCTTCGCGGTGTGCTGGGCGATCCGGCGGATGTCGGCCTCGCGCTACTTGCGGCCCATCTACAACAGCGCTGCGGCCGGCTGGCTTTGGCGCGCGCGGCGCGAGGTCTGGCGCTGTTTCTCGAACCGGATCTGGTGCTCAAGGGCAGCATCGAGAGCCTGGGGGGGGACAATCTCCCCCTCCCGGCCGCCTGGAGCCCGACGGTGGCCGAGCATCCCCTGTGCCACGGGCCCTTGCGCCGCGTGCTGCGCGCGCTGGCGCCCGCCTTGGCTGAGATACCCCGTGCGGGGGGCGCTCCCGTCGAAGGGACGCCGCTCCAGCCCAAGGCCGAGGCTGTCTTCCGCGAGCTGCGCGACCAACTAGGGGCTCCGGTTCTGCGAGCCGTGGTGCGGGGCACGGGGGCCGATGTCACCTTCGCCGCCACGCAGCCGCTGACAGTCGTCATGGGACAGCGGACCGAGGAACTGGATGACGCCGAGTTGCGCTTCTTCGTCGGGCGCGCGTTGGAGCAGGCACGCGCAGGAACGCTGGCCGTGGCGCGCCTGTCGGTCGACAATCTGCGCGGACTCTTGCGCGGGGTGATCCGCGTGGTGTCCATGGGAGGCTCCGACGGGGAAGTGAGCGAGCCGGACAGCGAGAGCGAGCGCGCAGCCAGCTGGGCGGCGCTGCTGTCCCAGCCCCCGATCGCCAGGCTCATGCCCACGGGAAAGGTCCGCGCCGACCTGCTGGTCGATGCCGGCGAGGCGCTCACGCGGCCGCCGGATCTGGAAGGCTACGTGCGGGGCTGTCGCCACACCGCCGACCGGGTCGGACTGCTCTGTTGTGGCAGTCCTTTGGTGGCGCTGCGAGCGCTGACCGGTCAGTTCAAGCGCGAGGGAGCCTCCCCGGCCGAGGAGGGCACGCGACAGGAGCGGGTGCGCAGCTCGACGGCATTGCGGGAGATGGTCGCGTTCATGTTGTCGGATGACTACGCAGCCCTAGTCGAAGAGTGAAATGATCGGTGTATTCGACTCTGGATTCGGCGGTCTGACGGTGCTGTCCGCGCTGCTGCAGCGGCTGCCTGAGTATGATTATCTCTATCTTGGCGACAGCGCGCGGGCGCCCTACGGCCCGCGCAGCCTTGAGGTCGTGCACAACTTCACGCGCGAGGCGGTGGAGTTCCTCTTCGACGCTGGTTGTCCCTTGGTCGTGTTGGCGTGTAACACCGCTTCGGCGCAAGCCCTGCGCACCCTCCAGCAACGACATTTGCTTGCGCATCGGCCGGACCGGCGCATCCTGGGTGTGGTGCGGCCCTCGGCCGAAGCGCTGGCCGGACTGTCCCCGGGCGCCATTCCGGGCGTGACCGAGCCGGCACTCACCACGGGCACGGTGGCGGTGTTGGGCACGGTGGGCACAGTGGCATCGGGATCGTATGCGCTGGAGTTGGGCAAACTCGCGCCCCGGCTGCGGCTGATTCAGCAGGCGTGCCCGCTGTGGGTTCCCTTGGTGGAAACGGGTGAGCTGTCAGGGCCTGGAACCGAGTACTTTTTGCACAAGAACCTGGATCCGCTGTTCGCGGCGCCCGATCCCCCCAGTCGGCTGTTGCTCGGGTGCACGCACTACCCATTGTTGCTGCCCTTGATTCGCACCATGGTACCGCCTGCGGTGGAGATCATCGCGCAAGGCGGGTTGGTCGCGGATCGCTTGGCCGACTGGCTGCAACGGCACCCCGAGATGGAACGGCGGCTGTCGCGCAAGCGCACGCGGCGCTACGCCACCACCGACGATCCCGTGTGGTTCGCACGCCAGGGACAGGCCATCTTGTCGACGTCGATCGAGGTCGAGAGGGTGCGGCTGAAACCGTGGTTGGGATAGCGTCTCTCAAGGTGCCAGCGCGCCGATTGAGGGCTTCTTGCGTTTCTTGCCCAGGCCATCGCGGAGCGGAAGCTGTTTGGCATCGCCTCGGCGCCCGAACAAGGTCGACCCGGCCTTGGGACGGAAATCTGGCCGATTGGCGCCGAGCTGCCACCAGTTGTCCGAGATTGTGACCCAAGGCTCTTCCCCGTAGCGCACGAAGTGCGCGGCCGCTTTCTCCAGCGTGATTCCGCTGACATTGAGCGGGCCTTCGGGCAAGCTGACCGCCAGGCTTCTCAATGGCTCGACCGTGCCCGGGTAGCTGACGGTGCGGAAGACATTGAAGGCAGCTTCGAGTTGGTAGATGCTGGTATTGAAGATCTCGATGGAAGAGGGCTCGTCATTGATGAAGATGTTGTTGTACATCCTGGTCCCCCAACTTCCGTTGCGACATTGCAGGGCTGCGCGTTCTGGGTTGGCCATGAGCACAGTGTTGTTTCTGACGAGATTTCCGTGACAGCCCCACAGCGGCAGGTCCCCTGGGTTTGTGACCTGGCTTGGCGACTGTGGCCCAGGCTCAGCATAGGCTTGGTCATAGGGATTCCCGTCGTCCCATTGGGCAATTCCATGATTGAAGTTGCCGTAGATGAGGTTGTTCTGGATCAAGGAATCCTGCAGACCGGCCAGGTTGAGCGAACCTCCTCCGGTTTTTCCATTTCGGTTGATGACATTCTCCTCGATGATGAAGTTGACCCCTCTGCCATCAGGAAAGTTGTTCTCGCCGAATTTCTGCGTCGCCAGTCTGACCAGACCTAGCGCCCACTCGCGCGTGGGTTCTTCCTTGCGGTAGTTCTCCAGCGAGGCGTTCTTGAGCAACTCGTGGAATGAACTGACGGGATCGAGATTGCACTGCAATCCGCCAGAACTGCTGCCGAAGAAGACATTGCGGCGAATGACATAATTGTCAGAACCGTCCGAAACATAGGCCGAGTGCTCAAGTGCGGACAGGGCAAACACATTGTTTTGCAGCAAAACCGAGTGTGTGTCAGTGGAATGGAGGCCCCATTTGCGGTGATTGTGCGAGAAGGTGTCAGTGATGACAATGTGATGGGTCAGCTTGCCACTGCGCCCGAAATCTCCATCCAGCATGATCCCGGCCCGCGGCCCCTTGGGTTCCTCACCGGGGCCCGTGCTGCCCGCAATGTTGAAGCCCTGGACAATCACGTGATGGGTCGATTGCAGCAAGATCATCCAGTCTGGATCCGGCGATGGCCGGTCAATCGTCACATCCCCGGGCTTTCCCATGGCCTTGAAATGGATGTATCGCTGGTCATCTGCGCCGGGTCTTTCGCGCAGGATGAAGCCAGCGTACCGGCCCGGCATGACAGCCACCAGATCTCCGCCCTGGGCCATGTCCGCGGCGCTCTGGAGGCTACGGAACACGGTGTGAACAGGATACTTCCGCGCGATGCCTCTGTCGTCTTTGTTTCGCGCGTTCAGGTCGAGTGCGCCGACGCTTACAGTCTGGGGTGGGTGTTCAGAAGCATCCACCAGGAGCACCCGCGAATACACCTTCTGCACGTGCAGGGTGTGTCTCACCCACTCATCGGAGTCTTGGGTCTTGTAGAAGACTGGCGAGGGTGGTGTCTGAGCGAGGAGGCTCTCTGAACGCCAAAGCAGGGACGCTGAGAAGAAAATGAGAAGAGTTTTGATTCGCATCGCTGGCATGGCGTCTCGCACGTGGGAACTCTACTACGCGTGCGGAGACGGGAGGTGGTTTTGGTGGACTCGATGGCGCCCCGTCCGGAGAGATCACCGTCGGCCACGCCCACGACCGCTTTGGTCTATCGCGGAATTGAGACGGGACTTGACCCGGAGCCGCAACCTGCCGATGCTTGCACGAGAGGCCAAATCCCATGCGCTGCCGTCTGCTTTCCCTGCTCGCGATTGTTTGCCTTGACGTAATGGCCTGCCGGCCCTCGGGACCTCGCCTTTGTCCTGAGGGAATGTCATTGGACAGCAAACAGTCAAGACCGGGACAGGTGGAGTGGTGTCGCAGCAGGGACGGCCAGCATGCGCAATACATCGAGTTCCTGCCTGGCGGAAAAGACAAGCGGCAGATCTGCGAGTTTCGCCAGGGCCGGGCCGATGGGCCTTTCGTGGCCTGGTTTCCCGGCGGGACAGTGTGGATCAGGGGCCAGTTCACGGCCGGTCGTCCTGACGGCCGCTGGAATCAGTGGGACAAGTCTGGTTCGCGGGTCGCCGAGGGCGAGTACCGCGGCGGTCGGTTCATTGCGGGCGCGCCTGTGGCCAGCGCCGCGGCCTGCGACAAGCTAAACGTGCCGTAGGCGGTCGGCTGGAAGAAGTCTCGCTCAGCCCGGCGGCACCAGGGCGCGCCACTGGCCGGCGCTGAGATCGCCGAGCGTGTAGTCGCCTAAGCGCGATCGGTGCAGACGGCATACCTCGTATCCGAAATGGGCGAACATCCGTTTCACCTGGTGAAAGCGGCCCTCGTGCACGGTGATCTCAACCTCGGCGCCGCCGCGAAGCACGAGCTGGGCGGCAGCGCATGGCTTGTCCTCGCCCGCGAGCCGGAGAGTGCCGCTGGCAAGTTCATCCACCAGGCGCGGCTCGGGCGCGCGATCGAGCGTGGCTTGGTAGACCTTGTCCACATGATGCCTGGGCGAAGTCAGACGGTGGACCAGCGCATGGTTGTCGGTGACGAGCAGCACACCGGTGGTGTCGCGGTCCAGCCGGCCGATGCTGGTGACCGCCGGACCGCGCTGCAGCCAGCGCGGCGGCAGTAGATCGTAGATGCGCCGGCCCTCGCGCAGGTCACGCGAGCACACGCAGCCCGCCGGCTTGTGCAAGATGACGAAGATCCCCTCGGGGAACTCCAGGGGCGCGTCGTCCAGTTGAACAGAGGCTGGCTCGGCCTTGCCGCCAGGATCGTCCTGCACCACACCGGCGACCGTCACCCGGCCGTCCGCGACGAACTTTCTGACCTCGCGGCGCGAGCCGTAGCCGAGGCTGGCGAGTATCTGATCGATCCGGCGAAGCGGTTGCATTGATGTGCGAGAGCGTAGGCGGCAATTGCCGTGCGGACCAACTTGTAGCACTGGCCACTACGCCGACATGTCGAAGCCGAGCTGCTCAGCGAGAGCGCGCAGGGCTTTGCCAGGACGGCGGCGGCTGGTCCGGAGGTGGCGCAGGTGTTCCCACAGCGCCTCTTGGGCGCGGCGGGCGTGCTCACCGCCAGGCTGCAAGGTCGCGCGTTTGAGCAGCACCAGCGCGACTTCCCAGGTTGATGCGTCGGTGTCGTCGCACGGCGAATTTTCCAGGAAGTTGATCAATGCGATTGCGAAGAGCCGTGCCAGCCAAGGGGTCTGGTCTTCAGGCAGCGACTCCACCAGTTCGGCCATATCCAAGAAGGCCTGGCACCTGGCCCTGGTGGTAGCTTGCTCGGCCATGCGCCCCAGGGCGCGCATGCGCAGGGAATGAACGGCCTCTGCGTCGAGGTCGTCCAGGGTTAGCCGTTGTTCGCCGATCTGGCACTTGAAACCCGCCTTGCCGTCGTACTGGGCGGAGAAGGCGAGGGTCGTGGTCTCTCCGGTGCGGCGCTGTATCACGGTGGCATGGCCGGACAGCCCGGCCAGGGCAGAGGCCTCAGGAACGATCGCGACGTCGAAGCCAGGCACCTGTAGGTCGTGTGGCTCAGTTGGCCCCGACGCCAGAGCGGTAAACGCCACGCGCGCAACCGCGCAGGCCGGGGTGACGCGCGCCTGGCGCGCCCGGCGAAATATATCGGCACCAGTTCCCAGGGCAGGTTCGTTGCTCTTGGCGCGCGCCAGAATATCCAAGACCGCGGTCTCGGGCGGGCGGCCGCCCAGCGAGCGCCAGACATCCATGGCGTGGGCCGCGCGTCGCAATCCGATCATGCTCTCCAGACCCGCGATGTCGTCGAAAAACCAAGCGCAGCTCGCGTACATGAGAAGCAGGGATCGCTGCATCTCCATCAATCCGAGAGCGCGCCGTGAAGCATCCGTCTGGCCATGCTTGAGCGGACCCCGTCCCATGGACTGCAGCTGCCGCATGCGCTGCTCAGGAGCCGCATCCACGATCGCGCCGTAGGCATCGCGGGCCTGCCAGGGATCCGCGAAGAGTTCGCCGCCCGCCTCGGCGAAGAAGTCGGCCGCCCGGTCGTGCAGATGATCGAGCGCTGCACGCAGAGGGCCGCGCCAGGCCTGGCTCCATCCTCGACTGGCATCCATGGCGCAGCCGCAGTGCCGTCGCCAGCGGCCTACGCCGTGCGAACAGCTCCACGCCGTGCCTTCGCCGTCGGGGCCGGGGTGCAGCTGGGCTTCCCAGGTGGGCGGCTCGCGCTCCACAAACGCGCCCAGGTTGGTGACCTCGATTCCGAGTGAGGCGGCCTGGACGTGCGTGGCATAGGCCAGGGTCAGATCCGCAAACTTCTTGTGATGGCCATAGAGCTCGCCGTCGCTGGCAGCCAGCACCAGGCGCTGGCCTTTCACATTGGAACGATCGGCGGCCTTGCGCACGGCTGCCAGGAAGGTGCCGGCGTCGCGACTCGCACTGCCAAAGGCCAGGTCGCGCGAGATCGGCCCGTCGAAAATGGCCAGGGCGATCCAGCGACCTGAACCGTCAGGATGCGGCCAACGGTACAAGCGGCCCGTGTCCAGTGTGTTGGTGTTGACCGAGACCCAGTCCTTGCCCGGCGGCCGCACAGCCGCGACTTGTTCGGGCGCCAAGATGGTGAAGCGGACCTGTGCGTCGATGAGCGCTTCGAGCGTGGCCGTGTTCACTGCGGTTTCGGGCAACCAGATGCCCTCGGCGTCACGGCCGAAGCGGAGGCGAAAGTCGTGCAGGCCCCACGCGATTTGGGTTCGGCGGTCCTGTGGCGACAGCAGGGGCGTGATGGGGTGCGCCCAGACCTGGGCCATGCCACCGCCTTGGCCCAGACGCTGGCGTTGGTTCGCATCGCCTTCCCGGATGCGCCGGGCGGCGTGGGGGTCATGACGTTCTAGCCAGCGCGCCAGGGTGGGGCCGAAGTCGAAGGTGAGGCGATCGTAGTTGTTAACCAGCGCCTTGATCTTGTCTCCGCCCTGGAAAATGCGCGCGTAGGCGTTGGCGCGGTAGCATTCGGCATGGATGCGCGCGTTCCAGTCGTGAAAGGGTGTGGCGCCGGGTTCGCGCGGCACCTCGTCGGTCCACGGGTTCTCGCGCGGCGGCTGATAAAAGTGACCGTGGACGACGAGCGCAAGGGGACGAGTCTTGGCCATGGGTACGAGTCTAGACCGCTACGTGGCTCGCTTTCCTAGAAATCGCGCGCGCGGGTCAGCCACGTATCACCCGCCTTGCCCACCACGGTGATCCCACCCTCGCTCACGTGGTGGCGGACAGCATCGCGTGCCAGATCGTGGCCAATGTGGTCGCCAGGTGCCACGCGAACGTTCTTGTCGATGATGGCGTGCTGAACGCGCGCGCCCCGGCCGACATAGACGTTGTCGAACAGGACGCTGTCGCGGACCTCCGCGCCTTCATCGACCCAGACGTTGCGGCCGAGCACGCAGTCCTTGACGAACCCGCCCGCGATCACGCATCCGCTCGACATGATGGATTGCACCAGCATGCCACGCCGTCGCTCGTCGTCGAACACCAGCTTGGAAGGCGGGTCAGGGTAGTTCTGGCTGATGATGGGCCACTCCCAGTTGTACAGATTGAAGCGCGGCACGACGTTCTTCAGGTCCATGTTGGCCTCGTAGTACGACTCAATGTTGCCCACGTCGCGCCAGTAGCCCTGTTCGCCCTCCGCGGTGACGCCCGGGATCACGTTGTTGGAAAAGTCGTAGCAGTACACGCGGCCGGTCTGGACCAGTGAAGGCAGGATGTCGCAGCCGAAGTCGTGGTGGGTGTCAAGATGGGTGTCCGCCTCCAACGCTTCGTGGAGCGCTAGGGGCGCGAAAATGTAGTTGCCCATGGAGGCGAGCGCGCGCGTGGGGTCGCCCGGGATGGTGGTGACGTTGCTCTGGGGCTTTTCTTGAAAGCCGGTCACCCGACCGGTGGCGTCGGTCTCGACGATGCCGAAGCCGCCGGCGTCGGCCACCGGGACCGGGATGCAGGCGATGGTGGCCAGCGCATCCTGGGCGCGGTGGAAATCGACCATCTGGCGGACGTTCATTTTGTAGACGTGGTCGGCACCGAAAACCAGCACCATGTCAGGGCGAAAGATCTCCACCAGGTGGAAGTTCTGGTGGATGGCATCGGCCGTGCCCCGGTACCAGCTTTCGCCGGTGCGCATCTGCGCGGGCACGATGGTCACGAAGTCGGCGTGCGTGCTGCGCGCGCCCCAGGTGCGCTGGACATGTTCGACCAAGGACTGTGCTTTGTACTGGGTGAGCACGTAGATGGCCCGCACTCCCGAGTTGTGCATGTTTGACAGCACGAAGTCGACGATGCGGTAACGTCCGCCGAAGGGAACCGCAGGCTTGGCGCGGTCGCGGGTCAACGGGAAAAGGCGTTCCCCTTTTCCGCCGGCCATGATGAAAGCGAGGAGGCGAGGCTGGTCCATGAGATTGGGTAGGCCATTATATCCCCGAATTGGTCCAGAGCACCGAGCGGTTTGCCTCCCGTCAGATTTGGTATAGGAACCCGCAACGGGTTCCCATACCCTCCCGCGATGGGCTGCGGCAGGCAAAGCCTGCCTCCGCCCGCGCGGCAATCGCGGATTTGCGTCGCGTCCCTTCGTTGCTCCTCGGTCAAATACGTCGAGTATTCTCCCTCGTCGCGCCTCGGGCCGCTCGCAACTGCGCAATTTCACTCGGTCCGGCAACCCGTTCGGTGCTCT